>NZ_CP010827.1:1415259-2122889 GCF_000833575.1 Corynebacterium singulare | reverse complement strand
GCGCTCATCGTTGTTGTGGCAGTAGCGGGTCTGCTGGTCTAGTCGGCCCGCCCTCAGCCGCGTCTTAGCTCGACCGCGTTGACACTTGGGCTAGGCGCTGGAAAAGCTCCTGCTTCGGCAGATCCTCCAGCAGCACCGGCTCGCCGGCGGTGTTGCAGAGCGGGATACACCAGTTGGGGTACTGATCCTTCGTCGTGCCCGGCAGGTTCTGTGCGCGCACGTCACCGACCATGTCCACGACATTAGTGATAGTCAGCGCGGACGGAGTGCCAGCAACGTACTCGTGGAGCGCCACGAGGACGTCTTCTGCGTTCTCACGATTATCCAGCATGCCGTAGGCCTGCAGGTTGTCTTTGACCTCGCTTTGCCACTCGCGGTCTTGCTCCATTTCATCCGCGACTGCGGTGGTCAACAGACCCAAGCGTGCGCGCAAGGCGATGTGGTCGCCACGCAAGTAGGCCAAAGTCGGCGGCAGATCGTGCGTACCCACGGAGGACATCGCCATCTGGCGGTACCGATCCTGAGGGCGCGGAGTGGGGCCATCATCGGCATGTTCAAACCAGATGATGGTGGTGCCTAGCACGCCCATGTCCTGCAGAGCAGTCTGAACCCAGGGCTCGAGGGTGCCCAGGTCCTCGCCCACGAGGACCGCACCAGCGCGCTCGGCCTCGAGCGCCAAGATCCCCAGCATGGCTTCCCAGTCATAGTTCACGTACGTGCCGTTGAGCGGGCTGGAGTGGCGCGGAATCCAGTACAGGCGGAACAGACCGAGAACGTGGTCCACGCGCAGACCACCCGCGTTGCCCAGCATGGTGCGCAGCAGGTTCCGCCACGGGAGGTAGCCGGACTCTGCCAAACGCACCGGGTGCCACGGCGGCTGTGACCAATCCTGGCCCTGCTGGTTGTAATCATCCGGCGGTGCACCTACCGAGCACTGCGGCGCAAGGTATTCCGAGAGGTTGACCGCATCGGCGCCGCTGGGGTGGATGCCCACAGCCATGTCCGTGATAAGGCCAATGGACATCCCGGCATTAAGCGCGCGGCGCTGAGCGGCGTCCAGCTGCTCATCGCAGAGGAATTGCAACCACGAGTAGAACTCCGCCAAATCGGAGACATCGAGGTCAAGTGCGTGGCGGCGGCCGCTGTGGCGCTCCAACTCGGTCTCAGCGCACCACAGGGCAAAGTTGCGCAGGCCGCGGCCCTCGCGGCGCTGGTATTCACCAAAGGCCGCACGGCGCTCCGGCGTCATCTCTTGGTTGAAGAGCTCTTGCAGTACCTGCAGCTTGGCCTCAAAGATGGAGTCGCGGTCAATTTCCTCGGCGGAGTGGTTGCGCTCGCGGAACTCGGAAGCCAGCTCGGCCACATCATCCTGCAGCTCTGGGCTCAGGAGCTTCAGCTCCGGAACATCCTCGACGCGGATGTAAATGGGGTTGATGAAACGGCGGGTGGTGGGCAGGTACGGCGAATCCTCCACTGGCGGGAGCGGTTCACCTGCATGCAACGGGTTAATAAGGAGGAAGTCATAGTGCGGAGCGAGAATCTCTGCAAGCTCGGCCAGGTCGCCGAAATCACCCATACCCCAGGACTTGTCGGAGCGCACTGAGTACAGCTGCGCCATCGCACCCGCTGCGGGCTGCTCGAGGAAGCGATCCGCTGTGCTCAGGTGGTTCGGCACGACGATGAGCGGGCATTCATACTCGCCAATGCCCGGAGAGGATAGCTTCAGGGTGTGGAAGCCCAACGGCAAGTCTCCAGGAACGTGGAAGGAGGCCTCGCCCCAGATGATCCCGGAGACGTCGGCAGGCGGGGCGTCGTTGTGGTCCTGGTATGTCGGACGCGTCTCGCCATTCTCTAACTCAATGGTGACGGTGACGGGATCACCATCGTGGACGTGGACAGTGAAGGATTTTTCTGCGCCTTCGCGCGCCACGACGCACGGTGGCAATGGGCGGGAAGCGCGATCCAGGTAGTCCTCAAAGAGGGCCTGTGTTAATTCTTCATCGTCAGGTCGGTCAGAGATAGAGACGCCAAGTGCGCGCAGCGTATAGGTAATAGTTTCCTCGCTGACGTACACAGGCTGTCCGTTCTGGGCGGTGTACTCGCAGGCCACTCCGTGGCGCTGGGCGAGCTCTTGAAGCAGATCACGGGTAGTCACATCGCCCAATTGTGCCACGCCCTCCGCACGCACGTGATAAATCCGGTTGGTAGAGTGGGCTGGAATTTAGTTTTTGTGGGAAAGGACACAACTGTGACTTTAAATGAGGCACATACCAAAGCTCAGTTCCAGATTGATGAAGGGGAGACCTGCCTGACGGCCATGATGGCCACGGCAAAGGCCCGCCCACATGGCGTAATGTTTACCCGTCCGGCGAACTACGAGTGGGTCAACGTTACCGCAAAGGAATTCGTCGAGGAGGTCTACGCAGTGGCGAAAGGCCTCATTGCCCTCGGCGTGGAGCAGGGCGACCGCGTTGCTTTGATCTCGACGACGCGTTATGAGTGGTCCCTGCTGGATTACGCTATCTGGGCTGCCGGCGCGATTTCTGTTCCGGTCTACCCATCCTCCTCGCTCTCCCAGGTTCAGTGGATTGTGGAAGATTCCGGCGCTGTCCTGGCGATTACGGAGACTCGCGAGCACTCTGAGCTGGTCAAGCACCTCAAGCTGCGTGAGGACGGTACCCCGCAGCTGCACGGTTCACCTTCCCAGCTGCGCCGCATCTTGGAGATTAACTCTTCTGCCATTGACACCCTGAAGTTTGAGGGCCGCGAGCTTGATGACGCCGCAGTGAACGAACGCATTGAGGCCACCGCTACCGATGACGTGGCCTCGCTGGTTTACACCTCCGGCACCACCGGCCGACCGAAGGGCTGTATGCTTACCCACCGCAACTGGCTGGCGGAGGCCCGTGGCCTGCTCACCAACCCGATCGGCGCCATCGCCGTACCGGGTTCCCACGTGCTGACATTCTTGCCGCTGGCGCACGTCTTTAGCCGCGCGGTGTCCCTTGCGGTCACCATTGGTGGTGCATCCCAGAACCACTGGGCAGACTTCGGCACCATCACCATTGAGTTCGCGCGCTCTCGTCCGAATCTGATTCTGGGCGTGCCGCGCGTGTTTGAAAAGGTGCGCAACGGCGCTTCCGCCAAGGCGCATGGCTCCTCCGCGTTCAAGGGCGCCATCTTCGATCGCGCGGAAAAGGTAGCCATCGAGTACTCCAAGGCGCTCGACACTCCGGAGGGTCCTGACCGCTTCCTCAAGGCCAAGCACAAGGCTTTTGACAAGCTTGTCTACGGAGCAATCCGTGAGGCCATGGGCGGCGAGGTGAAGTACTGCATTTCCGGCGGTTCGGCCATTTCCCAGGAACTTCTGCATTGGTACCGTGGTATCGGCGTGACCATCTATGAGGGCTATGGACTCACTGAGACCGCCGCGGCTGCCGCCGTGGACTTTGTGGATCAGTCCATCGGTACCGTCGGTCCGCCGCTGGGTGGTACAACGCTGCGCATCAACGATGACGGTGAGATCATGATTAAGGGTGGCGTCGTCTTCAAGGGCTACTGGCAGAACCCGGAGGCCACCGAGGAAGCCCTGAGTGATGGCTGGTACAACACCGGTGACCTTGGTGAGATCGATGAGGATGGCAAGCTCGTCATCACCGGACGCAAGAAGGACCTCATCGTGACCGCGGGTGGCAAGAATGTCTCGCCCGGTCCAATGGAGGATATCCTGCGTTCCCACCCGCTGATTTCCCAGGCCATGGTGGTCGGTGACGGTAAGCCCTTCGTCGGCGTGCTGCTGACTCTCGACGAGGACGCGCTCAAGCGCTGGAAGGCCGAGCACAACATCTCTGCGGCCAAGGGCATCCGTGAGGTCTCCGCCGATCCGGGCCTACGCGCGGACATCCAGGACGCCATCAACCAGGTTAACGCCACGGTGTCCCACGCGGAAGGTATCAAGAAGTTCGTCATTCTGGACCAGGACCTCACCGAGGAAAGCAATGAGCTCACCCCGACCATGAAGGTCAAGCGTTACGTCGTGGCGCAGCGCTATGCGGCCGACATCGAGCGCCTCTACGCCGGCAAGAAATAATCTCCAGATCGCGAGCCCACTGACGCGGGCCCAGTGACTCAGACTCCGCCCGATGGCAAGTGCCGCTGGGCGGAGTCTGTGAATTTCTTCGGAGTGTCGCGCGGTTCGACGCGGGGATCTCTAATAGAGTCAGCGGGGTCAGAAAAACTCTAAACCTCAACTAGAGGTTCTCGCGGAAAGGGCAGCCTATGCACAAAATCGCAGCCGAGCTGCGCCACCGTGAGCTGACCCAAGAAATCTATAACATCGGCGATGAAGTCGTTGATTACATTGAGCACCTCATCGAGGCTATCGAGGACTGGGACGAAGAACTCGCCCTCGATTGCTTGGCTGAACTGGGGGACATCGTCGAGGATGCCCGCGTTGATTCCGGACGCTGCGTCGGCGAGCTCATCGGCCTGCGCCACGCGCTCGTGTCGGGACTAAAATCCGGCACTATATCGGCGGCATCCTCCGGCGATAATGACGTCGAGGAGCCCGCGCAGCTCACCGCCCGCGCGCTCGCTGAAGGCCTGCCCATCTCCGGCCCACCCGTCGTGGTGTCGGAGCTTGCCGAAACCCTGCGCGGTCGCACCGCGGCTGTAGCAGCCTACCTGCGCGAGCTGGTCGAGTACGTGCTGGCGCAAACCGACGCCGTGGCCCGCAACCTCGATGTTATCTCCCTGCCGAACCTGTACAAGCGCGCGGGTGAATCCTCCCTCATCGCAATGCAGGCGTGGCGCCACACCGTGGTCGAGGCGCACCCCGCTTTCGTGCGCACTATGCGCGGCCACAACCCGCCACCCTTCCTGGAGGAGCGTGCGCGTATCGACGCCGTGGTCGCCCGCGTCCGCGCCAAGCGCCAGAAGAAGGCTGCCACGACCGCGTAGCAGCCGCACCACAGACTTCCTTGTTGCCAACACACAAGGACAAAGGAAAGCGCCACCGAGATTCCCTCTCTCGGTGGCGCTCTTCTTTATTGCCGGCGGCTTTAGACCCCTGGATTCTTCGCGGCCGGGGCGGCTTGATCCAGCTGCTCCGTAATCTGCGGCCACAGCTGGCCCATAATGTCGTCCCAGGTCAGAATCCACACCGTCTTGTCCTTGGTGGGCTTGCCCACCATAACGAGCTGTTCATTGCGTGCACGCATCTGATCCAGAGTCTTCTGCACGGTGGAGGAGGAGCTGACCGCCAGTGCGGGGCGGGAAAAGTCCAGCACCGGGGTCTCCGGATCCGCGAGCAGGGTGTCACGCACGTGCACGATGCGCGGGATGCGTGAGGCGCGTGGATAGACCAGCACGCGCATGATGGACTTGCGCACCACCAGGTCATGTAGCTCGGCCACGGTGGAATCGGAGGACAGCGGCAGAATCTCAGAGCCGTGCTCGCGGGCGAGCTGAGCCGCGGTGGAGGCCTCCAGCTCGATGACGCCGGTGATTTGGTTCGCGGAGTCATCATCAAGCGTGCCCGTCAGGCGCGAGTGCTCCACTAAGTGGCGCAGGGTTTCCGCGTCATAGCCGGCGGCACCGGCGCGGTCCACGGGCTCCTCACCGGTCATGCGAACCAGCTTGTTCGCCATGGAGTTGATCCAGATGAGCAACGGGCGGAAGAGCCAGATGAAACCGCGGGCGGGCACAGCGATGAGCTGCAGGGCCGTCTCCGGGTGGGCAATGGCCCAGGACTTCGGCGCCATCTCACCGATGACCAAGTGCAGGAAGGTCACGATGAAAAGGGCGAGGAGGAAGGAGATGACATCAGCAATGCCCAGCGGCAGGCCGAGTGCCTCCAACGGGGCCATAAGCAGGTGATGGACCCACGGCTTGGTCACCGCACCGAGGACGAATGTGGCTGCGGTGATGCCCAGCTGGGCGCCGGCGAGCATGATGGTCAGCTCGTTGAGGGAGCGCAGGCCCGCGCGCGAGGCGGAAGAAGATTCCGCGGTCTCCTCCAAGCGGTTGCGGCGAGCGCCCATGAGGGAGAACTCGACGATCACGAAGAACCCGGAGGCCGCGATGATGAGCAGGGTAATGATGAGGTTGAACCACCACGTGTCAGTCATTAGTTATCCTCCTCTTCCGGGAATTCCTCGACGAGTTCCAGAGCCAGAACGGAGGGCACATGGCGGTCGACTTCCTCAACACGCACGTTGAGCGTACGCGTGGGCGCCTCATCACCATCGACCCAATCGTCCGGTTCGGCCTCGAGCTCAATGGAATGCAGCTCGCCTTCCTCTGGCAGCGCGCCGGAGTGCGCGATGAGCAGGCCGGCGACGGTCTCGAAATCGCCCTCCGGCAAATCGTGGCCGATGGCGCGCTCGATTTCGTCGATGGGTGTGTCACCGTCGACGATCCAGTGCGTCTCGTCCTGCTCGGTGATTTCCTCGGTCTCTTCGAGGTCGTGCTCGTCGGTGACATCGCCGAGGATCTCCTCGGCCAAGTCTTCCATGGTCACGATGCCGACGAAGCCGCCGTACTCGTCGATGACGCAGGCGAGTTTCTCGTCAGCGTCGCGAAGCTCTGTGACGACGTCGGGAAGCGGCATGAGCTCCGGCACCACCACGGGTTCCTTCATGATTTCGCGGGCCGGCGTCGCCGGAGGAAGCTCGGTGCCGAGCACATCATAGAGGTGGACTACACCGATGGGATTGTGCTCATCATCGATGATGGGGTAGCGCGTGTGATTCTCCGACATCATCTCCCGAACCTCACCCAACGTGGTTTCCGGCTCGATGACATCCACGCGCGAACGCGGAATCATGGCGTGTTCCACATCGTGCTCGGGGAAGTGCAGCAGACGATCGAGCACGAGGTACGTGTCCTCGTCCAGGTCACCGGCTTCGTGGGAGGCATCCACGATGGACTCCAGGTCATCGGTGGTGGCGGATGAATCGACATCCTCTACCGGCTCGATGCCGAACACCTTGAGAATGGCGTTGGAAGAATACTCAAAGAAGTGAATGAGCCAGCCGAAGATGCGCAGGTACCACATCGTCGACGCGGAGAGCCACAGCGCGGACTTCATGGGGGCCGCGATGGTGTAGTTCTTGGGGAAGAGCTCAGCAAAGAGCATGGTGAGCACCGTCGATACGGCCAGCGCCGTCACGGTACCTACCGCGACGGACACGCCCACCGGTACGCCAACATCACCGAGGAGCTTGCCCAAGCCCTGGCCCACAAGGGGCTCGGCCACATAACCAATGAGCAGGCCCGTAATCGTGATTCCCAGCTGCGCGCCGGAGAGCATAAAAGATGTCTTCTGCGTGATGCCGAGGGCACGCTCCGCAGGTTTGTCACCCTCGGCCGCGCGCTGACGCAGCTGGGTGCGGTCGACCGACATGAAGGCGAATTCCTGCGCCACAAAATAGGCGTTGGCCACAATAATCAGGCCAATGACGACGAAACCCGCCAGAATCATCAGGATTGCAGATAACACGGCTTACCCCACCGCCTTAGGTAGGCGGCGGGGACATCGACTCGGAGGTTCCACGTACAGGGGGCCTTTCTTTAAGAATCGGGGTGGCAAATCTGCACTATAGACTACCGCTTCAACGGGCGAGTCGGTTATTTTGTTCCCCATGGATCCCTTTGGTCTTTACATTCACGTCCCCTTCTGCGCCTCACGCTGCGGCTACTGCGACTTCAACACGTACACCCCCGGTGAGCTCGGAGGGGACCTGACCAGCGATTATCTCGACGCGTTGGAGAGGGAGCTTGAGATGGCCGCCGCTCAGGTTGGCCGCGAAGCCGAAACCGTTTTTATCGGTGGTGGCACCCCGAGCCTGCTTGGCGCGGATGGCCTTGGCCGCGTGTTGTCGAAGGTCCGCACCACCTTCGGCCTTGCCCCGGGCGCGGAGGTCACCACGGAGTCCAATCCGGAATCGACCTCGCCGGAGTATTTCGCAGGGCTTCTCGACGCCGGATTTACCCGCCTCTCCCTGGGCATGCAGTCCGCATCAGCAGGCGTGCTTGCCGTTTTGGAACGCGCGCACACCCCGGGGCGAGCTTTCGATGCCGCGCGCGAGGCTCTTGCTGCGGGCTTCGAGCATGTCAACCTGGACATGATTTATGGCACGCCGACCGAACAGGACTCCGACGTGGCCCTCACCCTCGAGCGCGCTTTGGACACCGGCGTGGACCACATCAGCGCCTACTCGCTCATCGTGGAGGATGGCACCCGCATGGCACGCAAGGTATCGAAGGGTTTGTTGCCAGCCCCAGATGAGGACGTGCTGGCCAGGCGTTATGAGATGATTTCTTCCACCCTCGAAGCGGAAGGTTTCAAGTGGTACGAGGTCTCCAACTGGGCCAAGCCCGGCGGCGAGTGTGAGCACAACCGTATCTACTGGGTTGACGGCAACTGGTGGGGTGCTGGCCCGGGTGCACATTCGCACCTGGGCAACGAGCGCTTCTTCAACGTCAAGAACCCGCGAACCTACATCAGGGCTGTGGGGGAGGGCCAGCTCCCGATTAAGGAGCGCGAGCAGCTCAGCGAGGCGGACCGCGACACCGAGCGCATCATGCTGGGCTTGCGGCTGCGCGAAGGTATCCCCGCTTCTTGGCTCGCCTCGGCTGCCGAGCCCGTAGCCGCGCGGTTCATTGAGCGCGGCCTGCTCGAGCGCGCCGGTGACCGCCTGCGCGTGACCAAGGCCGGTCGCCTGCTGGCGGATGGCATCATCACCGACTTCCTCGTCGCTGAGGACCGCGCTCGCTAGCTTGTGCTGTCATGAGTAGGTGCCTCAGACCTGCTCGGCAGCTTTCTTACAGTGCCTCGTTGTAAAAGGTCCCTCTAGTCTGGTCCTTTTATTTTGGTCCCTGTGCAGCGAAAAGAGACCATATAGACCGGGAAATGGGCCCCGAAATGGTCCCTTTACGCCGATAAGGAACCAGACTAAGGGGACCACAGTAGAGAGACCATCTGGCATCGCTGGCGGCCTGCCTGAACACCGCGGCGGATTGGCACTGCTTCCACCACCATTCCGCCAGAACGGATAACCTTAAAGTCATGTCCAGCTCCACCGATGCCCGCCGCCAAGAAGTCCTGCGCGCCATCGTCGCGGATTACATCGCCTCCCAGTCGCCCGTGGGATCGAAGGCTCTGCTCGAGCGCTACCAGCTCGGCGTGTCCTCGGCGACGATCCGCAATGATATGGCCGTGCTCGAAGCCGAGGGCCTCATTGCCCAGGAACATGCCAGCTCCGGGCGTGTGCCCACGCAGAAGGGCTACCGCCAGTTTGTCGATACGCTCCATGATGTCAAGCCTCTGTCCGCGCCCGAGCGACGCGCTATGCTCACCTTCCTCGAAGGAGGGGTGGACTTAGAAGATGTGCTGCGCCGTTCCGTGCAGCTGCTCGCCCAGGTGACCAAGCAGGCGGCAGTCGTGCAGATGCCAAACCTCAAGGTCTCTCGCGTCAAACACTGCGAGGTCGTGGCGCTGTCCCCGGTCCGCTTACTGCTTGTGCTCATTACGGATAATGGGCGCGTCGATCAGCGCAATGTGGAGCTCGAGGATGTCATTGACCCGGACCAGACCCACCGCCTGCGCGATATCCTCAACACCGCCCTAGAAGGCAAGACGCTCACGGATGCTTCGGTGGAGCTCGCCGCGCTTGTCGACGATTCCCCGGCCGACATCCGCCCCCACCTCCTCAAAGCCGCCACCACCCTTATCGAGACCCTGGTGGAGCAGCCCTCCGATCGCTTGATCATGGCCGGCACCTCCAACCTCACCCGCGTGGCGCTGCCGGAAGGCCTGCCCTCCATCATCGAGGCCCTTGAGGAGCAGGTCGTCGTGCTCAAGCTGCTCGCCCGCGTGCCCGACTTGGGCAATGTATCGGTCTCCATCGGCGACGAGAACGAAGCCGATGAGCTGCGCCAAACCTCTGTCGTGGCAACACGCTATGGCTTCGGCACAGGGGCCCAGGCAGCAGCGCTCGGTGGGCTCGGCGTGGTGGGGCCGACTTATATGGACTATTCGGGAACAATCGCCAAGGTGTCTGCCGTTGCACGTTATGTGAGTGAAATCCTCGCGGGCGAGTAAGCTTGCCTGCCGGACTGAATTACTGAGATAGCAACGAGAAATAGAAAAGGATGACAGTACGTGGCTCGTGACTACTACGGCATTCTTGGTGTAGATAAGTCGGCTTCTGACGCCGAGATTAAGAAGGCCTACCGCAAGCTGGCCCGCAAGTACCATCCGGATGTGAACCCGGGCGATGAGGAGGCCGCGGAGAAGTTCCGCGAGGCCTCCGTGGCCCAGGAGGTTCTCCTCGATCCGCAGAAGCGCCAGATTGTTGACATGGGCGGTGACCCCATGGAGGACCGTGCTGCCCAAGGCGGCGGTGGCTTTGGCGGCTTCGGCGGTGGCGGTCTGGGTGACCTCTTTGCCGAGTTCTTCGGCGGCGGCGGTGCCTCCCGCGGCCCACGTTCCCGCGTGCAGCCGGGCGATGACGCCCTCCTGCGCACCACGATCACGCTGGAAGAGGCCTACAGCGGCGTCAAGCAGCAGGTCAAGGTAGATACCGCCGTGCTGTGTGACCGCTGCGAAGGCACCGGCTCGGAATCCAAGGCCAAGCCGGTTACCTGTGATCACTGCGGCGGCATGGGCCAGGTTCAGGAAGTCCAGCGCAGCATGCTGGGCAACATGATGACCACCCGCGATTGCCCGAAGTGCTACGGCTACGGTGAGGTTGTCACCGATCCGTGCGGCCACTGTGGCGGCGATGGCCGCGTGCGTAAGCGCCGCGATATTACGGTCACCATTCCGGCCGGCATCGGTGATGGCATGCGCATCCGAATGGCTTCCCAGGGCGAGGTCGGCCACGGCGGCGGCCCCGCGGGTGACCTCTACGTGGAGGTGCACACCGAGCCGCATCCGGTCTTCGAGCGTAATGCCGATGACCTGCACTTAACCGTCCGTGTGCCCATGGTGGATGCCGCTTTGGGTTCCTCGTGCACCGTCGAGCAGCTCGACGGCGAAGAGCTCACCCTCGATATCAAGCCGGGCACCCAGCCGGGCGAGTCCATCACCCTTCAGGGCAAGGGTATGCCGCGCCTGCGCACCGATGGTTTTGGCAACCTGCATGCCCACGTGGATGTCGTTATCCCGACCGACCTGGACAAGAAGACCCGCGAGGCCCTCGAGAAGGTCCGCAACGCAGGCCACAGCGGCACTGAGGTGCACCGCGCGGGCGACAACCAGGGTGAGTCCCTCTTCACCCGCCTTCGAGGCAAGTTCCGCCGCTAATGTCTCTGCCCGTCTTCCTGCATCCGGATCTCTCCCTCGCCGAGCCCGGCCAGCCCGTGGGCCTCGACGGCGCGGAGGGCCGCCACGCGGTCACCGTCAAGCGCATGGGACCAGGGGAACACCTGGTCCTGATCGATGGCTCCGGGCTCCGCATCACCGCCACCATCACCGACGTGCAGGGCAAGGACACGCTCGCCGCGCTTGTCGACGACATCGCAACCACCCCTGAGCCGTCCCCACGCGTCGTCGTGGTCCAGGCCATCCCGAAATCCGAGCGCGCCGAGCTCGCAGTCGATCTGGCTACCCAGGCCGGCGCGGATGAAATCATCGCGTGGCAGGCGGATCGCTGCGTGTCCAAGTGGGACGCTAAAAAGGCTCCGAAAGCGCTGGGCAAATGGGAATCCGCGGCGCTGGCGGCGGCGAAGCAGTCTCGCCGCACGCGCATCCCGGCCGTGCGTGGACCCATGACGACGCGCCAGCTCTGCGAAGAGATTGCGGGCACGCGCGCACTGGTGCTCCACGAGGACGCCTCCGTGCGGCTTAAAGACCTCGATGACCTCGACGCCACCGAGACCATCTACCTGCTCGTGGGACCTGAGGGCGGCATCGGCGAGGAGGAACTCGCCCAGCTCACCGCGGCTGGTGCCACGGCGATTAAGTTGGGGCCGGAGGTGCTGAGGACGGCGTCGGCAAGCATGGTGGCGTTGGCCAGCATCGGCACCCTGACCTCCCGCTGGTAGCCTTTTGGGCGTGCCTATTATCACCACCAAGTTTGATCTCGACTCCGCCTACCTGGCCACCGTGCTGGGCCCGGCGGACGATAATCTGCGCGTGCTGGGAGACCTCGTCGGCGTGGATCTTTTTGCCCGCGGCACGACCGTGACCGCAGCTGGGCCCGACTATGAGGTTGCCCGCGCCCGCAAGGTCCTGGAAGAGCTTGAGGCGATTGCCCGCCGCGGACATCCGGTCAGCACGGATACGGTCAAGCACACGCTCGACCTCGTGGCCGTCGATGCCCCCGAGTCCGTCTCCCGGGCGCTCGCGGCCGATATCGTTTCGCGCCGCGGCAAATCCGTGCGCCCGAAGACGCTGGGCCAGTCGCGCTACGTGCAGGCCATCGATGAGAACACCATCGTTTTCGGCATCGGCCCGGCCGGTACCGGCAAGACCTACCTCGCCGTGGCCAAGGCCGTGCAGGCACTGCGCGCCAAGCAGGTCAGCCGCATCATCCTCACCCGCCCCGCGGTGGAGGCAGGGGAGAAGCTGGGCTTTTTGCCCGGCACCCTCAATGACAAGATTGACCCCTACCTGCGCCCGCTGTACGACGCCCTGCGGGACATGATTGACCCCGAGATGATTCCGAAGCTCATGGAGGCCGGCATCATCGAGGTTGCGCCGCTGGCGTACATGCGTGGCCGCACGCTGAATGACGCCTTCGTCATCCTCGACGAGGCCCAAAACACCACCCCAGCGCAGATGAAGATGTTCTTGACCCGTCTTGGCTTTGGCTCCACCATCGTGGTCACCGGTGATATCTCCCAGGTGGACCTGCCCGGCGGACAGGTCTCCGGTCTGCGCCTGGTGCGTCGCATCTTGAAGGGCGTGCCGGATATTCACTTTGCGGAGCTGGGCTCTGCCGACGTGGTGCGCCACCAGCTGGTGGGCCGTATCGTGGATGCCTACGACACCTTTGCTGAGCAGGAGGAAAAGAAATGAGCATCGAATTTATCAACGAGTCCGGCTTTGAGGGCGTGAACGAGGAAATGCTCATCGATGTCTGCTCTTATGCCTTGGGCCGCCTCGACGTTAACCCCGATGCCGAGTGCACGCTGACTGCCGTGGACCTGCAGACCATCGCAGACCTGCACGTGCGCTGGATGGATCTGGAAGGCCCTACCGACGTCATGAGCTTCCCCATGGATGAGCTCACCCCCGGTGCCACCGGTGGGCGCCCCGATTCCCCCGATGCCGGCCCGGCCATGCTCGGTGACATTGTGCTCTGCCCCGAGTTCGCCCAGCGCCAGGCCAACGCCGCCGGCCACTCCTTGGGCCACGAGCTGGCCTTGCTCACCGTCCACGGCTGTTTGCACCTGTTGGGCTATGACCACACCACAGCCGCGGAGGAAAAGGAGATGTTCGGCCTGCAGAACGAGCTGCTTGCGGACTGGTACGAGGACCTCGACTCCCGCGGCGTGAGCTACCAGCCCAAGCCCTCTGGCCCGAAGGCCTTCCCGGATGCGGCCGAGCGCGCCAAACTCGACGAGGAAGTCCCCGGCGGCGGCATCTAAACCCCTCCCGACGTTGAGGTGTTCCGCGGGGCGTAGCACAATGGAGGGTTATGAACATCCTCTCAATCCAGTCCCATGTTGCGTACGGTCACGTTGGTAACTCCGCTGCCGTCTTCCCCCTCCAGCGCGCAGGCCACGAGGTGTGGCCCATTCACACGGTGAATTTTTCCAACCACACCGGCTACGGCGACTGGGGCGGGCCGATGATTCCTGCCGAAGACGTCACGGCGATTGTGGACGGCATCGAGAAGCGCGGCGCTTTCCCGCGTATCGATGCCATCCTCTCCGGCTACCAGGGCGGTCCGGATATCGCCGGTGCCATCGTGGATGCCGTTAACCGCATCAAGGCCGTTAACCCCAAGGCCCTCTACGCCTGCGACCCGGTCATGGGTAACGCTAAGTCCGGCTGCTTTGTCTCCGACGACATCCCGCCGCTGCTGCGCGATAAGGTCGTGCCGGTGGCGGACATCATCACCCCGAACCAGTTCGAGCTGGGCTACCTCACCGACTCGTCGGTGACCACCCTTGAGGAAACCCTCGCGGCGGTGAAGAAGGCCCAGGACATCGGCCCGAAGACCGTCCTGGTCACTTCCGTTCAGCGCCCGGACACCAAGGAAGACGAGATCGAGATGCTCGCCGTTGATGGCGAGCGCGCCTACCTCGTTGCCACCCCGAAGCTGCCCGTCAAGCGCAACGGCTCCGGTGACGTCACCGCGGCTCTCTTCACCGGCCACTACACCGAGACCAGCGACGCCAAAGAAGCCCTCAAGCGCACTGCCTCCTCGGTGTACGACCTGCTCCACACCACCTACGAGGCCGACGCCCAGGAGCTCCAGCTCATCGAGGCCCAAGACGTTTTTGCCAACCCGCGCCTGCAGTTCCACGTCGAAGAGCTTTAGCTTCCTGGTCTCTACCTGCGGCCGAACGACCCGCCACCTGCGGCCGACTAAAAGGTCCCTTTAGTCTGGTCCCTGTTCGCTGAAAAGGGACCATGTAAAGAGCGAAAACTGGCTCCAGAAGGTCTCTTTGCCCTGAAAAGGGACCAGAGTAAAGGGACCAAACTGAAAGCACCAAACTAGAGGGACCTTCTGCCTGCATGCAGCGGGGAGCGGGAATGTAGAAATCGTGAGCTATGATGAAAAGCAATATGAGCACCGATTTTGACGCCGCTTTCGCGGACCTGCCTGAAGATGGCGAAGCCAACGCCGCAGACTATTCGCAGTACACCGACACGCCCGAGGGCTTCCGCTCCGGCTTCGTGTCCTTCGTGGGCCGCCCGAATACCGGTAAGTCCACGCTCACGAACGCGCTGGTAGGCCAGAAGATCGCCATCACCGCGGACCAGCCGGAAACCACCCGCCACCCCATTCGCGGACTCGTGCACCGCGAGGACGCGCAGATAGTTGTTGTTGACACGCCCGGCCTGCACCGCCCGCGCACCCTGCTGGGCGAGCGTCTCAACGAGGTTGTCAAAGACACCTACGCAGACGTTGACGTCATCGGCCTGACCATTCCCGCGGACGAGAAGATTGGCCCCGGTGACCGTTGGATTTTGGAGAACGTGCGCAAGGTCGCGCCGAAGACCCCCATCATCGGCATCGTGACCAAGCTGGATAAGGCTTCCAAGGACCAGGTTGGTGCGCAGCTGCTGGCCTTGCACGAGCTGTTGAGCCAGGACAACCCGGACGCCGTGGTCATCCCGGTGTCCGCCATCGAGCAAGTGCAGCTTGATGAGCTGACCCAAGTCATCGTCGATCATCTGCCCGAAGGCCCGAAGTTTTACCCGGATGGCCACGTCACCGATGAGGCTCAGGCGGAGCGCATCGCTGAGCTGATCCGCGAGGCCGCCCTGGCAGGCCTCAAGAACGAGCTCCCGCACTCCGTGGCCGTCGAGGTTGATGAGATGTTGCCCAGCGAGGAACGCCCCGGCGTCCTCAACGTCCATGCCGTGCTCTACCTCGAGCGCCCGGGCCAGAAACGCATCATTGAGGGCAAGGATGGCCGCCGTTTCCGCCGCATTGTGGGTACTGCCCGCAAGGAAATCATCCAGCTGCTTGGTCAAAACGTCTATCTTGACCTGCGTATTAAGGTGCTGAAGAACTGGCAGTCGGACCCGAAGGCGCTGGGCCGCCTGGGCTTCTAAATGCGGGAAAATTTCCGCGACCGCGCCCTTGTCATCCGCACGTATGATTTCGGGGAAGCGGACCGCATCATCGTGCTCCTCACCCGCAATCATGGGCTCGTGCGGGGCGTCGCCAAGGGCGTGCGCCGAGCCAAGTCGCGTTTTGGCTCGCGCTTGCAGCTCTTTGTCAACCTCGATGTGCAGCTCTATCCCGGCCGCAACCTGTACACCATCTCCCAGGCGGATACCGTGGATTATTTCGGCGCGCGCATCATCGAGGACTATGACCGCTACACCGCGGCCTGCGCGGCCCTCGAATCAGCCGAGCGCCTCGCCGCCGCAGATGCCCCCGGGGACCCCTATCTCTACGACGCGTGCGTGAAGGTCCTTGACCAACTCCAGCACGGCGATCCGCTTGTGCTTCTCGATTCCTTCCTCCTCCAAGCCATGTCCCACGCCGGCTGGGCGCCCAGCCTCTTCGACTGCGCGCAATGCCAGCGCCCCGGCCCTCACCACGCCTTTCATCCGGCCGTCGGCGGGGCCGCCTGCCATCAATGTCGCCCGCCCGGGGCAGCCGAGGTGGACCCGGAAACCCTGCACCACATGTGGCTCATCGCCCACGGTCACCCGAGCCAGCCCACGCACGCCCAAGCCCAGGAAGCCCACCGCCTGACCCGGGCTCACCTGCAGTGGCACCTTGAGCGTTCCGTTGGCGCGCTGGGGATCATGGAACAGTAGACTGTAGGGCGTGATTACGCCTGACCCGAACCGAGTCCTCCATCCGCCCGCTATCCCGCAGGAGTTCCTGCCGCGCCACATCGCGCTGGTCATGGACGGCAATGGCCGCTGGGCGGAGGAGCGCGGCATGAAGCGCACCGAGGGCCACCGAAGGGGAGAAGCAGTGCTTCTCGACGTTGTCGATGCCTGCCTCGCCCTCGGCGTTGATTACCTCTCCGCCTATGCCTTCTCCACGGAGAACTGGCGCCGGAGTGCCGAGGAGGTGCGCTTCCTCATGGGCTTTAACCGCGATGTGCTGCGCCGCCAGCGCCATTGGCTCAATGAAAAGGGAGTGCGCGTGGTGTGGGCCGGCCGTCGCCCGCGCCTGTGGCGCTCGGTCATCAAGGAGCTCGAGGCCGCTGAGGAGCTCACCAAGGACAACACCAAGATGACCCTGGTGATGTGCGTGAATTACGGTGGGCGAGCTGAGCTTGTCGACGGCATCCGCGTCCTCGCCGAGCAGGTCTCCCGCGGCGAGCTTGATCCGCGCAGCATCACCGAGAAGACGGTGAGCTCAGTGATGTATGACCCCGACATGCCGGACGTAGATTTGTTCCTGCGCCCCTCCGGCGAGAAGCGCACCTCCAACTTCCTGCTCTGGCAGTCGGCTTACGCAGAGATGATTTATCAGGACAAGCTCTTCCCGGACTTCACTCCGGAGGATCTGTTTGCGGCGGTGGAAGAGTACGCGCGGCGTGACCGCCGCTTTGGAGGAGTGAAGTAGCGCGGCGTGACGGCTGCTTCGGCGGCGTCAAGTAGCGCGGCGTGATCGCCGCTTTGGCGGCGTCACGTAGCGCGCGATTGTAGGTGGCGTGCCCGTGGTCACGCCCGGCAGCGTTAGTTTTAGGCGCGGCAGTCGGCGCAGATGCCGAAGATTTCGGCATCGTGCCCGGTGAGCTCGAAGCCATGCTCCTTGGCTACCGAGGAGGCCCACTCCTCGATCGGGCCGCCGTCGATTTCCTCGGTACGGCCACACTTGGTGCACACCAGGTGGTGGTGATGAGCATCGGTATCGCAGTGGCGATAGAGAGTTTCGCCGGATGGCATGTGGAGTGCGTCGACTGCATCGATCTCAGACAGAGATTGCAAGGTGCGGTAGACCGTGGTGAGGCCGACCTTTTGGTCGCCTTCAATGAGTGCCTGGTGAATGTCCTTAGCGGATGCGAACTTGTCGAGCTTCCGGAGGACTTCGACCACGGCGGTGCGCTGACGAGTGTTACGCGCACCGAGCTTGGGGATGCTGTCGTGGATGGCCATGGTATTCAGCTTATCAATACACTTTCACTAAGGGGGCTTAGGTGGTGGCCTGGGCGGCGTCGGCAAGCAGCGGCAGCACCTTCGGGGCCGCCAACGTGTAGCGCACCTCGCGGCCGGAACGCTCGCTGTCTACGATGTTCGCGCGCTTGAGAACGCGCAGGTGCTGGCTAATGAGAGGCTGGGACTTGCCCGTAGCGGAGACGAGTTCGTGGACGTAGTGATCACGCTCAGCGAGACGCTGAATGATATCGATGCGCAGTGGTGAATCTAAAGCGCTGATTACCGTTGCGGCGGCGGTGATATCAAAGGAGAGAGGGGCCAATTGGGTGGTGCTCACGCGGTTCACCTTCAGTCGTATCTATAGAGGTAGAGATAATTAGAGATATAGATACTATAGCCTAGAAATACGCCGATGTGTATAAAATGCACCACACTTTCGGGGTGACGGCGCGTTGTGGGAAGGCGCGCGCTAGACTTGTCCGCATTGCAAAAGACTGTCCCCTACCAGAGGAGTCACATTTACCATGGCATCCGTCATTGATACCGTCGTCAGCCTGTGCAAGCGCCGCGGCTTGGTCTACCAGGCAGGTGAAATTTATGGCGGTTCCCGCTCTGCGTGGGACTACGGCCCGCTTGGCGTTGAACTGAAGGAAAACATCAAGCGCCAGTGGTGGCGCCACATGGTGCAGTCGCGCGACGACGTCGTGGGTGTTGACACCTCCGTGATTCAGCCCCGTCAGGTGTGGGTGTCCTCCGGCCACGTCGAGGTCTTTACCGATCCGCTCGTTGAATCCCGCCACACTGGTAAGCGCTACCGCGCTGATCACCTCATTGAGGCCTACGAGGAGAAGCACGGTCACGAGCCGGAGAACGGCCTGGCGGACATTAATGACCCGGAGACCGGCCAGCCCGGTGACTGGACCGAGCCGAAAGCCTTCTCCGGACTGCTCAAGACCTTCCTCGGCCCGGTTGATGACGAGCAGGGCCTGCACTACCTGCGCCCGGAGACCGCCCAGGGCATCTTCGTCAACTTCAAGAATGTCATGACATCTGCCCGCGTGAAGCCGCCGTTCGGCATCGCGAACATCGGTAAGTCCTTCCGCAACGAGATCACCCCCGGTAACTTCATCTTCCGTACGCGTGAGTTCGAGCAGATGGAGATGGAGTTCTTCGTCAAGCCGGGCGAGGACGAAGAGTGGCACCAGTACTGGATTGATGACCGCTACAACTGGTACATCGACCTCGGTATCAAGGAAGAGAACCTGCGCCTCTACGAGCACCCGCAGGAGAAGCTCTCTCACTACTCCAAGCGCACCGTGGACGTGGAGTACGCCTACAACTTCAAGGGCTCTAAGTGGGGCGAGCTGGAAGGCGTGGCCAACCGAACCGACTATGACCTGTCTGTGCATGCGAAGGGCTCCGGCGAGGACCTGTCTTACTTTGACCAGGAGTCCGGCGAGCGCTGGACCCCGTACGTCATCGAGCCGGCCGCTGGCCTTGGTCGTGCCATGATGGCCTTCCTCATCGATGCCTATGACGAGGAAGAAGCCCCGAACGCCAAGGGCGGTACCGATAAGCGCGTGGTCCTGCGCCTTGACCGCCGCCTCGCCCCGGTCAAGGTGGCTGTGCTGCCGCTGTCCAAGAAGGAAGAGCTGTCCACCCCGGCCCGTGAACTCGCCAACAAGCTGCGCGCGAACTGGAATGTCGAGTTTGACACCTCCGGTGCCATCGGCCGCCGCTACCGACGTCAGGACGAGATCGGTACTCCGTTCTGCGTGACCTATGACTTCGACACCCTCGAGGACAACGCGGTCACCGTCCGTGAGCGTGACTCCATGGAGCAGGAGCGCGTCAAGCTTGATGAGCTTGAGGCATACCTGGCCACCCGCCTGATCGGCTGCTAATGCACTACACCAGCTGGGATCGCAGCGACAGCAAGAACTCGGTCCTCCTCGTGGAGGAGGGACCGGGGTCGCTGGGTATGTTCCAGGAGCGCTCGGCCGACGTGGAAGGTGATCACTGGCGTCTCGACGTCACTGATTTGGGCGCTTCCATCACGCTGACTGACGACCGCGTCTACCGCCTCGCCGGCAACCCCAAACGCGATAAGCGCTTGGAGGCCTCGCTGGATGGTCGCACTTTCGCCTTCATCAACGAGGCTGGCGGTGACTGGATCGTGGAGGACAGCTCGGGCGTCAAGGTTGCCCAGTTCTCCTCCAAGAACTCGGGAGTGCGCAAGGCCATCCTCGAGTTCGAAGGAGAGCACAGTGATGACTCCGGTGACCTCGATGATTGGGAAATCGCTGGTCTGAGCTGGTTCACGCGGGTCATCCTTGAGGCGCGCACGCAGCGCACCGCCATCCCGATCATCGTGACGTTGCTGCTGCTGTCCCTCGTCGCCGTCGTCACGGTGTTGATGTAAATGCAGCGTTGTATGTGGCGCGATGGCGTGCTGGTCAACGCCGCGGACGAGGTCATCGCCCGCGTGAATCCGACGGGCCTGCTGCTGCCCGGATCGGGCACCACGATCGCATTCGAGCATGTCCCAGGAGCCCGCCGTTTTAGCGTGCGTGGCCCTGCCTTTTCGGCTGAGCAGGCCAGCTTCACGGTGAATAACCTGCGCGCGGTCTGTCAGGACCGCGAGTACCTGCTCGAGCGCACGAACCCTTTCCGGCGCGAGCGTCGCATCATCGACGCGTCCGGCACGGAAGTCGCCCGCACCGCTCCGCGCGGCCGCGACCTTGAGGTCGCCGTGGGCGAGCTGCCCCTGCCGGACGCCGTCTTCACCAGCTACTGTTGCATGCTTATCGACGGCCCCACCCGCCCCCTGCGCACCTAGCTCACCTCCGCTATCGAACGGACCTGGTCGTTTGGTCCCTCTACCCTGGTCCCTTATTAGTGCACAGGGACCATGTGTTGGCTGATTTCGCGCGATAAGTGGTCCCTTTACGGTGCCAAGGGACCAAACTACAGGGACCAAACTGAAGGGACCTTCCGCAGTCCACCGTCCTATCGGTAGGGGGTGCCACCTGGCATCGGTAAGGGGTTTACCACCCCGCATCGGTAGGGGGTGCGGATTTCCTGTGCGGTTGTCGTACACGGGGGGTCGAGTCAGAAGGCATTAGTCATAAGGTTTCTTTGCCCCCAAACAAACCATCTACAGGCCTCCATTTGGTTCGTTTGACCCCAAGTAAACCTTCTGAGCTAAACCATGTGAGTAGAGCCGTATGACTCGAACCATGTGCATGAAGGAAAGGCTCAGCCGACCGTTGAGGCGGCATAAGGCGTTTTCAGCTGTGAAAACGCCGCCGAGCAGATGCCTTGCGTGAGACGCCAGCGAAGGCCGGGGGCGGCTAGAAGGAGCCGCCGCGGAAGCCACCGCCACCGCCGCCGCTGAATCCTCCGCCTCCGAAGCCTCCGCCGCCGAAGCCGCCACCGAAGCCCCCGCCGAAACCACCGCCGTGGCCGCGGGAGCCGCCGCCGAGGACTTGGCCCAAGACCATGCCGGTGAGGACGTTGCTCGCAACGTCATTGGCTTGGCGGCGCTGCTGCTGGCGGCGGTAAGCATCCAGATCGCTCTTGGCTCGGTTAAGGGAGGTCTGCGCGGCAGCGGCAGCATCGCGGGAGAATGTGAGGGCCGCGCACAGGTCCGTGGAGGCGGCGCTCTGGGCTTGGGCGTGGAGGCGGGTGGCATCAGCCAGAGCCACGCGCGCTTCAGAACCGATGACGCGCCCGCGGGAGGAGAGCAGGTCCTCAGCTGCCTGGATGGAGGATTCCGCGGAAGCCATCTGCTGGCGGTAAAGGGAGAGCTGGCGCTCACGAGTGGAATTGGTCTCGCGGACGGTGTCGAGTTGCTCGTCGAGTTTGGTATCGATTGCCGTCAGGGCGGTGTACTGGCCCAGCGGGTCAGCCTGACCGTTGCTGCGAGCCTGGTCAACAGCAGTTCGAGCCAGCGAAAGTAACTCTTCCAAGGCGGACCAATCAGCCGGGGAGCCTTGAGCCTTGCCGCGCTGCTCGAGTTCACGGGCTTCGGTGATTTCGTCCTCGATTTCCTCAATGAGCGCCTGCAGGTTTGCCTTGGCTGAGGCGATGGAGGTCTCGGCGTTCTCTACGCCGGTGAGGAGCCGGTCGGAGATCTCGAGGGCGTGTTCACAATCGCGAATAATACCGACCAACGGTCCTTGCTGGCCGGCCGGCTTGGACTGAAGCTCGCGGCCGCGGTCGAGGAGTTTTTCGGCCTCGGTGAGGGAGACTTCCGCCATCTCTGGGTTATCCGCGATGGAGGAGAGCGCCTCTTCCGAATAGGACCCGCGAAGGGACGACAACGTGGCACTAGCCTGCGGCAGGCGGCCTCGCAGATCCACCGTGCGGCGCGTGAGCTCATCGAGCTTGGATCCGGCATTAATGAGCAGGTCACGCATCTGGGCGAAGTCCGCTGCCTGCGCGTCGAGGGCATCGTCAGCCTGGCCACAAGAGGAAATAATCTCCACCAGCATCTGCCGGCGCTCGCCCTGGGAGGTGGGCAGGTTGTCATCGAGTTGCTGCTGCAGCTGGAAGGCTTTCTGCAGGGTCAGCATGGAGTGGCTCATGGCGCGGCTAAACGGGCGGGTGCGCTCCGGGCCGAACTCGGCGACTGCGATATCGAGCTCTTCCTTGCCGCGGCGAATGGACTCGTCAGTGGAGACCAGCTCTTCCTGCGCCAGCTGGGAGAGCGTCGCCATATCCAGCCGGTCCAGCTGTGAGGTATTACCCGGCTCAATCTGGCGAGCGGACTCCAGAGAGGCCGCGGAGTCCTTCTTGGTCTTGCGCCGGCTTGCCGCCGCGATGCCGCCACCGGCCAGCACCAGGGCACCTGCGCCGCCAGCCAACCAGAGGCCGCCGGAGCCATCCGAGGAACCCGCGGAATCAGCAGACCCCGAAGAGCCGGAGCCGGAGGAGCCGGAGGAACCTGCGGAACCGGTTGCGGCAGCGTCGACAAGCGCGAGGGCAGAGGGGCCGTACTGGTGACCGTCGACAAGCTTCGCGTATGCCGCGTCATACATGACATCGAGGCGCCCGCGGGGCCAGTCATTACCGGTCTGCACGCCGACGGTGGAATCATCCACACCCACCACATAGGCCGCGGAGTTCGGGCCCTTGGCCTTCACAATGCCGTTGGCGTAGCTCTCCGCGCCCTCCGGCAGGGAGGAGGCAAAGACCACGAAAATCACCACGTGGTGCTCCTGTTGCAGAGCCACAATCTTGTCCTCCAACTCGGACTTCTCCGAGCTGGAGAGCACCCCGGCCTCATCCGTCACTTTGTCCTTGAGGGCGGACGCCTCGGGGGCGGCGACAATTAATTCCGCGGCCACAGCAGGGCCGGCAGTGGCGCAACCCAGCACGAGGGCGGCGAGGGCGGCGCGGCCGATACGAGCAGCAATAGTCATGCGCACCACGATACCTTCCCGACGCTAAGCTAGTAAGGCAGTGAAGTACGTCATTGTTTTAGGAGCCGCGCAATACGACGGCCGCCCCTCCCGCATCCTCGCCGGCCGCGTGCGCTACGCCGCCGAGCACGCCGCCGCACACAACCTGCCCATCGTCACCGTTGGTGGGAACTTACCTGGCGATAGGTTCACCGAGGCCGGCGTGGCCAAGCGCCTGCTGGAGAACACCACCCTTGACGTCACCGCTCTCGAGGAGGGGCTTGATACCCGCAGCTCACTCGCGGCCGCGCGCGACAAGCTCGGCGTCACCGAAGCTGTCATCGTCACCGATCCACTCCACCGCCTGCGCACCTTCCTCATCGCCCGCCAAGAGGGGATACGCGCCACGGTTCTGGGAACGCCCTACTATCCGTCCCCGCGGTTCTCCATTCCGTGGTGGCGCTACCTCGCGCACGAGACCGGTGGGCTGATCTACCTCGGACTTCGCACCGCAGTAGGGGAGAAGCGTTCCGCCGGACTCCGCACGGCCTTCTACCGCATCGAGCGCATCATCCGCCCCAACCAGGCACTGCGCCACAGCGTCATTGGCGCGAGGCAGCCCCAGCAGGGCGACGACACCGCCTAAACTAAACCTCTGTGAGCTACAACTATTCCGCCGATGACGTCGCCCGCCTCGCCGCCGAGACCCCAAAAGGCTCGGCCTACCGCGAGACCGAAGAGCATCGCGGAGCTTTCTCCCGGGATCGCGCCCGCGTCCTGCACTCCGCGGCCCTGCGCCGCTTGGCGGATAAGACACAGGTCGTCGGCCCCCGCGATGGCGATACGCCGCGTACCCGCCTGACCCACTCTTTGGAGGTCAGCCAAATCGCGCGCAGCATCGGCGCCGGCCTCGGCCTCGATCCTGACCTGTGTGACATGGCTGGGCTTACCCATGACATCGGCCACCCGCCCTACGGTCACAACGGCGAAAACGCCCTCAATGAGGTCGCCCTCGGCGGCTTCGAAGGCAATGCCCAGACTCTGCGCATCCTCACCAAATTGGAACCCAAGGTAGTACTCGATACCCCGGCGGGCCCGCACAGCTATGGCCTCAACCTCACCCGCGCCGCGCTCGACGCCGCCTGCAAGTATCCCTGGACCAAGACCAACCCGGATGGCACCACCAACCGCAAATATGGCGCCTATGACGAGGACGTCGACGTGCTCGAGTGGCTCCGGCAGGGCCATAGCGATCAGCGCAAGTCCATGGAAGCCCAAGTTATGGACTGGTCCGATGACATCGCATACTCGGTCCATGACGTGGAAGACGGCATCATTTCGCGCCGCATTTCGCTCAGCGTTCTCTGGGACCTGGTCGAGCTTGCGCACCTTGCGGACAAGGGCGCAAAGGCTTTCGGCGGCACCGCCGACGAGCTACTGGAAGCCGCGGACCGGCTTCGCCAGCTGGATGTCATCAACGCAATCGGCAATTTCGGCTACACGCTTACCGACTACGCAAAACTGAAAAAGATGACCTCGGAACTGGTTGGCCGCTACGTCGGCGCCACCGTGTCCGCCACGCAGGAAGCCAATAATGGCCCGCTCGGACGCATGAACGGTGTTCTCCAGGTCCCGCCAGGTGCCGTGGCAGAGGTGACCCTGCTCAAGACCATTGCCGTTCTCTACGTCATGGATGAGCCCGCCCACGTGGCCCGGCAAGACCGCCAGCGCGAGCGCATCTTCCGCGTCTATGACTACCTCGTGGCAGGAGCCCCCGGTTCCCTCGATGCCACCTTCGCCCTGTGGTGGCGCCAGGCAGAAACCGATCTCGAGCGTGATCGCGCCGTCATTGACCAGATTGCCTCCATGACGGAATCCCGCCTGGAGCGCCTTGCCCAGCGCAGTGCCGAGCTGTTCGGTTTTCTGAGCTAAAAGCCCCTAGCGCACCAGCGCCACGCCCTGGTCCTCCAGCACCAGAGAAATCCGCGACAACTCCTCCTGCTCCAGCTCCATGTCCGCGGCGATGATCGCCTGGATGCGCTGCTCGCGCAGGAAATCCGCCAAGTCATCGAGGTTGCGCGGCGCTCCGGCTGCGTTGTCGCGCAGACGGCCAAGCGCCCCAAAGAAGTCCTCGCGGGTGCGGATGGTTTCGGTGATGAGAATGCGGTCCATGCTCGAAAAAATCCTTTAACTCTTCAGGCCTACTCAGCGTCCGGAATCGTGCAGAAGCTCTCATAGTGGTCATCGGTGTAGTACCACACATCCGGGTCGGTTTCGCTGCCGCCACCAGTCACGATGCGCTTGGCGCCGCGGTGGTTAAGACCCGGGGTGTCCACGGTGTACTCGCGGTAATAGTTGCGGTCTTGCTGCGGCAGCACGCCCTCGTAATTGCCAAAACGCGCATTGTCATTGTCCGGATAGTCATAAGGTCCGCCGGCCAGGATGTCCTGCGCTGTGTCCTTGGCCTGCTCGGGCAGGGTGTCCATGGCGCAGGTGGGCAGGTCACCATCGTCGGAGCTGTGCTTGTCGACGTCCCCCCGATCCCCCGACCGCGATTCTCCCGAGGCCTCAGCAGCCTCAGAAGCCGGGCCGGATTGTGCACCGCCGTCGTGTTCTCCGCCGCCAAGATCGATGCCAAAGTAGCCCGCAACGAGTACAAGCAGCGCACCGCCGATGAGAGCCGGAAGCGATTTTCTGGAGGGGGAGGACTGGGACATGGCCACCATCATTGCAGGTATAGGCCCAAAAAAGAAATCCCGTCCGCGCGTACTGTGTGCCACATGTGGCCGGTCCTTCAGCTCTGTGGCTCCGTGTCCCGCGCGCGGGGTAGTCTGTACGCATGGCACGAGGCAGAATTCCGGACAGCGACATTCAAGCTATCCGTGAACGCGCGCCTATTGAGGAAATCGTGGGTGAATACGTCCAGCTCAAACCCGCCGGCTATGACTCACTCAAGGGCTTGAGCCCCTTCAAGGATGAAAAGACCCCGTCCTTCCACGTGCGTCCACAGCGCGGGTACTATCACTGCTTCTCCACCGGTAAGGGCGGGGATGTCTACAGCTTTCTCATGGAAATGGAGCAGGTCTCCTTCCCTGAGGCCGTGGAGGCGGTAGCCCAGAAGATTGGCTACCACATCAATTACCAAGGTGGCTCCACCGGAGCGCGCGATGAAAAGCCCGGCACGCGCCAGCGCCTCATCGCCGCCAACAAGGCCGCCCACGAGTTTTACCGTCAGCAGCTAGAGACTCCGCAGGCAGCGCCTGGGCGTGAGTTCCTCCTTGACCGTGGCTTCTCCAAGGAGATCATTTATGACTTTGAGTGCGGCTATGCGCCCGAGGGCTGGGACACCGCCACCAAGCATCTGCTGCGCATGGGCTTTTCCTTTGAGGAGCTGGAAGCTGCCGGCATTTCGACGATGGGCAAGCGCGGTCCCATCGACCGTTTCCACCGGCGCCTGCTGTGGCCCATCAAGGACCTGTCCGGCAACGTGATTGGTTTCGGTGCGCGCAAGCTTTTCGACGATGACAAGCTGGGCAAGTACATGAACACCCCCGAAACCATGCTCTACCGCAAGTCCAAGGTGCTCTTCGGCCTCGACCTGGCCAAGCGCAGCATTGCGGAGCAGCACCAGGCCGTGGTGGTGGAGGGCTACACGGACGTCATGGCCATGTATGCCGCGGGTGTGAAGACGGCCGTGGCCTCGTGTGGCACCGCCTTCGGCGGTGACCACCTCCAGGTTCTGCGCCGCCTCATGCTCGATGATTCCTACTTCCACGGCGAGCTCATCTACACCTTCGACGGTGACGAGGCGGGCCAAAAGGCCGCCATGCGCGCCTTCGAGGGCGAGCAGAAGTTCACCGGCCAGTCCTTCGTCTCCGTGGCCCCGGACGGCATGGACCCGTGCGATCTGCGCCTCGAGCGAGGCGATGCCGCCGTGCGCGATCTCGTGGCCGACCGCATCCCCATGTTCGAGTTCGTCATCCGCTCCGTCATTGACGAGTTCCGGATCGACACCGCTGAGGGCCGCCTCCAAGCCCTGCGCCGTGCGGTGCCCGTCGTGGCACAGATCCGTGATGCCCCCTTGCAGCGCGAGTATGCCCGCCGCCTTGCTGGCTGGGTAGGCTGGCCGGACCCGGAGGAAGTCCTCCACCAGGTCCGCCAGGAGGCTCGCAAGCCCAAGAAACAGGAGCGCCCGCGCTTCGCCAGCCTGGAGGAAACGTCTTCAGCGCCCGCGCAGGCGAATGCCCCGGTGATGCATATCCCCGGCCCCCGCGAGCCGCACCTGTGGCCCCAACGCGAGGCCCTCAAGCTGGCCCTGCAATACCCGCAGATTGCCGGCAGCTACTTCGATGGCATTACGGAGGACGCCTACTCCAACGAGGCCTATCGCACCGTACGCCAAGCCATTTCCACCTTGGGCGGCGTGACCGCCGGCGCGGGTATGCCCGGCGTGGAATGGCTGGCTGCCGTGGCGGGGGAGATGCTGGACCTTACCGCCCGCAACTTCGTTTCTGAGCTCGCTGTTGAGCCCATCAAGCTAGGGGAGACCGGCAACTCCGACACCGACCTTGAGGCCTATGCCGATTCGGTCCTCTCCCGCCTCCAGGAGGCCCGCGTGGGCGACCAAGTAGCCCAGCTCAAGGCCCAGCTGGGCCGCATGCGCCCCTCCGATGACGAAGAGGCCTATAACTCGCTCTTCGCGGACCTCGTTGCCTTAGAACAAGCCCGCCGCGAGCTCAACGACCGCGCCTTCCGCGGCGTGCGCTAGTCAGCGCTTTAATCCTCGTCCGGCTCGTAAATCCGGTCTGCCTTCATTCCATCCGTGGCACCTGTGGTGCCACGCTTGCCGCGCTTACCTTTGTTGTAATCCTTGAGCTCGCGCATGCGTGGATCCGGGTCCAAACGGTTGGCCACCGCCTTGCGGGCCGAGTTGACCGCGGACTTGGTCACGGGGGAGTTCATTGCTTTCTCGTAGGCGCCCTTAATTTGGTGATAGCGCTTGCGCCCTGCCTTGGTTCCAAAGACGTACCCAGCGGCGGCGCCTACAACAAATTGAATCATTGGAAACTAGTCATCCCCTTCTTCGGCCGGCACTGTTGCCGGCGATGGCGTTCACAAGCGTTCACAGTACGCGCGCAGGTGTTTCCGCTCGCACGTACACTTCTGGCAGACAGCCTACCTGCCCGACGGCACAAGGGTAAGGGCCCGTGGGGAGCCGGGAATAGATTTCTACCCAGGACTTCCCATGCGGCCTGCGTCACGTTAGGTTAAAAGTGTGGAGATTTCGACGAGAACGTATGCGGCGTCGGCAGCCGTGGCCATGGCAGCCTTACTTACCGCCAGCCTGAGCCCTGCCGAGACCCGCGCGGCCACCCCTGAGGAGACCAGGGAAGTTAGCGCCGCCGAGGATTAAACCGAGCATTAGCCAACCATTAACCTTCTGCCGTTCACCTACGCGACACGCCGTGGTCATCTGCATGGTGTAAGACCGTTCCCATGTCTAGATCCCCTCACGCCTTGGCGGTTCCCCTCGCCGCCCTGCTGGTGGCAGTTCCGGTCCAACCTACAGCCCAGGCAGCCGACCTTCCTTTCACCGTCCCCGCGCTGACGGACCCCGTAACGGGCTCGAGCACCGGTGAAGCTCCTGCGCTTCATTCTGGCGCCCCCACTCCGCGTCCCTTTACCCCGGATTACCTCGTGGGCTTTCCCTCGGACGTGTCCTCGTATCAGTACGGCGTGTACTGGGAGGTGGTGCGGCTTTACAGCGACGTGAGGAAGAACCCCACCCTCATGTCTGCGGATCTGGATAAGGCCGTGGCCATCAACAATGCTGCGGCCCACGACGCGACCCTCATCGCCCGTGCGCAACGTGACGCCGCCGCTGACACCGACGGTGTCATGTCTGCCGTGTCTGAGGCCATGGGGCCGGTACTGGGCCAAGCCTTCCGCGATGCCCTGGCTGAACATCGCCTGCCCAAGACTGAGTACCTCTTGGGCAACGGCTACCTAGCGCGCGCTGGTGGGTTGGCCAGCTCTACCTTTGCGGAGAAGTACTATTTCAAGGCACCGCGCCCCTTTCAGCAGGCTCCGGACCGCATCATTCGCTACAACGACGGCGTGAAAAACTACTACCTGGATTCCCCAGCTTTCCCTTCCGGCCACACCAACCAAGCGGTATGGGTTAGCACGCTGTTGGCCACGATGCTCCCTGAAGTAGGCCCGCAGCTGGCCCTGCGCGGCGCTGAGGCCGGCAATCACCGTGTGGTTCTGGGCGTACACTCGCCCCTCGACGTCATCGGTGGCCGCATGACCGGCCTCGCCGCTGCCGCGGACCGCCTCAACGATCCCCGCATGCGCGATGCCCTCCGCCAAGCCGAGGCGGAAATCCGCGCTGAGATCCAGTGGCGCACCGGCAAGGACATCGCCACCCTTGTGGCGGAGCAGGACGCCGCTGGCACCAGCTACGCCACGACTCAGCAGGCCGCCGAGCGCTACGCCGCGTTCGCCGATTACGGCCTGCCCACCGTCTACCACCCGGATGCCCCCATGATCGTGCCGAAGGCCGCCCCCGTCCTCCTTGAGGCAGCCCACCCCAACCTCACCTACGCGCAGCGCGCCGAGCTCCTCCGCCAAACCGCCACCAAGCCCGGCACCCCACTCGACTGGCAGGGCAGCACCGGCTCCTGGCAGCGCATTAACCTGGTGAGGGCTTTGGGTGCGCAGGTGAGTGTAGACGCAGATGGCTCACTAAGCGTAGTCTCGCCATAGCTGTGCTTTGCCGCGCATGTCGCTTTTCCCTCATTCCCTAGAGAAGAATTCAGGCAGCTTACCCTGTGTGGAAGAATTGACGTGTCTCCATTTTTCTCACATCAAGGAGAACGATGTCTCGTCCTAAGATTATGACCATCTACGGCACTCGCCCCGAGGCGATCAAGGTTGCCCCCATCATCACCGCCTTGGACACAGACGAGCGTTTCGAATCTATCGCTGTCTCCACCGGTCAACACCGTGAGATGCTCGAGCAGGTCAACACCATGTTCGGCATTGAACCAAAACTAGATCTCCATCTGATGGTTCCCGGTCAGGGCCTGAACCAAATCGTTTCCCGCGCCCTCGTGGGTTTGGATGGCATCATCGATGCCGAAAAACCAGATGTGATCATTGCCCAAGGCGATACCTCGACGGCGATGGCTGCGGCTCTTGCAGGTTTCCACCGTGGAGTGAAAATCGTGCACCTCGAAGCAGGCCTGCGTACTGGCGATATTGATTCACCATTCCCCGAAGAGGCGAACCGCAAGATCATCAGTCAGGTAGCGAAACTTCATCTCGCGCCCACGGAAGGGTCGATGGAGAATCTGCGCCGCGAAAACGTTCGCTCCAAGGACATTGCGGTCACGGGCAACACTGTCATCGATGCGCTTCTGGAAGCCGCCAGCTGGAACACCGAGTTTGAAGACTCAGCACTCCAGGAAGCCGCAGCATCCGACAAGCGCCTCGTCGTCGTCACCACCCACCGCCGTGAGAACCTTGAAGCCATGAAGGAAATCGGCGGCGCTGTCAAGGATTTGGCTGAAGCCTACCCAGACATTAACTTTGCGCTCCCGCTGCACCTCAACCCGAAGGTGCGCGAGGCTGTGCTTCCGGAGGTCGAATCCCTGCCCAATGTCATCATCACGGATCCGCTGCCGTATGACCAGTTCACTAAGCTGCAAGACCGTGCCACCATCATCCTCACGGACTCGGGCGGAGTTCAGGAAGAAGCCCCAGCGTTGGGCAAGCCGGTTCTGGTCATGCGTCAGAATACCGAGCGCCCCGAAGCCGTAGTGGCCGGCACCGTGAAGCTGGTGGGTACCAACCGTAGCCTCATCGTTGCGGAGGCGAAGCTGCTTCTCGACGACGCCGCGGCCTACGACGCCATGGCCAATGCCGTCAACCCCTACGGTGACGGCAAGGGTGCTGCGCGTGCTGTGGCAGCCATTGCTGAGCTTCTCGGAGTAGGCGAGCGCCTCCCTGATTTTGCGCCTGATATCGAGTCCTAACCGCCGCCTGTGCGGGGAAGACCACCGTTATTTTCCGCACAGTCATGCGTGACGCCACGTAACATGAAGGTATGGAATCACGCGACATTAAGTGCACAAACTCTCAGCGCATCACCGCTTCTCAAGTCTTGGCCGATGCTATGTCGATGGGCCAGCTCAGCGTCACCGAGTTCGAGGAACGCTCTGATTCCTGTGCAGAAGCAACAACTCGTGGCGAGTTGCTTGACCTTGTGTCAGACCTCCTCGACGATCCGGAAAAAGTACTTTTTGGTAGCCATGAGGTCGCACAGCGGAGCCCTCATGAGGTCAACATTGCTGGCGTCAACAGTGAGAAAGAACCAGTAGTACGCCGTGCCTTGGCTCAAGTTGAACCTGCCGTTCATGGCGCGAAGAGCCTCTCCCTCGGTATCTTTGGCGGCACCACCGTACGTAGCACGCCCATCGCTTCTCATCACACCACCATGGGCATTTTCGGCGGCACGGACGTGGACCTTCGCGGCGCCTCCCTCAAAGAACACGTCACGACGATTCAAGCGGTCGGGGTCTTCGGCGGTGTCGATGTCTGGATCCCGGAAGGGTTCCGTGTCCGCGTCAGCGGCATTGGTCTTTTTGGCGGCCGCGACATCACGATTGAGGACGGCGCCATCGACCCCGCTGACCTACCCGCCAGCGCCCCAGAAGTCGTGGTGAGCTGCTTCAGCCTCTTCGGCGGGGTGGACGTTCACGTGGTCAAGCGGTAGATAGAACGAAAGAACCGGCCCCACAGATAAAGAGGCCGGCTTTCCTAGGGAGCCAAGTACGCGGTTTTAGCGGATTAGAAAGGCACGTGGATTCCAAACTTGTTGAGGATGTCCTTTATCTGCTGAGCATTGGCGGTTGCGGCGCCGACAGCGATTGCTAAGGCGCCGAGGACCGCAGCGACGATACCCCACACCTTGGCTTTGGAAGACACGGCATCCGACGGTGACGGCTGCGCAGTTTCGTGCGTCTTGTCTTCTTGAAGACGAGCCTTGGAGTGATCCGACGTCGCGCCAAGCGGCAGACAGTCAGAAAGCTCGTCGATAGTGTAGAACGTTGAGCCAGTCTCGATCGGCTCACAACCGTCGTGAAAGGCGATTTCCTTCTCGTTATACAACATGCGAACGAGAGTTTCTCCGCGCTCGTTCTGGAAAGCGTCCCATTGGATGTTGGCGCCCATTGGAGCTACCTTATCGCCCCGCCATTCGGAATTTTCCCAGGTGTAGAGCTCATCAGCAGGAGTGCCTTTCTCGGATCCAGGAAGCTTGAGAAGGGCTGCCAGTGGGATGATGGTTTCTGCGTGTCCAAATCGGTACTCGGCTGCGACATCGCCTCCCTCGGCGCGATCCTTGACGCCTTGGATCATCTCCTCGAGCAACGGCTCATAGTTGTCGTAGGCCACCGTCTGGCCCTCGATTGCGGGTCCCTTCTGATAGTAGTCTTCGACATCCAACAAATAAGCAAAGGTCGGGCTACTGGCGTTGTCCATGTACTGGTCAAAAATCCAGCCCTCAGAAGGGGTCTGTTCTTCGTGGGCGAGAGCAGGGGCGATTATGTACAGGTTGTAAAACTGGAGGGCAGCTTCGACGATACCCTCTACCGACTTGCCTTTATTGTCACGGCCGACGAAGGTTATAGTGCCGTCTTCCAGGCCCGCGATGAAGTCTTCGGTGAAAATCTTATTTAGCAGGCTGCGTGCAGCAGTCTGTGATGCTGGCTTGGCATAAGCCTCCTGAACCTTGCTGTCGAGTGTCTCGGAGTCCTTCCACTTGGAATACCTCTCGTAGGAAGGAGACTTCTTGTCCTTATGCGCGTGCAAAAGGTCGGTACGCGTCTCGATGGCCACGTGACCGTCCTCCATACCATCGACGAGGTTGTCGGACAGTTTAGAGTTGTGCGAAAGCCATGCTTCGCCGAAGCTCCAGCCAGAGTCATTGGCGCGGTCTGCACCGGAGGACATGTACTTGACCTTGAGGTTGTCTTCTTCAATGCTCTCCATCAGCGCAGCGTTTCGTTGCGCATTGCGCTGACCGATGCCCTGTAGTTCCTCACGGCCCACGACAGTGAGGTTGCCATAGCCGGCTTCCTGTCCGGGACCTCCCGCGAGTTCCTTGTTCACGGTGATCATGGCTTCAACCTGTGGGATGAGTTTTTCGCCCAATTCGGTCAGTTGGTCATGTTCTTTGGCGTACTCGAGCATCTGCTGGGCCAAGTCGTCGTATTTGAAGCCGGAAAGACCGCGTGAGCCATGACGATTGACTGTGGATGTGTAGATCTGGTGAAAGCCAGTGGGGGCCGTCGAGTAGTTAGAACCTTGTGGTTCGTAGTGTTGCTTAGTGGAGTAGTACGTGGTGTCATCTGCAGCCAAAGCTTGCACTGGGGTAAGAGTGCAAGCGATAGCAGTAGCGAGCGCGAGAGTACGAATTCGCATGAGAGCCCCTTCGATGTGGATACGGAGATTGAACGCCACTCACTGTAAACCGGCAATCTTTCAGGGAGGTTGCGAAAAGATAAACTACGCAAGCATTGCGGGTTAAGGGTTCAAAGTGTCCGCATCCCCGGGGGAAGGGTGGAAAACGGGAATAAACCGCCTATTTCTAGGCGGTTTCTTGCTCCTCCAACTGGGCTCGAACCAGTGACCCTTCGATTAACAGTCGAATGCTCTGCCAACTGAGCTATGGAGGAATATGTGTGGGTTGCTTGACCAAGAAGCCTTGCTCGCTGCAACGAGAAGTAACTATATTAGCTATATCCCTATCTTTACAAATCGCCTGTTCATGGGGCTTTTTATGCAAACTTGGTACGGCGTCTTCATGCCTGGTGCCCCGCATCGCTAGACTGGCCGGCAGATAGCATCCGTCGCGGAGAGAAAAGGATTCTTCATGTTCGTTGGGCACACTCGCTTTAGTCTCTTCGTCCCAGATTCCGCATCGTGGCGTGCCAGCAATGAACAGAGTGGTTTTTCAGAAGACGAATACCGTGATTACCTTTACACAGATGCGCGCTTATCGCTACGCGCTGACATCTTTTTGAATCACACGGTGCCCACGCTGGCGCAGGCCGCTGCAGGATTCGACGTGAAGCACATCGTGTCCTTTTCCGAGTCCTTGCCGCAGAAATTCAAGGCTCAATTGCATGAGGCGGCTCAGAAATACGACGTTCTTCACCTTGATGAACTTCCCGATGGTGACAGCGGTTGGACGGCGGTACGCCGCTATATCCAAACCACTGATTTTAGGGGCACATTCGGTCGCTATCGGCTTGATGATGACGACGTTTTGTCCGCTCACTATTTTCAAACCACCGAGCAGTACATTAAGCCGGAGTTTGAAGGAATGCTGGTGAGCTTGCCCCTTGGTGTGGAAGCAGTATATGAGGGCGAACAATTCTTCCACCTGCGTGAGGCACATACTCCGATGAACTCGATGGGTCTACTGTCGGTCTGCTCAGTCAAAGATGATGGAACAGTCGTGGAGCCGCAAAGCGGGCCGCATGACAAATCTGATCGGTTCGCGCCCGTGATTCTGGATGCCTCCTGTATTGGATACCTGCGCGCCATCCACGCAGGGCAGGATAACGCCATGCGACATGAAAAAGGGGTGGTCATGGCTCGGCTCATGGAGAACATGGCTTCTTTCCCGCCATTCACGGATGTAGAGGCCCTCGAAGCGGCGTTTCCTACAGTGGCTGAGCAAATGCAGAAACAAAACTCCTTGCTGACCATCAACGAGGCCGTGGGGCAAGGCCAGCACTACTTTCTTGAACCCGCTAGCAGCAATGTCGGTTTGATCGTCGAAGGTGAATCAGACGGTGAGTTCTCTAACGAGCTTTTGGTGAGCTTGTGGATTGAGGATTCTCGTGGACGACGCGTTCCCTCCTACAAAACGGTTCAGGGATTCGCGGCTTCCAATAATCCGAGCATCGGTCATTTCGCGTACGTGCCCACGGCGCAAGGGAAATTCCGAACCTTGGTGAGCCTTCATCTTGAGAAAGGACACCGTCTCCGAGGCTTCCGTATCCTGGCGCAAACTGCTAGGGCTGAGCAAGTAAAGATTTCGCAGTTAGCCGTACAACAAAGAGGCGGAAAAGCCCGTCATGTCAGTCCTGAACACTGGGACTCCGTGCGAAGCCAAGGGGTCCGTGGTCTAGTCGACCAAACTATTGATAGTGTCTATCAAAATCGGACTAGTGTCGTGTCCACCGTTCGCAGCATCCTAGGCGAGGAGACCGCCAACAAAGTAGTAGCGCGCCTTGACCAATTGAATAAGAGATTGCGCACATAGGGCAGATTACTAGTCAGGGCTAGTGAACATTTCGTCGCGGAAGAGCTGCTCCCAATCCCCGTTTAGCGATGCCGCGTAGCCGAGTATGCCCATAAGTAGCGGCTGTGGTGCAGGGGCATGGCCCTCGCCCCAATCCCCGAGGAGAAGCCTCCACTGCTGCGAACGCTCAGCCACTGCCTGGGACCACGGCAGATAATGCTGGGTGTAGTGCAGCTCGTCATCCTTGTTCTGAAGGTAAGCCACGAAGTTCTCGAAACCTTTGCCATATTCAGTAACCAGGTCGAAGGTCATGGTGGTTTCAGAAAGCTTCCGGCTGCTCCAGCACTTCTTGCGGAATGCCTTTACCTGTGGCTCAAGGTAACGCCCGATATGGGTTTGGGGGTTTGAGACCACAGCCAGTGATCTGGGAAAGCGGCGCGAAAAATACAGCGCGGCAAAGCCACCGGCTGATGCGCCAAAGAAGATAGCCTTCTTCCCTAAGTCCTCGATAGGCACATCGGGGTGAAAGCTAGTGAAAATATGAGTCAGGCATGAAGTAAGGTCGTCTTGAAAAGGCCGGGACTCATCACCGGCAAACCAACCGATACTTGCCCCATGGTCGAGGGACGGATCGGATACGTACACTACGTTGGCTTCGATACCCTCAACCATGTGTCGCCCTACGAAGACGGGGAGGGTGGTTTTCTGCGGGTCGATGGCAGCGTGGAACAAGATAATCGTGGTGTCGGCGCCGCGATTCTCCACGAGTAGATCCAAGAAGGCGGCGCCGTAACGAATAGAGACTGCCGCAGCTTCGTTGGAACCGCTGTTAGGGACGGGGGATGCGAGAAAATCCTCGACAGAATCGAAGAACGTTGTTGTGGCGCCGTAGCGTGCGTAGTTTCTCTGCAAGGCCATAGCTGTTTACTCTAGTCACGCCTACGCTAGTGCCAAAGAGCAAGAACCCGTGGTTATCGCTGCAAACATGTGAGTTGGGTTAAAATATCGTGCTCGTCCCGTCTCTCCACAAGGCAGGAATAGACACCGTGCTACCGTTATTGGAAGTTAATTGATAGAAAGGCGGATATGATTCCGAATTCTACAAATCTCCGCGCTTTCGACAAGGTCAGCGTCGTTGGCTTGGGGTACATTGGCCTTCCCACTGCCGCTTTCATAGCTTCCAAGGGAATTCCGGTGGTTGGCATCGATGTAAATCAGGATGCCGTGGACAGCATTAATGCCGGGAAGGTGCCTTTCTTTGAGCCCGGATTTGGGGAGTTGCTTGCTCGGGTTGTCAAGGAAGGAACGCTATCCGCACAGACCGAGCAAATTGAAGCGAACGCTTACATCGTCTGCGTTCCCACTCCCTTCCGTGAGGACCACAGTGTCGACACAAAATACATTCGCGCCGCAGCGCAAGCGCTCGCTCCTCACCTGAAACCAGGCGCACTTGTTGTACTGGAGTCCACCTCTCCTCCTGGAACTACCGAAGACATGGCTAAGCACCTCATCGAGCTGCGTCCAGACTTGTCTCTCAACGACGAGGACGATAACGCGATCTTTATCGCGCACTGCCCTGAACGCGTTTTGCCGGGCAAGATTATGGAAGAGATGGAGAACAATGACCGTGTCATTGGCGGATTGACTCCACAGGGCGCGGAGTTAGCTCGCAAACTTTATGCCACCTTCTGTACCGCAGATTTGCTTGTTACGAACGCCACGACAGCTGAGATGGCGAAGCTCACAGAAAACTCTTTCCGCGACGTCAACATTGCTTTCGCTAACGAGCTATCCCTTATCTGTGATCGTCTTGATATTGACGTGTGGGAGCTCATCGAACTTGCTAACCACCATCCACGAGTGAATATTCTCCAGCCAGGACCGGGGGTAGGCGGCCACTGCATCGCGGTGGATCCGTGGTTCATCGTTTCTGCTGCACCCGAAGAAGCCAAACTCATCAAGACGGCGCGCACTGTCAATGACGGAAAGCCAGATTGGGTTATGGACCAAGTCCTTAAAGCGGTTTCCGGTAAGAAAAACTCAGTAGTTGCTGCGCTCGGCATCGCCTTTAAGAATGACATTGATGATTTGCGTGAGTCGCCGTCGCTAGAAATCGTCAAACGCCTCGCAGTCGATAACCCACAGCTAGACATACGTGTGGTGGAGCCGAATGTCGAGGAACTACCCCTGGTCCTAAAGAACTTCTCCAACCTCACGAAGCAAGGTGTTGAGGACGCGATTGCTGCCGCCGACGTTGTTCTTCTTCTGGTCAACCACAAGGAGTTCGTGGCTCTCGATCAGACTGTGCTTCAAGGCAAGACGGTCATCGATACAAAAGGTATTTGGCGCTAGATTTAAATACTGGTGTCCCGTAACCCCTAGACGCAGGAGGCAGCACACAGCGTGAGAATTCTCGTTCTCTCTCAATATTGGGCTCCCGAGAATGGAGTACCTCAGCGTCGCTGGTCGTGGTTGTCTAAAATTCTGGTCCAGGCCGGCCACGAAGTTCTCGTCATTGCACCACCGCCTCATTATCAGCGCCGCCTTGGCATTAAACAGTGGTTCTCACGGAAAAACGTCTTCGGCGCTAGTGACCTTGAAACGGGTGACTCTGGGGAGAAGATTCTGCGCTCGGGTTTCTTTCCCGCGGGCCCTTCGCTCACTCACCGCATCCTCAACCAGGCCTCTGTTGCTGCATCAATGCTATTGATGCAGGTAACCAAACGCGGGCACTTACAGGAATTCAATCCGGATCTCGTCATTGGTACAGTCCCAGCGCTTCCTACTGCCACGGTCACCCACATTGTTGCCGCTACGCTTCGAGCACCCTACATCATTGATTTGCGCGATGCCTGGCCGGAATTGCTGAAAGAAAAAGGTGATTGGAATTCCGGTACAGGCAAGCGCTCTGTGCGGGAGATCGTTTTCACTAAAGGTCCTTTTCAGTTGCTGACAGCGTTGACTGAAAGCGCTATGAACCATGCGCTGCACTCCGCAAACGGCATCATAACGACGTCGCAGGACCTTACTGAGCACATGGAGAAAGACGATGCGGAAAGGGGAGCGAGAGGCACGCGTCACATCCGGACGGTGCGTAATGTATTTCCCCCCAAGACCGAATTCATCGCTAGCGATAAGTCGCAACGCCCCTCGTCAGAGCTTAATGTCCTGTACGCAGGCACGGTGGGGCGTGCCCAGAAAATCGATAACGCCGTCCATGCAGTAAAGATTGCTCAAAACCGTGGTTACGACATCAATCTTCGGATTGTCGGAGACGGCGCAACCTGGCACACTACCAAGGCAACGATGGAGTCCCTTGGTATTAACGCGACCATTGAGCATCGAGTGCCTGCTGATGAGCTGCAGAGCATCTACGATTGGGCGGATACCGCGCTTGTTCACCTGACTGACTGGGAGCCGCTTAAGCGAACGGTGCCGTCAAAAACCTATGAGTTGATGTCTTTAGGTGTCCACACCACTGCGGTGGTGCAAGGCGAAGCAGCCCGTCTCGTGGAAGAACTTGATGCTGGGGTAGTGGTGCCGCCGGAGAACCCCGAGGCGCTTGCGGCTGCATGGACAGGGCTAATCGATGATCGCTCGAAGCTCAGCGTCTCACCTTCCGGCCGCGAATGGGTCGCCACCCAGCGTGATGAGGTTGTACCCGAAGTCTTTGTGGAAATCGTCAATACCGTGACGAGACAACAGGCCAAGGCATAGCGCGGAAAGAAGGAACACCGATGCGTCTTTCCTCTCTTGAGAGCTTTCATCCTGTGGACTCTGACTACGCCGTGCTGCTGGAATCCTCTGAAATTCCCCACGCTTTGCCTCCGTCTGCAGGGTCAGTGACTTTCTGTTTCACCCGAGAACAACTCTTCAACGTAGATGGCCTCCCAATCGTGCTACTAGACATTCAGTCACATGAGGCTATGGAAATCCTTCAGAGTTGTGCGGATAAGGGACGGCACGTCGAGTATTGGTCTCCAAGGTCAGATACTTCGAATCTTCGCCAGCTCGTCGCAGATTCCACTGGCGAGCAACTCGCTGTCGCTGGAGTCAATCTCACTGATGGATGGGTGCAATTGCGTATTGAGCAGGCTGGGAGTGGGGATCGCTCTAGCGGGGATTGGCTGGAAGGACTTGCTGTCGCTGCGACGACGTCTACGCCCTCCGCGGAGCAGGCCATTACTGCCGCAACCGCGGTGACGTTGCGAAGCCTACTTATTTCCCGAGTCACTCCATTGGCTAAGCCGTTCAAAAAATACCTGCCGAGCTCCGTGGTGATTCTGCTGTATAAGGTTCTGGAGAGAATTCGATGAGCTTTTACGTTCCTGGTATTTCAGTTGTAATCCCGTCCTTCGTTTCTGGTGCCATGGACACAGACGGAACGAAGACTGCAGACATGAAGCTCTATTCTGCTCTTTCTTCACTTGCGGAACAGAGCATCAGGAAAGATCTCGTCGAAGTTCTTGTCGTGCTCAACGGCGACGGAGTTTCTTCAACACAAGCAGGTGCTTCTCGTGAATTTGAAGAGGGACTCGCTTGCCAGTTTCCCGAGTTGAACATTCGAATCCTGCGCAGCCTTACCCCTGGCGCCGGACGCGCTCGCAACCTTGGCATAGCATCTGCGCAACGCCGCTTCATCACCTTTCTCGATGACGATGACGCTCTTCAGCCACGCTACCTCGAAGCGGGCCTTGAGCAGGTTGACCACGGGCTGGTGACGCTTCTGCCCATCGTTGATACCGTCGACGGGCAATCTTTTCAGGACAATTCGCTCAACGCCCGAATCACAACTTTGCGCGGTACCACCGTTCCGATTGCTTCCGCACCGTGGGTTATGGGCTTCAACGCATGCAAAATCATTCCTACGGAGTTAGCTCAGAAATACCGATACGACGAGTCGCTTCGTTCAGGTGAGGACGTGGCGTATTTTGCGCATTTTCTTGAGCTCCCCGGACTGCTTTTGCGGACACCGAAGGCAGGAGAGAACTCGGCTTATGTGCGCACACTTAGCCAAGATTCGGTGTCGCGCCAGCGCGAAAGCTTTGACTTTAACGTCACCCAGCGTCTTGACTGCATTGCACAGCTCCGCACAATCGATGAGGCTGACCCGAAACTCCGCGCTCTCCATAAACTCGAAGAAGCTCAGTTCGGCTTCGTAGAGAGCTACCTTGAAACACATCCAGGCGATGTACAGCGTGCTATCGATACCGCAGTTGCTGCTGGCGTTCCCGGTTTGAATTGGGCAGGTTTACGGAAGGAGAAAGCGAAGCGGTTAGTTTTCTCCTATTGTTTCCCGCCGTATGCCGATACATCGGCCAATGTCACAGCGAAAGTCATCAGAAGCGATGCGGAGTTGGTGGATGTCTACTACGCCGATATGGAGCGGGTTCGGGGACGTGACGAGTCGACGCGGCTCATTGTTGATCCGTTTCTCGTCCATGCCGAAGAAATCGATGTCGTGCCGTCCTTCGCAGACTGGGGAGCAATCTGCTCCTACGCCCGTCAAGCAGCACGTAAAGCTGCTAAACGGGCAAAGAGTCAAGACGGGTATAAGTCGATATACTCGCGAGCCCTATGGTCAGGATCCCACGTTGCTGCCGCCCTTTTCAAAGACAAACACCCTGGTACGCGGTGGGAGGCGGAATTTTCGGATCCCTTGAGCGTCGGTGTCGACGGTACACCGCGCTCAGGCGCATTGACGAGGGGAGTGACCACCTACAGGCTGAAGAGGATGGTCGAGCGTTCCGAGTGGGGCGAAATCTCGTATTCGACTCACTTTGAGCTCACTGAGCTCGTCACACTGCTGTATGCCGATGAGATCATCTTCACCAACGCTAATCAGCAGCAGGTGATGCTAGAGCGCTATCCAGAAACCCTGCAAGACTTTGTCCGCTCTAAATCGACAATTCGCCATCATGCTGTACCCACCGAAGAGATGTATCACCTCGTGGATGCAGACTATGAGCTTGACTCGAAGTGCATCAATATAGGCTACTTCGGGAACTTCTACGCCAACCGGGGCATCGGTGATGTCCTTAACGCACTAGAACATCATCCCCATGCCGATGAGTTTCTTCTTCACATCTTTACCTCGAAGCCTGAGCAACTTACCCGCGAACTATGGATCCATCCAGCCTATGGCCGGTTGCGAATTAACGGATACATGCCATATCTCACGTTTCTCAACGTAGCCACGCGGTTCGACGCTTTGGTAGTCAACGACACTGACACGACTGGCTCGAACTTCACTGTGAATCCCTTTTTGCCCTCTAAGTACGCGGACTACGCCGGTAGCGGTGCAGCGGTATGGGGAATCACCGTGGACAAGTCGCCACTTTCGACGCTTCCACTTACATTCTCTTCGGCGGCAGGTGACATAGAACAAGCTCGCAGTGTTCTCGACGAACTTCTCAGGCAGGCTAGGTACAATGCCCGTTAGCAATTCTCGGCCTACTCATTGCAGACCGCGAGTACTTACGCTCATTCTTCAACAACTTATCTGGAAGGGCTGATGCATTTGGCACGGCATACATGGCGAGGCTCGAAGACTTCGCAGAGGGGAGTCGAAGAGCTGAACGCTCAAGTTGCGAAACACCAAGGCCGAGTGCAGATTGTCAATCCGGAAGGTTTGCATCCACTTGCTACTCGTCCCTCGTTGCGTGAGTACATCTCCCAGCTGTGGGAACGACGTTTCTTCATCGCTGCGGATGCGAGGGCCAAAGCACTCCGCACGACGCGTGACTACCGCCTGTGGCAATTGTGGCTTGTCCTGAATCCGCTGTTCGATGTCGCACTGTACGGATTCCTTTTTGGCATGCTTATGAAAACGTCCCGCGGTATTGAGAACTTCATTGGCTTTCTGTTCATCGGCATTATCTTTATGTCGATGATGACGGGGTTAATGAATTCCGGTATCAGTCTCATGCAGTCTTCCCGATCGATGATCCGGGCATTTCAATTTCCTAGGGCCTCGATTCCGTTCTCGACCACACTGCGGTCGATGATCGATAACGTTTTGCCCGCCATTGTGGCACTGATGGCGGCTTTTCTTTTTCAGTGGGGAACGGGCCCCTCGTGGACTCTGATCTTTGTTGTTCCGTTGTTTTTGTTAATTCACGTTTTTGGGTGTGGATTGATGATGATCACCGCGCGACTTACCGCCCAGGTCCCCGAGGCTAAGACTATTTTGGGACTTGTTTCACGCGGATTGTTCTTCCTATCCGGAGTGATGTTTTCTATTGATAGATTTGCCGGGCATTCGGTGGTTCACCAAATAATGACTGCCAACCCCTGCTATATCTTCCTTACCGCAGTCCGCGACTCCTCGATTTATCGCACCGCTCCGAGCCTTGTGACATGGGGAGAGCTACTGGCATGGAGTTTAGGCATTTTTTCGCTTGGCTTCATTTTCTTCTGGAGAGCGGAGGATAAGTATGTTCGACTCGTCTAAGCTGCCTCCCGCACCAGGCGAATACCTTGAGTCCAAGAAGGACCTTGAGGAACTGTCAGCTGACCAAGAAGTTCATGGAACTGCTGAAACATCAAGCGAGGCATCTGAAGAATCTGGTGAGATGCAATCCAATCCTGACATCACTTATGTGGAGCGAGCCAACGTTGTCGTAGACAATGTGTCTAAACGGTATGTAATTAGTCAAGGGCGCTCCTCAGACGCCAGCATGACTCGCGTCAGCCGTGGGAAAACAGTGGTCGATGCCATTGTCAATGCTTCACTCATTGCCTTGCCCGGCGAATCGATTGGCATCATCGGACTCAATGGCTCGGGAAAATCGACTCTTCTCAGCATGATTGCCGGTGGTCTAGCGCCGACCTCGGGTCGAATTCTAACTCGCTCCCAACCGACGCTCATGGGTGTGTCACCTGCACTGCAGCCCGATCTTTCCGGTGAACACAACATCTACTTGGGTTGTTTGGCGCTGGGGATGAGTCCCTCGGGAGCTAAAGCGCAAATCGGGGAGATCGCAGAGTGGACAGAACTCGGAGATGCCATTAAGCGCCCAATGAAAACTTACTCATCCGGTATGTCCGCGCGGTTGTCCTTCGCAATTTCGACAGCAGTGAAGCCAGATATTCTCATGATCGATGAGGCACTTTCAACCGGTGACGCGGCATTTGGAGCCAAAGCTAGCGCGCGCATGCACGAGCTCTTAGAGCGTGCCGGCAACCTGTTCTTGGTTTCACACGCCATCAAGGAAATCGAGAACAACTGCAACCGAACGATCTGGATCTCAAAGGGACAAATCATTGCTGATGGCCCGACTGATGTTGTCGCACCTCAGTACCATGAATGGGCTAAGTTCATGGGCAGGGAAGACAAGCAACCAGCTCACGACTATCTCGAGGAAGTCACAGCTGCCTACCAACCCCCCATGGTCCTTCTGGAACAACCTATCCAGGAATAAGCCATTGGTTATGTTGCGGATCGTCTAGATCCGTCTACACCTTAAGTAAGAAATCGTTTGAAGGAATGATTTTCATGAGCCTTGACTATTTTCGCCGCGGACGGGGACTGATTGTCCTTGCAGGATTGTCTGCTGCACTGCTTATCGGTGCGATTGTGGTGACTAACAGCGCTATCGGCAGGGTGCTTCTGGCTTGTGCAGTCATGGTCGGTTTAGTGTTCGCCGTGATGTCGATATCTGCGCGTAAGAAGTCGGAAGGGCTCACGAAAGAAGTTTTACGTCGCAATGTGCGCTTAGAAAAACAGCTCCAGGAAATTTCAACGGCTACCCAAGAACAGAATCGGCGTGCTGCGCGGGAACCCATGTCATTGCTGACAGGGAACCTGCCAGAGAAACCTAGTGAAAAGAGGAGCGCTGAACAAAGTGTATTTGCGCCATCAACTATTCCGGCTTCTCACATAATCGGACGCCCTGACGCGCATACTGCTGGACGCGTGGCAGCTGAGCAGACCATGGATAGTGACAGCTCCGAAGTTCTGCACGCACTGATGAATGCGAATTCTATGATGTGGACCCGACGCATCGAGCTCATTGGTTCACTGAGGCGGGCAGCGTCCTTGAGGGATGTGGCGAAGGTTGAGCAGATTTCCGCGCCCCACCTTTTAGGACAACCTTCCAGAGATGCTAGTTACCTCATTATTGAAGAAAGCCAGTTTGACAGAGGACTATGGGCCGGTCTGTTGTCTACGCAGAAGACGAGTAGTTTCTTCCGTCTGCTAGACCACATGACCAAAGCAAAGCAAAACGGAACTGTCGTTGTCGTCTGCCCCAGCGGAACTTCCAATCATTTCAGTGAAGAGCTTCGTCAACGTGCGACAGTTGTGTTGTCGAATAACTCCACTACGTGGTGCTGGGACGATGATATCTATTCACCGGTCATCACAGCGTTGCTCCACGGTGATACAAAACTCCGCGGTACGGAAGAAAGGGAGAGCTAAATGAGCTCTATTGTCGTCTACGGTGATGTAAGTCCGAACGTTATCGATGGCTCTTCCATCTGGCTGATGTCGGTTTCTGAAGTGCTTTCCGGCGTTTTCGATGAAGTTCACATTCAGCTGAAAAACCATGTGCAGAACCGAACGTTGCTAAGCGCAATTGATGGGATTGAAAACATTCGCATTCATGCTCCCGTGGGTATTGCAGAAGACGCGGCACTTGATACAAAGGCTGCGGCTGCGTTGGTGGAGAAGCTCGTTGATGACACCCAAGCTTCCGCCGTCGTTGTGAGGGGGTTTAAGGCAGTTTATGACTTCAGCTTGAACGAAAAAATATCGCGGATTCTGTGGTCCTATGTCACAGACCTTCCTTTTCCTCCGAATAAGTTGTCCGATACAAATGTGCAGCGGCTGAAACACATTGCTGAGTCTTCTCGCCGGATTTTTGCTCAAACCGAAGCAGCCCGCTCGTATTGGGAGGCCTTGGTCCCGCAGTCGTCCGGAAAAGTTCTCCTTCTACCACCAATGATTCCGGACTACGCGTTCAATACCGCGAGAAAATCACAGAGCGCCGAGCATCAGAAACTCAAAATCGTGTATGCAGGAAAGCTCGCTCGTGAGTGGAGAACCCTTGAAATGCTGGAGCTTCCGCAAAAACTAAAGGGACTCGGTGTTGATGCCCAGCTAGATGTGGTTGGTGCGAAGTTCAATAGGGCCAAGGATGATCCTCTGTGGGTCGGTAGGATGCGGGATGGGCTGGAAAAAGCACATGCTGATCCTGACAGCGGGGTGACGTGGCTGGGCGCGCTTCCCCGAACAGAGTCCATTGAGCAGATCATGAAGGCCGACCTCGGCTTTGGATGGCGAACGGCGGAATTAGACTCGAGTCTGGAGGTCTCAACCAAGGCTCTAGAGTATGGTGCGGCCGGCGCAGCACCAATCATCAATGAAACCGAGGACCACCGACTGCTCTGGGGTGAGGACTACCCCTTCTTTGTTCGTGCCGATGACACGGTTGAGGAAGTTGCGAGCAAAGTCGCAGCAGGCCTGCCTAGGATGGCCGAAGCACGCCGAAAGGCAGCACATGCTAGTGAGTATTATTCGATGAACAAGGCCCGCGAAAGGTTTAGGTCTTACTTTGAACGCGCGGGAGCCCTGTCAACGCCGCTAGAGACTAACGGAATTCGGCAGCAACGGGTAGTTGTAGCGTCCCATGACCTCAAATTCATGGGTGAGCTGATGGATTTCCTCACTCGAAATCCAAGATTCGACGTGAGACAAGACAGGTGGACTACGCTACACACGCATGATGAGAATACTAGTCGGCAACTCGCAGAATGGGCCGACATGGTCTTTTGTGAATGGGCAGGGCCCTCGCTGGCTTGGTATTCGAATACCCTGCCCGATGCGACGAGACTAGTCTCGAGGCTGCATCGATTTGAGCTTAACGGCCCATGGATGGAGAGCGTCAGCTGGGATAAGGTTGACACGCTGGTGTTTGTCTCAGATTGGGTCCGAACACAGGCGGTTGAACGGTTCGGACTGGCCGAAGACAAGACGATGGTTTTACCCAATACCGTGGATCTTCTTGATTTTGATCGCCCAAAAACCAACAACGCACAATTCACACTGGGACTAGTTGGTATGGTTCCGTTCCTCAAGCGCCCAGATCGTGCACTCGACTTGATTGAAGAACTAGCGAAGATTGACGAGCGCTATACCTTGCGCATCAAGGGACGAATGCCGTGGGAGTACCCACATGTATGGAGCGACCCCGTACAAAAGCAACTTTACCTTGACTTTTTTGAGCGTATTGCACGAAGTGAGTTGCTTACTGAGCATGTTGCGTTCGATTCCTTTAGTGCCGATATCGCCTCTTGGCACCGTGGCATAGGATATATTCTGTCTCCGAGCGAGCTGGAAAGCTTCCACCTTGCTCCGGCAGAAGGAATGGCCGCTCGGACAATACCAGTCTTCTGGAAGCGCGAAGGCGTGAAGGAAGTATTCGGTGACTATTCCAGAGATTGCAGCCCTGAGGAACGAATTAGGGTTGTTCTGGAAGGTCAAGATAAGGAATCCTTTGCAGAAATGGGCGCAGCAGCGAGGGAGTATTCCCGGAGATGGGATGTGACTGCAGTAATGCCGCAGTGGGAGCAATTACTCACGATGTGATCGTGGATGCAGCGACGAGCATCAATGTTATTATCACACCTATGCATTGTCTCGTGACCGGCGGCGCCGGGTTTATTGGTTCCCATCTTGTTGATCTCCTTGTTGAGAAAGGCCATACGGTCACAGTTTTGGATAATTTCTCAACTGGCCGGATGGTAAACCTAGAATCTGCGTGCAAGAGCGGCGATGTCAGCATAGTTGAAGGCGACATTCGTACAGTCGACTACGATGAGCTGTTTTCTCGGCGTCCTACCGAGGTCGTCTTTCACCTTGCAGCGCAGATTGACGTTCGCAAGTCAGTTGAGGATCCTGTAAGCGATTGCGAGACGAACGTGCTGGCGACGGTGAAGCTTGCGGACGCGGCTCGGCGCCACAGTGTCCGCAAGATTGTTCATACTTCCTCCGGCGGTTCCATTTACGGGCAGCCTGAATCCTTCCCTGTTGGGGAGGAGACACCCGTGGCTCCGGAATCACCGTACGCTGCTGGCAAGGCAGCGGGTGAGCTTTATTTGGAAATGTTTAGCCGACTCTACGGCATCGGCTGTAGCTTCGTGGCCCCGGCGAATGTGTACGGGCCGCGTCAGAACCCCCACGGTGAAGCGGGCGTCGTGGCGATTTTTAGCCAACGTCTTCTCAACGGTGAACCGACTAAAGTGTTTGGTACAGGTTCGAACACACGCGATTATGTGTTCGTCAAGGACGTCGCCCGAGCCTTCTATCTCGCCTCGAAGGATGAAGCAGACGGCGAGCGCTTTAACATCGGTACCGGAATCGAAACCAGCGACCGCGAGCTCCACACACTGGTTGCGAAGGCTGCGGGGGCACCGGATGCGCCTATATTTGCTCCCGCGAGGTTAGGCGATGTCCCACGTTCAGCGCTAGATTCCTCCAAAGCTAGGAAACTAATTGGTTGGGAGCCATCTCTGCCACTGGAAGCCGGAATCAAAGAAACGGTTACCTTTTTCAAGGGGCAGGTGAAATAGCTGTCAGCAGCCACGGCCGTGTGCGGTAAGTTCTGGCGCGTAAAAGATGCCCTGCAATATCGTTGCTATTGCACTACACTTGCCCTATGCCAGAAAACTCTCATAGAGCGGTCTTTCCATTTGAGGTAAGTAGTATTTCCCTTTTCTTACCCGGAGAGGCATCCGTACCTTTCCAATTTCGTGACTTTCTTGTCAGTTTTCGCTTCTTTGACGCTCACGGCGTTGAACTTCCGCCGACCGTATGTAGCGCGCCTGTGACCGAGGCGTTCAATGAACCTTTTGTGTATCTAAAGGAATCGGGTGTTGAAGGGGTATTTTTGGAAACAAACATGACTAGGTTTAATCCATACATTAAAGCCGTCGATCTCACGGTGCACCCCTGGAAGAGCAAGAACCTTAGCGTTCTCGAATTAATCACAGATTCAATATATGCTCACGCGGTTACGGCAGAAAGCAAGGAAAGCCTAGTTTGGAAGGTGGCGCAGTAATGCCGGTTTCGGTAGTTCTCCAGTTGATACCAGAGGATGTAGAAGAGGCTCGCGCCTATATAGAAAGCTTCAAGGAGATTAAGGGCGTGAATGAGTGCATTCTCAGTTTACCTAATTTCCTTAACGGGCCAGCATTGTCCGGTCTCTTTGAAACTGCGAATGCTCTAGCCGACTCGTTCTTTAAGTTTGAGGTCTGCCCATCTGATTTCTCGAGTTCTGCGTGCATGAATAATTCCGCGGTGAAATCGCGGGGCGATGTTCTGTTATTCGTGGAAAGGGGGTTTGCGGTTGTCCAAGACAGCGAAGCCATGCTCAACTTGGACGAGCTACAGCGCGGAGTGGTTGCTGAGATCAGTAGTTTTAGGAGTCTCGATAGTCAGGTAAATGAAGTACTACGTCAGCCCGAGTATCTAACCCCCCTGCCCGTCGCCTCGCTTGGCCGAGTTTTTGCTATTGACCGAGCTCATTTCTTGGCAGTTCGTGGTTTTGACGAAAACGCCTCGTTTTGTGAAGCGCTTGGCTATGATTTTATCCTCCGACAGCGGCGTCGCGGCGGAAAAGTCGTGAGTGTTCGGGGCGCGAAGGCCGTGGCAGGAAATCAGTCAATATCAGTCCCTACTGACGAGGAAATTCGTCTTATGGAGCGCGTGGATAACAGGCAAAATCTGTATCCAAACTTGGTCGAATGGTCTGTTTCACAAGATGAACGTCTACCTCTGGTTTCCGTAGCGATTGCAACCAAAGACCGTTACGAAATGCTGGTTGAGAGTATCAATTCTGTGCTCTACCAGACATTCCAAGAGTTCGAAATCGTTGTAGTCGACGATGGTTCGGAAGACCCTCTTCGAGTGGAACAGGTAATCGCCAGCATCGATGATCCGAGAATAAAGCTGATTCATCACGAGAAGTCGCGAGGAGTGGCTGCCGCGCGGAATACTGCTGCAACTCATTCAAATTGTTTACTGACCGCTGTTCATGATGATGACGACATCATGCTTCCTAACCGCCTCGAAATTGGAATTGATGGATTGTCTCAAACTGTCGACGCTACCTATGGTGGCTGGATTAATTTCCAAGACGACACAGGTGAGTTGCGGGGTTTCTTGACTTTGAAGGGATTCGGCGCAGCCATGGTGGCTTTCAACGGGGCGGGGCCCGGTCACAGCACTTGGACTTTGCCAACTCAACTGATAAGGGACTTTTCTTACGATGAGCGGCTAACGTCTTCAGTCGATCATGAACTAGCTACCCGTCTGATGAATGCTGGAGTGAATTGGGGCCACGTCGAAAGGTTCATGTACTTACGCCGTGTGCATGATCTGCAGATCACCGCGCAAGATTCCGATAACCAAAAGGCGGGGCATACGCTTTCTCGACTCGCGAATAGATTTTTGACCTCCGGACCGAGCCAAGCTTCTCTGAAAAAGAAAGGCGAGGAACTAAAGTACCCAAATGTTCCGGGAAGAACGGATCCTTTTAATACTTTCGGTGCATATCTTCCGGACAAACTGGTGTCCCGTGACATCATCTTGCAAGGGAACACAGTAAATCTCGCTATCGATGCCGATATGCCGGACAAATTGACGACTATTGTCACAGAGCGTGACATTTTACGTGATCGTGCCGTCTTTGAAAATGCCGTGATCGAAGACGTGAGCCAAGATGATATCGTCAATCTTCGTCGGATTGGCTTCAACTCCTTTAAGCTTCGCGTCCGTGATCGAAATGGATTGTACGGCGTTTCGAGTATCGAACCAGCTCAAGAAGCCCCAGTACCGCCGCAAACAAGGGTTGACGAAACATTGCAGCAGCGTTTACTGGAGAGCAGCAAGACACTCCGTAAACACGACGGTGCAGTACAGCTTAGCGTTCTGTACTTCCCAGAAAGCGTGGAAGCGGTCTCTATAGAGGGTTTTGAAAGTTTACTTCAAGAGGCTAGGAGGATCGTGAGCGTCGGCGAGTTTGGTTACAAGAGCTCTGCTTATATTTTCGTCACCAAAGATCACTACACAGCACAAGAGCTGGAGGCCTACTTACGTGCGGCTTATCCTCGGAATTCGACCTACCGAATGGGAGTTTCAAGCGCAATATTCGCAAAGGAGTTCTTGAATGCAAATGAACAAGAAATAAGCGTAGAATTGAACGATTCCGGTATTGATAGGGGGCTCCAATGAGATTCGGTTGGGAGAATTCGTTAACAGGTAAATTTGCTATTCGGGAGCGAACAGAATTCCCGAGCGAGTCGGTTTCATTCCCGCGAGAGCTAAAATTGGATCTCGTGCTGACAGGCATGAATAAATCAATAGCCCTCTTAGCGGGACTGCTTATTTTCAATGAGAACATAGCTCGACAGCGACTAAGCTGGCCAAAGGCCTCCCTTGAACTTGACGATAGTGTCAGAAGGGTCTGGGGAGAATTGGCTCCTCGCTTTGAAATTGACCAGAATCCCGACTGGACTCCTGACAATCACACTGTCTTGATCCTTTGTGATGACCGCCCATACGCCGTCCCGATTCAATCAATCGAAAAGCCCCGTCAGGTGTTACTTCAGGTACGCGATAGCGCGCACTGGACTGGTAAAATGTTTTCGATCGACCGTGTAGAATTTGCAGCCAACATTTCCGCTTTCGGGCGACGATTCGCGGAAGACTTAAGTTTTCGTGTCGCCATCGCACTTTTGCTGTGCGGTGACTGGCGTTCTTCAGAACTTGTTGTCGAGCGTCCAAAAGGTAGTAACACAGTTTTCGACGAAAATGACCTCATTGATCTCTGTGCGTCGATTGGGATAAAGCTTCGCGTACTTGATGCAGCGCAGTTGGAGGAGATGCTTGTTTATGCCAAGTAAAAAGATCCTAATGCCTGTTCGAACTGTCGCTGAATGGGGAGGTGTTCATGAGTGGACTGTCGACGCCGCTTCTTCACTGGTAGCTCGCGGTAACGACGTCACTTTTGTTGGGCAAGGTGACACCTTTAGAGAAAGAGCGCAGGCGGTTGGTGCCTCGTTCGTTGAAATTGACTGGAGTGAGTGGAGCCATGACATTGAGAGAATCGCGCGTGATGTCGAATTCGATTTAATATTTTCTCATGCCCCAGGTGGACGACAAATCGGCCTCGCCGTAAATGAAATTGCGAAAAAAGAACATGTGGTAATGGTCCACGGTGCCTACCATGACTACATGTACGAATGGTCCGATCAGGTTGACGCTTTTGTTGCCGCAAGTCCATCACTCGTACACTTTGTGCAGCGCTTCGGGCGAGTGGCGCCGTGGAAGGTGACCAATCTTCCGAATGCGGCTCCCTCCGAAATTTTTAACCTTCCGCTAGTTTCGCATGATGAGAAACTCAGTGGCGGAGTCGGGAGAATCCTGACGGCCTCGCGACTTTCGCCGGATAAGGTGCCTCAGATCGCTGCTGTTGAGGAAGCTGCGGAAAGTCTCAGTCATTTGTATCCCGACATCGAATGGGTCATTGATATTTACGGTGACGGCCCGCTGAAGGCGATGTACGAGCAACGCTATGCCGCGCTTTCACAGCGTTTAGCAAACGTGAATTATGAGTTTCACGGATGGGTAGCGCCTCACGAAGTACCGATTCTGATGAATAAAGCTTTCTTGACTGTTACTGCAGGAATGGCCGGAATGCGTGCACTTGCCGCGGGATCGCTATGTCTTGGGGCAGGCGCTAGAGATACCGTTGGCATTCAAGTGGGTAGTAACCTACGAGCTGGTTTGTGGTCGAATTTTGGTGACCATGGAGTCCAACGATTTGGAAAAACTGATGTGAAATTTGATCTCAATTTTCTGTCAGATCCAGATCGATACGACGAAGCCGTCAGAGTTGCTCGTGACAAGGTGCTGACGGGCAACAACCAAGATTTGGTGAATAATTTGATGTTCAGTGCCCTAAATCTCTAAAGGCTGGGGTGTATACGGGGAATCCCCTGCCTGACGATTTGTTCGGCAGGGGATCAAGGGGTGTTAATCAATATGGGGGAGCCCTTGGCTGTTAATTACTGGGGCAATTTTGGGTAACAGTTCCCTCCATGCTGCGTCAAGCTTGTCGAACTTTTCGTTAAATGCTCGGGATAGTTCTGTAGGCTCGACGATATCTTCTACCTTGTTGAAATTCGGTATTTGAGTCTTTTCTTCAAAGCGCCAACGGATACGAATGGCATCAAAATGCCCTGCAAAAACTTGGTCAGAGGGAGCGGGCGTGGTGTCTTCACCTCTAATCACATGAGCCATTAGCTGGTCGTCATTATTGATTAACTGCGGACTATAGATATATTTCGGGGCTAGCCACGCACCCCGCTCCTCTCCCAGTGAGTAGTCGGCATGGACTCGAACGCCTTCCAGTTTTTTAGACCTATTTGGGAACTGGCGAATCGGTTGGCGACTGAAATGCAGAACGGGTTGATTTGATTCTTCAAGAGCCTCCGGAAGTGACTTTCCGGCTACGTGAATTGGCAGCTCGTCTATGTCGATCATGAGTACAGATTTGGCGTTCGGGGCGAAAAACCTGCGAGAGTGCTCCCATGCTACGTGCTGACTATAGTCTGAATCCCAAACATTATTGGGACCCCCAGTTGGGCCGTATGGCATACCCCATTTGACTACAACGTGGTGTTTAATGCCGGGGATGAGTGAAAGCACCTGGTCGACGCGTTCGGCTGAGTAGAGCGAACTGTTGTTGTCGTAAACGATAATGGTGTCAGTGTTGTTTACTAAGGAATTGTAAAACGCCCAATAAGCAATCCACTCGAGCCGGTTGTCTTGTTGCTGGGTAACGAGAAGGTGCCCTTCGGGTCGAGGGTGTTCCGAGATACAGGGAACTTCCACCTCCCAATACCCAAGAGGGCCATCGATGATAAGAATTCCCGGCGTATCCGATACTGGTGCTGTAGCACGGGACATTCGATTGAGTGACTCAAACGTAATGTTCTGAGTGATGTCATTCCAGTTCCACTCGAATCGGGTTGCTCTTAGCTCTCTTTCGAGATTCTCCCAGCGAGGGCCGATGAACCAAAGTTTCCCATTGTTGACAAATATATCGGAAAAGACTGTGTGGTAATCAAATTTTTTTAGGTAGTTGGGCTGGCGATCCTCAGGGTTGCGAGGGGGTACCCTCTTTATCGGCGCGTCTACTGGCAGTTCGACCGTGGCAGGTGTGTAAATCATGCGTGGACTCCTATTGCGTGTATTTTGCTGGAACGTCGATTATGACGCGAGCCGAGTAGTTGCGTCATCCCAAGCCTTACCAAGCTTAGAATCGAATTCATCAGTTAGCCACATTATCTTTTTGTAGTAGAGAGGGCCGGGTGCAGGGGTGAGCTCTCCTAAAACAGTTCCCCGCGTTCCGTGGAACATGTCAACCCTCATGAACGGCGTGTTCAAAGCTTGTGTAATTCTGATGGCGGAGTCGAGCAACTGCTTTGGGTCCCGGGGGACGACAGGGTCTCCTTGCTTAATGTGCTTCCAGTTACTCTCGACAAAACCATTCCGTGGTAGCGGGTTAAACTCGCCGTCGAAAAACGCGTGCGCGTCTTGTGAACCATTTCGATCTACCTGTTGGATGAGCATAGGAGTGTCATAGAAACAATAGACTTTGTAGTCGAAGGGAATTGGTTTCTGTGGATCTGGGCTCTCGATTAGCTCCTCAGCCATAAGCTTATATTGACCTTTGTAATTACATTTTTCGTAAGCGGAATTTTGTACTTCCTTAATTCCTTCAAACGTGTACTCGGTTCCGTTCAGTGAATCGTAGTACTTGCCATTTTCGGTTTTTTCGAGGAGTTGAACCCCCCAGTTCGAGTGCATTACTGTGGGTTTGAGTACAAACTTTTGGGGCAGATTGTCGAGACTTGTCAAGTCGCCAGGAGTTTCCCAATAGCCGTAGACTTTTGGCATAGGTATGTCATTTGAATCAGCAAAGCTATGGAGTTTGGCTTTGTCGTTAACCCACCATGGAATGTTCTCCTCATTGTTGCTCAATCGGTTCTTTATATGTTCTACCCAAGTTGTCATTGTGTTCCTCTTCGGTATGGACTGGCGTATTCTTCAATCATGGGAAGATTGAGGGGATTGAAGATGTTTCGAACCTTTCTCAGACTACCACGCGTGTTTTGTGAAGAGTCTCCTCTTTTAGAATTGCTATGAAGACTGAATTAATGCTGTTGGTCGCTGGGGAGCCTCGGTAGAATCTGGTTGGTGGATACTTCGCGTGACGCCTTTACAGGTTTGGCCGCGATAGGCCCCACTGGTATTTGATCTGTGGGTTGTTCCCAAAAGTTGGTGCCCACGCAGTAGCGTTTTGACTCACTGATTTCGTTTGTGCCGGTCCGAACATGGGGGTTAATGGTTGCTAGAGTCGCTGGAGCTGACTGTATAAAAGATTCACGCGTGATGTTTTGAAAAGGAAAAACAATTGACTCTCTATTCTACTCCTGACCGTGGTCGTCATATCTTGATTTCCGGTGGACTGGGGCGAGTCAATTCTATTTCGCGAGTGTTAGGAGGCACTCTCGTCGTTCATTCGTACGATCCTGTTCTATTTGACATCAATGAACCGTTTTGGCCGCAGATCGAATCGATGAAGCTTCACCCAACGGTGCGCTTTTATCTGCACTCTCTTAATTGGATCGACTTCATTGTAGATCGTGCTGCCGAGCGCTCCGAGACGCCGTGGACTGAGGAAGTAGCAGCAGGTGCCGAGTTTGTCTGGGCGGTGGCGTGGAATTGGTGGGAGATGGACCGCGTAACCCCTGAGTGGAAAAATGACGAACACGTGTGGGGAGGACACGCGGTAGCGATTCGGGCGGCATCACTCAGTGCGCTTAGTGAAATCTTTCCAGACGACGAATGGCTGCGCGAAGCTATCGAGTATCACGGGAAGTGGCTCATGGAGCACTTTGACGGCTACTGGAACCATGGGCTTTCCCAAGCACTGGCGTTGATGGTGGTGGGGGATAGGCTGAGTGATGAGTCAATGCTCAATATCGGTGCTGATCGTGCCAAAGCTTGTCTCGAGGTCATGATCGATGAGGAGGGGGCCATCAATGAGCAGGCACCTGAGTACGCGAATTATATAGAAAGGCTGCGCCAGACCGCTGTTGAGGCACTTGAGTTGTTTGGGGCACCGGGTGCGGATGCGCTGCGCGCAAAGCAGGAGTCGCTCGAAGAGTTCATTGCGCATTCACTTACCCCAGGCGGCACATTCGTCGAAATCGGTGACTCAATGCCACGCCGTCCAGAGTATGTTCGTGGAGGGGCGTTGGAATTCGTGCTATCGAATGGTGCTACTGAGGCTGAGATACCGCGAGTCAAGGTATACGAGGCGGGCTACATTTTCGGACGTTCCGGGTTTGGTCAGCGCAGGCCTAAGGATTTGGAGAGCTACTACACCTTACGCTTTGGGCCGCCGCGTCAGATTCATGGGCATTTTGATCACTTGTCACTGACTTACTGGGACCGTGGGAGGAACATCATTGTAGATGCGGGTCACCCAGGTTATGTGAGGGGCCCCTTGCGTTCCTATGCCCAGAGCCGCCTGGCTCATAATGTGCTTACTGTTCGTGGAAAGGAGCACGACGCTGGGGCAGTCTCACGACTGGTGGATTATCAGATCGAGGAATCGTGGTCGGCGTTCGATCTTGCGGACACCGCTTGGGAAGGCCTTCGCTGGAATCGCAGTGCGTGCTTTGTCGACTGCGGCCCCTTTGTGGTCTCAGACAGCCTTGAACCGACGCGCACTGTGGAGTACGCGGAGCAACGTTGGAATGTGGCCCCAGAGTTCGAGTACGTGGGCTCGCAGTACGAGACAGTTCGATTCCGGTCAGTCGTCGATGGAACCCAGTTGGTGTTCATCCGCTACGGTATCGACGGCTCGCGCTACTTCGACCCTACAGATACGAACCTCGCCCGGGGGGACCGTGAGGGCCGGCGTGGAGTTGTCTTCCGTAATGAGAAACCCACCGATACGTGGACACTAGGTTTTGGGCGCGCCAGCCGGGACTTTGGTGTTCTCACCGCAGTGGTTGTTGCCAAGCCGGAAGACAAAGTGGAGTACACCTTCAAGGAGAAAGGTCCCAGCAAACGCGTACTGCGCATCGTTCGTGGAAGCCAGAACTTCCTTTTTGATTACGACGTCAAGTCGCAACGAGTGCGTGCATTGTCCGCGCCCGTCGAACGGGGGTACGCGGACGGTGGACTCACTCCGCGCTGACGCGCTCCGCTAAGGTTCGGTTGATACGCCAGTCAGCGCGACCCTCGCTGAAGCCGGAGTAGTACAGCTCGAAGGTTAGGCTTTCGCCACTGCCATGGGGAACTAGCGTGGACTTGTACAGGTTGTGGTACCCGGATTCTTTGTGGGAGATGATCGGTGTGTCTGAGCGCTTCCAGTTAATGCCGTCCTTCGAACGCATAAGGTACAGGTTGCCATTCTGTACGGTGTCGCTCGGAACGATATGTACGATTCCTAGATACTCGCCGTTGTGGCGTTGAACATCGATGTGCCACCAGCGCTCGTTTGACTGAAGATAAGGATCAACCGAGGGGTACCTAGGCGCGGACCACGTCTTGAGATCAACGCTTTCATAGAAGATGATTCGGTTGGGAACACCGGGGTGGTTGGCGATGCCGTAGAGACGCCAATTTTCACCAGTCCAGATGAGGGCTTGAGACATGAACTGCGGCTCTCCGGTCCAGATTTCCTCTTTCTCAGACCAGTTCACTCCATCAGTGGATTTCACTAGGTAGATACGGTTGGTCTTCCCGTTGGGACGATCCACCGTGCGCCAGGTGAGGTACATCTCACCGCTCGGGGCCATGACGAGCTGGGTGTCAGAGTTGTGAGGGTTGGGCTTGCCCAGCTGGTCGTCGATGGGGTTAGTGAGTCCGTCTGGAACCTGCCAGTTCCAGCCGTCGTTGGAGACAACTACGTTGGGATCTTCAGCACCTTCGTCGCTGGCCGGGTATGGGGTCATCGCCATCCAGTACTTCCAACCGTTCCAGCCATTTTCAAAGAAGAGGACTGAAGGATGAGTGGCTTGGCCGCTGCCTTCGTGGGTGGGCAGGGTCAGCTGCGGGCCGCGGGGAGCGGTCCACGCCCACAATGGATTTTTCTCTTCACTGGTGGCGAGCCGGTCTTTGATGCCGGCTACGTGCTGAGCAAAACCAAGGGAGGGCTCCACGGAAGTAACTGGGGCGGGAGCTGTGCTTGTGGTCGGTTCCGGCGAGGAGCTGGGTTCCTCCGTAGGCGCCGGAGAGGTTGAAGGTTGAGTGGACTCAGGCATGGAAGTGGGAGTGCCTGGAGTTGTTGCAGGGGTGGTGCTCGGTGCTGGGGCCGATGAGGAACCGTTGGAAGAACCGACTCCGGGTAGTATGCCGGCAATAAGTGCCAAACCACCAACGCTTGCTGCAAGAGCCACGAGTGCAGCAACGGCCTGCTGGACCTGTTCCTCATTGAATTGGGGAAGGGCAGGCATCTGGAAGATCGGGAATTGCTGTGCCTGAGCAGGTGCTGGGGAGGTTGCCTGTCCGGTAACCAGAGAGGCGGTGAGGGCTAAGGCAACGAGTGCTTTACCGGTGCGTGACGGTCGACGCATGAGAGACTCCTTCGTGGGTGAGGTTGAGATAAAATGAAGTCTAGTTTGTGGTGACGTGTGAGGCAGAGGAACCTGTGGACATCGATGAGCGCGGGCGCCACAACTTCCATTCTTTGGTAGGCCGAGAACCGATGCAGGGTTCCAGTGCATTAAGATTGACCTATGGCTCATTCCACTTCCGTCCGCACTGTTGTTGTCCCCGCAGCGGGTATGGGTACGCGTTTCCTGCCTGCGACGAAGACTGTCCCGAAGGAGCTTTTGCCTGTCGTGGACACTCCCGGTATTGAGATGATTGCCGAGGAAGCCGCGGGCGCTGGAGCAACACGACTAGCTATTGTGACCTCGCCTAACAAGGACGAGGTCATGCGTCATTTCGATGAGTTTCCGGACCTAGTTGAGATCCTGCGTGCTCGTGGAAAAGATGAGCAGGCAGCGAAGGTTGAGCGCGCTGCGCAGATTATTGATCCCGTTGCTGTTGTCCAGGACAAGCCTTTGGGCCTAGGACACGCTGTTGGTTTGGCGGAGTCCGTCTTGGACGAAGACGAGGACTACTTTGCTGTGATGCTTCCTGATGACGTCATTGAGCCAACTGCTGCCATGAGTGAGATGATTCGGGTGCGTCAGGAACATGGTGGCTCGGTGCTGTTGGCTGTTGAGGTGGATCCGGCACACGTATCGAACTATGGCGTGTTTGACATTGAGGACACCGACGAGGACGGTGTGAAGAAGGTCGTGGGCATGGTGGAAAAACCTGCGGCTGAGGACGCGCCGTCGAACTTGGTGGCTACGGGCCGCTACCTACTAGATCGCGCGATTTTCGATGCCCTTCGCCGCATCAAACCAGGCAAGGGTGGGGAGCTGCAACTGACTGACGCGATTGATTTGCTTATCTCTGAAGGCCATCCTGTTCACGTCGTGGTCCACGACGGTATCCGCCATGACTTGGGTAACCCGGCCGGCTTTATCCCGGCCAGCGTGGAATTTGGCTTGCGCCATCCAAAGTATGGACCGGCTCTATTCCATGACTTGGAATCGATCATGGAAAAGTATCGGTCCGAGCTCGGCTAGTAAAGGAAGTGTAAATTTCCTACTGAGCTGGTATATAGAACCCTTATCGTTCGGTCTTCGACGCCTTGAAACTTGAGAGTTTAGACGTATTGGAAACCTTCGTGTGGACAGTCTGCAGGGCTGAGAGCGAATCATTGAGACGCTTGGAGTGAAGATTGATGTCGGAACAGAAGGCTTTGCGAAAAACGATGAAGCCCTCGTGGGTCTTTGCCATGGCGTTGGGTGCGGCGATTGGCTGGGGCGCCTATATCTTGCCCTTCGACTGGATGCAGAAGGCGTGGCGTTTGCCATGGCCGCACTCGGCCGGACTCATGCGTTTATCGCAGGCTGGGCGCTGACGCTAGGATATTCGTGCGTCGTCGCGTTGAATGCGTCGGCGGTCACGCTCATCTTCCGCGTCACGTTCCCTGAGCTGGTCATGCAGGGCGCGCTTTACGACGTCGCCGGGTGGACCATCTATCTACCCGAAGTAGCCATTTGCTCGTTGTTCATCGTTGTGTTCGCATGGTTGAACTCTAGGGGCGCAGCGCTTTCTGGTCATCCTTGATGTCTTAGGCCCTAGCAGTCTTTTGGGCTGAGAGGATAGACTGCTCCCTAGGAATCACCTGCTCCCTCCTGGAGTTGTCCTCGCTGTAAAAGAAAGCAAACGAATCTAAGGGGAATCATGGATCTGGAAAAGCGATTTCGATGCAAATAGATTCCTTAAACGTGTTTTTAACCCGATTGAGAATACGCGCTGGGGTTTAAACCGGATATTTGGAAGATTTTCATTTTGAAGTCTGGGTTTTCTTGAATTCGCTTCAGCAGGGCCCCCACGTACCAAGTTTCACTGATGCCTAGGGCGTCGCAGATCTGTTTGGGCACGCCGAGGTCTCTGACTGGGTATCTTTCGATAATCGTCCACCACTCTTGGTTAGCTACAAGAGTATTCAAATTGTCGAGCACCTTAGGGAGAGGATTGCTTAGTTTAAGAATTACGTCGTCTGAATCAGTGTTTGAAAGCGAGATGCTCGTTAAGCTGTCTAAAGCTGAGTGGTGAAACTGTTTTGCGGCAGTGGTCTTCGCCAATCTCGTCATAGCGCCCTCACCTGAAAATAGATTTTTAAGTTTGAGCTCTACCCGGTTGATAGCAGAATCTACGGAAGAATCGAAGTTCTTTTCTATGATTTGTGATATTTCACACACCGCGGTTTTGCTGTAAAGGACGGACTCAACTTCTTCGACGGAAAGTACCTGTATCGACTCCGATTGGAGGCGTTCGACCTGGAATTCATCTCGAGAGTCTCGGTCAAGAATGGCCATTGCAGTAAGCCAGTGATGATCCTTAGATTGAGCTATTCCTTTTGTTGATGCGATAACGTTTCGGCAACTTCCCGAGGGGACCACGCGAAAGCCGGGATAAAGGGCTTCGTATAACCTTTTATCTAAACTGGCTCCTTGGCCTTCGACAAAGATTATTTTTTGTCGTCCCCCCAAAATAGCCCTGAGCGAGGACTCCGGGATTGCTTCAAACTGAGGTCTTTCAACCTTTTTCAAAGACCACCGAATTGGGGAAGAGTTCTCCCATTTCACGCCGGAGGAGACTAGCAACGTGTATCCTAAGTGGAGGAAGTCTTCGGCTAGCCTTTCGTCATGACTCGAAATGATAAAAGCGCAGTCTTGACGCGCTTTTATCAGTTCCAAAACTAATTTCGACGTAATATTTTTGTGAAGATGGCGCTCAGGTTCGTCAATTAGAAAAATTGTTCCTGCCGGCTGAGATATGATTTCTGCCCCAAGTAGTAAGGCTGATTTCTCACCATCCGACAAATCCGTGATAGGGACTTTTATATCTGCTCCTTCGGCATCTCGTTTTATAAAGATGCCAATGCTGGAGTGCCAATCTAGGCCTAGGTCGAGCCCGGCTGCGTCGAAAATTCTCGTAAGTTTCTGAAAATGAGATTCAGGGGCTTGATCGGCTGTGCTTTTTATATTGTGAATAGCCGAAGCTGTGCTGTTGTTGTTATCGTGAAAATTATTTAGGATTTTGACAAGCGTTTGAGATATCTCATCTTCTTCGAAATTGGCCGAGATGCGTGTTTCCGGCTCGGCGCGGTATCTCGACAAATGCCGGATGCCAATACTGTTCGGATCTAAGACTGGAGAACTTGTCTTTAACCAAATTCTTCTATGGCCTACTACTCTGACGATAGGGAGTTCGCCTCCGTTCGCATGAAGCCAGAGAAGCAAAGCTGATTTTCCCGAGCCATTCGATCCTAAGAGTAACGTCGGACTTTTCCGTTTGGCCGACAATGGGACCGGCTGCCCGCTAATCGATGGAATGGACCATTCTTTTATTGTAAGGCTCTCTTGAGCGTTGTCTAATTCGGTCTTTGTATCCACTATGAACTGTCTCCAATCAAAAGAACGAGGGTGACTTAATTATATCGCGATCGTGGACAATAAATGTTCCTAGCTTTCCACAACGCCTATCGGACACATTTTAACCCGATGCGAGAAAGGGAGAATGGGCGAGTCTTCGGGGCGGAATAGTCATTTCTTAGGTTATGTTGCGACAGTTGCCAGCGGTAGGCGGCGTGCGTATAGACGCAAAGGGGACGTCGTCAAGCGCCTGTGCGAGTGGGGTTGGGGCGCGATCCTTGGGCTAACGCGTAGGGGGCTGGGCAAGAGTATAGAGCATCCGAGTGATTGGTGACAGAGCTCTGCAATGGCCAACATCGGTTACGTTCGTGAGGTGAGATGTGGAACCTCGTATTAAATTTAGTAGATCTACAGCACACTTAACGAGGGATCTCTAGACTTGCTAGAAACGCGCGCTGGGACTGTCCGCAAGGTCCTAGCGCCCAAGGTGAATTGTCTGGAGTGAAACTACATGTCGGAGAGTACGACACTGCGGAAGACGATGAAGCCCTCGTGGGTCTTTGCCATGGCGTTGGGTGCGGCGATTGGCTGGGGCGCCTATATCTTGCCGTTTGACTGGATGCAGAAGGCGGGGCTTGCTGGAACACTCATCGGCTTTGTTATCGGTGGCCTGATGATTGCCGTTATTGGTTTGAGCTACGGCTTTACCATTCGCGCGCTGCCGCTGACCGGTGGTGGGGTGGCGTTCGCCATGGCTGCACTCGGCCGGACTCATGCGTTTATTGCGGGGTGGGCGTTGACACTGGGGTACTCGTGCGTCGTCGCGTTGAATGCGTCGGCGGTCACGCTTATCTTTCGTGTCACGTTCCCTGAGTTGGTCATGCAGGGCGCGCTTTACGACGTCGCCGGGTGGACCATCTATCTCCCCGAAGTAGTGATCTGCTCGTTGTTCATCATTGGGTTCGCGTGGTTGAACTCTAAAGGTGCTGCACTTTCAGGCCAGTTCCAGTTCTTCGCCGTTGTGCTCATGATCCTGGCAGTGGTGGTTATTGTGGCGTCGATGGTGATCTATTACGTCGTCGAGCGCCCGGAGCTTGCCCCTGCTTTTCCCACAGATGTTCCGCCTGTTGCAGCGGTGGCGACCATCATCGCTTTTGCCCCATGGGCCTATGTGGGCTTTGATTCCATTCCGCAGCTGGCAGGCGAGTTTAATTTCTCTCCGAAGAAGGCTCTGGGGCTTTTGCTGTGGGGCATCACTGTAGCGACGCTGATCTACTTGGCGATGATGCTAGCGACGTCGATTGCCGTGGGCGCCAACCACAGCGACCTAGAGGGCGAGGCTTGGCCACCGGCAGCAGCCATCAGCGAGGTGATGGGACCAGCGGGCTTGGTTCTCATGGTTGTTGCGGTGAGCGCGGGTGTCCTGACTGGACTCAATGGTTTCTACACTGCAGCAAGCCGAGTGCTGTTTACCTTGGGCCGCGCTAATTTGGTTCCGCGCCGGTTGGGTGAGCTCAAAGGCAAGGAGCACACCCCACGCAATGCGATTCTGTTGGTATGTGCGGTGTGTTTGGTGACTCCCTGGTTCGGGCGTGCGGCGTTGACGTGGGTCGTCGATATGTCCAGTGCTGGTATCACGGTGGCGTATTTCTATACGTGCTTCTGTGCTTGGAAGATTGCGCGCACCGGGCAGGTTTCCGGGATGACAAAGCCTATAGCGCCGAACAAGTTCTATGAGTACTTCGCGCTGGCTGGGTGCATTCTCTCTATTGGATTCCTGGCGCTGCTCTTTATTCCGGGCTCGCCGGGCATGCTGGGAACAGCTCCGCTTATCGCGCTGGTGGTCTGGATTGCGTTGGGTCTGGTGTCGTGGAGCATCAAGAGCCGGCAGCTGAAGGACGTGCCGCCGGAGAAGACGGCGGCGTTGATTCTGGAATAGCGGGGTCGGTTAGTCGGTAGTGTTCAGGCGCTGCGACCAGTCGCGGGCATCCGAGGTGAAGATGGCGAACACATTGTTGTCGTCGGGGTTGCGGCAACTCAAACCGGCTAGATCGCTGCCAATCTGACAGGTGAGCTGGTAGCTCTCACCGGTAACGGGGCTCTTGGCCGTGATGTTCGCGGTGTAGAGGGGATTAACCGTGGGGTCCGCTTGGTAAAGGACAGAGTGGGCCTGTCGAAAAGCCTCAGGCAACGCTGAAGCGAATTCGAAGAAGGCAAATTCTTGAAGAATATAGGAAACTCCTCGTCCTACTCTGCTTCCAAACATGATTTGAGGAGCTCCTCTATAGGTGCACAATTTTCCCATTCGTTAGCAATCTTAGACGTAAGCTCGGACCCTTTGCAGATCTTATCGAGAGAATCATTCTGCTCAGCTGCTAGCTCTTTCGCCTGCTCTGAAACCCAATTGGTCAACGAGATAATTACCGCATCAGATGGCAAATAATCTGAAGGACAGTTCGCTGACTGCCAGCGCTGTTCTCGGACTGATACGCAGTGCCCAAGAACCCTGCAAGTCATTAAGATATAGAACTTCAGATTATTGCGAAGTCCTGGCTCCCCAGGAAGGTGCTGGAAAAGTATCCGCTCCACATTCTTCAAATTTATGGCAGCCCAGACGAAATCTTCTAACGGACGTCCATTGAAAATTTCATCGTATGTAGAATCTGTCTTAAGAAAAGAGGAAGGCCTAGCGCGGGCCGTATTTGGTTTATGCAGGAATGCGGAAATCACAGCTTGGCTCAATGCAACAACTGAGATAATCTTCATGGGAGAGACTCCTTGATTTTTCCAATAGTTCTTTCTGCGGTCGTAGTAAATAGCGTTTAGTTTTAATGCCCCTTCGATTTCCCGATGCACAGGATCAGTGGCACGGAGACTTGCTACGGAGACGGTAGTTTGACTATTTGTAGCGCGAATGATCCGGTCTTTCTCGGGGGCCTCACTCGGACTCAAAATTCGCACCAGGACCGATCTGCTGTCTGACTTTAGCTTTTCTGCATGCTCGCTAAAATAGTCGAAAATGCATCGAGAAGTCTGGAGCCCGTTGACGATCTGAACATCCCGTAGGGAATACGTTTTAGCTCGACTTATTGGAGAATCAGAAACCAGGATCGTAATACCGTTATTGAGCCACCAAAAATCAGGAGAAGCTGAATCGGATTGAAGTGTTGATATGATGTTCTCGTTGACTTCTACTTTCCCTTCGAAGTCTCGTACATTATCTTCAAAGAAGTGCTGGTTTAGTTGACCTTCTTCGTCGGTTAGAAAGTTAAAGTAGTCTGAAAGGTTTACGAGCGCCACCTTGCCCGAGGAGCTATCGAGTTCGACGTGGTACTTTAGATCGGAGTCGTACGAGGGTAAAGAATTTGATATGCAGAAGAGTTCAGCAGCTCCCGTGAAAAGTGTTTGAACCTTTGCGTTGGAAAAAATTCCCCGCAAGTGCCTCTCGAGGACTTCAAAGGCTCCTCTCGTGTCGTCGTGGGGTGCCCTATCAGAAAAAGTGGAATAATTGATTTCTATTTCCAATTCGGGGCGCTTGGTGACTGCCAGCTGCCAGAATTCCTTGATTTCTCTCATCTTTTTAGCGAAAGTTTTATTATATATCCTTGATGGTTTTTCCTCACTTTCATTAAAGAGGTCACTAAAAGTTGATAGTAGAGCATTTGCCGCTTTAGCTTTAAAGCCAGTTTCCTTTTTTGCCTGGCCGAAGATGAACTTCATTTTGCTGTTCTTGGGAATTGACGACAGGTCGGGTTCTTCTAGATTGTCGAATACGGTGTCGTTAACAATTACGTGCGCCCAGTCGATTCCGCCGTCACCGCCGTCGCCTGTGAGACTGTCCTCGAGGAAGTCTGTGTCGAAATCATATTGCTTAATGGCACAAAAAGATGTAAAAAGTTCAAACTGTTTAGATTCTTCCATTTCTGGATAATGTTCGGCAAACGTTTCAAACTGTTGCTTTGCCATTCGGACAGTCAGGCTGTCAGGCATAATTGAGCCTCTCTGTATGTAAGATTCGGTTATCGCAAGGGGGAAGTATGCGGTATGGGAAGCGTTTCTTATACTAGTGTATTGATATGTGGCGCGGGTTGTGTTTGGGTGAGGTTTAAAGGGGCTACCTTTAGGGTGGGGCGAACACTGTTGTGCACTTAATGTAAACACCTGTTTCGGAAAATCATAGGGTGTCTTCGTCTTTGGAAATCATTGTTTGTGTATATTCGTCAATAGACTAGTTTGGCTTTAAGTAATATTGCTAAAAGTGAGATGTTTTTGGTCGTGTAGTGGTTTGTCGTCCGGTGCATTTTGGGAGCCTCGTGGGAATATTGGTAGCCGAGCTTTAGGTAGGAAGGCCCTCAAACGTAGTATTTGTTGCCATCATATCTATGAGGTGCTCGGAAGAATGGTAGGCCTAGAATCGGGATTGTTTGGGTTGGAATTACTAGATATTTTATTGTCAAGAAGCGTCGTCTCCGGAGGTTATTTCAACTAGAAGTTTTAGTGATGAGTGTATCTATCATTTTGACGCTTTAAATTTTCTTTCAATTATTTCACTTGTATAAATGAACGGAATCCGCTCCTGCTCAATGCGCACCCGGCCCGCGGTGAAGAGTTGGCGGTAGGCGCGCTGCTCTTCGGTGGTGAGGTGGGTAAGTGTGGCGGAGCCGTCGCCGGGGTCGGGGACGGCCAGGTGCTGGAATTCAGTGACGGTGGCTGTGTCCATGAGCAGTGACGTCGTGTGGGGGAAATGGGCGCGTACGGCGTTGAGGATGGCAAAGCCGGCGGCGTCGAGGTCGCCCCAGTAGGTGATGTCGGTGTGGTTAAGCCAGCCCAGTGCGTGGAGTTGGTGAGCGGCGGTGCCGGCACCGAGGAGGGCGATGGTGGGAGGGGAGGCTTCGGAAAGCATGGGCAAGGCCAGGAAGGTTTGTTTGTTCTCCACGATGAGGACGCGGGGAGGGGTGGTCGTGAAGAGGTGGGCTGCGTGGGCTAGGGGGATTTCGACATCGTTGAGCGCTGGAGCGTGGTTGAGGTAGCGCAGGCGGATTCGGGTGTCGCTGCGGCGCAGACCCAAGTCTGTGATGCCAAACGGCGCGAGGAGTGTGAGGAGCAGGCGGCGGTGGGTACCAATCCACTTGCCGTCCACACCCTCGACCGGCACGGCGCGTTCCCACTCGCCGGAGTCAGGGTTGGCGCGCAGCCAGGTCAGGCACGGTGCGAGGCAGCGCAGGTCGTAGGCGCTTAAATCCTTCCACTGGTTATAGGAGCGGTGGACGGTGTGGGCGAAGTCGGGGGAGCCCGGGAATATGGCGGCAATGCTGTGCGCTCGTTCACGGGCGCGGACGTACTCGGCGTTGAGGCCCGCAGCATCGGCGATGCGTTCGGCGCCGGTGATTGTGATGCGGGTCGGGATGGTGTTCGTGCCGAGGCCCGCGCGTGACCAATTGCGGGAGGCGTAGATAACCTCCTCCTGGTGGGGCCAGCGCTGCCAAGCGCGGACAAAGTTCTGTGCGGCGTCGATATCGCGGGCGGCAGCAGCAGCGGTGGGCGGGTGCAAGGGCCAGTCGACGCACAAGGAATCCGGATCTGCGAGTGCTTCGGCAAAGTGGTTGCGTAGGTATTTCGCGGCGTGGTCTTGCAGATCTTTAGGGCTGCGCATGGTCGGGGTCCTGGTAGGTGGAGGCGTCGATAAGCGAATAGCCCGTGCGCGCCTGTGGGCGGCCATTGATGGTGGGTTCGTCGTACTTGACCACAATCGTGCCATCGACGTAAGGAGATAGCGTCTGGATGAGCTTGAAAGGGGTAGCCAGAATCATGTGGAAGCCAAAGGACGTAAAGACCGACATGGCCGTGCGCGTGAACGTGGGATCGGCGCGGTCAAAGGCCTCATCCAAAATGATGGAGCCATAGGTGGGCACGTCCTGATCAGGCTCCGCCAGCCGGAAGCGCAGGGCCGCGGCCAGGCAGAAGAAGACGAGCTTTTGCGCCTGGCCGCCAGACAGTGAGGCGGAATCCTGGTAGGTGTTGGCCGTGGTGCCATCCGGGTAGCACTCGCGGCCGACGAAGCTGACGTGCTTGCGGGTATCCAGCACCACGTTGCGCCAGCGGATATCCTCCGGCTGGCTGGAGCCCAAGCGGCTCAAGATCTTGTCCAAAGCGTGGTAGCGCGCAAGGGCGGCCTCTGTATCATCTTCGCTGATTTCGCCCAAACTGTGGGAGGTGGCGGCATCAAGATCCCGCTGGAAATCCTGGACCACCTGGCCGCGGGCGTCCTTGACGTCGATGCGCAAGGTGCGCTCCCCATTGAAGGGCGAGCGCTCCAGGGACTTGTTGATGAACTCCATGCGCATCTCAATATCGCTGCGCGCACGGCGCAAGTCCGTGGTGAGGTGCGAGAGGTTACGCACGGTGGAGCCGTTGAGCAGCTCGAGGAATTGGGAGCGGAAATCCGCCAGGCGGTCCGCGCGCAGGAACCGGAGTTTCTCTATGCCCTCGCCGGCGAAGCTCGCCTGCGGCTCAAGGTCCGCGGCCTCCGCTGGCCACTGGGCCAGATACGTGTGGAGGACGGAGACAATTTTCGCGTTGGCGTCCTCTATGCTGCGCGTGGCGGTCCGGGCGGTGCTCTGGAGGCTGGCCTGCACTTCATCGCGCCGGGCGTCGATGTCATCGATGGTGAGCTTGCGCTTGCCTTTGTGCAGGGCCTCTTCGACAGCCTTCGCGATGTCCTGGTCCTCGATGTCAGGCACGGTGCCAATGATGCGGCGGCGCTTTGTGGAGTGCTCTAGCTCGTTTTCGATGTTGCCCAGGTGTTTCTGGGCGGCGTTCTGCCGGGCGCGTGCGTCCTTGAGCTTGGCCTTGGCCTGCTCGTGGGCTGCGGCTAAGGCTTGGGCCTCCGGGGAGGAGGCCAGCGAGTCATACTGCTCCTGCAGATCCCGCCGGCGAGCCTCGGCGGAGGCGGTGTCAATGTCCTGGAAGGAGGTTTCCAGCACCTGCTGGGCTTTATCGCGCTGGGAGCGCAGAATGTCCATCTTCCGGTTGAGGTTTTGAACCTGCTTGGCCGTGGCACGAGCGGTGGCCTTGGCCTCCGTGAGCTGGGCGCGCAGCAGCTCAATCTTGGCGGTGTTGGTGGAACCCACCCGGTACCAGGCAGTGCCGCTAAAACGCTTGCGGTCATCCTTGATGAAGCGGGTTGAGCCGTCCTTATCCTTGGGGCGGCTTTCCAGGCCATCGCGCGTTACCGCCGGGGTGGTGGTGACCTTGTCTAGCTCCGCAACCGAGTCCACACACTCGTAGTTGAAGCGGCGCGAAATATGTTGGCGAACCCAGTGCGCCATGGCGTGGTCCTGGAATTCCAGCTTGTGGATAAGCTGCCGCGGGCTGCGTGCGGACGCCGGTGGTGAAGCAAACTCCGGAATGGTGCGGTACTCCAAACGGGTGCCCACGTTGCGCGAATTGACCCACTGGTTGATGGTGTCGCGGGCGGCCTCGGGCACCAACAGGGTGGCCGCAAAACCGTGAAGGAGCTTTTGAATTACCGGTTCCCAGTCCGCCTGCTGCGGGCTGATATCGATGAGCTCGCCGGCGAAGGGAAGCTCGGATTCGGCATAGCCGGTATCGCGAGCCAGCTGGGAGCGCAGTTCTACTAAGGCTTTGTCGATGTTGGTGCGCCGGGAGCTAAATGAGCGCAGCTCGCTATCGAGCGCGGCGCAGGCGGTGGCAGCGTCGCGGGCGGCTACGCCGGCTTCCTGTTGCTCGTTGGTGAGTTTGGCGAAGTCAACCTCAAAATCTGCGATGCGCAGCTTCGCGTTGGCTTGCAGCTCGGCGAAGCCGTGCGGGCTGAACTCATAATCATCGGTCCACGCTCCAGCGGCCGCAGCCAGGCGTTGGAATTCCTTCGTGCGGTGCTCAATTTCTTTGTCCGCAGTTTCCATCTTGGCGCTTAAGGCATCGAGCTCGCCAGCGCTGAGCTGGGTAACAGCCACCGCGGCCAGGCGTTCGGCGTCATCCAAGTGTGCGACCTCCGCGTTAAGGGCTTCGGCCTGGGACTGGGCCTCTGCCAGCTGTGCTGTGAATGCGCGGATGAGGTAGTCCAATTCTTCCGCCACCAGGCGCGTGCGTACTGCCGGCAGCGCCTCACTCATGGCCTCTGCTTTCTCCTTATCCGCTTCAGCGCTAGACCGCTGAGAGTGAAGTTGGGGCAGCGGCGCGAGCGTATCTATCTGCGCCTTGACGTCCTCAACCCGCAGGTAGGCCTGGCGCAAATCCTCAAACTGTTCCACGGCTTCATCCGCTCTGGTGAAGGTATCCGGCACATCCAGCATGTAATCCCTAAAGAGCTGGTCCAGGCTGGACAGAGACTTCGCGGATTGCGTGCGGTGAAGAAGGAGCTGGCCCTCCACATTCTTAATACCTAAGCGTTTGCGGAAGCGGTCCGCAAACGTGGCGTAGGTTGGCGTAAAGGACGCGCCGGGGCCCTTATACAGCGCTCTGATCTTGCGACTATCCAGGCTGCGGGTGAGCAAGGGGCTGAGCTTATCGACGTCCTCATCGCCCGGCACCAGCCCGTACAACTTCTTTACCTGGCCTACGGAGTTCTCCCCGCCATTGAGGCGAAAAATGGCGATGAGGGTGTGCTGCTTGCCTTGGCCGTTGTCATAGGTCAGCGCCACGACCGAGTTTGTGGCACCTTCGCGCAGGTATTCCGGGGTAATCTCACCGGTCTGCGTATTCTCCTGCTGCCGCCACGCTCCGCGCACGTAGGAGACCAAATTGCGGCCGTTGTGCCGCCCGAGGTCTTGCTGCGAGGCCGCGTTGAATTTCACGTGGTTCTGGGGGACAAGGACCGCTGACATGGCATCCAGCAGCGTGGATTTACCTGAGCCCGAACCACCAGTGATGAGGAAACCTTTCCGCGCTACCGGGATGGAAAAATAGCCGTGGAAGGTTCCCCAATTGATGAGCTGGATGCGGCTGATGCGGAACTGGCCTGGGTAAAGGTCCGTGTGCTTAGTCATCTGAGGTGTCCTCCTCGGTATCCTCGGCTCGCGCCAGGCGGGCGTATTCATCCCGGATGGCGGTGACCGTGGAGGCGTCGAAAAGCTGGCGCAGCACCGGCGAAACTTCTAACCGGCCTTCGGTCTCCGTCGCGCTCAGCAGGGAATAGTCATTCTGGATGCGCTTTATTGCTGCGTTGAAGCGCTTGGTGAATCCGGCCTCGTCGCGGTTATCCACCGCGCGGACATAGCCGATGCTCTCCCGGAGATCTTCTACGTCAACGATGACGCGCTCGCCGGGCAATGCGAGGCCGAGCTCCTGGCGCAGGTTCAACAAGATAGCGGTATCGATGTGCTTGAGCTTGTCCGTGCGCAGCACTTGCGGGATGCTCAGGCTGTCCTCTTCCACCATGCGAGTAAAAGCAAATCCCTCGGTCTCATCGATGACGAGCTCCAAAAACACCTCGTGCAGCCGGGCACGCAGATTCTCTTCATCAGAGATAATTGCTGACCACAGCACTGGCTCCTTCTGCGCGCGGATAAGTGGGCCCTGGAGCAGCTGCACCAAGGCGCGGCGCGAGTGGTAGGTCAACGTTCCTTTGTCGTGCTCCCACAGCGGGGGCTCGTGCGCGGAATCCACGCGGGGGCTGTTGGCGGTGGTCACTGAAGCTCCTCAACGGTTGTGTGATCGAAATACATAGTGGGAATCTGCGCGGCACGAAGAGAACCGTCTTCTTCGGTCCATGTGACCTTTTCACTGACCTCCCGCACCGCAGGCAGCGGATGTTGGTCAGCAATGTGGACCAATCCCACCACGCTGGCGAGACCCTGTGTTGCGGGATGGGCCTGCAAGACTTGGGCGATGGTGCACGGGCCAGAGTCGCTCACAGTCTGCCGAATCGCCTCGTGCAGCTCCTCGAAATCGATCTCGGACTCGCGTACCAGCTCGTAAAGGGCGTGTGCGTCGTCTTCGCCCGGTTGGTAGGCCACGGGTGCTTCCTCCACGACCTCCCGTCCAGGGTTAGCCAGACGAATGCGGGAGACCGAGTGAATAGACATGCCGATGCGCTGCAGGGGCGTGTCCATTCGGTGAAAGGCTTTGAGCTCACTAGTTTGCGCGGCATCAATGGCCATGCCGCGGGCTTCCCGCAGCAGCTCAATCATGCGCCGGTCCTCCGCGAACTGCTCCGAGGACACGTAGTGGCGCAGGCTGCGAGCCAAACCCGTCATGGTCTGGTTGACCTCAAAGCTGGTTTCTTCCATATCGCGAAAGAGACGGCGCAGCTGCTGGCGCCGCTCCGGCGTGATGTCTTTCCCGGCGTCGCTATCGAGCACCTGCTCAATCCACTGGTCCAGCCAGGCGCTGCGCTCCCTATCCATAAGGAGGGAATAAAAGCCCTGGAAGCTGCGGCCCGCATCCGATTCTGCGATGTGGTCCACGCCGTTGAAGATCTCCTCCAGCACGTCACCGCGGTAGCCCTCCGGATCCAAAAGCTGCCGGCGCAGCTGGTGGTTGAGTGCTTCAAGATCGTGGCGGACTCTGGCGAAATCGCTCGGTACCGCCATAGCCATATTGAGCACATCCTGGACTCGCTCCTCAGTCTCGGCGGCAGTGAGCCTTTCAAACTGACCCAGTTGTGCTTTTTCAATCTCGTGGTCAATGCGTGCGCGTTCTGCCTCCAAACTGGCCACGCGGCTGGCGATGTCCTCATTGGTATCCCGCGCCAACCTCTGCAGCGCTGAGCTAATTGATTCCACACGCGAGGCCGTCACTGTGGTCACCGGTTGTTCCCAGCGCTCAATGGCTTCCAACGCCGATAGGGCTTCCTCGCTGGGCTCGAGTGTTTCACCACGTGTACTCCTTCCGGATTTACGCACCAACCAACCGGCCTTGACCCAGTCATTGCAATAGTTTTGTGGGGTGCGCGGCATGGGAAACTCGCTGGCAATCACCTCGAAATCGGTGACCATGAGCTCATAGACTTCCGCCGCCGGACGCGCCCGTGTGCCGCGTGGAAAGTACTCCGCAATCAACGCTAGAATCACCGGCGCATTATCCGCAGCGAGGAGCCGAATCGCGGCGGAATCATGCATCAAGCGCCGGAGTGACAGCGCGCGTGCTTCAACAGACATGATTCGATTCTGACAGGTGTGCCGGACATGCGCAGCGAAGACTGGCTCAAATATTCGAAGCCCGCTGTCTGGCATTCGACCTGCAGAGCGCAGGTCAAAATAATCACGCCCACGGAGGCGGGGCCATGAGCGAGGCTTTAGGCTGTGTCCTCCTAGTCGCCTTGCAGCTCAACGCTGCCCATGAAATACCGTGAATGCGACTTTTTCAAGGATTCCAGGGAGGGTGATGAGATGTGGGCGATCTCAATATCAGGATCGTAGATTGCTGCTTCGCGGCGGAGGCGTTCCTTAAGCGCTTCAGCTGAATCCGAAACTTGTTTGATGAAAGACTCGCCTGAGCGACGTTTGTAGGTTATTACAAATTCAGCCACTGTGCTGCTCCGATTCATCTGGCTGTCCAACAAGGACTTCAGTTGTGCATGGCCCCTAATCTAGTAGGAATCGGCCATGCACGGGGAAACCCTAAATATCATTGCGAGTGAATCCCTGCTTGGCTATGGTCGAACTTCTCTTTCTGAAGGCCGAGGCGAGGGCAGGGACGTTGGTATCGAGAAAGTCGTGGACGGTGGCGGAGACGTTCTCCTTGTCATCAGCATCGCGAGTGATTCGGCCAACCTGCTGAATGACAACGCCACGGAAGCTTACAGGCGCTGCCAGGACAAGAGTATCGAGTGCGGGAAGATCAATGCCTTCGCCGGCTACCTGGGACATGGCTAAAAGGACAAAATGTGGTGTTGCGGCAAGTTTCTCACGAACGGCTTGCCTCTCGCTTGCCTTTTGTCCGCCGTGCAGTTGAAGGACAGGGAAGGGGGCGTCGGAAAGCAATGCGTTGAGGGCTGCCAGGTGTTCGCGTCGTTTCACTAGTACAAGGACATTCTGCTCGTCCTGCGCGGCTCGTGTGATGACATCGGCGATGAGTTGGTTGCGGTGTGCATCAGCCGCCAGAGCGGTGTCGAGATCGGGCCAGAACAGGTAAGGAGCATCGTAAGTGAACTCCGTGTTGTGGACTACATAGTCGCGGCGTCCGGGGCGTTCGAGCTCGACGGTATGGCGGATAGGGCCGCAAATGAGGGGAAGCAGCTTATCGAGTCCGTCGGAACGGTAGGGCGTCGCGGTCATACCGAGCATGAAACGAACGTTGAGGTGAGCTAGAACGTTGGTTAAACCCGCAGCGCCGACTCGGTGGCATTCGTCAACAATGATGTGGCCATAGGTGGAGAGAAAACCAGTCTTGGAATCATTGCGGCTGATGGATTGGGCAGTGACAATGTCTACCACGCCGCTGAGCTTCTTCTTGGCACCGGAGTATTGGCCTATCTGTACTTCCGGGAGAAACTGCTTGAGTGCTTGGCGCCATTGGGTAGCCAGCTCCCTCGACGGAACTATCACCGCCGTGGGGACTGAACGCTCGGCGATGATTGCGCACGCCATGACAGTCTTTCCAGTGCCGGGAGGAGCAATGAGCATTCCCGACTTATGTTTGAGCACCTTTTTGACGGCGGACTGCTGGTAGGGGCGTAGTTCACCGACAAATGATGCATCGATGCGCCGGGGCTTGGGCGTACGGCCGCGGCGTACGGCGGTATATCCTGCAGTCTTCAAAATGCCGAGGACATCATCGAGCGTGCCGCGGTCGAGCGTGAGGACTTGGTCCTTCTCATCGAAACGTACGATGAGCCGTGGAGTGCCAAAAGTGGAGAAACGCTGAGCCTGCTTTATATAAAACTGCGGGTTGGCAATAGCACCTAGGTGTCGCAGGGCCGTACGGGTGGTGGCGTCGACGCCCGATAAATCGACGTGGACGTGTGAATCGTGCGTGACATGGACCTTTCCGGCGGCCTTGAGCTTCTTCAGCTCTTCGCGGGTGGGTGCCTGGGGGAGGGATGTCTCGGGATCGGGCTGAAGTACAGCGTAGATTCTCTTGAGTTCGGAAAGCGTTGACTTCTTCGTTCTTGCCAAAGCTTCGAATTGGTCTGGCAAGGGTTGAAACTCATGATCGACGAAGACTGTTGTGCCTTCGGATCGATGGTGGCCTGCTAATGGGAGGGCAATCAGATTGCCGAAACCGCGGCCTTTCGCCGGCAGTGTGTCTTGGGATGGAAAGAACCGGTCGAAACTAGAGAAGTATGAATCCGGACTAGCCTTGGCAAGAAGCCCGATGCCTACAGAACGAGCGAGGCTGGCGGGAATAGGTTCGCCGAAGAATACCCAGACGTGGGCTCCGTTCCCAGAGCGCGATACTTCAATGAGCGGGTCGAGGCCCTGGTTCCTGCATTCTTCCGCGTAGGCGCGGGCAGCTTGCTTGAAGTCGTCATCATCAAAATCGCAGCACAATAGCCGGCAGCTATCATCTGTACACAGTGGATAAAGCCCGACGTGGAAGCGGTTGTCTCGGCGCAGATGTCCTTCGATCACCTTCGGTGTTAGGGGTTTTAGGTTGGGATTTCTTCGGTCATAGTAGCCATTGCTGGCCGGATACCAGGCCTTCTTTCCCGCAGTACTTTTAGCCACTGCGTAGACGTCTGTCCGCCCTGTGAAGTAATCCATGAAGAGTGCGATCTTCTCCTCCGGTGAGCGCCTTTCGGTATGAACGGTTGCCGGCGGCGGTGTGTCTGCGGTACTAGGGCGCGAAGGAGTATGACCGAGGGTCTGCAGTAGTTGGGCTACCTGGGACTCCAATTCGCTCACGCGAGTCTCAAGCGCTCGGAGGCGTTCCTGTTCAGTCATGGTGTGTGTTCCTTGTGCGTCGGAACTAGTTTATCGGACGGTGTGCGGCTAAGAGTCTTGTCGGCTTGGTGTTGTATTGCTTAGAATAAGCGCACGACGAGCCGGTTACCGGAACGTTGTCGCCTGGAGCCGCGTAGGCTCCAGAGCTTTTTGGTGGGCCTTCTGGGCGCAGTGATGGAGTGCGTGCCTTGACAGTCAAGCCCTGATTCTGGCAGGAGTGCCGGACATGCGCAGCAAGTGGAGCATTGGAGTGGCCTCTAGACATTCGCACATAACTCGGTTGTCATTAAGAAGAGTCTCACTGATAGGTGAAAGACGTTTCAAGTGTAAGTGTCATGCTGGGAAAGGAGCGCTGAAGGCTTCCTCTACTCAGATTCTCCACGACGGCTAATCTCTGAGATAAGCAGAACTGACTACTGAGGGACAACGGAGGGATTAAATTGACAAAGTCAACCGTTTCAAAGCCAGGCAACATTAATACTTCTGTAGCTCAGGTACAGAACATGGATGAGGAAGACCGTCGCCGCTACGTCGAGTACTTAGGGCGGGAGATTGCCAATTGGTCCGCGGATCTTAACCGCCGTCTAGCTTGACCAAAGGGCTTAGGGGGTGCCGAATTGGGGTAGTTTGTGGTTACGTACGTGCGGTATGGCTACGATTGGAGGGGATTTCACTTGTAAGTGAAAGAGTTGTTATTGGCGGCAAGAAGGAAAGGAGTGTTAATGGCCTCCGCTACAGTGATCAATGACCAAGTGATGATCGACGAAGCTACGGTAGAGAGCCTCAAGGCGCTACCTTCCCTCGGCGCCGCGACCTTTGAAGCCGCGGATACAGAAGGGCGCGCGGTTGCGCTACCTCTTGATGTGCAACGACTGATTTCTCAAATCTTGTCCTCTGTTGCGCAGCGCGGTGAAGTTACTATTTCACGCGTACCCGAAGAGCTTACTAGTACGGTCGCTGCGGAAATTTTAGGAGTTTCCCGCCCGACGCTCATGAAGTGGGCAAAAGAGGGAAAGATAGCGACCCACAAGCGCGGAACGCACAACCGTTTTAAGCGTGACGATGTTCTGAAATTGAAACAGCAGCGCACCGAGGAACGGATGCAGGCATTCCGCGAGTGGAGAGAATTCGAAGAAGAAAGCGAACTCTCTTCTGCCGATTACTAACTGGCGATCCTAGTCCTCCGCCACAGTGATCTTGACGTCGATGTTGCCGCGGGTGGCCTTGGAGTAGGGGCAGACCTCGTGGGCGGCGTCGGCAAGCGCCTGTGCTTCGTCCTGCTCCACACCGGGGATGGTGACCTCAAGCTCGGCGCTGATGAAGAAGCCCTCGGAACCGTTGTTGAGGGTCACGCGCGCGCCGACGGCGGAGTCGGTGACGTCGACGTCCTTGTCCTTGGCCACAGCCTTGAGCGCGGAGTGGTAGCAGGCGGCGTAACCAGCCGCAAAGAGCTGCTCCGGGTTAACACCCTCACCGCTGCCGCCCATCTCCTTCGGGGCGGTCATGGTGAAGTCAAGATCGGAGTCCTGAACTACGGCGCGGCCATCGCGGCCGTCACCAGTGGACAGAGCTTCGGTGGTGTAGACGGCGGTCATGGTGATTCCTTCCTGTCGGGGATATGTGGCCGCCGATTGTACGCCCAAAAGGAGGGATGTTTCAGGCCCCGGCCATGACAAGTTCCTTGAGGGCGTCGAGCGCCTCGCGGGAGGCGGTGCCGTAGCGCTCAGTGAGGAAGCGGTGGGTGGCGTCGGGGTTGTCGAGGGAGACATCAGCGAGGTTGAGCAGCTCAGACTCGCCGGCTGGAGTCTTTTCCACGGACCAGAATCCCTCCGGCTTAAGACCCAGCTCGGAGGCGCGCTCCAGCACGCTGAAGGTGTGGGAGGCGAACACGAGCTGCGCACCGTTGACGTTGATGGTGGGTTCGCGGAAGGCCTGGATGATGAAGTCCAGCAGGGCTGGGCGGAGGGAGGAGTCCAGCTCATCGGCCACGAGGATGCCGCCACGGCGCAGCACATCAAGCACGAGCGGTGCGGTGGCCATCCAGTTCTGCGTGCCGCCGGACTCGTCGGTGAGTTTCAGTGAGTAGTGAGTGGCCTCGCCCTTGTGTTCCACGATGATGGCGTGCAGCAGGGACTCGATTTCGGCGTCGGAGTAGATGAGGAACTCGTCGGGACGCCGGATAGCGCCGTCGGTGCTGCTTAATGCGTCGATGACCGGGTGCATCTGCCGGAAGACATGTTCTGCGATGTGGTCCTGGTTGAGGCGCACGGAGTGGATTTCGTTATCGGCCGCGCGCAGCAGTGGCGCCGCCTCGTGCAGGCGTAGTTTGCCCTCCCGGATAAGTTCGATGAACCGATCGGTGCTGCTCAGCGCGGAATGCGCGTGTGGCAGGTACGCCACGTCATGCACCAGCGCGCGGGCCAGCGGGGCAAGAACGGGGTGCTCATCGCGCAGGCCGACGGAGAGCAGCAGCTCGGTGTCCTCAACGGGGCCAAGCTTGGCGACGTCCCCCTTATCCATAAACGTCCGCGTCCACTGCGTTTCCTCCCCGCGGCTGCGTGCAAAGCACGGCGTCCAGCGGTTGGCCGGAACACGGCTGAGCCACTCAGAATGCACACCGGTGTAGCTCCACAGGAAGCCGTAGAGGTAGCGCACGCCGTCGACTTCAAATTCCAGCTCGAAGGTGCTGGGTCGGCGCTGCGTGGTTGGGTCGAGGCGAAATGGTGCGTGGGGAAGTTGGTTGGGCTGGGCGGCCTCGCGCCATGTTGTTGCCGAGGATGACACCGCTCGAAGAGCAAAGTTCAGCGCTTCCAGCACGCTGCTTTTTCCCGACGCCGTTGGCCCCACCAACACGGTTATCGGCTGGCTGACCTGTGCCCAGCCCCCTTCGGGTGGTGTTGAATGCTTCCAGTGCTGATACAAGGTCAGCGTTTGGGTGGCGCGGATGCTGCGGAAATTCGACACGCTGAAGGAAAGGAGCCTCATGCCCGCCACGCTACAAGCTCAGGCGTGGGCATGCAGGGGAGTTCGTTGTGATCCGTGCACGAGAAGGAAGCTTAAGAGACGATAGTTTCATAGGCACAGCCGGCTAGTGCTGAGCTGTGCCAACGGCGGAAGAGGTTGGAGGGGCGCTCACGCATCATGGTGACGGCGAAATCGCGGGCGTCGGAAAGCACTTCAGGCGGTAAGGCCGCGAAGGTCTCTTCGAGTTGGCCAATGGGGTAGTAGTAGGCCTCCGTCGTTGTGACTTCGTACTCGTGGAACATCACCAGATACGGAGGTTCGGAGCACAAGCCGATATCGTCCCTGGCTTCCTCAAGATTTATGTCCTCCGGCATGAAGAGGTTGAAGAAACCTGTGCCCAGGGAGAACCTGTCCCGAAATTCTGGTTCAAGATCCGCGATGTGGTCGAGGATGTTGTGACGGGGAAAAACTAGGAACTCCAGGATGCCCGTGTTGAGGGTGGCATAGCGTCCGCCTGCGGTCGAGGGGTAATCAGATAAAGTCCAGTAGGTCTTCTCCGTTTCGGGTGCCACCGGGATGATGTTCTCCAGTGCGAAGGTGAGATCCTTGAGCACGGCTTCCGCTACATCCTGCGGTGCGCGGGCAGTGAGTTTCGTGCCTTCAGCGTTCTGCGCCGCTTCGATAAACGCTGCGTGGTCTTTAGAGGAAGGCTCCCAGTCTCCCAAAATCCAATGCTTTTGCTCGGTGATGGTGACGATGGAATCGAGTGGGCTGGGACCGACAGAATCGATGACGCCCCGCCTATTGCGAAGAGGAACGCCGGCCTCAACCTGGCGCGCAATCTCCTGGGCCTCAAGCGCGTCAAGCTCGAGCGGTGGTGCCGGCGCAAAGGATAAGGCAACTACGTCACCCCATGGGATGTGGTGACGTGATCCGTGAGTGTGGTTGGCAAAGCGCTTGACAACGTCGATGGACTGGCCGACATACTTCGATCCGTCTTCGAAGTCGATGACATAGATGCCGCAGCGACCGTCTGCGGGGATGAGCGGGCTGATTCCGGTAGTGGAATTGACCTTCCAAAGCGTGAAGTTAAGAGGAGAGAGCATGGTGTAACTCTAAGCGATTCAGCGATGCCACGCGGAGCTTCTCGGATGGCGTAAAAGAAATCCCCGCTGACGCGGGGAAGTGGTGATGGTAGACATCAGCAAGGGCTCATCCCAGCAGCGCAGGGAAGGTAATCGCCCTGCAGTGAAGCCTACATGGCACACCTGAAGAAACAAGTTTGCACGAATTTTAAACTTGCTAATGTCACAAGCTTTGGTATGTTTGGTGTTAACTCTTTCTCTCTCGCAAGCAAGGTCAATCATGAATGGGAACACTCACCAAGATTCGGTCTCTACTTTAATTCCGGCTCGGACACGCCAGTTCTGTTTAAGAGCCGAAGGCTGGGCGCGCGAACGGAGCCCGCAAGCCCAGAGTCTGTGGGCAAAGTCGGGTGATGGAACGGATTTCTTGACCCTCCCGCAGCATATGGTGGATTCAGCGTGTGCTGCGTCTTTCCTGTTCAACTCATGGTTGGCGCCCTCAGTGAAGCGGTATTTGTCGGCGGCTCTCGGCATCGGTGAGACTGGGGTTGAGGCCCTATATGTCTGGCTCGCCGGGGTGCATGACATTGGAAAAGGTATTCGGACTTTCCAGCGTCTACTTCTGGCCAGCGATAAAGCGCATCTCGTCTCGGCCGTCTCTGATGCGGGCTTGAACATCGATCTGAGCATTGACGAGGCTAATTTCGAAAAGCTCCCGCACGGCGTTGCATCGGGCGAAATCCTAGCCCTTTGGTTGCGTGCACGAGGAATCCCGCTTCCCCAGGCTAATAGTTTGGCGGCCGTCGTCAACGCGCACCACGGCATTGCCAACAAGCCGTCCAAGCGAGTTCGAGAACTTATCGAAGACTACCCCGAGCCGTGGAAGAAAGTACACCGCGAGCTTCTCGACGCCATGGCGGAGCTGTGCGGTGTCGATGCTGTCCTCACAGAAGTCTTCCGAGGAGGAAAACTCCATCAGGGAGTTGCAGAAATCCTCACCGGGCTTGTTGTGATGGCGGACTGGGTAGCGTCGAATGAGAATGCTTTTACCCTGCATGTCCGCGGTACCCAGCTAGAGCGCGTGGAGGCGGCCGCTGCGGTGATCGATGTGACCACGCCGTGGGAGCCGGAGATGGGCGAGTGGGGAGACATCGACAAGCGCTTTCGGCACTCATTCGGATGGCCCGAAGAATTCTGCGCACGTCCAGTGCAACGCGCGGTGGTTGAGGCGGTTCAAAAGCTAGACGGGCCGGCTCTCGTTGTTATCGAAGCTGAAACGGGTGTAGGAAAGACCGAGGCCGGTCTGGCCACGGCTGAGATTCTTGCAGCGCGTGGCGGTGCTCAGGGGGTTTACTTTGCGGCGCCGACGATGGCAACGGCTAACGGGCTGTTAGAGCGCACGATTGATTGGGCTTCCAACAACAGTGTCGACTCAGTAAAAAGCATGTACCTCGCGCACTCCAAGAACGTTTTGTCGGAGCCGTATCGGGAATTGAAATTTTCGCAGATCGGTAGGGACTCTGGTGGCGGCGGTGGTGTTATCGCCTCCCAATGGATGTCGGGACGCCGGCTGGGGTTGCTCTCCAACTTCGTTGTGGGCACTGTGGACCAGGTTTTGATGATGGCGCTGCAGCAGCGCTTCCACATGCTCCGGCACGTGGGCTTAGCCGGAAAGGTCATCATTTTCGATGAGGTTCACGCCTTCGACATGTATACCAGCGACTACTTACGCAGCACCATCGAGTGGCTTGGGTTTTACGGTGCCAGCGTCATCCTGATGTCCGCTACACTCCCACCCGAAAAGCGTCGCACTTTGGTAGAGGCTTATTCCACCGCGCCATGGCTAGACGAGGAACCTACTGGTTACCCGCTGCTGACGCTGGCGACGCGAGACTCTGTGGAGTTTCACCCAGTACCACCGACTCCCACAAACCTTGAGGCGCACATTGGCTTCCTTGATGATGACGTCGACGAACTCGTCAACTTTATGGAGCACAACCTTGAAGCAGGTGGCTGTGTCCTCATCATTTGCAACACCATCGCCCGGGCTCAGGAAGCATACCGTGCACTGGCGAGCATTTATGGCGAGGATGTTCAGCTGCATCATGCTGGTTTCGTGGCGTGGGAACGCGTGGAAAAAGAAGATGCTTTGCGCGACGAGTTGGGTCCCGAATCCCGCCGGGGAAGGGGACGTCCATGGCGCAAGATTGTGGTGGCGACCCAGGTGGCCGAGCAGAGTCTTGATATCGACGCCGATCTGCTCATTACTGATATCGCGCCGATGGACCTCATCATTCAGCGAATTGGGCGCTTGCACCGCCATGAGCGACCTGTCACCGATAGGCCAGCCAACTTGCAGCAGCCTCAGGTGATGATTCGTGGAATCGTCGAACGTGAGCCTGTTCCGGAGTTCGATTCGGGCGCCGAATACATTTATGGCACAGCGCTGCTCTTGTCCACGTTAGCTCTGCTGCCCAGTGTCTTCCGGCGGCCTGACGACATTGAGAGCCTCGTGCGTGAAACTTACGACCGAAACTTCACCCCGCCTGCAGGGTGGGAGGATGCGTGGGCACAGGCTCAAGAGCAGAGTTTGTTCGACGAAGACAGCGCCCATTCCAAGTCGTCCACATTCCGTCTCCCCAGCCCTCGCCGACGAACCAGCTACGATTCATTGTTCTCGCAGCTCATTAGTGACGGCGGGGCGTCGGGTGATGAACGAGGAGCAGCCCAAGTCCGTGATGCCGAACCTTCGGTGGAAGTCATTCCGATTCTGCGTACAGAGTACGGGTATCAACCATGGGGCTTGGATGAGGAAGTACTTGATGGTGCTGAGTTGTCCTACAAAGTCGCATTCCACCTGGCTGCGAGTACGGTTCGCCTTCCCATTCGTATGACGAGATGGGAGTCCGATTTTGACGCTGTCGTTGATGCTCTCGAGGATGCAACTCCAGACCAATGGCGATCCCACTTTCTCCTGCGTGGACAACTGGCAATGCCTCTCGATGAAACGGGGATTGTCCAGTTAGGCCGGTTCTCTGTCTCCTATACCTCCCAACTAGGAATCGAAATCCTCAGCGATAGGAGGGATTGAATGTCTACCACGATTTGTACTCTGAGGGCACCTCCTCTCAGAGGTATCTCACAACAACATCTCTATCTACTTCATGACTAAGAAAGGAGGCGAAAGAAGAATGACTGAAACCTCAACGTTCAATCTGCTCGATGAGCCGTGGATCATGTGCATGGATGGTGCCAACCAACAAGTTGCTTTGAGTATCCGTGACATCTTCTCCGGTCGCGGTGATGCACGCAAGGTCGTCGGTGATTCACCGACCCAGGACTACTCGGTGCTCCGGGTGCTGTTGGCCATCTTTTGGCGGGCGCATGCGCTCGACATTGCAGAAGAATACGGCAGTAACTGGGATGATTTCGATTGGCCGGAATGGTTTGACGAACTGCATGCACAGTTGGTGGGTGAACAGCGTGACGATGTAGTCCTCAACTATCTCGAGGCCTATGAAGATAGGTTCGATCTTCTTTCACCGACCGCCCCCTTCATGCAGGTTGCTGATCTGCATACGAAGTCGGGGGCAACCAGACCAGTCTCTTTCATCGTTCCCGAGGCCGCTGACAACTTCTTCACCATGCGCACGGCTGAAGGTCGTCAATCTCTCGCCCTCGATGAGGCCGCACGATGGCTCATCCATGCCCAGGCTTATGATTTCTCGGGCATCAAATCCGGAGCGGAAGGTGACTCGCGAGTAAAGGGAGGAAAGGGTTATCCCATCGGAACCGGCTGGACTGGTCGCACTGGTGGCACCGTTGTTCTTGGTTCGGGAGGTCTTCTCGAGACTTTGATTCTCAACACTCCACCGTCGGCCGTGCTGGATTCTGAAGAAGGCGGAGCCGTCAGCGCGGATATCCCGGTCTGGGAACGAGAGCCCGATACTGCAGCTCAGCGCCCAGGCTCGAATGATGACATTGGCGCAGTGCCGCATGGTGCTGTCGATCTTGCTACCTGGCAAGCGCGTCGCATTCGGCTCTTCTTCGAGGATGAACGGGCAGTCCAGGTACTCGTGTCGAACGGTGACCGAATTCCGGATGCAGGTAAGAACGTCATGGGTGATCCGATGACGCCTTACCGTTATAGCCCGAATCAGTCGAAGAAGGGTCAGACTGCGTATTATCCGCGCCCCTACGATCCGACTAGGACGATGTGGCGAGCTCTTGATGCTCTGATTGCGCTAGAGGATGACCCCGGCTTCGATAACAACAAAAACAAGGCCCCGAAGCGTCCTCGAAATCTCTCCAACTTGGCAGACCTAGAAGCAGATGGGTATCTGGACAAGAACGCCCTAGACCTTGCTTTGGTCTCGATGGAGTATGGCCCGCAGGAATCGTCCGTGGCCTCCACCTTCATTGCCACAATCGGTTTGCCACTTGTCGTGCTTCGGGCGGATGACACTGGCCGAAGGGTACGCAATGCGGTCCGTACCTCTGCAGAGAAAACAAGTAAGGCAGCAATCAGCCTTGGTTGGTTTGCTGGCCAGCTGCTGGTTGCCGCAGGAGGCGATTATGAATTCGGTACGAGTACAGCTGATCGTTTCTATGCCCGACTCGAGCCGCTCTTCCTGAGCTGGATGTCGGGACTAAGCTCTGACACCGCTGAAACTGCGCAGGTTGAATGGCAGAAGCAGGTGCGCGAACAGGTTCTTCGTGATGCACGTGAACTTCTCCGCGGTGCTGGCACCAAGGCCATCGTAGGCAGGGAAATCGATGCCGGTGACAGCGGTAAGGGGCGCATTATCTCGGCCGGTTCTCTTTTCCGTCAGCTGCATCGAAGGCTAGACAAGGACCTTCCGTTGACGGTTTCTCCCACTTCTCCGGAGGCGGATGCCTCCGGACTCTCACACGAGGATGACTCTCATGACTAAAACCCCACCCAGCGCCGATACTCCAACCACGCAGACGAGGCCGACTCTTCGCCCTGCTGTTGCTCGGACTGCGAATGAACTCCAGTTCGCTATACTGCATTCGCCGAATCACGCTAAGAGTGCCCAAGCCCGTGCAACGCTGGCTACGCTGCGCAAGTACGCCTCCGTTCCCCTCAAAGATCAACCGCTCGCGTTGGAGGAGGTTCTCCTAATCCTCCAGCCATCTCTGAGTGACAATGAGTTGGGCAAAAGCAACGCTCCGTCTCCATCAGAGGCAGCGGCTTTCAACGCTCTCGTGATGTTCGGCATTCACATGCAGAGTGCGACAACGGACGCCCATGTAGAAGGCCAAAGCTTCGCGCGTGCCTGTGGCCGATTTTTTGCCCAGAGCGAGTCCCAGTCCACCAAACCCCGTTTCGATGCCATGTTGGTCTCTCGCGATGAAGCATCCCGTCTGATTCACATTCGCTCACTCATTACATTGCTCCGTGGCGCAAAGATTGGCTTTGACTACGGGCAATTCGCGCAAGATCTCCGAACCCTTAACGTTCGCACCTCAACCCAGGCTGAGCAAAACCGACGCCAGGGAGTTCTTTTGAGGTGGGGACGCGATTTTGCCACCGGTGCTTTCTCTAAGAGCACGCAGTCCACTAAATCCTAACTCTCGATAACTACCCGAAAGGACCATTCACTATGTCTCTTGTCATCGATGTTCACGCTCTCCAGACACTTCCGCCATCCCTCATCAACCGCGACGACACTGGTGCCCCGAAGTCTGCTGTCTTTGGTGGTGTTCCCCGCCAGCGCGTATCTTCCCAATCTTGGAAGCGAGCCATTCGCGCCTACTTTGAGAACAACGTTGACCCGGATTCTGTAGGAGACCGCTCCAAGCGCCTCCCAGAAAAGATTGCCAAGTTGGTAGAAGACCACGAAGGTTGGGATGCCGAGCGCGCAATCAAACAAGTGTCTGATCTGTTCAAGGCCGCTGGAATTTCCACCGAAGTCGATAGCAAGCGGATCAAGGAACTGGAAAAGTCCGACGCTGAGGACAAAGAGGCGCTCCTCAAAGAAGCACGCTACCCGCGCACTAAGTACCTCATCTTTCTGAGCCCGCAGCAGATTGAACGTGCAGCCCGTGAAATCGTTGCTGCGGATGGGGAGAAGATCAAGAAGGCTGATGCGAAGGAAATTCTCGATACTCAGCACTCCGTGGATATGGCTATGTTCGGGCGCATGATTGCCGATGATGCTGCCTTCAACGTCGATGCCGCAGTGCAGGTTGCACACGCACTGGGAATTCACGATAGTGCCCCAGAGTTCGATTACTTCACCGCAGTCGATGATCTAGCTGAAGACGGTGAAGAAACTGGTGCAGGCATGATTGGCACAGTCCAGATGATGTCTTCCACTCTCTACCGCTTTGCCACCGTAAACGTTGCTGGTCTGACTAAGAACCTCGATTCCGAAGAGAATGCAAAACAGGCAGCAATTCAGTTCGTCGATGCCTTCATCAAGTCGATGCCAACTGGCAAAATCAATACCTTCGCCAACCATACTCTCCCTGAACTGGTGTACGTCACCGTTCGTGACACACGCCCAGTAAGTCTCGTGACGGCATTCGAGGAGCCGGTTCGTGCCACCGACAACAAGAACCTTCGCATCGCTGGTGCAGAGGCTCTAGCGAAGGAAGAGAAGGAGTTCGAGGAGAACTATGGCCTGAAGCCGCAGGCTTCTTTCGTGGTTGGTGTTAGCGAGGCACGAGAGCCTTTCGCAGAGATTGCAGAGACCGTCACCTTGCCAGAACTCGCGGAACGTCTCAGTGCAGCCCTGGATGCCTCCTAAACCTTGGGAGGGAGAATTTTCTCATGACATCGACCTTATTATTGTTACTCAAAGCTCCTTTGCAGTCTTGGGGTAATGAATCACGCTATGCCACGCGAACTACGGCACAGATTCCATCTAAGTCTGGGGTCCTTGGGATGCTCGCTGCTGCGGAAGGACGCCGGCGCACTGACGACATCACAGACCTCGCCGGTCTGACATTCGCTGTACGTGTTGACCAGTCCGGTAGCTTGCTGAGGGATTATCAAACGGCCCAAAACTGGCAGAGAAATCCCAAAGCTGATGCGAAGTTGATCACGCGCTACTTTCTGTCCGATGCTGCATTTGTTGCTGCAATCGAAGCAGAGGAGCGCAGTCTGCTTGAGGGCTTGGCTGAAGCGCTCAACAAACCTGCGTTCCCCATTTTCTTAGGCCGCCGATCGTGTCCTGCACCTCCGAATGTGGTTCAGGGAATCGTCGATAAGCCAGCAGTAAAAGCACTCCAAGAACATTCCACGTGGCATGCGACAAAGGAGTACATGAAAACATGCGGTGAGAAGGTGGCCCTTCCTATTTACAGGGATGCTCAGGCAGGAGAGCTCGGTGAGTCCCTGCAGGATGTCCCTGTCTCCTTCGATCCCAGACACCGAAAGTATGCTTGGCGCACGGTAGTCCAGCGTGAAAACGCACTTGTGGACAATCCGCTGGAGGCTTCGCAACTGCGCCCCGACCCATTTATGGAAGCAGTGATGAACGCGTGACTACCTTGACCAAAATCCTTATCAACCCGCAGTTGCGCCAGGGCCGAAAGCTGCTGAGCAACCCTCATGCCATGCATGCAGCGGTGAGCGCAGCGTTTCCGCCGGACATCGACAATTCCGACGCACGTATCCTGTGGCGCGTTGATCAGAACCGTCACGAGAATGTCCTTTACATCGTGGGCTCTGAAAAACCGACCTCGGCAGGCATTGTTGAGCAGGCCGGCTATGACACACGCCCGGCCCAATCCCTCGATTACACACGGTTCTTAAGGACATTGCAGAAGGGGCAGCGCTGGCGCTTCGAGTTGCTTGCGAACCCCACCTATTCCCAGTCCAACAACGGTAAGCGCGGAAAGGTCAAAGCTCATGTCTCTGTAGAACACCAGCTTGAGTGGCTTTACAAGCGCGCTGAAAAGGCGGGTTTTGCCCTAGCTCCTCGCGCACATGACGAGGCATCTGATGAAGAACGCGCACGATGGTCACTCGATGATGAGACAGCCATCGTGGAAAGGCGTACTCTCGATTTCCGCAAGGGCGAGAATCGGCGACATATTCGTATCGTTACTGTCCGTTACCGTGGCACGCTTGAGGTCACCGATCCCGAGCTGCTCCGAGCTACGCTTACTCACGGTATTGGTCGTGCTCGCGGCTATGGCTGTGGCCTGATGACGTTGGCGGCTGTGTCTTCATGACCACCCCACATGAGGTCCCTCTCACACGCCAAGCTTTGGCGCGCGTTGGGGACCGCATCAGTTTTCTTTACGCTGAGCGGTGCGTTATTAACCGCGATGGCAATTCACTCACCATCGTTGATCAACGCGGCACCGCGCATGTGCCCGCTACGCAGATTGCAGCTTTGCTTCTAGGACCGGGCACGAAGATTACATACGCCGCGATGGCCTTGCTTGGTGATGCCGGAGTGAGCGCGGTCTGGGTAGGGGAGCGCGGTGTGCGCTATTACGCACATGGCCGCCCACCCGCGAAGTCAAGCCGTATGGCAGAAATTCAAGCAGAAGTAGTCACGCATCAGCGCAAACGATTGAACTGTGCCCGCCGGATGTATGCCATGCGCTTTCCCGGTGAGGATGTATCTGGGCTAACCATGGCCCAGCTCCGCGGGCGCGAAGGTGCTCGGATGAAGAAGGTGTACGAAAAAGAATCTGTGCGAACTGGTGTCTATTGGAATAGGAGGTCGTACGATCCCAACGACTTCGAATCTTCTGATCCGATCAACCAAGCACTTACTGCAGCCAGCGCGGCCCTGTATGGGGTAGCACATGCTGTGATCTCCGCATTGGGCTTTGTTCCGGCTCTCGGCGTTATTCATACCGGAACTGATCGTTCCTTTGTCTACGACATTGCCGACTTGTACAAGGCAGAGATTTCAATTCCGGCCGCTTTTGACACGGTTGCTGCGGCGAAGGGTAAGCCGTCCGTTGAAGTGCGCCGTCATGTCCGCGATTATGTTGTTTCCCACCGGCTCATGCCCCGCATGGTCAAAGATTTGAAGTCCCTATTTGATGTCCCAGATGACGAGCTGGTGAGCGACGTGGAACTTATGCTCTGGAGTGAGCTTGAAGTGATTGCTTCTGGAATGAATTGGGCCGAAGAGGAGACTCTTTCATGATGGTTCTCGTTGTCACTGCGTGCCCTGCAGGGCTACGCGGCGACTTGTCGAAGTGGCTAATTGAACTAACTCCTGGAGTTTTCGTAGGACGGCCTTCCGCTCGCATCCGTGATCTGCTGTGGGAGCGAACCACCGAATTGTGTAAGGACGGCCGTGCACTTTTGGTCTATTCAGCAGCCAATGAACAAGGCATGGAGTTTAAGACTCACCGCCATCACTGGACACCTTCTGATTTTGACGGCGTTACGCTCATGGTCCGCCCCACAACGAAGCCACAGAATGAGCAGAATCGAAAGGGGTGGTCAAACGCCCGCCGTGTTCGTTCCGCATATAGGAAGCAGAAAGGTGCATAACTAACCAAGTAGCCGATAGAACAAGGCACTATTCATAAAGCCGTATGTAAAATAGTGGCCAGGCTCGAAGACTTGCAGCTCAGCAAGAGTGCTCCCCGCGTAAGCGGGGATGAGCCGAAGGCGGATTCTAGCCATACTCATTCCGAATAGTGCTCCCCGCGTAAGCGGGGATGAGCCGATTGCGTTCGCTGGCGCAATGACTCGTGACATGTGCTCCCCGCGTAAGCGGGGATGAGCCCGCGTTCTTGCCAGGCCCACGGCCACGCTTAAAGTGCTCCCCGCGTAAGCGGGGATGAGCCCCTACCTCACCGCCTAACCCCCGTGGGGGGTGGGTGCTCCCCGCGTAAGCGGGGATGAGCCCACACCAACTCGCAAGCAAATCCACGACGCGCAGTGCTCCCCGCGTAAGCGGGGATGAGCCCATCCGGGGGGAGACGCGCAACCTTCAGCACATGTGCTCCCCGCGTAAGCGGGGATGAGCCCGTTGGTGAACAGGCCGAAGACCTTGCCGTCACGTGCTCCCCGCGTAAGCGGGGATGAGCCCCGGCACCAGAAGAGGAACCATCGGAGGAAGAAGTGCTCCCCGCGTAAGCGGGGATGAGCCCCACTAGGCCCAATATCCGTCTCAAAGAACACAGTGCTCCCCGCGTAAGCGGGGATGAGCCGGTGCCGAAGGGCACTTATGTCATCGCTGCCCAGTGCTCCCCGCGTAAGCGGGGATGAGCCCATGTGGAAGTCGAGAGCACCAAGGGTCGGGAAGTGCTCCCCGCGTAAGCGGGGATGAGCCCCGCTCGAACCCCTCACCATCGACGAGGCCAAGGTGCTCCCCGCGTAAGCGGGGATGAGCCGGGGGTTGCAGGCATGCAGTGCCACAGCAGGGCGTGCTCCCCGCGTAAGCGGGGATGAGCCGGCTGGAAGAAACTCTAACCAGCACCCACTAACGTGCTCCCCGCGTAAGCGGGGATGAGCCCTCCAAATCGAGACACTACGCACCGCCGTAGCCGTGCTCCCCGCGTAAGCGGGGATGAGCCGACCAGATGGCCATCGGAATGTCGCACGGCACCGTGCTCCCCGCGTAAGCGGGGATGAGCCGGCGTGGAGGATAAAGCCGATGAGGCCTCCGAGGTGCTCCCCGCGTAAGCGGGGATGAGCCCTTATTAATCATCATCTCCTGCCTCATCGTGCTGTGCTCCCCGCGTAAGCGGGGATGAGCCGGTTTTTGATGGCTACTGTTAAGGGCAATATTTGTGCTCCCCGCGTAAGCGGGGATGAGCCCATCAGCGATTGCGGCAGAAAGAGCTTCAAGTGGTGCTCCCCGCGTAAGCGGGGATGAGCCCAACGCATGTACGGCAGCGGCGGATCATGCTTCGTGCTCCCCGCGTAAGCGGGGATGAGCCCACCGCCTGCGCGCCGTCCCACACCATCTCGACGTGCTCCCCGCGTAAGCGGGGATGAGCCGCTGAGGCGTGCGGGGAAGGTGGCGTCGCGGTTGTGCTCCCCGCGTAAGCGGGGATGAGCCCTTTGTCCCGTTTGTCCCTGTGGTGATGTTTGCGTGCTCCCCGCGTAAGCGGGGATGAGCCCTCTACGTGCTTACTCAGACCGAGAACCAGCCAGTGCTCCCCGCGTAAGCGGGGATGAGCCCATTCGGCACCAGACGACCAAGGCCAGAAGGCCGTGCTCCCCGCGTAAGCGGGGATGAGCCCGTCTGGGGGTCAGCCGCCGCCAACTGAGTAGGGTGCTCCCCGCGTAAGCGGGGATGAGCCCGTCAGCCGCTAAAACCTCAAGCTCACGCTGTGGTGCTCCCCGCGTAAGCGGGGATGAGCCCGCAGAATGAGAGGCCTCCCTAGCCGACACCGCGTGCTCCCCGCGTAAGCGGGGATGAGCCGAAGTTGGCGGAAGTCCGCGAGGATATTGCGGAGTGCTCCCCGCGTAAGCGGGGATGAGCCTTTTCCGACGGCATTCCACGCTTTACGAATACCGTGCTCCCCGCGTAAGCGGGGATGAGCCCAAATAGCACCAGTCATAGGGGACGTAGGTTGAGTGCTCCCCGCGTAAGCGGGGATGAGCCGTATGACGTGAATCAGTATGCGCTGACTACGGCGTGCTCCCCGCGTAAGCGGGGATGAGCCCCCATGGCGCGCCCATACTCGAACTCCTCTGCCGTGCTCCCCGCGTAAGCGGGGATGAGCCCTCGACTCCAGCGACGCAGACGACACCCTGCGAGTGCTCCCCGCGTAAGCGGGGATGAGCCCCGCACACTGTCGGGCATGGCGACAGCGTTCAAGTGCTCCCCGCGTAAGCGGGGATGAGCCGATGTAAGGCAGAGAGCCCAGCAGAAAGGAAAAGTGCTCCCCGCGTAAGCGGGGATGAGCCCTACCGCAGCCTGGGCGCGACCATCCACACCATGTGCTCCCCGCGTAAGCGGGGATGAGCCCCAACCATGCTGAAACAACCTCAAATTTACCGGGTGCTCCCCGCGTAAGCGGGGATGAGCCCCGCGATCCGCGTTGCAACCCGCTATGACCTGGGTGCTCCCCGCGTAAGCGGGGATGAGCCCCCTTAGCTCCGGCGCGTAGTTCATCGGGTGTGGTGCTCCCCGCGTAAGCGGGGATGAGCCCACCACCGTCTGGTGATGCCCTGGTGTCAGGCTGTGCTCCCCGCGTAAGCGGGGATGAGCCCCTCGAGTCGTACCGCGACACTCTCGTCGGTTAGTGCTCCCCGCGTAAGCGGGGATGAGCCCAATGGCTGCGGAAGGTGACTAACGGCGACTCCGTGCTCCCCGCGTAAGCGGGGATGAGCCCCGCACTAACAACGTAGAGGACTTTAGGGAGTCGTGCTCCCCGCGTAAGCGGGGATGAGCCCTGGTGAGGTGTCACGTCATTGGGTAGGGACCGGTGCTCCCCGCGTAAGCGGGGATGAGCCTGGCGAGAAGGAGAACTAGTCACCAAGGGAACCGTGCTCCCCGCGTAAGCGGGGATGAGCCCGCGACGAAGAAACCTACCTGACCGAAGCCACCGTGCTCCCCGCGTAAGCGGGGATGAGCCGGATGGTGAGCGCCTGGGCGCTGAGCCCACCACGTGCTCCCCGCGTAAGCGGGGATGAGCCGATTGCTCAGGCCGCGCTCAATACCGAGATGGGGTGCTCCCCGCGTAAGCGGGGATGAGCCGCTGGGTGTTTTGCGTAATCCAAGACCACGAGCGTGCTCCCCGCGTAAGCGGGGATGAGCCCAGGGCAGACTTGAGGAGCGTACCGGCGTCGGGGTGCTCCCCGCGTAAGCGGGGATGAGCCCTCGGCGGTTGATGCCATCGACCGGGAACTGGAGTGCTCCCCGCGTAAGCGGGGATGAGCCCAAATCTAGCTATCATGTCCTCGCGGGTACAGAGTGCTCCCCGCGTAAGCGGGGATGAGCCGGAAGCCTGGTACAACGGGCGAAAAGTGTACAGGTGCTCCCCGCGTAAGCGGGGATGAGCCCTCGGCGGTTGATGCCATCGACCGGGAACTGGAGTGCTCCCCGCGTAAGCGGGGATGAGCCCAAATCTAGCTATCATGTCCTCGCGGGTACAGAGTGCTCCCCGCGTAAGCGGGGATGAGCCGGAAGCCTGGTACAACGGGCGAAAAGTGTACAGGTGCTCCCCGCGTAAGCGGGGATGAGCCCGGTTATCGAGCCCGATAGGAAGGAAGGGCGCTGTGCTCCCCGCGTAAGCGGGGATGAGCCCGTGGTTGGGAGGGAACGAACGGCGCTGACATAGTGCTCCCCGCGTAAGCGGGGATGAGCCGGTTCCGGCAGTATGACCACCATAAGGGCCACCGTGCTCCCCGCGTAAGCGGGGATGAGCCCGTGGCGTTTGAGGGGTACCAGCCCACTTTGCTGTGCTCCCCGCGTAAGCGGGGATGAGCCGGGTTACGTAGACTCGGCTGTCGATAAGAAGGCGTGCTCCCCGCGTAAGCGGGGATGAGCCCGATGACCTCGAGGGCGCGGACTCACTGGAATGGTGCTCCCCGCGTAAGCGGGGATGAGCCCGGGCACGCGTACCCCGGCCTGAAGCTTGTGGAGTGCTCCCCGCGTAAGCGGGGATGAGGCGCGTCCATGTGTAGCAGTCATCGATGCTTCTCGGTGCTCCTGCGAGCGTGTGAAGTTAGCCCTGATGGGGTGTGTTCTGTCCGGCAGTTTGGTGTGCTGTTCGAAGGCTCTGGTTCTCGGTGGATTCCGGATCAGTGGCCCAAATGGGGGCTGAGCTTTTGCTGGTGCTGTCGCGCTTGTGGCACTGCTCGGCGCTTCCGAGGGCTCGGTGAGACCGAGAAGTGCAGCAGACTAGTGGGGGAGTCATTGCCGCAAATTGCTGTTTGAGGGTCCTGCCGATTAATGTTGCGGGGAGCGGATTCGCTGCTGAGTGTGGCGCGGCTGGCTGTGAGCCGGAGCGGACACATGAGTAATGAATACGCGGGGCTATAGCTCAGTCGGTTAGAGCTACGGACTCATAATCCGTTGGTCCCGGGTTCGAGCCCCGGTGGCCCCACCATCAGGCTCGCTGTCGAGCGTCGCCACGACGCTGGCGGGCGAAGCGAACCTCAATGCGAGAATCTGCGGGCTAGCAGTTACCATGACCCACATGAGTGTTGAGATGGACCCGTTAATCGAGTCGCTGTATTACTGGTCCGACATCATCGGAGTCCTTCTCATGGGCATGATCGGCGGCACCATTGCCCGCCAGCGCGGCTACGACATCGTGGGTTTCTTCTTCATCGCGATGTTCTCCTCCTTGGGCGGAGGCATGATCCGTGACGTGCTCATCAACCGCGGCACCGTGGCGGCGATGAGTCAGCCGGAGTACCTTTACTTGGCTTTTACAGGCGCAATCATCGCGCGCTTTGTCTACTTCAAGGGCAAGACCTGGGATTATGTGCAATCCCATGGTGATGCGGTGGTGTCGGCACTGTGGGCGTCGACAGGCGCGCTCAAGGCCATTGCCTACGGCCTGCCCTTCATTCCCTGCATCATGATGGGTGTGTTCACAGCGACTGGCGGCTCCATGATTCGTGACATTGCGATGGGCCGTGAACCGGCGGTCTTTGGTGACAACACGCCGACTGTTATCCCGGCAGTGGCGTGTGCACTGGTGGTGCTGGGGGCGGATGCCACCGGGTTCTTGGCCTACGGTGTCATTTTGGGCCCAATCGTGTCCTTTGTACTGACCATGCTGGGCATCTGGGTAGGCTGGCGCATTCCTGCCCGCCAAGAGTGGGCGCCGGTTAATGACACTGCTGCGTATGTCATGGTGATGGCGCGCAAGGCGGAGAACAAGGGCCGCGCTGTGGGCCGTCGTCTGGAGCCGACCAAGCTCCGTGCGTGGCGGCATAACCAGATGGAGAAAGCACTGCAGCGACGTATTGAGCGTGAGGTGCGCGCGGGTAAGCGCCGAGCAGACGCGACTATCGACGCCTCAGAGTTCCTCGATTCCTTCAATGAGGAAGTCGCCGAGATGTCTGCAGAGATGGCGGCAGCTTCTTCTGACGCCCACTCTGATTTCGGTGTAGACCTTAGCGGTGATTCCTACGATGCCCAGAACAGCGAAGGGCCTTCGCCGCGCGAGCTTCTGGACCGAATCTTGGCCGATGAGAAGCTTACAGATGAGCTGGTTGAGAAACTTATGCACCGCTACGAGAACCGAGATAATTAAAACCTGAAAAATAGGTTAAAATGGGTGCGGAAGAAAGGAGTCAAGGGTGCGATCTGTCCGGTCCGGTCTTAGCGTAGTGTTAGCTCTGGCCGTGACGTGCGTCGGCGCGGCGGCCGTTACAGGCTGCGCGGATGAGTCCGCACACGTCGATACTTCAGGACTAGACCTTATTACGACCGATATCTCCGAACCCCAAAAATCCCTCATCCCGGCAGACTCCAATGACGTTCCGGGTCAGACCATCATCAACTTGGTGTACTCCGGCCTGATGTATTTGGACAAGGACGGCAACCCGCACTATGACATGGCGGAGTCCGTCACCCAAGTCAACGACACGACCTATGACGTGGTCATCCGGGATGACGCAGTGTTTTCCGATGGCTCGGAGGTTGACGCCCGAGACTTCGTTGATACGTGGAATACGGCTGTACGCCAGTCATTGCTGTCGGCCTATAATTTCGAGCCCATCCTGGGGTTCCACGAGGGTCAGCAAACCATGCGCGGCTTGAGCGTGACGGGGAAGAAGTCCTTCCGCATTGAGCTCTCTCGCCCCACCGCGGGTTTCCTCGAGCGCTTGGGCTACTCCGTCTTCTTCCCCATGCGCTCTGAGGATCAAAATCAACTGACTGAGCGCGGCACGGATCCCATCGGCAACGGGCCCTACATGTTGGTCTCGTGGGAACGCGAAGAAGCTCTCACAATCGTGCCGAATCCTCGCTATGAGGGGCCGCGTACCCCGCAGAACGAGGGAATCAAGTTTGTAATCTATCCCTCAGAGGATCACGCTTACAAGGACTTGGTGGCAGGGAATCTGGACGTGCTTGTCCAGATCCCTGATTCCAAGCTGGCCACCTTCGAAGATGAGTTGGGTTCCCAGGCAGTAAGCAAGCCGGTGGGGTCCATGATGGAAATCACCATCCCGGCTAATGCCTCGAACTTCCGCGGCGAGGCAGGCCGTCTGCGCCGACGCGCCCTGTCTATGGCAGTGGACCGTGAGAAGCTGGCCCGCGAGGTCTTCTACGACACCGTAATCCCGGCCAATGGCTTCGTGGCACCACTTCATGGCACGATGCCACCCGCACCCACCGACGCAGAGGCGCTGACCTACCAGCCGGAAAAGGCCCGCGAACTCTGGGAGAAGGCAGAGAAAATGGATCCCTTTGAAGGGACCTTCAGCATTGCCTATAACCTGGATGGCAGCCACCAGAAGTGGGTCGAAGCTGTAGCTCAACAGATGACGGATACCCTCGGCGTGCCCTGTGAAGGTCGTCCCTTGGAAACGTTCAAGGATATGCGCCAAGAAGTCACTGCGCGTCACATCACGGGAGCCTTCCGCACCGTGTGGCAGGCAGAATACCCGGATGAATCTTCCTTCCTCGCACCACTGTTTGCGTCGTACTCGGCGGCAAATGAGTCCGGATTTAGCAACGGCGAATTCGATGATCTGCTCAAGAAAGCCGGCAAGGCCGCTACCAAGGCTGAGGCCCACGAGTACTACGCGCAGGCCCAGGATCTTCTGGTGGACGCTATGCCGGCGATTCCGCTGTGGACCTCAAAGGCACTTGGGGCCTATGGCAAGGACATTGCTCCCGCTAGCTACACGTGGAAGCCCACGCCGAACTATTATCTCATTCACCGCACGTAGTCGCTTCTTCTTCCAAGGCTTCTGGCAGGGTGCGCGGCTAGAGTTAGTGAAATGCTGAGGTACTATTTTTTCACCTTCTGGCAGGCCTTCATCGATCATGGCCTGCCGCTACTGGGCATGCTGCTCACCGTGCTTCTTATCCCCCGCGTGGGACGGCTGGCAGTGCGGGTTATCGAATCCCGCTTGGATGAGAACGAGGAATCAACCAAGGCGCGCTTAGCCTTGGCAGGCGCTCTGGTCTACGTTGCCCAAGCCGTGGCGTATTTTCTTCTCGTCGTGGCTGCACTCGCCAACCTGGGCGTACCTGCACTCGGTGCGGCCATCCCCGCAACCGTGGTCTCAGCCGCGGTCGGTTTCGGTGCGCAGAAAATCATCGGTGATTTCCTTGCCGGCTTCTTCATTCTCTCGGAGAAGCAGTTCGGCGTCGGAGATTATGTGAGCTTCGATGGCGTGACGGGCGTGGAGGGAACCGTTGTGTCCTTGACTTTGCGTACGACGACGGTGCGCACTCCCACCGGCGAGGTGGTTATGGTGCCCAACGGTTCAGCAGGCGTGGTGACAAACTATTCCCAGGAGTGGTCCCGTGCGGTGGTGGACATCGCCATCCCGGTCCATGAGGGAGACAGCCTTCCTGACACTACGGCTCGAGTGGAAAAGATTTCGGAGCACGCCATCCGCACACCGGATATTCGTGATGACGTGGATGGTGAGCTCGATGTGCTTCCCGCTACCGGAATTGTGGCGCCGACCGTTGCCGGTCAACCCTGGCAGGTGAAGTACCGTGTCCTCGTGCGGGTCAACCCTGCCCGCCAGTGGGCAGTTGAACGTGCGATCCGCTCGGCGCTGCTCGCGTCCTTCTGGGATCTGTACAAGCTCCCCCACCCAGAGGCCATTCCGGATGAGTTCCCCTTGGATCGCACGGCGACAAACTCCGCGAGCACATCGACGGGCAGTGATGCCCACGCTGAGGCGTCGATGACTAGCTCTGTGCCGACCACGAACCAGCATGCCGCTGCTAAACGTGAGGATTCGGGGGAGGCATCGCAGGCGGTAGCGGGGGCTGTAGCGAATACGGACATGAGCACTGACAATGGGCCAGGCCGCCCAGCTTATTCGGGGCGCGACAAGGAAGACGAGCCGGATGAGCACACTCGCGGAATTTGGCGCTCAGATCACCCAAAGAACAAGTGGGATTATTTCTGGACCATGGGCGGACGAGTACGCGCGTCCACGACCGGCCTATGTGCCGGGCTCGCTGTTGTTGGCGCATTGCTGCTCGCGTCAGCAAACCCGGATGGCGTGGATGCGGGCTGGCTGTCGCCCTCGCGGTGGATGAATGAAATTGCCAACGCGGCTGAGTCCTCGGAGCAGCAGACCGCGCCTGAAACAGCCCCACGCGAGGCCTCGCAGGACGACGCACCAGCAGCGGAGCCCACTGCGAGTGGCAGGGAAGAAGGCACAGAAGACGGCGCGGAAGCCTCCCCACGCAACGAGTCGTCTGTGGCTCCACGACCAGAGGAGGCGCACGACGGTGACACAGCAGCCACACCTGCGGTTACTGAAGGAGATGACGGGTCACGCACGGGCGATGTGACGGATACCGTGGAATCGAATGCCCCAGACGCCGCCGCGTCCACCGACACCGTCGAGTCAGCCCCTGCGAACTAAGCGGGGAACTCCTTGGGCGAACGCGGCTCTGTGAGAGACGCTCGGGAGAGCACATGAGAAATATGAGTGATAGGGATGCAACGCGGTGAAGCGCTACAGTGTGTTTATCGCTACTCGTGGCGCATTCGTTAACGCCAGCGAGGACTATGACACGAAACCAACGCCTGGTTTGAATGTCATCGAGACCGCCTCGTGAACCGGAGAACCGGGTTTAAGCAGGTCCTCCACTCGCAGCCAGTGCATCTGTGCCTCCTCGCGGGTGATGGTGACAAAGCTGTAGCCGTGGCTGTCCAAGTCCACGTGATGGCAGTGCGGGTTCGCTGCGCGGAGGAGCTGCTGTGCGGTCTGTGAGACGGTGTTTCCCTGACGCAGGTTGAGCGCCTCGTTGATATTGGGCGCCGAGACGGATGCGCACACCATTTCGGCCCCCACAACTCGGCTGCCTGTAGTGATGGCGTGGGCCCATTCGGTGTGAATGTCACCGGTGAGAAAAAGGGTGTGGGTGGGGAGGGCGTCGATAAGCGCACGGCGTTCGGCGGAGTACCCATCCCACTGGTCACCGTTGATGGGGATACTGGTGATGTTGTCCGTCAGTGCCGCAGCCACCTGCGCCGTCATGGAGTTCTCCTGAAGAGAAATGAGATTGAGTGGGGCGAACATGACGGAATTGCCCAGCACTTTCCACGTGGCCTGCGAGGTCTCAATCTTGCCCAACAGCCACGCGTACTGCTCCGAGCCCAGCATTGAGCGGCCTTCTTGGGCGAAAGCCACGGGGTTCCAAGACACCTGCTCATCGCGGTAGGTGCGCAGGTCCATCATGGTCAGCTCCACCAAGTCACCGAAGGTGAGGGAACGGTAGAGATGCCCAGCCTCGGATGGCGCGGTGGCGCGCACCGGCATCCACTCGAAGTAGGCGCGCATTGCCGCTGACTGTCGCGCGGCCCAGCTGCCTTCCGTGGCGGGGCTGTGGTTCTCAGCGCCACCGGCCCAGTTATCGTTAGCAATCTCGTGGTCATCCCACACCACGACCCATGGCAGCGCTGCATGGGCTTCCTGCAAGTCCGGGTCGGTACGATAGCGTCCGTAGCGCGTGCGGTAATCCGCCAGCGTTGTAATCTCGTGCGCTGGGTGGTGCAGGCGAACCGGCCCGAAACCGGAGTAGGCGCCGGAGCGATACTCGTAGATGTAATCACCCAAAAAGACCATGTAGTCCAGCTGCCCACCGCGGGCTCGCTGTGCGATGTCCCGGTAGGCGCTGAAGAAACCGGACTCCCAATTGGCGCACGAGGCCACACCAAAGGTGAGCTTGTCCGGGGAGGCATTCGCGGCGGGTGCAGTCTTGGTGCGTCCAATAGGGGAGGAGGCACCGTCTACGATGAAGCGGTAAAAATACACCGTGTCCGGCTCGAGGCCGTGCGGGTCCACGTGGACGGTGTGGTCATGGTCCGCGGTGGCGTGGGCGTGGCCACGCTTGACGACGTCCCCCATCCCCTCATCCCGGGCCACTTCCCATTCCACGGTGACTGCTGGGCCCACGCCGCTGCCAGGAAGGGCCTCCTCCGTGGGCGTTACGCGCGTCCATAAAATGACCGAATCCGGAATCGGATCTCCCGAGGCCACTCCGTGTACGAAGGGGAGCTGTCCTTCCGGCGGCTCAACGAGGCCGAGGGAGGCGGAAGCATTTGGATCCGCTGCGGAGGCGGAGGATGCGGCGAGTGAAGCGGCCGTGGCGGTGGCCAGGCCGGTGGCGTGCAGGAGTCGGCGACGAGAGAAGGAACGGCGCATGTTTCAAAGGTTTCTCCCCTGAAGCGTCTCCGCAACTTGGGGCGCGAGAATTCGCTCGCCGGTTAAATGCCGTTTTCCAGCCTGTTACGTGTGCTTTACCCCCGGGGTAGTGAGATTTCCTCGGCGGCGGTGTTACGGGATATAAGGCGGCGGTGTTACGGGATATAACAAGTACTTATGACAAAGTTCTCTCGCGCGGTTCTCGCCGCTTCTGTTTCTGTTTCACTGTCTCTTTTCGCCGTGGTCCCTGCTCATGCAGAGACTGGCGCTGTCGACGCGGAGGTTGTCGCTCCGGCGTCTACTGCCTCTGAGTCCGATGCTGACCCAACCTCTACCTCGGGCTTCGAGTCCCCCGCTAAGGACGACGCATCTGATGCTGAGGAGCAGCAGTCTTCTCAGGGGGAGAAGATCGCCCTCGGCGTGGGCATTGCTGCGGCAGTACTCGCAGCCGCCGCCGGAGGCGTGTTCTGGGCGGTTCAGCAGGGCATTATCCCGAATCCACTTCCTGGCGTTATCCCTTCACCACAGGCTCCTGCACCTGCGCCTGCTCCTGCGCCAGCGCCTGCGCCTGCTCCTGCACCGAAGCCTGAACCGGCTCCTGCCCCTGCTCCGGCGCCCGCACCAGCCCCGGCACCACAGCCTGCTCCGGCCCCTGCGCCGGCACCGGCCCCTGCGCCAGCACCGGCTTCCTATGGTCGTTGCCTCGATGTGTGGAACGCGCTTGGTCGCCCGATTTACCCGAGCGATCCGGGTTTTCGTTCCAAGTTCGACAGAGACGGTGATGGCGTAGGCTGCGAGAGGGATCCTCGTTAAGCTAGAGCGCATGAGCGCTTTTTCTTCCATTGAATCGTGGCCCGTCGACACCGTTTCCGGAGCACTGCTGCACCGCGGCGAGGTGGTGGAGCAGGTGGGGGATGCCACCCACCGCTTCCCAGTGGCGTCGGTGACCAAGCTTGTGGCTGCCTATGGGGTGATGGTGGCCGTGGAGGAAGGTGCGGTGGAGCTGGACCAGCCTGCTGGCCCGGAGGGCTCCACGCTGCGTCACTTGCTGGCGCATGCCTCCGGTGTGGGTTTTGACTCCCGTGAGCCGCAGAAGCCCGTGGGGCAGCGGCGCATCTACTCTTCGGCGGGCTATGAGTGGGCCGCTGAGGTGGTGGAGAAGGCTACCGACTTTTCTTTCCCTGACTACCTTGCGGAGGGAGTGTGCGCCCCGCTGGGAATGAGCGCGACCACCCTCGAAGGTTCGGCGGGCCACGGTGTGGTTTCCACCGTTAATGATCTCGCGGCCTTTGCCCGTGAGGTGCAGTCCCCGCAGCTGCTTGCTCCCTCCACTGTCGACGAGATGCGCAGCGTACAGTTCCCCGGACTGCGCGGCATCGTGCCAGGCTATGGCAGCTTTAAGGACTGCACGTGGGGACTGGGCTTTGAAATCCATGGGGAGAAGGAACAGTGGATGGGTGGCCTGCCAACTGATGCCGTGGGGCACTTCGGCATGAGTGGCACCTACCTTTGGGTTGCCGGTGACTGGGCCATGGTGGCGCTGACTGACCGTGATTTTGGGGACTGGTGCAAACCGCTGTGGGCGGAGGCTAACACCGCGATCTGGGAGGAGTGCCAGGCGCAGTAGCTATGCCGTGCCGTCGCCGGCTGTGGGCGCAACGGGGGTAGTGGGGTACCTGTGGTGGCGGCACGTGGCTGGTGCGTATGAGCACTAGTGTTGCGAAAGTGATTCGTGTGGCGGATTTCGGGGGAGAAGTCTCAAGGTGAGATTGAGACAGCGGGGGCTTAAGTGCAGGTTGAGGGTTGTTGAGGCTTAAGTGGCGGAGGAAAATTGTGAGCAACTCAGACGCACCGAAGCCACGTGCGGCTTGGCCCAAAGTTGAGCTCAGCGTGTGGCGTGATGAAGGCAAGTTCGTAGGGGAAGACGAAGCTCGTCTTGCGTCGGCGCAGGCCGGCGTGCCATCACACGGACGTCAAAGGAGACAAAGGAGTGAATCTACGCGTTCACCCGCAGCACGCCGACGCATCTGCGCCGGCCACGTCAGCGAGCCCTGTCGGCAGCCCCGCAGAAAGCTGGCCCAACCGCGCCCGCGGTGAAGTCGGCACAGCGGTCCTGCAGATTTCGGGCATGCCCCGCGGCCTGCGCCCGGCTATCGAGCGTGCCATGGCGCGCTGCATCCGCAGCGAGAGCGAATTCATCGTGCCGGGCGATGACCCACTCACCGCGCAGTGGTGTACCCGTTGGCGCCGCGATGCCGACTGGGACCCGGTGAGTGGAATGACGCTCGGCGGTGGCCCCAGCGTGGGCATCGGCTGCCGCCAGGTCCTTACCGGCACGCCCAGCGAGCTGGAAGCCCTAGGCCGCGCAGTAGAGATGCTGGCAGGGGAGTACGGCTTTAAAGGTGCAGTCCGGCGCGCGCTCTAGGCTCGTTTCACAGCCCTAGTCCTGAAAAGGATCGAGGATGCGCTCCGAGAGGTCCGCCACGGAATCGATGATGCGCGTCGGGCGGTACGGGTAGCGCTCAATCTCGCGGTCATCACTGATGCCAGAGCGCACGAGGATACTGCGCATGCCTGCCTCAAGGCCCGACTTGACGTCAGTATCCATCCGGTCACCAATCATCACGGTGTTCTCCGAGTGCGCGCCAATGTTGTTCAGAGCGCTGCGCATCATGACCGGGTTGGGTTTGCCCACATAGTAGGGCTCGCGGTTGGTCGCCGCTGTGATGAGTGCGGCCACGGCACCCGTAGCCGGCAGCACTCCCTGCGGTGCGGGGCCAGTGACGTCAGGGTTCGTGGCAATGAAGCGAGCACCATTGCGGATGAGGTTGATGGCCGTCGTGATGGCCTCAAAGGAGTAGGTGCGCGTCTCACCCAACACCACGAAGTCTGCCTCCGTTTCATTGAGAATCCAGCCTGCTTCGTGCAGTGCGGTGGTCAGGCCTGACTCGCCCACCACATAGGCGGTAGACAGGCCCGCCTGGTTCGAGAGGAAAGCTGCGGTGGCCGTGGCCGAGGTCCAAATACGCTCTGCCGGAATGTCCAAGCCAGTGTTCTTAAGGCGGGCGGAAAGATCCCGCGGGGTCGACATTGAGTTGTTAGTCAGCACCATGTACTCGATGTCATTATCCTTCAGCGCCTGGATGAACTTATCCGCGCCGGGAATCATATCTCCTTCCTTGATGAGCACGCCGTCCATGTCGGAGAGATAAGAAATCACGAGTGTTCCTCCAAATAATTAGCAAGTTCGCCCACCGTCTTCACGGAGAGCATTGTTTCTTCAGTCAGCCGCACCCCGCAGGCTTCCTCAAGGCGAATGGCCAGCTCAATGCGCTCAAGCGACTCCACCCCAAGGTCTTCCAAGAGGGCGTTGCGCTCCAAGCCCTCCTCAATTCCCGTGACTTTCGTGATAAGGCGGGTGAGCTCACCATAGGTATCGCCAGCGGAAGCAGAATCGGTGTACTCGGCCGGCTCGGAGCCAAAGCGGGCGGCCAGTTGTGCGGAAAGGTCGTTAGCCATGTGTATCAGTCTAGTATTGAAATGTCATGATTATTCGAGCACGCTCCTCCGCAATCGCCCGCAGCTGGGCGCGCCGCGTTCGCCCGCAGATGCGCCGCGTTGAGCACGGCGTCCATTCCCAACTGCATGATCTCACTACCGAGCCTGGTTTGACGCAGGTCAGCGCCACTGGCTTCGTGGACAACGAGGGCGTGCGCGTGGCCTGGTATGAAGTCGGGCCAGCGGATGCCGAGGTAACCGCGGTCTTTATTCACGGTTACTGTTTGTCGGCGGAGAGCTTCTATTCGCAGGTTGCGGATGTCCGCGCAAACTATCCCTCGGTGCGTTGTGTGCTTGTCGATGTCCGCGGCCACGGCCGCTCCACCCACGTCGCTCCCTCTGAGTGCACCGTGCGGGGCGCAGCCGATGATGTTCTCGCAGTTATTGCTGAGCGCGCCGCAACTGGGCCGCTGGTGGTGATGGGCCACTCCATGGGCGGCATGATTGCGCTCAATCTTCTGCGGCGTGCCCCACGTCAGGTGGCCCAGCGCATCGAGGGAATGCTGTTGGTCTCAACGTCGATGCAGCGCTTTGCTGCCGAGGGAATGGCCCGCATGTTGGAATCGCGGACCCTCGGTGCGATCTACAGTGCCTGCCTGCGCCTTCCCGATCGCATGAATCGCGCGCGCTTCGAGGCAGCAGCGGTGGTCACACCCGCGTTCGCCGCACTCCTGCAAGGTTTCCCGCAGATGGACAGCTTGCAGTTCCACGTCTCCATGCTGCTCGACACGCCGATGTCGAGCTACGCTGGCTTCTTTGATGACTTGGTGGAGCACTCCGAGTTCGGTGCGGCGGCTCGGCTCCGTGATATCCAAGGGGAAATCGTCGTGGGCAACTATGACATCGTCACCCCGAAGCGTCAGTCCGAGGTCATTGCTCGGCATTGGCCCGCAGCAACGTTTACCGCTATCGAGGGTGCCGGACACATGGTCATCCTGGAGGAACCACTCGAGGTCTCTAAGGCGCTGGGCCGTGTCCTTGACCGTGTGCTCGCTAGTTCCCGCTGACGGCGGCTGAGCCCTTTGCTGATAGCGGTCGTGCCCTTTGCTGTTGGCGGCCGAGCCCCGCGCGGTGGCTGAACTGCCCTATCTGCCAAAGTTGTCGCCCCTGCCTCAATTTTTGGAGGAAAAATTGTCAGGTAGGGCAGTTGCCGTTGTGGCTTTGAGCATGAGAATGCCCCTTCTGCCCGAAGCGGGACAGAAGGGGCTGGAGGGCGTGAAGCTTTTAGCCCTAAGCCTTAGTCCTCATCGGAGGAGGCGGCGAAGGTAGCCGTCGGGTCATCGATCTTCAGGTCGCGGGCAGCCTGCTCCACGACGCTACGCTCCACCTTGCCCTCGCGAGCCAGGCCCTCGAGGACGGCGACGACGATGGACTCGGCGTCGTTGTTGAAGAAGCGGCGAGCGCCCTCACGGGTATCGGAGAAGCCGAAGCCGTCCGTGCCCAGGACGATGTACTCGCCCGGCACGTAGGGGCGAATCTGCTCCTGCAGGTCCGTGGCGAAGTCGGAGACACCGATGTACGGTCCCTCAAAGCCCTTGAGCTGGGAGGTGGCGAAAGCCTCGGTCGGGGTGCTGCCCTTCTGCAGGGCCTCCTTGTTGCGGGCAGCGCCATCGCGGGCCAGGTTGACCCACGAGGTGACGGAGAACAGCGAAGCCTTGACGTCGAACTGCTCGGCCAAGATTTCCTGGGCACGCAGCGCCTCATAGACACCGACACCGGAGGCCAGGATGTTGGCCGGGATGGAGCCGGACTCAGCGGTGTTGTAGTGGTAAATGCCCTTGTGCAGGCCCTCGACGTCGAGGTTCTCCGGCTCGGCCGGCTGCTTCACCGGCTCGTTGTACACGGTGATGTAGTACATGATCGGCTCGTTGTCTTCGCCGTACATGCGCTCGATACCGCGCGGAACAAGGTGAGCAATTTCGTAGCCGAAAGCTGGGTCGTAGACCTCAACCGCTGGGTTGGTCGATGCCAGGATCGGGGAGTGACCATCCATGTGCTGCAGGCCCTCACCGGTCAGGGTGGTGCGGCCGGCAGTAGCACCGATGATGAAGCCGCGGCCCAGCTGGTCGCCGGCGGCCCAGAAGGCATCGCCGGTGCGCTGGAAGCCGAACATCGAGTAGAAGATGTACAGCGGAATCATGGCCTCGCCCTGGGTGGCGTAGGAGGTTGCAGCGGCGGTGAAGGACGCGGCAGCGCCGGCCTCAGAAATACCTTCGTGGAGGATCTGGCCGTCAGTAGCCTCGCGGTAGGAGAGCATGAGGTCATGGTCCACCGGCACGTAGTTCTGGCCGCGTGGGTTCCAAATCTTCAAGGTCGGGAACCAGGAGTCCATACCGAAGGTGCGGGCCTCATCCGGGATGATCGGCACAACGCGCTTGCCCAGCTCCTTGTCACGCATGAGCTCCTTGAAGGTTCGAACCAGAGCCATGGTCGTGGCCACATCCTGCTTGCCCGAGCCCTTGCGCACCGAGCGCAGCTTGGACAGATCCGGGGTGGTCAGCGTGGTGAAGTTCTCGCGGCGCTCCGGCAGGAAGCCACCGAGCTCCTTACGACGCTCCAGCATGTACTTGATTTCCGGAGTCTCCGGACCCGGGTGGTAGTAGGGCGGCAGGTACGGATCAGCCTCAAGCTGCTCATCCGAAATCGGGATACCCTGCTTATCGCGGAAGAGCTTGAGATCCTCCAGCGTCAGCTTCTTCATCTGGTGGGTAGCGTTACGGCCTTCGAAGTTGTGGCCCAGGCCGTAGCCCTTAATGGTGTGGGCCAGGATGACGGTCGGGCGGCCGGTGCCGGCGTAGCTCAGAGCCTTGTCATACGCAGCGTAGATCTTGCGATAATCGTGGCCACCACGGCGCAGTGCCCAGATCTCATCATCGGTCATGTCCTCAACCAGCTTGAGCGTGCGCTCATCGCGGCCGAAGAAGTGTTCACGCACGTAGGCGCCATCGTTGGCCTTGAAGGTCTGGTAGTCACCATCCGACGTGGTGTTCATGATGTTGACAAGGGCGCCTTCCTTGTCAGCGTCGAGAAGCTTGTCCCAACCGCGGCCCCACACGACCTTGATGACGGACCAGCCGGCGCCACGGAAGAAGGACTCCAGCTCCTGGATAATCTGCGTGTTACCGCGCACCGGGCCGTCCAAGCGCTGCAGGTTACAGTTCACCACGAAGGTGAGGTTGTCCAGCTCATAGAGGGACGCCATCTGTAGCAGACCACGGGACTCCGGCTCATCCATCTCACCGTCACCGAGGAAGGCCCACACGTGCTGCTTGGAGGTGTCCTTGATGCCGCGGGTCTCCAGGTACTTGTTGAAACGAGCCTGGTAGATAGCATTAATCGGGCCAAGACCCATGGAAACAGTTGGGAACTCCCAGAAGTCCGGCATCAGGCGTGGGTGCGGGTACGAAGGCAGGCCCTTATTCTCACCGCGGGAGTGCTCCTGGCGGAAGCTGTCCATGTCCTCTTCAGTCAAGCGGCCTTCCATGAAGGCGCGGGCGTAGACGCCCGGGGAGGCGTGGCCCTGGAAGAAGATCTGGTCACCGCCGGACGGATCGTCCTTGCCCTTGAAGAAGTGGTTCAGGCCCACCTCGTAGAGCGGGGCAGCGCCAGCGTAGGTGGAAATGTGGCCACCAACGCCAATGCCCGGACGCTGTGCGCGGTGCACCATGATGGCGGCGTTCCAGCGGATCCAACGACGGTAGCGCTTCTCTAGCTCCTCGTCGCCGGGGAATTCCGGCTCGAGGGAGGTCGGAATGGTGTTAACGAAGTCCGTAGACGTCAGGGACGGCAGTGGAACACGCTTGGCGGTGGCACGCTCAAGAAGGCGCAGCATGAGGTAGCGGGCACGTTCCGGATCGGAAGAATCAAGCAGACCGTCGAGGGAATCCATCCACTCGCGGGTCTCCTCCGGGTCGGAGTCGTGCAGGTACGCGGCTACACCATCGCGGACGATGGGGAAGTTGGAGTCGCCGTTGACAGCGTCCAAATCAGCCATTGAATCCTCCTGGTTCGGGGTACAAAGATCTGTCACAAGGATACGCGTCTCTCACTAGGGAGACACGTCGAGGTCCCTTGTGGTGCTTTTACGGGGGAAAATGTCCACTTCTGGGGAGGAATAGGGGTGGTTCAGCGCGAAAATGTGCACGGCAGACGTTAAAATACTCTGCATGACAACGACGACTCCATCGGAAGGAACTCAACACGTGACCGGATCTGCGGCCAAGCTCGGTATCGAGGAGGGGCAGATCGCCCTCGAACTCGGATGGGACGAGGACTGCGATTCCACGATTTCCGAGTCCATTGAAGACGTGCTGGGAGAAGACTTCCTCGACGAGGAGACCGACGAGCTGTGTGATGTCGTGCTGCTGTGGTGGCGCGCTGAGGATGGCGACTTGGTCGATGGCCTCGTGGACGCCACCCGTCCGCTCGGTGATTCTGGCCGAATCTGGCTGCTCACCCCGGGTGCCGGCAAGCCGGGCAACCTTGAACCGGGTGAGATCTCCGAATCCGCACAGCTGGCAGGTCTGGTGCAGACCAAGGCTGAGCGCCTTGGTGAGTGGCAGGGTTCTTGCCTCGTGGCGCGCGGCTACACCAAGAAGCCTTAAACTTTTCACTGCTCAGCGGGCATTCTCGGTGTCGGGGGAGGCCCTGATTTGTTACTGCGGGTGCCCGTAAGCTAATCTTGTGCGAGCGCACCAAGCGCACTGCGGCTTTAGCTCAGCTGGAAGAGCAACTGGTTTACACCCAGTAGGTCGGGGGTTCGATCCCCTCAGGCCGCACAAAACAGCAGGTCAGGCCCCCTTTTCGGGGGTTTGGCCTCTTTGTGTTTCCACCGTATCCCCTGCACAGGGCGATTTCAGTATAACCCAACTACCGACACGTGTACTCCGCCCGCGTACATGTTTCGGGGGAGATGTTGCACGATTATGGCACGGAATTCATGGGGTGCTACGCGCGAACTACCAAGCGGACGCTGGCAAGCGTCCTACCAAGGGCCGGATAAACAACGCTATAAAGCACCGCACACGTTCAGAGACCGGCTAGACGCACTGGCGTGGTTGGCTGCGGTGCGCAAGGAGATTGACCTAGGCGCATGGCAACCACCGGTGGTGAAGAAAGCGCAGACCAAAATTCCTACGGTAGGGGAGATGGTGAGGCACTGGCTGGCGTTGACCAAACCACAGGTGCGGGATTCAACGTACAAGGCGTACGAAGAATTCGTAACAGCACGGGTGTTGGGAAATGAAACGCTGTGCGCTATTCCGGTGGATAAGCTCACGCCGGTGGCCGTCGCGGCGTGGTGGCAGGAGACCGTACAAACGTTCCCGGCATCGAACCACCGCAATGCTAGGGCGTATCACAAGCTAAGGGCTGCGATAGCGCTGGCGGTGGAATACGGTTATCTGCCTACGAACCCGGTGGCGATTAACGCGGCCAGGACACGGGCTAAACCAAAGGCTAAAGAACTTCCAACCACAGCGGAGCTAAGGGCCATTCTGGACAACGTGCCAGAGCGCTACCGCCTCATAACCGTGTTGTGTCTCTTCCATGGACTTCGGATAGGCGAAGCATTAGCCGTGAAGAACAAACACTTTGAATTCGACACCAACGGTGCCAGTGTTCGGGTTGAAGGAAACCTAGTCAGAGTTCCCAACGGCAACGGTGGTGTAAAGATGGCGTTTCATCCTCCTAAGACGAACGCCGGATACCGCACGGTGCCTTTGCTTCGTGAGTTCGTTCCGGTGGTGATTAGGCACCTAAAAACCTTTGCCACGTATCCGGAGGAGTACGCAACGCTTACCGAAGCTGGTGCGGTGGTCTTTGATACTTCGTACCGCAGCGTGTTCAACCGGGCTAAGCAACGCGCCGGGATTGATAAATCCATCACGCCGCACTACGGCCGTAACTTCATCATCACGCGCCTTGCAGAGGCAGGCGCTACCCCTAGGGAGATAGGCCGTATCCTAGGTCAGGAAGACGTATCAACCATTGTTAACGTGTACATGAAGTCAAGGGAGGCCCGGCCAGTAGAGCTTATGCGCCGGGTAGACCTTGACGATTAGCAGTTAGGGCAATGAGGCTTAGGCTCATTGCACAGGACAGTGCGTAGCCCTTCGCAGGTTCATGCTCAGGTCTATCAACTTCCTTCGTGGGAAAGCGCTATTGCTTTCCCCTTCGGAACATTATTAGTCCTTCGTGCCCTAGGCAGCAGCTACCCGCTACTACCTAGTCCACAACCACACCGCCCCCTTCGCAGGTGCTGAACCTGCTCAGGTGGGTAACCTACGTCCCCTTAGGAGCGGGATAACTCCGCTCCCACTGGTCGGTATAACGCCTACGGTAGCGGCATAAGCCCTTATGCCACTCCCTTGGTTCTTAGAGTCCTTCGTGGAGCAGCCCCTAGCCTGCTCCCCTCCGGCGGTCATCGTTCGTACCAACGACCGCCTAAGCCGGTCGATAATACTCACTCTCCGAAGAAAGCGCAGCGCCAAACAGGTTTGTCGCTTAGAGGATAAACGAACGACAGTGAGTGTATAAGGAGCCCGATTTCCCGAATCCCACGCCTGTGACCTGCGGAAACGTAAACCGACGGGAAAACAGTTTCCCGCACAGTAACGCTGTGACCTGCATAAACGTAGAAAACGGGAAAACCTAAGACTGTGCAAATCCCTCCTTCGCATCCCATACCAGAGTGCCCATACCGTTCAGTTTCTTCTTAATCGACTCAACACTGTAGGAACTACCGCGATTGTTCGTGAAGCCGCGCTTGGTTAACTCATACGCCACCGCTTCATACACCGCCTTTTTCGTGGTGGGGCCGGGGATTGATTTAGCAATCTCAGCCATAACAGCCTCTGCCGCGTCTGTGCCAGTCGCTGCCTTCGGTTGCTGCGAATTAACCAAGCTTAACCGTCCGTTGCGGCCTAAGGACACCTTCACGGGGTCATCAAAGCCACCGGTGATATTGCCGTTAAACCGCAGCGTAGTGAACGCTTTGTTACCCGCCATTTTGAAGCCAACAAGATGACGCATAAGGCCAGCGATAGAACTATGCCCGCTCGCAGCCCCTACGGGGTCACCGCTGTAGCCTTTGTTAGCGTGATGCACAAACAGCACAGGGACGTTCGCAGAGTTGAACCTGCTAGCCACGGATAAAATAACCCCAACCGCGTCTAATGAATTAGTGTCCACGCCTCTGCTGGCGCATAGGCCAGGAATGTGGTCAACAACGACTAGAGACAGGTTGCCAGCCTCTGCGGCTGTGTATGAAGCCTCAGGCACTGTACCGCTCGCGGCGGCTTGGTCAATCCATACGCGATTAATGTCAGCGTCTGCGGCTATGAGACGGCCTAGATTCTCCTTCGGGCCATTGGACTCCGTGGTGATAAATAAAACGTTGCCCGGCGCGTTACCGCGCGTTGAATCCACGCCAAGAAACGGCCTGCCGCGTGTGATAGCTGCCGCTACCTCTACAGCGGTCTGAGACTTACCAGACTTCGGTGCGCCAACGAACATGGTGTAGGAATCGCAAAGGATACCGGGGTAAATCCATTCATCTAGGTCGTTGTCGAATAAATCCAACCAATCCTGTGCGGAACGTTCCGGTAGCAGTGAAGAAAAATATTCATCTACCATCGCTTCTATTTCGGCATCTGTATATCCGGTGTTATTCAATAATCCTCCTTTACATCGAAAACTAGTTGCCCATGCCTAAGGCCCGGTGCAGGGCATCCACACCGGGACAGTCAAAGCAAGGCTTAGGCCATGGCGAACGTCTTAAGCCACTGGCAGTAGCCCATCTGCGGCGGCGTAACCGCGTCATCCTCCGTGTTGGCGAACTCAACACGCGCCGGGACAAGGGGTGTGCCGGAATCGTCAACACCGGCCATGCCATCGCCTAGACCGGCGTAGGAGGCAATCGGGGCCAGGTGCTCCGGTGCGTTGAGATACCGCGTTACCGCGCGGTGGTCGTGCTTATACCCGTTGTACGAAGCGGCTGCAGGCACGATATTTCCGGCTGTGTGGCCAGCGCTGCCCTTAATCGCCAAAGCTTCAATATGGTCAAGCTGACGCGTGTTCGGTAGGCCAGGTTCGCGGGTTAAAGCAACGCCGGTGTAATAACACTTCCACGGGTCAATACCGTTGCGCTCCCACGTATGTAGAAGATGCTCGACAGTGATCTTCCTGCGGCGTCTGCCTGCCCTCGTGGCACGCTTGAAACCGTTATCCAATGCGCCTTGCAGTCCGTCGTTGCGGTTGTGACGCTCACGGGCACTGGCGTTGCGGCAGTCCTTGCACCGGCCAGCTTTGCCGTCGGCTCCGGTGCGGTCGTTATCAAAGCCGGATTCAAGGGGCTTTATCTCACCACAGCGTGTGCACTGGCGTAGTCCAATTTCTACCAACTCCGTCCGGCGTGCACGGAATTCTGGCGTAGCAATAAATCTCGAAATCTTTAAATCTTCCTCTCTCAAAGCGGAGGCGCTTGCGCAAACTCAGTGCATCGACTAAGGTTGCTACCAACGCCCTCAGGGTGAACAGACCAAACTCAGAACTAAAAAAGACCAACCCGTCAAGTAGTAGCTTGCCGGGGGTTTAGGCATTTCTGAGCACCCCTCAGTATGCCCTATGGCACACGCCGCTGTCAAGTTTGTTGACGAATTAAATTCATCGACTTCGCAACCCCGGCACGGGCGTGCGGGCGCTATACGATTCGGTCGGCTATGCGGGGGCGGGGGCATAGCCCCTGCCCCTATCGGGCACCTGCTTGAAGTGCGAGAGAGGCCCGCAGCTTCGTAAACCGCACAAGGGGGCTGTGCCGTTAGCGGGGGACGCTAGCGGTGTGGCGGCTCCTTGTCGTTGTTGTCCGTGCCAAAGTGCAAGCCTAGGTGTTGCAATCCCAACTCAGCCACAAACTTGCGGCAAAGCCTGCCCAATCCACACCCAGTGTGTGCGGTAGTCCCTGCGAGGGTGTCCGATAGGCTATACCCCTGCGGACACCGGGGGCGGTGCACGTATCCCCTGTACGATAGGGTGCCAATCCCCATTTATTGACACTGTGTACGCCGGGTTATAGACTCCAACGTACACCCCGGTACACTCTCACAAAAGGACACAGGCACAATGTCAATAATCGGATACCAGCGCGTTAGTTCTTACGGCCAGAACGAAGAACGCCAGTTATCAGACGTAGACGTAGACGAAATGTTTACGGACAAGGCCAGCGGCAAAGACGCAAACCGCCCGCAGCTTAGTGCTGCCATCCGCTACGCCCGCAAGGGGGACGTGTTCGTAGTGCACTCTATGGACAGACTCGCCCGCAACATCGTTGACCTGCGCGGGATAGTGGAAGAACTAAACACCAAAGGCGTTGCCGTCCGGTTCGTGAAAGAAAATCTCGTCTTTACTGGCGAGGACTCTGCTATGAATAATCTTTTGCTCAACATGCTTGGTGCAGTAGCGGAATTCGAGCGCTCACTAATCAAAGAACGCCAACGTGAGGGTATCGCCATTGCAAAGGCCAAAGGAAAATACAAGGGTCGTAAACCATCGCTAACCTCGTCACAGGTTAATGAAGTTGTAGAACTTAAGGCCGCTGGCGTATCAATCGCAGAAATCGCCCGTCGCTACGGGGTTTCACGTCCTAGCATTTATCGTGCTTTGGAGAATAGCTAAATGCACCGTACGCGGGTTGTGTCGGGTAATATGAGCAGGTCTCTGTCTCCAAAGCAAAGGAATTTACATGCTCACTAACCTAATGGAACTACTTATCAATAATCCGGAAATGCTTAATCCGGAGAGTCTCAAAACTCTCGCTGGCGTCTTTTTCGGTGGCCTAGCGGCAATTGTCCTTGCCGTTGGTTCCAGCGCAGCAGGCCCGGCCCTTCTTATGTCGTCTATGGCAGGCGCATAAGTCTACAAAGCCAGAAACGCCCCGGTACCTTGAAAAAGGACCGGGGCGTTCGTGTTCCTAGGCTACGTAGACCTGTGTCGCTGTAGTTCCGGAAACGCTGGTACTAATCCGCGTCATATCTTGGCTAGCTATCCATTCGGTTACAGACGCTGGTACATGCTTTGGATACGGCAATTCGTAGGTAAGACGAACACCGTTGGCTAGCGTTTCGAGTTTGTAGTTAAACACCGGGGATAAACCACCTCTCACGCTCACGGCCAGAAACGAAATAGTCGTTATCGCTTTCGTCATCGTGCAGCACGCACAGCCCGGCGCGCCGGGCGTATTCCAGCACCGGGGACACCAACGGGTGCCAGTCTTTCAGCACAGCATCATGCGATAGCTGTAGCCGTCCTTCCACGGTGTTCACGCTCACTAAGAACGGGATACTTAGCCCGTCCATCTTCGTCGCTGTATCCATTACAGGCGCTCCTTATTCGAGTTATTGCACGTTTGTTGCACGCGCAGGGTTTGGTAGAGTTTCTACCCAGTGCAGGAGCGCTAAAAACACCGCTAAACAGTGCGTTTACCAACAGGGATAAACCACGGGTTCGATCCCCTCAGGCCGCACCATGTGAGGGCCACTTCCTACACTGCTAGGACGTGGCCCTTTCGCGATCTCACGGCTGTCCCACGGGGGACGGGGGTGACGCTAGAAGCGGTCTTGGCCGCGGTTGCGGATCTTTTCGTAGAAGTCCGGCTTGGAGGAGCCGTAGCGCGAGCGGGAACGGCGCGAGGAGGAAGCAGGGGAGGCCGGTGCTGTGGGCTGCGGTGCGGCGTCGGTAGACACCGCGGACTCAGCGGACTCAGAGGGCGCAGGTGCGGAGTCGGAGGCAGACTCCAGCTCGGCTGTGGTGGGGCCGTCTACAGCGGCTGCAGCAGCGGCGAGAGCAGCTTCCTCCTCACGGGCACGGCGGCGCTCCCGAATTTCTGACCAGACGAAGTAGGCCAAGCCCAGGGGTGCCATGATGCCGAAGGCGATCCACTGGTATCCGTAGGACAGGTGGTTTCCGCGGTCGAGCTTCGGCACTGGGAGAGCGTGAAGCTCGCCGGGCTGATCCGGGGAGAGTTGGAGGTAATCGTGGGCTAGGGGGACGCCGACAAGCCCTGCGATCTGCTCCGTATTGATGGAGTAGACCTGCGTGTAGCCCTGCTGCTCCGTGGGGGCAGACGTGTGCTGGGGTTCGTCCGTACGGGCCATGGCCACGATGGTGACGTTCTCACTGGGGGCCTTATCGATGTGAGGGACGGCGTTGCCCTCATCGGTGGGCATCCAGCCGCGGTTAACCAGATAGGTCGTGCCCGAGGTGCTTTCAAACGGGACGAGGGACTGGAAGGCGGGGCTCGAGCCCACTGGGCGCAGGCGCAGCAGTACTTCCTGATCCGGCAAATAGTGGCCGGTGACCTCAGCGCGGGTCCATTCCTTGTTCAGCGTTCCCTCAGCGGAGAAAACATCCTCGATCGGCTGCGGGTCAGACTCATAGGCCTCTTCGATGAGGTGGTTGCGTTCCACAATCTGATCATCCTTACCCAGCTGCCATGGTGCGAGCACCGTGAAGGCGAAGTAGGTAAAGGCGACGACAGTGATGAGCAGGATGACCCACCCAGGCTTGAGGAACGTCTTCAGCATGAGGACCAGTCTAGTCGCGCTGCTCGCGAATCCACTCGAGTAGGCCCGGCACGGACGCGTCGATCTCCTTGCGGGTGCGCTCAAAGTCCTCGTCAGTGCCGTAGAACGGATCCTCGACGCTGGCGTCCTCAGGAGAGTTCGGGTCGAAACTGCGCATGAGGCGCACCTTGTCCTGCGGGATGCCGCGCTCAAGGAGGGCATCGCGGTGGCCAGTGTCCATGGCTACGAATAGGTCGGCGTCCATGTGCTCCTCACCGAGCTGGGAAGCGCGGTGATTGGCACCATCATGGCCGCCGCGGCGCAGCTCTGCCACGGCGCGCTCATCGGCTCCCTGGCCAACGTGCCAGCCGCCGAGACCACACGAGGATACGCGGGCAAGGAGGTCGAGCATGTCGGTCTCCATGGCATCGCGGGTGATGATTTCAGCCATGGGGGAGCGGCAGATATTGCCAGTGCAGACGAATACGATGTGGAGCTGGTTGTCGTTCTCCGGAGGCGTCATGGAGGGGACTCCTTAAGATATCGAGGGTGCGCTGGCGAACGAAAGCTAGGATATAGCAGCAACGCGACTGACGTGAAACCCACCTTCAACAAAGGAGCAAACGAGATGGCAGAACGCACGACCGTCGGTGACATCCGCCGCGTCATCCACGAGGCATACCCGCCAGAGCTCGCCGAGTCCTGGGATGCCGTGGGCCTGGTCTGCGGTGACCCCACGGACGAGGTGAGCACCGTGGCCTTCGCCCTTGACTGCACCCAGGAGGTGGCGGACAAGGCTGTGGAACTTGGTGCCCACATGCTCGTGGTGCATCACCCGTTGCTCATGCGCGGGGTGACCTCGGTTGCTGCTGATACCCCGAAGGGCAAGGTCATTCACACCCTCATCCGCAACGGTGTTGCATTGCTCTCGGCCCACACGAATGCGGACAAAGCGCGCCCAGGTGTCAATGACAGACTGGCAGAGCTCGTCGGCATCACGCCGGGTCGCCCTATCGTGCCGGTGGAACCTTATGACGACCTCGAGGAGGCGTTGGGGCTGGGCCGCGTGGGCGAGCTGCCGGAGGCCATCACTCTGCGCCAGTTCACTCAGCGAGTAGCCGATGCCCTTCCGAAAACCGAATGGGGTGTCCGTGCCGCCGGGGACCCGGAGCGGATGGTTAAACGAGTGGCCGTCTCTAGCGGTTCGGGTGATTCCTTCCTCGATAAGGCGGCGGCACTGGGCGTGGACGTGTACGTCACGTCTGACCTGCGCCATCACCCGGTGGATGAGCACCTGCGCGCGGCCGACCTGGCAGATCCGGAGGGCCCGGCCGTGGTGGATACCGCCCACTGGGCCAGCGAATTTCCCTGGACCGTGCAGGCACGCGATATTGTGGAAGGCGCATTGCGCGTGAATACCGAGATTATTGATCTCCGCACCGACCCTTGGACGATTTCTGCGCAGAAGGAGAACTAAATGAAACTGTCACAGGACCTGCAGCAGACCTTGCTCGAGCTGGCCACCCTGCAGCGCACACAGGCGCTCGGTGGACCGACCACCATCCCAGAACAAGAGGAGTACGAGAAGGCACAGGCCGCACACGCCCGGCTTGTCGACGCCTCCGGCTCCGCCCAACTCGCCGTCGATGACATGGAGCTGGAAATCCTCCGCATCCAGGCCGATGAGCGCAAGCTGCGCCAACGCGAGCGCGATGACAAGGCACAGCTCGGTGCGGCGACAGACCCAGAACAGCGCAAGGACCTGGAGCACGACCTGTACGCGGCGAAGTCCCGTATTGCTGATCTCATGAGCGAGCTGCAGGAAGCCCACAACGAGATCCATGCACTGCGCGCCAACCTGGACGTGCATGGCGCCAAGGTCTCCGACTCCGAGCGCAAGCTTGAGGTACTCAAGCGTGCGGCCGAGGCAGCGAAGGAAGCTGCTGATAACCAGCCGGACCCGCAAGAGCGCATCAACGAGCTGCGCGAGCAGTTGCCTGCTGAGGTCATTGAGGACTATGACACCGTCCGCGAGGAGAACGGCGTGGGCGCCGCTGCCTTCACCGGCCGCGCCTGTGGCGGCTGCTTCATCGTGCTGCCTCCGGCTGAGCAGAATGCTGTGCGCAACGCGGCTGCCGACGTTGTCCCGCAGTGCAGCGACTGCGGCTCCTACCTCGTGCGCCCTGCCTCATGAAACTCGTCATCTTTGCTGATGGCGGTTCCCGCGGCAATCCCGGCATCGCCGGCTCCGGCACTGCGGTCTACAACGACGACCGTTCGCAGCTGTTACGGGAAATCGCCTACGTTGTAGGCCAGAAATCCACCAACAACGTGGCCGAATACCACGGCTTGCTGCGCGGCCTTGAGGCTGCCGTGGAGATGGGCGCGGACGAGGTGGAGTTCTACATGGACTCCAAGCTCGTGGTGGAGCAGATGAACGGGCGCTGGAAAATCAAGCACCCAGACATGCAGAAGCTCGCCATTGAGGCCCGCCGTCTGCTTAACCAGATTGGCAGTTACACCCTCGACTGGGTTCCGCGCGCACAGAACAAGGTGGCTGACGAGCTCTCCAACGTGGCGATGGATGCCGCCGCAGCCGGTGAGCCTGTCGGCATCGTCGGTCCAAAGAATTCTGACGCTGCGGCGACAACCGATGACACCGTGGGCGAGGAACCGGTGGGCGAGGAGGGGACGTCGGAAAGCACGGCGACCTCCACTGAGCCGGCCATAGGGCCTACTACGGTGTCCGACTGGCGCCCCGACACCGGCCCCGCGACCCGGTTTATCCTGCTGCGCCACGGCCAAACAGCCATGTCCGCTGCCAAACAGTATTCCGGCCGCGCCAACCCGGAGCTCACCGATCTGGGTAAGAAGCAAGCGCTAGCAGCCGCCCAAGCCTTGGCCGATACCCACATCGACGCAGTCGTGTGCTCTCCACTGCGCCGCTGCCAGCAGACGGCCTCCGCGGTGGTGGAGGGCCGAGACCTGCGCGTTGAAACTGTGGACAAGCTCATCGAGGTCGATTTCGGACGTTGGGAAGGCAAGACTTTCGCTGAGGCCGATGCCGCCGCCCCCGAACTCCATGCCCAGTGGCTCACGGATACGTCCGTGGCCTGCCCCGGCGGTGAATCCCTGCGCGCGGTGCATCGCCGCGTCAGTGCCGCCCGCCGTGACCTGCAGAAGCGTTACGAAGGCAAGACGGTGCTCGTGGTCTCCCACGTCAACCCCATTAAATCCTTCATCCGCCAAGCACTCGACTCCGGCCCGCAGACCCCGAACCACCTCTTTTTGGGGCTGGCGTCCTTGAGCGAGGTTGAGTTCTTCGCAGAGGGCGGTGTCCTGCACCGATTCAACGATGTGGGGCATCTGGGCGCGCTGGGATAAACTAGCACCAGCGAATGAGCCGACCGGGTAAACGCGTCCTAGCGAACCGGCCCCCATGTGTGGGGCTAGGCGCGGGCCGAGGAAAGTCCGGACTCCACAGAGCACGGTGGTTGCTAACAGCAACCCGGGGTGACCCGCGGGCAAGTGCAACAGAGAGTAGACCGCCGCGCACTCCGCTACGCTTCGGCGCGGCGAAGTGGAGCGGTAAGGGTGAAAGGGTGCGGTAAGAGCGCACCAGCACCGTCAGCGATGGCGGTGGCTGGGTAAACCCCACTGGGAGCAAGGCATCACGGCCTGCCACGAATGCGGGCCCGATCAGACGTCAGTAGGTTGCTCGCCGAAGTCTGAAGGTAGCTGCTTGAGCCAACTGGCAACGGTTGGCCTGGATGGATGTTTACCGCCGCGCCGCGTGCGCGGTACAGAATCCGGCTTATAGGTTGGCTCATTCGCTCCTACACGTTAATTTTTTGGAACAATGGGGCGGCATGAAGCTTTATGCCGCACCGTTGGATTTCCGCGCCATCGCGGAAGAATTTTCCGTCCCCACCGACTTCCCGTCTGAGGTTTCCGCACAGGCCGCCGCCGCGCAGGATCGCTACGCAGACCAGCGTCGGGACGCCCGGGACATTCCCTTCGTCACCATCGATCCGGCCGGTTCCATGGACTTGGACCAGGCCGTGTTCATTGAGGCCCGCGACGGCGGTTACCGCGTGCTTTACGCCATTGCGGACGTTGCCGCCTTCATCGAGCCCGGCTCAGCTTTAGAAGAGGAGTCTCTCAAGCGCGGGCAGACCATTTATCTCCCCGATGACCCAGCGCGGCTACACCCGGCGGAGCTCTCAGAGGATAGGGCCTCGCTGCTTGCCGACGTCGACCGGCCCGCCGTCCTCTGGACCTTCGACCTCGACTCCGCCGGTGAGGTAGAGGACTTCTCGGTCGAGCGCGCCCTCGTGCGCAACCGCGCACGCCTTGACTACGACCAGGTCCACGAGGATCTAGAGAACGGCACCTTGCATTCCTCCATCGCATTGCTGCCACAGGTGGGCAAGCTGCGCCAGGCTTCCTCTTTGCGTCGAGACGCGATCAACCTGCGTCTGCCCTCCCAGCGGGTCTCCGAGACATCTGACTCGGGGCAGGCTGAGGAACAGGGACACTACGAGCTCATTATCGAGCCGCGCTATGAAGTCATGGACTACAACTCGGAAATTTCCTTGTTGACCGGCATGTGTGCGGGCCGACTCATGGAATCCCACGGCGTCGGTTTCCTGCGCACGTTGGCCGCTGCCACACCGGAGGCTGAAGCCGAATTCCGTTCCGAAGCTCAAGCTCTGGGCTTCTCGCTGGAAGGGCAGTCCATTTCAGAGTTCTTGCACTCTGTCGATGCTGATTCGCCCCGTGGCATGGCGGTCATGCGTGAAGCCCAACGCCTCTTGCGCGGCGCGGATTATGTGTGGCTGGAGGAATCCCCGGCTGATGTCCACGCTGGCATTGGTGGGTACTATGCCCACGTCACGGCGCCGCTGCGGCGCCTCGTGGATCGTTTCGCTACCGAGGTCTGCTTGGCGCTCAGCGGCGGCTACGAGATCCCGGAGTGGGTTCGCGAGCGCGCTGCTGCGGTCATTTCCACGATGCGCTCGACATCGCAGCTGGCCTCCCAGGTGGACAGGGCCTGCCTCAACCTCACGGAGGCTACCGTCCTCGCACCGTGGGAGGGCACGAACTTCGACGCTGTTGTGCTCGACGGCAGCGAGAAGCGCGAGAAGGCCCGCCTCTTTGTACTCGAGCCTCCTGTGATGGGGGAGGCCGTGGGCCAGCCCGCAACCGGCAGCGAGACCACCGTGTCCCTCGTCAAGGCCGATGTAGCGGAGCGCGACGTACTCTTCGCTTGGCCGGCCGACTAGCTTTCGGTCACTGCCGGCGCGCCCGCGTTGAGCGGAACCACAAGCAAGCCATCTTCCGCCAAATCAGCGGCGAAGTTGGTGGCCTTGGCAGCAGGAACATAGGCGATGACCGCCGTCGACGTTCCGGCATGCGCCGAACGTGCTGCCACAGCACCGCGGGCGGTGGCCAGCTGGGCGAGCTTTTCGGCAGAGTCGAAGCCGTACACCGTAGCCAACGCTGACTGTGACTGCGTCAGCAGCGGGAAGAGTTCCATTCCGCGCCGGGACCGCAGCGCACGGGCCAGGCCCTGGGCACGATCGGTTTCCTCTGCGTAGAAAGTCAGCCATGCGGTGGCCTGGGGAATCGTGGGCTGATTTTCTGGCCCGTGGATTTTGTGGACGGCCGCCAGCCAGTCGAGAACGCGCTGCGGTGCGTCCGGCAACAGACGCAGCGATTCCGTGCCGAAGGCGCGGCAAGCGTCATCCACGAAGCGCTCGCGGGTGCGGATATCGGCGATAGCCTCTTCGCAGTCGAAGTCACCTGGTACGGCGAGCACACAAGCTGCTAGGTCCTGGTTGACTGGGTGCGGAGCCTGCGTGACGGAACCATCGGCATAGTCGATGATGGTGATGGATTCACCAGTTCCGCGCAGCGCTGCGGAATGGCGGGCGCGCAGAGCCGGGAAGTGTGCGAAAGTCCCGACCGCTTGCGAGCAGACCTCAGCCAGACGCGCGCGCAGCGGGGCGTCGTGCGGATCGTCAGCGCTGCCCAGCAGAGCGAGAGCCGTCGCGATGTCGATCGCTGCTGCCGCACCCAGTCCCGCGTTATCTGGGATGTCGGTGACCACCGTGATGTCCGCGCCGGTGGTCTCGCGGGAGAGCAGCTGGCGGGTGATCATTGTGTGGATAATGCCGCCCAAACGCGCGGCAAGGCCTCCTGCCGGTGCCGGGGGTTTCACCGGCTGGCCCTCAGAATCAACGCTGGGCTGCTGTTCAGCGGCGAGGGCGGAGACCTTATCCAACGTGATGAAATCCTCGGTCGTGCTGCCGTCAGCGTTGAGGCAGCGAACGGTGACGGTGCCGTCGTCACGTGGGCTGACTCCTACCGCTGCGCGCAGGTCCGACAGCCCCATGATGGCGATGCCGCCGTAGTGATCAATGTGCTCACCAATGAGCGACCACGTGGCTGGGGCACTCGCAATGTGAGCGGGCTCGGTACCGACGTTCTCATTGTGTGCGGTGCGTACGCGGTCGATGACCGGCGTTGAAGGGGCGGTCCACAGGGGCATCGGGGAAGTACTCCTTTGCTGGTGGCGGTATGTTCTCTGCGGCTGGGCAGGAGAGAGTGACCTGTTCATTCTAGCCGCATGGCTCACGAGGGGTCTGTAGTGTGGGGTGCATCGAATCGACGGTGCACTTTTCCGGTGACCGAAACCGGAGAGGTCTCCGCATTCCCCGATTCACAACGTAGAGATACGAGTCTCAGAATGGAGAAAACAATGGCTGACGCTGACAACAAGTGGTTCTATGACCCATCTACCGGTGAGGTTACCCAAGGCAAGGTTTCTGGCTGGGAGAACCGTATGGGCCCGTATGACTCCCGTGAGGCCGCCGAGCACGCCATCGAGATTGCTAACGCTCGTACCGCGGCTGCCGATGCCGAGGATGAAGCTGAAGACGACTACTAGAGGTCACAGCCACAGGCGCCACTGCCACAGGCGTCACTACTGACAAACACCTGACCCCGCTGCTCTCCATCAGGTAGGCGCTTAGTGCACCTAATGAGGGGAGCAGCGGGGTCAACCACGTCTCACGGACCTGCTTAAAGCGATTATCGAGCGGCGTTACTTTCGCAGCTTCTTGCGCAGCGGCTTAAACGCCGCCTTAATAGCCTTGAAGCTCTCGGCGTAGGCATCGAGCGCCTCCAGACCAATGGCGCGCTCTCGCTGGTAGAGAAGGCCGTAACCAAAGGTATCCTCGCCTCGCCGACGAGCAGTCTCAGCCAGCTCGATGAGCTTGTCACGGGATGTTACTGAATCCTGGAAGTCACCCAACACCGACTGCATCTGCTTGCACGCCTTGTACAGGTTCTTGGTCTTGAGATTGGTAGCCGAACCTGCAGCTTCCGCAGCGTAACGCAGCTTCTTAGCGGCCTTGCGCATGTCGTGGAAATATTCCTCGCGCTCATGCAGCGACAACTCGGAGTTGTCCCAGTTCTTCACCGCCTTCTTGTGGCGCTTTACCAACTTGTCGTATGCCTCGTTGAGGTGCAAAGCCATGACAGTATCGAGGTCATGATGCTCCTTATCCTCAGTCTTGGAGTGCTTGGTCTTAGTCTTCGGCTCGTCCTGAGACCCCTGGCCTTCCTGATTGTCAGCGGACTCCTGTGCCTCAGGACCCACCTCAACGCTTGCGTCAGCCTCAGCTTCGTCGCGCTCGTCGTCCTCACGAGCAACCGGAGGGTTCGCCAAGAAGGCGTCAAGGGCGTCAAGCAGATCGAGGTACTGATCAGAATCGAGTGCAGCGATAACGCGACGGTGAGCACGGCGGTAGTCACGGCCCATGTCGTGTGAAATGTGCTCACGGGTTGCATCATCCAGCACGTCAGAGTCCTCCGACGCGAGGAGGTTCTGCCAGCGTTCTTCGACAACCTCTGCATCGCGGGCTACGCCCAGCATGCTGGCGAGTTCCTTGAGATCAGATTCCAGACGCTTAATCTCCGGACCCACCACAATGCCGTGGAAGGTCTGAAGGTGGCTGCGGAGCTCACGCGTAGCAACGCGCATCTGGTGCACGGAATCCCACTCATCGCGGCGAACTCGAGGGTCATACTCCACGAGCTTGTCACGGTTTGCTTTGAGTGCATTGACGACGGCTGCGGCGGGGGAGTCCGGTTCAACATTCGATACGGCGAGTGCCGGCGGCAGCTCCACGTTGTTGATGGAGTCCCCCAGGGCCGACTTCAGCTTGGAAGGTGAGGACGATACGCGAGCACCAGAGCTGATGAGTAGGGATGTGGCGTGGCGCAGGAAGGAGCCGCCCTCCTTGGTGGCGGGAAGTTCCCCTGCGAGCTCGACCTCCCACTCGCGCCATACACACTGGGAGCCGCCCGGTAGGAACGAGAAGGCGGTGACGTGGTCATCGCAGAACTCAGCGACCGGCTGATCAGCTGTGTCGACCAAGAGCAATTCCGTACGGTTGTTATCCACCTGTGCAATGGGCTCCAGAGAGTGATTGCGGACCACCGAGCGCACTTCGTGGATGAGCTCTGCCGGAACCTCATAGCGGCCGTCAACAGGCTCGCCCAATTCAGCACGAATTTCTGTACGTCCCGCCTCACCCGGGATCTTGATGTGCCATCCATCATCATTACCGCCTGTACGGCGGCGCAGAGTGATCTTGGCATGAGTGAGTCGAAGATCCGCAGTGTCGTAGTAAATCGCTGACATTGAGTGATGACGAGTTTCCGCTACCCGGGCGACCTCTTCGAGCTGGGTGAGATCAGGTACCGGCGTGGATTCATCCACGGCGAACTTTGCTTCGACTTCTAGGAACGTCTTGGGAGACATACACACACCTTCGTCGGGAGGAGGAAACTTTCTCAAAGAGCAGGAAATGCCCTTATATCGCTACATAGTTTACCTGGCCACAGGGCTATACGGGGTTGGAGTGGTTGCCTAGCGTGTTAGTTGTCGGCGTCCGTCCACTCCAGAGGAATCGCCGTTAAGATGAGATTTTTCTGCAGCGGAGGCCCCAGCGGACATACCCGCGCGGCTGCCCATAGCCAGCGATATTGTCCGCGCATTTGGGAAGTGTCGGTCTCGGGCTGCTTCAGCGTCTAGCTGGCGCTGATCCAATGCATTGAAGGCCCGGTTGGTGAGTGCCAATGCGTGGGGGTCATCCTGGTGGGCAGAATCCTTGAGGTCTGTTTCCCTAGGCTCATGGGGTGCGAATGTCTTGTTAGCCTCATCGAGAAGCTCGCCGATCCGAGATGCGTACGACAGGATGAAGCTGCGGCGGTAACTCGCGAGGTTGCCGAGTTTCTGGGCATTCTCGGCATGCTCCCCATGGCGCATGTGCCAATCACATTGGCGCTGCAGAGACCGGAAGAGATCGAGCACATGTCGAAGATCGCCCTCGGTTCCGAAAATGGTGATGATTCCTTTAGGGTGAATCTGCAACGCGGAACAGCCGTTTCTATCAGCGATAACACTGAGCAATGTCGACTTGTGGTTGATGTAGGGAGCACTGATGCGAACCCGCCTGGAAACGAACTCAGCTGCATCATTACTGTCAATCTCTTCCATTCGGTGTCGTTGCTGAAGGCTCTGAGCCTTAGCAATAAGCGCGCTCGCTTCCTCTTCGTAAGGCGTCGATTCGGCCTTCTTGAGGAGATTAGTGATTCTTGTGCGCACCTTGGCTTCTTTGGTTCTACGCGGTTGTTGAGCGCTCGACTCATCAATCAAAGCGTCAACGTCCCTTAACCGAGGCAGCCTCATGATTTCTGTAATGAACTGTTCGAGCTCGGTAGTGGTCATGCTCATGGACGTGGGTGGTTCGAGGGTTAGCCATTCCTTGCGTAGAACCGTAGAGGTGATTTGGGCTGGTACACGCCCAGCGGCACGGTAAACGATGGGGTAGCAGTATTTGCCTAGGACGTGGAGTAGATCTGCGGGAGACCACCCCTGTTGCGCGGCGACAATAACGAGATCGATGCCTCGGTCACTGAGTGCTGAGTGGTAAGAGTTCATAACTATCCTTTTGTGGTTGGTACAAATGTTCGCTTGTGTGGCCATTCAAGCATGTTGCTTCGACATAAGTCCCTGGGTTAGAAAATTATTGCCCCCGAGATACTCTTGCGAGCAGGGGTAACGAACAGCGATGCGGGGGCAATCCTGATGACTTTCGGCTGGGGTGTACTGACCGCCGGTAGGGTTTAGAGCATGAACAGCCAACACGAATTCGTCCTCCGCACAGTAGAAGAACGCGATATCCGCTTTATTCGTCTGTGGTTTACCGACATCCTGGGCGCTTTGAAGTCCGTGGTGATGAGCCCCTCCGAATTGGAATCTGCATTTGAAGAAGGCGTTGGCTTCGATGGTTCATCAGTCGAAGGTTTCTCCCGCATTTCTGAGGCTGACACCATTGCGATGCCAGATCCGTCGACGTTCCAGATCATGCCTTTCGACAAGGATGAACCTGAGCTGCTGTCGGCACGGATGTTCTGCGATATCGCGCAGCCTGATGGTCAGCCCTCGATGGTGGACCCGCGACACATTTTGCGACGACAGGTCACTGAGGCTGCAAATGAAGGATTCACGTGTATGGCATCGCCTGAAGTGGAGTTCTACCTTCTCGAGGATGCGCGGGACATTAACAGGTTGGTTGCCACCGACAATGGCGGGTACTTTGACCAAGCGACTCATGACAATGCGCCGAGCTTCCGTCGGCGCTCCATGTACGCACTGGAGTCTATGGGCATCGCCACGGAATTTAGTCACCATGAAACCTCTCCTGGGCAGCAGGAAATCGACTTGAGGCACGCAGACGTACTAGCGATGGCGGACAATATTATGACCTTCCGCTACGTCATTAAGGAGGTCGCTTCGCAACAGGGCGTTCACGCCACCTTCATGCCCAAGCCATTTGAGCATCGCTCGGGTTCCGGTATGCACACGCACCTGAGTCTCTTTGAAGGGGACTCGAATGCGTTCCACGACCCGGATGATGAGTTCTCCCTTTCGGAGACTGCGAAGCAGTTCATCGCTGGCATCCTCGAGCACGCTGTCGAAATGACGGCAATCACTAACCAATGGACGAACTCCTACAAGCGGCTCATGTTCGGTAGCGAGGCGCCGGGTTCCGTGACTTGGGGCGTGTCGAATCGCTCCGCGCTCGTCCGTGTTCCTACGTATCGGCTCTCCAAAGAGATGTCGCGCCGGGTAGAGATTCGTTCTTTGGATTCCGCGATGAACCCCTACTTGGGTTATGCGGTTCTTCTTGCCGCCGGTCTGCGGGGTATCAAGGAAGGCTACGAGCTTGGTGATCCTGCAGAGGATGACGTCCATCAGCTGACGCGCCGGGAACGCCGTGCGATGGGCTATAAGGATCTGCCGATGAGCTTGGATCAGGCGCTTCGTGAGTTTGAGCGTTCTGAGTTTATGGCGGAAGTTCTGGGAGAGCACGTCTTTGAATACTTCCTGCGCTCCAAGTGGGATGAATGGCACGAGTACCAGCAGCAGATCACGGCTTTTGAACTTCGCCACAACCTGAACTTCTAGGAGAAGCATGCGTCCTGCATCAGTACCGTCACCAGCAACTCTCGGGCTGACTAGACCGACCGCAGCGGAGGACCTTGCCCGCTTAGGCTGGGACAACGCTGACTCTTTGGATTTGTTGTGGACACTGGCGGCTGCCGGTGACCCAGACTTGGCCTTGAATACCCTCATGAGGGTCTTTGACGGCGCTCCTGAGATTGGCCCGGCACTGCGAGAAGATGAGACATTCCGAGTGCGACTCATTGCTCTACTCGGAGGTTCTTCGGCTTTTGGAGATCATCTCGCCGCAAACCCCGGCACGTGGCAAGAACTGCAGCGGGCGCTGCCTACTCCCACGGAAATGCTGCATACGCTGCTCACTACGATTGGCGCAGAGCCGGCAACGTTTGCTGAGCAACCGGATCGTCCCGATACTGCCAGCGAGGATCTCACCACGCCGGGTACGTACCGCGCGGAAGCGGGGGAGCACAAAGCACAGCTCAAGACGGTCTACCGCACGCTGATGATGCGCATTGCTGCCCACGATCTTGCAGGAACATTCCATTCGCGAAAAGGACAGTCGCGGCCACAGCCGCGCGTTGGATTCCGCGAGGTGACCAGGCTGACAACGGCACTTGCAGACGCAGCACTGACGGCCGCCCTGGCAAGCGCGGTGCGCGTTGTCTACGGCGATGACTCACTCGATGCCCAGTTATCAGTGATCGCAATGGGCAAGTGTGGTGCTGGCGAGCTCAATTACATTTCAGACGTCGACGTCCTTTTCGTCGGCTCGGAGGCCACACCGCGAGTAACCCGACTAGCTTCAGAATTTAACCGAATCGGTTCAGCGTGTTTCTTCGAGGTCGATGCAAACCTTCGTCCCGAAGGAAAGTCTGGCGCCTTGGTGCGTACCTTGGATTCGCATATTGCGTACTACAAGCGGTGGGCAGAAACCTGGGAGTTTCAAGCACAGCTCAAGGCCCGCCCCCAGACGGGATACATGCCGTTGGGTAAGGACTATGTGGACAACATCGGCCCCATGGTGTGGACTGCTTCGCAGCGTGAGTCATTTGTTGAGGATGTGCAGGCCATGCGTCGCCGTGTCCTCGATAACGTGCCGGAAGATATGCGTCACCGTGAGCTTAAGCTCGGTGAGGGTGGATTACGTGATGTCGAATTCGCGGTGCAGTTGCTTCAGCTCGTCCATGGGCGCTCCGATGACACTCTTCGCACACTCGCTACGGTGGATGCACTTGCCGCTCTCGTACGCGCAGGCTACGTGGGCCGTGAAGACGGTACCCAGCTCATTGAGGCTTATGAATTCCTGCGCTTGTTGGAACACCGCCTGCAGTTGGAGCGCTTCCGCCGCACCCACACTATGCCGGCCAGTGATGATGCCAGCGCGCTGAAGTGGCTAGCCCTCAATGCAGGCTTCCACTCCCAAGGGCAGCAATCAGCCGCAGACAGGATGAACGAGCACCTGCGTAAAATTCGTGTGCTGATTTCGGAATTGCACTCGCGCCTGTTCTACCGGCCGCTTCTTAACTCCGTGGCGTCGATGTCTGCAGATGAGCTCAAGCTCTCCCGCGAGGCCGCGCTCCTACAGCTGGCGGCCTTGGGGTATCGCCACCCTGACCGTGCCTTCGAGCACCTCACCTCGCTCGCCGCGGGAAGCTCACGCAAGGCGCGCATCCAAGCTATTTTGCTTCCTACGCTGATGGAATGGCTTTCCTTCACGGCAGACCCTGACATGGGCCTGCTGAACTACCGGAAGTTGTCGGAGGCTGCCTATGACAGGAATTGGTTCCTCCGCATGCTCCGTGATGAGGGCGTGGTGGGCCAGCGTCTCATGAAGATCTTGGGCACCTCGCCGTTTACGTCGGAGCTCATCATCAAGGCCCCTGATGTGGTGAAACAGCTCTCTGACGGTGCGGCGGGGCCGAAGCTGTTGGAGACCAAGCCGGAGCAGGTCTCCTCAGCACTCATCAACTCAACGAAACGTCATGCCAACCCAGATAAAGCCGTGGCAGTGGCACGGTCATTGCGTCGCGTGGAGCTTGCCCGCATTGCGTCGGCAGACTTGCTGGGATTCCTTCCTGTACAACAGGTATGCCACGAGCTTTCCACCATCTGGAATGCCGTTTTGGAGGCCGCGTTGCGGGCCGAAGTTCGTGCTTGGCGCCTTGCGGAAGAGGATGCTGAGCCGCCGGCGCGCATCGCGGTGATTGGCATGGGGCGTCTCGGTGGCATGGAGCTGGGATTTGGTTCGGATGCTGACGTCATTGTTGTGGCCGAGCCGACGGAGGGCGTTGAGGAATCGGCTGCGATCTCGTGGGCAATCAGCATCATTGATAAGCTGCGTCGCCGCTTGGCCAAGCCGTCCGGTGACCCACCATTGGACGTTGACTTGGGTCTGCGCCCTGAAGGGCGCTCGGGAGCTGTCGTGCGCTCGATTGAGTCCTATGAGCGTTACTACTCCCGCTGGGGTGAGTCCTGGGAGATGCAGGCCCTCTTGCGCGCTGCCTTTGTCGCTGGCGACAAGGAGGTGGGCGAGCAGTTTATGACGATGATTGATGGATTCCGCTACCCAGCAGATGGCGCGAGTGAAAAGACTCTGCGGGATATACGCAGGATGAAAGCGCGGGTTGATAATGAGCGCCTGCCTCGTGGCGCAGACCGTAATACCCACACCAAACTGGGCCGTGGAGGCCTCACCGATATTGAGTGGACCGTGCAGCTCTTACAAATGATGCATGCTCACGAAGTACCGGAACTGCATGATCCGTCCACGCTCCGCGTCTTGGATGCGCTGGAGGAGCATGAGGTTATTCCTGCTTCACACGTCCAGGACCTACGTGAGGCGTGGCTGTTGGCCACTGACGCCCGAAATGCACTCGTCCTCGTGCGTGGCAAACGCGTAGACCAGCTTCCAGCACCCGGCCCACAGCTAGCTCAGGTCGCCGGTGCATCCGGCTGGGCGCCGGAGAATAACCAGGATTTTCTCGAGCACTATCTCAAAGTCACTCGCCATGCCCGCAAGGTGGTGGATGAGGTGTTCTGGGGAGAAACGGAATCCTTTGAACACGATTAATGAGAACAACAAGATTCAGATCTCAGGGTTATCCCTGAACTTGCTGCTAAACCCTGTTCTTTCCCGTGCGAAAGCGATACTCTGAGGAGCAAACGGAATGAAAGTTTTTCCCTTCTCCGCAGTGCCCCTCCCAAACCGAAGGATTACCAGACCATGAGCTTAAACCTTTCTCTCGACCTTGCCGGTGCTACGCTGGCTGACCTTGAAGCATTCCTCGCTGCAGCGCGTGCCGCTCACAGCGATCCGAAGGCGGAGCTCAGCGTGGAAGGAACGGTGATGCGAGTGGACGTCGATAAGCCGCGCGTGCGCCCAGTGGAACCGCAGCCGGAGAGGCGCCCACGCACCGGCATGGATCGCCCAGTGGCAGAAAGCACCATTCGCTCGATCATTGATGCACTCTCTGAGCGTCTAGATCCGCCGTACCCACCGCGCGGAAGTTCCTTCGGAACTTTTGGCCCTGATATTGATTAAACCGTAGGAACGAGGGCGCATTAGAGTGATGGGCGTGAAGTCCAAGCAAATAATCGCCGTGTGGATCGCGGTGGTGCTCGCAGTCCTAGCGGTTGTTGGTGTTGGCTGGTGGTTTACTGAGCGGCAACATACCCCGGAGGATTTTTTGACAGTGCAGGACGTTGTTAACGGCGGCGTGCCCCAAGACCAGTCGGTCAATGTGAATGCGGATTCAGCGGAGAAAGACCGCATTGTGGCGCTAGCAGAAGCGCTCGGAATTCCTGCGGAGTCGGTGCCACGCGGCATCCTGTCGGTGTCGACTGATGTTTACCGCTCCCGCCAGGTCCTGCAAGGAGAGCTGAAGAAGGCCGTAGAGAGCGGGACCATCACAAAGGACGATGCTGCAGGCGCTCTTGCCGCCTTCGACGCCGGCATTGTTACCCCAGCGATGGGGCCCATCATCGCAGAATCTACCCCAGCAGATTAGGGAGCGCGCAGCGACTGGCAGAGACTCGGCAGAGACCCGGCATGGTGCTGGCAGGCGGGGTGCTTAGTCTCAAACGCACACATAACGAAACGGTAAAGGTGGTGCGTTGAGATGGAGAAACGTCGACGGTTGCGAGAGCTCCTGCGGACGGTGTGCGGGGTCAGCCTCGCCATCCTCGTTCCCATCGGTGGGGGATTAGGGATGTTTGCGGTGGCAAATGGGGTGCCCCTGGAGATGCAGATCAACACGCTGCCCTGGGGCTAGCCCACCTGCACGATGGTGGTGCGCCGGCGCGTGTCGCCACCCCGTCTACGCAGGATGTGGGTGATGATGACGCCCACGATGCCCACGCCCCACACGCCCAGCACTGCCCAGGCAGCTAGGCGGAAATCATGCATGGGATACGCAGGGCCATGGCCCAAGTGGTCCAGAAACACGCCGAAAAGCTGCGCACCCAGCATAGAGGAAATGAACCCACCCATATTGCCCAAACCGGTCGCGGTGGCGACAACGCTGCGCTCGAGGTTTTCGCGCACAATGTCGAACCCATAATTCGCCACCGGCGTGCACAGGGAGACCAAGCTGATGAGGATGAACAGGGACAGGTAGCTGCCGCCGGCAAGGAAGAAGACGACCCACACCGCGATATGGACAGCGACGAAGCTGAGGGTAAGCCATGGGCGGTACCCGCTTGCCCGTGAGGAGAGCTTGCCGTGCAGAGGGCCGACCAGAACCATGCATACGCTAAACCACGTCAGAACCCAGCCGGCTTCCGTCTTGGAAAAGCCCAGGCCAGCCGTCATCATCGGCATACCCCACAGCATGACGAAAACATTAGTGGCTGCCAAGCCTACCCAGTGGATGAAGAAGGCCTGCCAGGCTACTGGGGAGCGCAGCACGGTGGCTAGCAGCGAGCCAAGACCGGGGGACCCAGAGTTGGGGCGTTCTTTTGGAGCCTTAACAATGCCGAGGGATTCCGGGGAGTCCGCCACCGCTACCGCGGCAGCCACAGCGATAAGGATGCCCACCGCGCCCAGCGTGACAAACGCCGTGGTCCATCCGGCCCAGCCCAGAACGAGGGAGAATGGGATGGCGGACATGAATTGGCCCAGCTGACCTAGCGAGGAGGTCACCTGGGTAAGCATAGGGGTGCGGTGCAGTGGGAACCAGTAAGGGAGGATGCGCATTACTGACAGGAAGGCGGTGGCATCGCCGGCACCGATTAATATGCGGGCAGCGATGGCCACCCAGTAGTTCGTGGTAAAACCCAACACAACTTGGCCTAGGCCCATGATGACCGAGCCGATAACAAGCAGGCGGCGCGGACCGAATTTATCAATGAGCATGCCGGTGGGGATTTGTGCGAGGGCGTAGACGCCCAGCTGAACCGAGGTAAACACCGCAATGCGTGAGGCGTCCACTTCGAAGCGGTCGATGGCTTCCAGCCCGGCCACGCCAAAGGATGTGCGCCCGGTCATCGCCACGATGTAGACCAGCATGGCTGCTACCCAAACAGAGAGAGCTTTGGTAGTGATGACTTCGCGAGGATGAGGGGTTGACATGGCTGATACTTTACGCCGCACCCACTAAGATGCAGGGGGTGAAGTACATTTCGACCCGAGACACCGACCGCCAGCCGGCCTCCTTTACGGACATCCTCCTCGGAGGTTTGGCTCCTGACGGAGGCCTGTACCTGCCGGAATCCTATCCCCGCATCGATGATGCCACCCTGACTGCGTGGCGTCAGACGCTCGCGGAGGGCGGCTACGCGGCGCTGGCCGCAGAGGTGCTGAAGCTCTTCGTGGATGACATCCCGGAGGATGACCTCGAGGGCATTGCGCAACGCGCTTACACTTACCCCAAGTTTGCCCATGAGGAGATCGTCCCCGTCAGCGAGCTGGGGGAGGGACTGTACATCGGTCACCTCTCGGAAGGCCCCACAGCCGCCTTCAAGGACATGGCCATGCAGATGCTCGGTGAGCTCTTCGAATACGAGCTGGCACGCCGCGGTGAAACACTCAACATTTTGGGTGCTACCTCGGGCGATACCGGCTCCTCTGCTGAATATGCCATGCGTGGCCGCCATGGTATCCGCGTGTTCATGCTGACCCCGGCTGGGCGGATGACGCCGTTCCAGCAGGCACAGATGTTTGGACTCGATGACCCGAATATCTTCAACATCGCCCTCGACGGGGTCTTCGACGACTGCCAGGACGTAGTCAAGGCTGTGTCGTCCGATGCCAACTTCAAGGCGCAGCACCGCATTGGTGCCGTGAACTCCATCAATTGGGCTCGCCTCATGGCGCAGATTGTCTACTACATCAACTGCTACCTCAAGGTCACCACGGAGAATGCCCAGAAGGTTTCCTTCAGCGTGCCCACCGGTAACTTCGGCGATATTTGCGCGGGCCATATCGCTCGCCAGATGGGCTTGCCCATTGACCGCCTCATTGTCGCGACGAATGAGAATGACGTCCTCGATGAGTTCTTCCGCACCGGCAGCTACCGCCCGCGCTCTTCTGCGCAGACACATAAGACTTCCTCGCCGTCCATGGATATTTCTCGCGCCTCCAACTTCGAGCGCTTTGTCTTCGACCTGCTGGGCCGCGATGCCGCCCAGGTCGGCGAGCTCTTCGGCGTGAAGGTCAAGGAGGGTGGATTCAGCGTGGACAAGGATGCTCTCGACGCCGCGCGCCAGGAGTACGGCTTCCTGTCCGGCGCTTCCACACATGCTGATCGCCTCGCCACTATCAAGGACGTGCACGAGAAGTACCATGTCCTCGTTGATCCGCACACTGCAGATGGCATTAAGGTGGCCCGCGCGGTCAAGGATGAGCATGGGGTAGAGAGCCCCATCGTGTGCTTGGAAACTGCCCTGCCGGTGAAGTTCTCTGAGACCATCGCGGAGGCCATCGGTACCGAGCCGGATGTCCCCGAGCGTTTCGCGGGCATTATGGACGCCGAGCGCCGCGTCAAGGACTTGCCCAATGACGCAGGTGCGGTGAAGGATTACATTACGGCGTCGATTAGCAGCACGGAGGTCTAAACCCATGGGACAAGAGCAATTTTCAGGCCCGGAATACTTCACCGAGTTTGATCCAGAAAAGTTTATCCGTGACATGAAGCAGGTTGCGGAGATGGAAAAAGAGAAGGACTCGAAGGCGGAAGAGGCTAGCCCAGAGCAGGATGACTAGGCGTTTCCTCCTCGGCGTGGTGTGCGTCATGAGCCTGGGGGTGGCGGCCTGCGTACCTGCGGAGGATAACCACTCCGAGGCAGGCAGCGCCCCGTACACAACCGTTGTGCCGTCGACACCACGGGCAGAAAGCCCGGGCTCGTCGCCGGTTCCTCCAGGTACCGCCCTGGACGTCAGCTCCCGTGAGCCCGTGCCCGGTGAGAACTTTGATTTCAACCTGTGCACGGTGGCCTGGAGCTTTGTGCTTGATGACGCCCGCACAATCGCCGTCACCGCTTCCCATTGCGGCGAGCCTGGCGATACGGTGTGGGCCGGCAATGCGGAGGGGGAGTTTACGTACCCTGCCGATCCGGTGGGCAGCATTATCTATTCGGACTTGTCTGCCCCAGACACGCATGGGCTGGACTTCGCCCTCGTAGAGATCTCCCGTCAGGCGGAGTTTTACTCCCCACAGGATATGCCCACCTCTGTAGCTGCGGCGGGGGAGAGCGCCTTGCCTGCGGAGGTGTGCAAGCTAGGGCGCATTACAGGAGAGACCTGCGGGCAACTAACGCACCGCGAAGGTCCAGGCAAACTCACCTATGCCGAGCGCACGGTGGATACCGTTTCTGCGCGGGCGCAAGCGTGCTCGGCCCGCGGCGACTCCGGTGCACCGGTGTACGGCGCGCCGGGCACCTCGCAGGAGGGCATCATCGTGGGGGTGCTATCAGGCACGACGGATGCGGACATCGATGGTGTTGATTGTGCGAACGGTGCTGGCGCCGAAATGTCCTTCACGGTGGCCGCGGACATCGAAGCAGTCCTCCCGGAGATTCTCGACAACCTGTGACCCAGTAGGATAAGGTCCATGCCCACTCCTGAGTATATTCTGTCCCTACGTGAGAAAATCGGCCACGACCAGCTTTTTCTTCCCGCCGTCACCGCGGTGATTGTGCGTGCGGTGCCAACTGGCTCAGCTATCTGGGAGCTGCCGTCGGTGCTCTTGGCCCAACGCACTGATAACGGAAACTGGGCTCCGGTCTCCGGTATTTGTGAGCCGGGGGAGGAGATCACCACGACGGCGCTGCGGGAGGTTAAGGAAGAAATCGGCCTCGATGGGCGTATCGAAGCCCTCCTCGGTGTGGGCCAGGTTGGGCCCGTGACCTTTCCCAACGGGGATCAGTGCATGTTTATGGACACCACCCTCCGCGTGTCTGTTCCGGACGATGCTGAACCCGTCGTTTCTGACGAGGAAAACCTGGATGCCCAGTGGTTCTCCGTGGCGCAGATGCCGACGTCCGTCAGCGCCCGCCACCGCATGGTTATCGGCGATGCTGTGGCGCAGATGAAGCACCCGCAGGGCTTCCGGCCCCGCATGGGCTACGTCAAGCGTAACCAGTAAGCCAGTTCTTTCGGCTCCGTCACCACACTGACCTCACCGTCGACGATGGAGTCCTCCAGTTCTTCTCGGCCAATCCAGGGGCTGTGCTTGTCGACGCCTACCAAGACCAGCTGTCCCACGGTCATCAGCAGCCGTCCGTGACAGGACAGGGCAAAGAGCAAGGTAACATCGCTCATCCCATAGCCCCATGCTGTGGCGTACACATCTCGCGCGCCCGGCCCTAGGTAGGAGGTTTCGAGCAGCAAGGTGCCGCGGCGCAGATATATACCCTCCCTGGGCAAGCCCGCAAGAAGAGCACGCACCGCATCAACGTCGGCGCCGTCGAGCGCGATGAAGGTGAGTGGTGGTGTCATGGCGAAGCTGGGAGAAAGATTGTTTTCTTGGCGGAAGCATAAAGTAGTAGCACAAACAAATGAAATCCCTTGAGACGCGGGTGGGGCGCTCTTTAGGGTGAAGACCATGATGTCACACACACTCAAGAAAGCGACCATTGCAACCGCACTCGCAGCACTGACCTGCGGTGCCCTCGGCACCGGCGTTGCTGGTGCTGCGGAACCGACCTCCGCTAACCCTTTCGCCTCCAGCTCCAGCCAGATCGAAGAGCTGAGCTCTAAGCTGTTTGGCAACAAGGGCGGCAACAATGACGGCGGCAAGGATGATGAGAAGGGCTCCGGCCTCATCGAGAAGTATGAGGAGGTCGACGGCTTCAAGGACAAGCTTCCTGCCGATGAAGCGAAGAAGGCGATTGTCGGCACTTTCAAGGCCAAGAAGAACGATGCCGTATCTGTCACCTTCAACGAGGACGGCACCCTGTCCTACAACGATGGCTGCAACCACGGTTCTGGCACCTACCACTTCGACGGGGCTGATGCGATTGTCATTGACAATCTCACTGAGACCAGGATGGCATGCGATAAGCCGGTGATGGCTGATGCCCAGGATTTCAAGTCGATTCTAGAGATTAAGCCTGCAGTCTTCCCTATCGACGATTCCACCTATGCCTTGGGCGCCCAGGGTATTGTCATTCAGTTCGTCAAGTCTGAAGACAAGTAAAATCTTGCCGGTGCGTGTCAAAGCTGTGAGACAAATGGTTTCCTTGGGGAAAGTATAAAGTTGTAGTACAAACCCATGAAAAGCCTTGTGTTTGTAGCGTGATGCTTTTTAGGGTGAAACCATGTTGACGCACACATTCAAGAAAGCGACCATTGCAACCGCGTTCGCAGCACTGACCTGCAGCGCCTTTGGCACCGGCGTTGCTGGTGCTGTGGAATCTGCCCCCACCAACCCCTTCGCCTCCGGCTCCAGCCAGTTCGCACAGCTGAGCTCCAAGATCTTTGGCGGCCAAGATGATGAGAAGGGCTCCGGCGTTGTCGAAAAGATCGATGACGTCGAGGGCCTGAAGGCACCACTCTCTGCCGATGAGGCCAACAAGGTTCTCCTTGACGGCCCGTTTGAAGCCAAGAAGAACAAGAACATCACCATCGGCTTCCAAGAAGACGGCACCGTTGCCGTTGATGACGGCTGCAACGGCGGCAGCGGCACCTACGCGGTCGACGAAAAGAACGGCACCGTGGAATTGAAGGACGTGATGACCACGAAAAAGGGCTGCGAAAAGTCCGTGATGGAGGATGCTAAGGCATTCACCGATCTTGTCTACGCCAAGCCACACGTCTACGCCATCGACGATTCGACCATTGCCTTCGTCACCCAGGGACACGTCATTCAGTTCGTCAAAGCTGCGGAGTAAATAAAGTAAACAAACTGCGCTGCACGGTGGCTAGCCCGCAACGGGCTGGCCACTTTCTTTTGTGCGTTCAGCAATTCGGCGGCCCTCGATTGCCCAGCTGACAAAGCGGCTGGAACAGGCTGTCCAGTGAACAATGAGCAAGATAGGCAGGCTCAGGGAGATGAGATCTAAAAGCTCAGAGCCGTTGACGAGAGCGACTTGGTGGCCTCCCATGCTCACCGTTCCCGGCGGGAAGGTGCATGCCCACCAGGCCGGTGTGTACTCCGCCCACCGTACGACGTTGGGGTAGAACTTCGCCATTGCCCACAGAGCAAGGGGGATAGCGATAATCATCGCGGTGAGACCGTAGTACACGGAGAACTTACCTGGGTAGAGGATCTGCATCGCAGTGGTGGACTGTCCCACCACACCCAGCGGCACCCAGGCGGTGGCGGAGTTCGGGCCACTGAGATCCACTTTGCTGTGCCACGCGGCCCAGTACACACGGATGAACGTTGGGACGGCCGTGAGAATCGACATGGCGAAAAAGCCCGTGCCCAACAAGTGATAGAACTGGCCGTAATCGCGGGCACAGAACCCGGCGACAGAGGAGGAAATCATGGGTCCCACCAGCGGCAATCCCCAGGTAAACCGTGGCTGGCCGTCGAAGCGGGTGAGCTGAATAGCCCACGTGACAACGGTGACGGGAGCACCGATCCAGAAACCCACGAGCCGGAACGCTGGAATACCCGTTAGACCCGACAGTGCCGCGCCGAGCGCCAAGATTCCAATAAAGTACATCGACCATTCCGCCATTGTTGTGCGCGCAAAGCTGGGCTGGCGGTAGCGCGCAAAACCGATGGTGAGAACCAAGAAGATGACACAGGCAATGCCAGCAAACACGGCGGAGCCAATCATCAAACCGTTTTCGACAAGGAGGCGGGATACGATCGAGGTACCCATGAGACTGCCTCCCCAAGCGGGGCCAGGCGGCGGCAATTGGCGGAATCTATCAGACACAGATGGCATGGTAGCTGTATTCCCCGCCTACTGTCCTATTGATGTGCTGAACTTTGCGGAACCGGGCTCCTGTGGGGTGGGTAACCTGCCCATTTGTGCCTGCTAGCTTCAAGGATCGGGCTCGCGGCATCACGGAAGCTCGGGGTTGTTATGGGTTTGAATCAGGTCCTTCAGGTACATCCGTGCGACGAGCTTGTATAGCCGGCATGTACCACGTTACAGCGGCTGCCAGGATAGCCACTGCGGAAGCGCTCCATGTGAGAAACTCATCAGGGGTAAACCACCACGCGGATACGGCGAGTGCACCGAGCACGAGCCATAAAGCGGGGATAAGGGGGCTAGGGTTTTCCACCCATGGTTCTTGGGGGAACCGGCTACGCGCTTCGGCACGGATGCGCCGGGGAGTCTTTCGGGAAAGCGTCCAAACGCAGCCCACAACAAACACCAGCCCTGCGCCAGCGATGAGTAGGTCTCCCTTCACTCCGCCGAACATGAAAACGCCGACGGCGAACGCTAACGCCACGCGTTCCGACAGAGTAGGGGGGAACTTTTGGGCCGGATCTACGTCGGGGTAGATGCTCCTGAAGATATCGGTGTGGGGGTGGCTGTGCATGCTGTTTCCTCCGGTTCAGTTGATATGTTGACAAACCTGTTAATTTAGGGCAGGCTGACTTTACCAAGGCAAGCCTAGCCTATAATTAGTACTGGATGAAACAAGGTTCTCAACATGATTCGCAATCTCTGGCGCTCAGCATGCGGTGTGATGATCGCAGCTCCCCTTGCTCTCGGCGCCGTTCCATTTTTGAACAGCGCCCCGGTAGCTCACGCAGAGACTTCCTGTACGTGGAACTGGGGGATCAAGCAATCCTTCCGAAGCTACATCAAAGGCAATATCGCCCGCGGCGGCTGGGGAGCCAGCGGTATCGGCTTTAGCGGTGATGAAAAAGGCAACGGTGCTTTTGTGTTCCAAGCCAGCGCGCCCACGTCCTCTGGCGGTACAGTCACCATCCCGTTCCAAGGCACGCTGAACTTCACAGGACATGACGGGGTTCTCGACATGACAATGTCGGACTTCAAGGTCATTGCTTCCGGTGACCAAGCAAAAGTGACGGTTGACTACGTTTCTTATGAACTGAACCGAAGCAACTACACCCGCGGGGCCCAGATTAAGGGCGACGATGAGGTCATCGCCACCATTAATCTGCAGGAGCCTGTCAAGGACAACGGCTCGGCAGTGAACCTGACGGGAACCACGTCTCTTAGCGCCGGGGGAGTCAAGCTCTTCACGGGCTTCTATGAGCAGGGCGAAGAACTCGATCCTTCCTCAGGCACCATCGCGTTGGATGGATCCTGCTCTGGTTCCGGCGGTGCAGCCGACAATGGATCTGGCTCGAAACGGCAGCTGAACTCTATTACCGGCAATTTTACGGGCTTCAACAAGGAAGTCATGGCTATGTTGTCCGAAACCAACGACACCATGAACGGTGTCACCACGTTTATGGGTAATACCCAAGCCTTCTTGGACGAGCTGGACTCATTCAAGAAGCGAGGCGACACCAACTCGGCTGCGGCTCCAGCGGTGTCGGCTAGCGCGCAGTCTGGCAACTCTACCTCCGGTAGCACCAGTACCCCGGGCCGAAGCGCCAACAGCCTTCCAGAAACAGCAGCAGTTGGCAACGGATCCAGCGTGGGAGCGTCGACAGCTGGAGTGCCTAACTCCGGTGCTTCGGGGGCGACGAGCTCGGCGGATTCTTCGTCAGGGGCAGCCTCTGCAGCCAACGAAACCTGCCAAGCCACCGGTGTGACCCAAGCTAGGGCGCAGTGGGGAGTGAAGAAGTCATTCCAGTCCTATATCACCGGCTCCATTGCGCAAGGAAAATGGGATCTCTCGGGAGTCGGATACAGCAATAGTAGATTCCAGTTTTCCGGCAACTCAGGCGCAGTTAAGGACGGCGCGGGTTCCGTGCGCTACGGCGGAAGCATCCAGTTCACCGGCCACCACGGCAAGCTCGACCTCAATATTGCGAATCTAGAAATCTCCTTCAACGGTAAAACCGGAAAACTAATCGGCGACGTGCGCTCCTCCAACATGGAAGGCGAGAAGAAGGACTTCGGACGCACCGCCATCGCCGACTTGAATTTCACGTCTCTGGATGTGGGGACAGATGCCGTTTCGGGTGAAGCAACAGTATCCCTGACTGACGTTGGCTCCAAGGCATTCGCCGAATTCTATGAACCTGGAACACAACTCGATCCGCTAAGTTTCAACGCCAGCCTGGGCGGAAACGCCGATTGCAACGACGCTGTTGGCGGCAATAGTGGTGGCGGCTCGTCCAGTGCGGGAGACAGTGCCGGCTCCGAGGCGAAGGGCAGTGGCGGCGTCAACTCCGAAGCAGTAGACAACGCGCTGGCCAGTGACTCGTCGCAGGGCTACGAAGATGGTTCAAAGAATTTCCAGATCAAGTCCGCGAACTCCGAGAACGGCACCACCGATGACCTAGTTACCTACCTCCTCCTGTTCATCGCCGGGCTCATTATCGCCGGAGGCTCCACCAGCCGCCTCATTATGAACAACTCCTAGAAAGATCGCCGTGAAACTTCTCCTACGTCTCCTTTTCCCGCTTCTGTGCATCGTGGGATTGACTGCCTGTGGCGTGCAAGGAAGCTATACAGACCAGCTACCGGACCCGCAGGACCTTTCCGACCCGCGCTCCTTCGAAGGCGTTACTGAGGTAAGTGACTTCGCCGATATCGAGCCGGTAAGTACTAAAGTCCAGCCCGCCCTTCCGGTGGAACTTACTGACGCTGATGGTTATGACGTCTCCGTCACGGACGTCTCGCGGATTCTGGCGCTCGATATTTATGGGACCTACACCAAAACGCTGAGTGGATTGGGGCTCGCGGACAATATCGTTGGCCGCACCGTCTCTTCCACTGAACCGAATCTGGCGGATCGTCCTGTCGTGACTGAAGGCGGCCACAATATCAATGTTGAGGCAGTCCTAGAACTTAATCCGACGCTCGTTATCGTGGACCACTCCATTGGGCCCCGTGATGCGATCGATCAGATCCGTGAAGCAGGCGTGACCACTGTGGTCATGGAACCGCAGCGGACCATCGACTCGGTTGACGAAGACATCATTACGCTGGGTGAGACCGTCGGGCTTCCGGACGAGGCCCGCAAGTTATCAGAGCGCTCCATCAAGGAAATTGATGAGTCGAAGGAAGCCATTAAGACCATTGCCCCCGAGGAACCAATGCGTATGGCCTTCCTCTACGCCCGCGGGAACGGTGGCGTGTTCTTCATCATGGGGGAGGGGACCGGCGCCCAAGACCTCATCGAAGGAATAGGGGGAGTCGACCTCGCTGCGGAGAACAACCTTTCTTATGCCGAACCTGCTAACGCAGAAGCGCTGGCCCGCATCAACCCAGAGGTGATCATCATGATGACCGATGGTTTGAAATCCACTGGCGGAGTCGACGGACTACTGGAACGTCCTGGTGTGGCTCAGACCATTGCTGGTCAAAAGCAGCGCATCGTCACCATTCCTGACGGCCAGTCCCTGGCCTTCGGCCCCATGACCGGTCAGACACTGGTCAAACTCGCAAAGGCTGTATATGACCCAGACAATGCATAGCGACGTCTTCACACGACGCCGCACTCAGCGGATATCGGTATTCATATTCTTAGCGGTGCTTGCTGTTCTAGCGGGACTCATCTCGATCGTCCTCGGACAGTACTACATTGCGCTTTCTGATCTGTTCCCGATTCTGGCCTTAGGGCCGGGGCAAGAGTCCCTCACAGCCAGCGTGGTATGGAATATTCGCCTGCCGCGCTTGGTTTTGGGGCTACTCGTAGGTGCTGCTCTAGGCGTTGCCGGCACGTTGATGCAGGCCATCTTTGCCAATCCTCTGGCGGAGCCATCCATCATCGGAGTGACCTCCGGTGCAGGTGTTGGGGCGGCTGTAGCATTCGTCTTCAACCTCACCTTCGTGGGAACTTTCACTGTGCCAGCGCTGGCTTTCTTGAGCGCACTTTTAGTTACTTTCATTATCTACCAACTTGCACGCTATAACGGTCGCGTCACGGTGGTTCACCTGATCCTCACGGGTATCGCCATTAATGCAGTGTGCAATGCAATCATCTCCTTCATGGTGTACCTAGCACCGACCGCCAACCGGGAAGCCATCATTTTTTGGCAGATGGGTTCGTTCAATGGCTCGCAGTGGAAGCACGTATGGGTTGTTTTTCCCATCGTCCTTATCGGTATAGCAGTAGCCCTGCGTTTGGGCAGGCAACTTGACATTCTTGCGCTGGGCGAACGCGCTGCTGTGCACACTGGCGTAGATGTGTCTGTGTTGCGCATCGTGGCAATTGTGGCATCCGCAGTGCTTACCGCAGCTGCTGTGTCCTTCGCCGGCCTCATCGGCTTCGTTGGGCTCATCGTTCCCCACTTGTTACGCAGCATCGTAGGACCGCAAAACCACATCCTCATTCCTGCATCCGCCTTAGGTGGTGCGGTGCTCATCGGCTTTGCGGATGTGGCAGCACGAACCTTGATTCCCTTTGCGGACCTCCCAATCGGTATTTTTACCGCCTTAGTTGGCGGACCGACCTTCTTCATCCTGTTGCGCCGCATGATGCGAAAGGGGGTGCACTGATGCTGAACGTGGACAACCTCACCGTCCAAGTCGACGGGGTTACCCTCGTTGACAGCGTGACCTTTAATGCCCGGCCAGGCGAGGTCACCGGACTAATTGGCCCGAATGGTGCGGGGAAGTCAACTGTCCTTGGCGCGATCGCGGGTGATATCGACTTCTCCGGTGAAATCAGTGTCGGCGGTTTGTCGCCGAAGACCTCGCCCCGTGAGCTCGCACGCAAACGTGCGGTGATGCTTCAGGATGTTTCGGTGTCCTTTGAATTTCTGGTACGCGATGTTGTCGCGATGGGCCGCCGCCCTTGGCGCGGAACGCCCCACGCCGAACTTGACGAGCAGTTTATCGAAGCTGCCCTTGAAACAGCTGGAGCCGCGCATCTCTCCGGACGCGATATCAGCACGCTTTCCGGTGGTGAACGTGCGCGGGTGGCCTTTGCCCGTGTTCTTGCACAAAATACTCCAATAATCCTGCTGGATGAACCGACAGCGGCCCTCGATATCCGCCACCAAGAACAGCTACTGGGTTCTGCGAAAGCCCTAGCCCGCGAGGCAGGAGTAACCGCACTCGTGGTGCTCCATGACCTGAACGCGGCAGCCGCATATTGCGATCACATCGTGTGCGTCTCACGCGGGGGGATCGCAGCTCAAGGGCGCGTGGCGGAGGTTTTCACCGGTCCCATCTTGTCAGAGGTGTACGGCTGGCCGATCTCCGTCGACGGGCTGCAGGTACAACCACAGCGTGCCGCGCCCACAATCAATTCATTTTTCTCGCATCAACTGGAGGACTTCCATGTTTAAAAAAATCTTGGTGACCGCTATCGCAGCGACGGCGATTACTGTGCCGCAGGCAACCGCGGCAGAAGCAGAATCCTGCACCATCGAATCCGGCACTTTCAACTGGGGTATCAAGCACTCCTGGCGCTCCTACATCAAGGGACGAATCGCTAACGGTGACTGGGAGACGACCGGAACGGTGAAGGAAAACGGCGATCCGACAGGCAGCGATTTCACCTTCGGTTTCGAAGTCGATCCGGAAGCGTCCACAGTCTCTGTGGACGAGGCCGGCAATGTCACTGCATCGAAGATCAAGGCCAAGGACTCTTCGATTACTTTCACTGGACACCACGGAGCGCTGTACTCCAAGATGACGAACCCATTCGTGCAGACCGAAGGCGATAAGGCCCAGCTCGGCTCCGGCTACGAGGCCTACTTTGTTGAAGGCAAGCACATGACGCAGTACACCCCGGAGGACCGCGTTGAAGCCAACAAGCGTACTGGTGAAGGGGCGTTCGGTCAAGGTAAGGCACAGTGGAGCAAGGACGGCGATACTCTCACGCTTAATGCTTCCGACGTGATGTACGAGCGACAGCCCGGAACGAATGATTCTGGTGACGTCGAGGGCGTTGACTTCCTGTTCATGGGTATGTACAGCCACGACTACAACCCAGAGGTGAACAGCGCGCAGCTGACCCTCAATCTCGCCCCGGGCTGCGGCCAAGAGAAAGACAATGACGAGGTTCCGTCTGAGGGGGAGAAGCCGAAGCCCCAGGTTCCGTCCAAGGGGGAGAAGCCGAAGCCCCAGGTTCCGTCCGAGGGGGAGAAGCCGAAGCCCCAGGTTCCGTCCGAGGGGGAGAAGCCGAAGCCCCAGGTTCCGTCCGAGGGGGAGAAGCCGAAGCCCCAGGTTCCGTCCGAGGGGGAGAAGCCGAAGCCCCAGGTTTCGTCCGAAGGGGAGAAGCCGAAGCCCCAGGTTCCGTCCGAGGGGGAGAAGCCGAAGCCCCAGGTTCCGTCCGACGGGGAGAAGCCGAAGCCCCAGGTTCCGTCCGACGGGGAGAAGCCGAAGCCCCAGGTTTCGTCCGAGGGGGAGAAGCCGAAGCCCCAGGTTCCGTCCGACGGGGAGAAGCCGAAGCCCCAGACACCTTCGGAAGATAAGAATCTTAGCTCGGGTGAGAACTCCTCTTCTAGCTCGAAGGTCACCAACTTCTGGAACTACTTCCTAGGCATTGCGACTATTGGCAGCATGATCGCAATTCTGTGGCAAGCATTTGTTAAGTCCGGTGCTTTTGACAGTGCCCGTGCCTTCTTTCAGCGATAAGCGCTAAAGCACATCGCTGACAGTTCAAGAGCGACGTAACGGGTGTGGGGTGCCGATGAAATTTGGTGCCGCACACCCACGTCGGCCTAATCCCCTTAATTTTCGGTTTTGAGTTTTTCTAACCTCAACTGATTTGTAGTTTTTCTAAATAACACCGTGGAGAAGAACAGTGACTACCACTCTCAATAAACCTTTGTCCGTTGCGTTGCGAGAGGCGACTGCGCGTGCGCATGAGCATGCGGAGAATTCGGCATTCATGCAGCGCCTGTTGTCAGGGGAGCTCAATAAGTCAGCCGTGGCTGATTTGGCCGGCCAATTGTGGTTTGTATATGGAGCTCTCGAGAACGCCGTTCGCAGCGTGGCGACTACTCCCATTGCCGGTGCGGTGGCGGATCCACGGCTGGAACGTCGTCAAGCACTGGAAGCAGATCTGAAAATACTCGTTGGCGAAAACTGGAGCGAGGAGATTCGCATTCTTCCAGCGACGACGGCCTATACCGCGCGCTTAGAAAAAATAGTTAGCCAACCAGTAGAAGTGGTAGCTCATCACTACGTGCGCTATCTCGGTGATATTTCCGGTGGGCAGGTGATTGCAGCGCGTTTGGGGGCCCATTACGGAGTTCCTCCTGAGGCCCTGAACTTCTATGACTTCACTTCAATTGGAAAAATCCCGCCTTATCGCACGGGATACCGCAGGCGTGTGGATAGCCTGGAGCTTAACGTTGAACAGCGTGAAGCTATGCTCTCGGAGGCAGAGCGGGCTTTCAGCTTTAATTCGGCGATTTTCGCTGAATTGGGGCGCCTCTATTAGCCGGTGAAACCTCCCCAAAAGACTTAGCCTGCGTGGCCGGTAGCCCATGTAGTTAGTTTCAGAAGCTGCGCCATCGGCTTCCTGCGCGCCGGGCCAAACATGACACAACCCACGGAATCCGTGAAGGAAACCGTGGGTTGTGTCTTTGCGCTGAGTGCTAAAAGAAGAGGTCAGATACCCACATATCCTTTAGCAGTCGTAGTACATCTCAAACTCGAGCGGAGTCGGACGCAGACGCGACGGCGTGATTTCGTTCTCGCGCTTGTACTCGATGTAGGTCTCGATGAGGTCCTCGGAGAAGACATCGCCCTCAGTCAGGAAGTCATTGTCTTCCTCCAGCGCGGCGAGAGAAGCTTCCAGGGAGGTCGGGGCCTGCGGGATGGAGGCAGCCTCTGCCGGCGGAAGCTCGTAGAGGTCCTTATCCACCGGAGCATGCGGCTCGATGCGGTTCTTCACACCGTCCAGGCCGGCCATCATCATGGCAGCGAATCCCAGGTAGGGGTTACCTGACGGGTCCGGTGCACGGAACTCGATGCGCTTAGCCTTCGGGTTGGAACCGGTAATCGGGATGCGGATAGCAGCAGAACGGTTACGCTGCGAGTACACCAGGTTGATCGGGGCCTCGAAGCCTGGGACCAGACGGTGGTAGGAGTTCAGCGTTGGGTTGGTGAACGCCAAAACAGCCGGTGCATGGGCCAAGATGCCGCCGATGTAGTAGCGGGCCATGTCAGACAGCCCAGCGTAGCCAGCCTCATCGTGGAAGAGCGGCTGGCCGTCCTTCCACAGGGACATGTGGGCATGCATACCAGAACCGTTGTCACCAGCCAGCGGCTTCGGCATGAATGTGACGGTCTTGCCGTACTGCTCAGCGGTGTTTTTGATGATGTACTTAAAGGTTTGAATATCATCCGCCGCGTGCAGCAAGGAGTCGAAGCGGTAGTTGATCTCGTTCTGGCCGCTGCCTACCTCGTGGTGGAAACGTTCAATGGCGAAGCCGGCCTTCTGCAGCTGCTGCACCATGGCATCGCGGACTTCGCCGTGCTTGTCGACGGGCGCGGTGGGGAAGTATCCGCCCTTCACGCGAGTCTTGAAACCGGTGTTCGGGGTGCCATCGAAGTTGGTCTCGGAACCACGGTTCCACCAGCCCTCATCGGTGTCCACCTCGTAGAAACCGTTGTGCACTTCAGTGCCGTAGCGAACAGAGTCAAAGATGTAGAACTCTGCCTCTGCGCCGAAGTTGCAAGTATCGGCGATACCGGTAGAAGCGAGGTACTCCTCGGCCTTGCGGGCGATGTTGCGCGGGTCGCGGCTGAACGACTCGAGAGTAAACGGATCGTGGACGAAGAACTTAATGTTCAGGGTCTTCGCGGTGCGGAACGGATCCACGAAAGCCGTGGTCGGATCCGGCAGGAGGGTCATATCCGACTCATCGATGGTGGTGAATCCGCGGATGGAGGAGCCATCGAAAGCGAGGCCCTCAGCGGCCGCGTCCTCGGTGAACTCATCTGCTGGAATGGAAAAGTGGTGCTCGGCGCCGGGAACGTCCGTGAAGCGGATGTCAACGAACTTGACGTCCTCTTCCTTGATGAATTTGACGACGTCCTGGATTGTCTCGAAGGACACGGTTGTCTCCTGTTGGTTGACCTGTAGTACTCCCGATCAGTTTACAGGTAGTGAGCCCACCACTCGGGCACGTGGGGTAGGCAATGGGAAATTTCATCCCGTTACCGCCCGCCGACTAGATTGGTGGGCATGGCAGACAACAAAGATGGCTTCGGGCCGGGGGAGTGGCCCGGAAAGGATCTCGGCCTCCCCAAGGAGGGGGCAGGTGCACTCGCCTCCGTGATGCGCCGCACAGGGGGCGTGCTCATAGATTGGCTTTTGGCCATGCTCATAGCGAACCTTCTTGAGCTATTCACCAGTTCTCTTGGCGGGCCTGCCTTTCTTGGCTATGCGGTCTGGGCTGTCATGGGCATTGTGTGCGGCTGGCTCTTTGCCCGCACCCCGGGGATGCTCATTCTGGGGATGGGCGTGGCCCGACTGGATGAGCCGGGTGCCACTGTGGGCTTCTGGCGCGCTGCTGTCCGCACGCTACTCACCGGTGTGCTTTTCCCAGCCGCAATGGTGGACGCCGATGGCCGTGGCCTCCACGACCGCGCCACTGGCACCGCCGTCATCATGGCCTAAAGCCTGTCCGGTGCCAACCGGGCCGTGCCCACAACACACCACACGTGGAACGGGGAAGATGGCGTCCAGCAAATGGCATCTTGGAAAGCCAGGCGCCGCACCTGACACTTATGTATGCCCTCAATGCGGCGGGAGCAGCGTGGATGGCGGTGAAACAGTTTTCACCGCTGCCGGCGGCCTATTCTATGACAGTGATGGGGAATCGAGGGAGATCCCCGCGTCGTTGAGCGCTGCCCGCCCGGCGGGAGTGAGACGCACGGCCCGGGTACGACCCCTGCGGGAAAGCCATTCCTTATCCAGCAGAGTCTTGCAGATTCCCGTGCCGAGAGGGCCGGCGAGGTGGAAGCGGCGTTCGGTGGAGTCCATGCACGACCTGCCCGTGTCGAGCATCTTCGGGGGCACACCCCACTGTATGAACAAGCGATGACCTTGATTAGTGACCTGACAGTGCGAGTCGATGAACTCGTGCTCTTCCAGTTGTTCAGCCAGGCGCACCCCGAGCTTACCGGCGAGGTGCTGATAACAGGTGCGGCCTTCACGTAGGTTCGCATTCGCCCGTGACGCGCTGAGGCTGTGAGGAGTGGGCAGGGGCGAGCGGGCGACCACGCCAAGGCTCTCGACCACTCGTGCGATGTCTTCCCCGGCGAGGCGAATGTAGCGGTGCCGGCCCTGCCGAATGTCGTGGACGAGACCGTGGGTGACGAGCACGTCAACATGCTCGCTCGCCGTCGACCGGGCCAGGCCCGCGTACCTGCCCAGTTCACCAACCGTCCAGGCCCGCCCGTCCATGAGCGCAGCACACATGGCCGCCCGCGACGAGTCAGCCAGAGCCGACGCGACTGTCGAGATATCCGGGACCGCTTCAGGAAACACGCGCGCAACCATGCCTCCAGTGTGCACCCGGAACTGTTCGGTGACGACCGAACAATCGCAGGCATAGTCTGAACTCACCAGATTCATTGCATCAGGAGACGAAGGGAGCGATCGCGATGAACGGGGACCGCCAACGGCTACGCGGGCACTACGATGAGGACTTCTACTGGGAACGCGTTGACCGCAACCTGGGTTGGCTTGGCGACACCACCGAGGAACAGCGTGAACGCCAAGCACGGTTGCGCGATGCCGTGATCGGCATCGTCGGCACCGGGGGCATCGGCGGTGCCGCAGCCGCCCGCCTGGTGCGCATGGGCGCACTCAACCTGAAACTGGCCGATCCCGACCACTTCGACCTGACTAACGTGCAACGCCAGTACGGCGCCGGGCGAGACACGATCGGCCGCAACAAGGCCGAAGTCGTCGCCCAGCAACTCCTCGCGCTCACCGGGGGAGAGACGGCCAGGGAGATCCGGGACATGCACTTCGCCGCGTCCTGGCGCCTGTTCGATCTGGTGCTGCCGACACTGCTGGACCGGTCCTACCGGACCTGGGATCAAGACCTGAGCAAGCGCACCTACTTCGGCCACCCGCCCGCCGAGGCTTCGCTGGAGTCTCGCGTATGACCGCGCATCGGCGCACGGCGCTGGTCGCGGCCCTCCTCGGTTTCTTCATCGTCATGCTCGATACGACCATCGTCAATGTCGCCCTCGCCGAGATCGGCACTGACCTCGACACGACGGTGGGCTCACTGCAGTGGGTCGTCGACGCTTACACCCTCGTGTTCGCCGCGTTCCTTCTCACAGCTGGGGCCGCATGCGACCGTCTCGGGGCCCGCAGGGTCTACCTCGCTGGCCTGGTGGTCTTTGCTGTGCTCTCGGCCGTGTGCGCCCTCGCTCCCACAGGCGGGTTCCTCGTCGCTGGTCGCGCCGTCCAGGGCGTGGGCGCGGCAGCGATCGTGCCGGGCTCTCTGGCATTGCTGTCGGCTGTGTACGACGATCCGAAGGAACGAGCACGCGCCATCGGGCTGTGGGGCGGCGCAGGAGGTGTTGCCGCCGCGATCGGACCGGTCCTGGGCGGAGCGCTGGTGTCGACGATCGGGTGGCGGGCGGTGTTCTGGGTCAACCTCCCCATCGTCGCTATCGGCTGTCTGCTCACCTTGTGGGCAATTCCCGCGCTCACGGGCAGTCGCGCGAGACGGGTGGACCTACCCGGACAGGTGCTCTCCGTGCTCACGCTGGTGGCAGTAACCTATGCAGTCATCACCGCAGGCGAACACGGATGGTCACCCTGGCAGGTAGCCGTGCTGATCGCCGGGGGCGTCTTCCTCGCCCTGTTCATCATCGCAGAGCGACGACACCCGGACCCGATGCTGCCGATGGCCTTGTTCACTCGTGCCCGGTTCTCCGTGGCCGCAATGGTAGGGCTCGCGCTCAACATCAGCTTCTTCGGACAACTCTTCGTGCTCTCCCTCTTCTTCCAGCAGTACCTGGGATACGAGCCGTGGCTGGCAGGCCTCGCGCTGGCACCACAGGCGTGCAGCGCCGTGGTCGCGTCACCGCTGGGCGGCCGTGCCGTCGCCCGGTGGGGCGCGTTCCCCACCATGCTCACCGGCCTGGTAGTCGGCACGATCGGCTTCAGCAGCCTCGTGCTGCTCACCGCAGAAACCCCTTACGTGGTGGTCGCGGTGTTGACCTTCACGGCTGGATTCGGGATGGCCTTCGCGATGCCGGCCGCGACCTCGGCCGCAGTGGCCTCGGCCCCGCCGGAACATGTCGGCATTGCAGGAGGAGTCATCAATGCCGCCCGCCAGACCGGCAGCGTCGTCGGCGTCGCAGTCCTCGGCGAAATGGTCGCCAGTGGAGCGTTCCTCACAGGCTTCCACACAGCCGTCGCGGTCGCCGGTGGAGTCTTCGGTGCCGCAGCGCTCGTAGTTGCTGCCACCATCATCAGTCACCTACAGGAGCCAGTTACACCAGAAGTTTAGAATCATTGTGTGATGAAGCACCATCGGAGGAGGTCGAAGAAGCCGCCAGTCGAACGCGTACTGTGCTCCGAAACTGGTAAACGCGAATACGAGCACTATGATGACGCCGTGCATGTAGCACTGAAACGGTCGCGACGGGCAGGGCCGCTGCGGATCTACGAATGCCCCTCGTGCGGGTCGTGGCACCTAACCAAGCGCCCTGACTGGGGCAAACCACCGGCGAACTAATGACACTGTACGGGTCTGTCTCGGCGAGGAACGCTCCGGAGCGCGTCTTTCCTGGACGCTCCAGGAGTTTCGTTCTCATGCATAGGCAGCCGAGGCGCGCTGCAAGGCTTGTAGCCCTGAGGTCAGTCGCCTAGGGCTTTGTACAACGTGAGGGCCAAGGCTGTGCGGTCTCTCGCATCGAGTTTCCGCAGGAGGGCCGAAACATGGTTCTTGACGGTTCCTTCGGCGAGAACAAGAGTTTCGGCGATCTCGGGGTTCGTCAGCCCACGGGCGACGAGTTCGGCCACTATGCGTTCACCGCGAGTGAGTATCGCCAGAGGCTCATCTCGGGAGTCTTTAGTTCGCATCGCTGCCTTCGCGACGCGCGGATCGATCACCATCCCACCGTCAATTACCGCATGCAATGCAGCTGTGAGTCCCTCGACAGATGTGTCTTTCGCGGGGAAGTTCATCACTGTCTATCCCAGCTCCGACGAGGAGTTCGCATTCGCTCTCGACGAACTTAACGGTCTCCTCGCTGGAGGTGAAGGACCGTATATCCTCGCAGACAAGCGATGGAGATCAGGGCCTGTCTACTTCCGATACGGTGCCTTCGTCCCGCCATCCGATGACGCACCCTTCGTCTCAACGTTGATCGACCCTGAAGGCAACGAAGTCGAAGATCCACGTCGGCCCACGTACACCCGTTCACATCGTCATGGACGCATGTTTCCCATGTCGTCACCGTCGACCGCACACCAGGTGTAGAACGCGGCGACCCTGCCGCTAGTTGTACGGACCGGAGACGTTGATCGATGGGACCGGCATCAGCCGACCATGTGCAGGGCGATTGATTCCTTGACCTGTTCGATGAACGCCCGAGACGCGGGGCTCGGATTGAAAGAGCCCCACGCGACGTACTCGGCCCGGCAGGGGCCATCGGCCACGGGAACTGCTCGCAGCGCTGGGTTAGCCGGCACACAGTCGACGGGCAGCAGGCAGACGCCCAACCCAAGTTCGACGAGGGCGAGCATGAACTCGGTCGACATCGCCTCGAAGCCCACGCGGCGCTGAAGGCCTGCGGCAGCGAATGCCCGATCGCCTTGGAGTCTGCCTGGTGACCCGGCCGGGAAGTCGATGAACGTCTCGTCGACCAAGTCAGCCAGGGTCAGGGTGCCCGTGTGCGCTAGCCGGTGTTGTGACGCCATGACGGCGACGAGACGCCCTCGGGCGATCTCGTGCGCGGTGAGTCCGGACGCTGGGGCGACGTCGGCGTCCACGCCGAGAAAGGCCACGTCGAGTCTCCCGCTGCTGAGATCGCGCATGAACTCATTGCTTCCCCCGCTCCGCACGGTGAGATCCACGTGGGGATGGCTGGCGTGGAAGGCTGCGATGATGTCGGGCACGCTGACGGCAGTGACCGTCGGGATCACACCTACCGACAAGCTTCCGCGGACCTGGCCCACGGCCTCGGCGGCGACCGCCGCGGCGCGGTCAGCGGCTGCGAGGCTGCTCCGTGCTTCCGTGAGGAAGGCTTCGCCGGCAGGTGTCAGCTCGACCCGGCGGGATGAGCGCACGAACAGTGCCGTGCCGAGTTCCTTTTCGAGGGCCTTGATCTGGTGGCTCAGGGCTGACTGCACGACGAAGCAGCGTTCTGCTGCTCGCGTGAAGTTGCGTTCCTCGGCGATCGCCACGACATACCTGAGCTGTTGGAGTTCCACCCAATCATGATAGCAGATCATTGTTTGGGTGAGAACAATGTGTTGGACTCACTACTGGTGAGCGACTGATGATGGATGCATGAACACTTTTTCTCATGGGCGCCGCGGTTCGTTGCTGTGGACCTGTTTGACGGCGCTGGCCCCCGCTACGTGGGGGACAACGTACATCGTGACCACCCACCTCCTCCCAGCCGGACACCCCTTGTTCGCCGCGTTCATGAGGACGCTGCCGGCAGGGATCATCGCGGTGGGCCTGTCGAGGCAGCTGCCGCGCGGCTCGTGGTGGTGGAAGAGCTTCGTGTTGGGCGGTCTGAACATGGCCGCGTTCTTCCCCCTGCTGTTCTTGTCGGCGCAGCGTCTTCCGGGCGGGGTCGCGGCCACGCTGGGTGCGGTGCAGCCCATCATCGTTGCCCTGCTGGCCGTGGCTGTCCTCCACGAGCAACTCTCCGGCTGGCGCCTGGGATGGGGTGTCGTGGGTGTCGTGGGGGTGGCTCTCGTGGTCCTTGGGCCGAGTGCCGCCCTGGATCCGGTGGGTGTGGCTGCAGGACTCGGTGGCACAGGGGCCATGGCCACGGGCGTGGTCCTGACCAAGAAGTGGAAGCTCCCCCAAGGTGTCTCGCCCATCGCATTGGCCGGTTGGCAGCTGACGGCCGCCGGCCTTCTGCTGGCGATCCCGGCGCTGCTGGTGGAGGGGCCACCGGCAGTGATTTCCGGTCGTGGCTGGCTTGGGTACGCCTGGCTCGGCCTGGTCGGGGCACTGGTCTCTTACAGCCTCTGGTTCACCGGCATCCGACGCCTGCCCGTCACGTCCACAGCCCTCCTGGGACTTCTCTCGCCGTTGGTCGCCGCCCTGCTCGGCGTCCTGATCGCGCACGAACACCTCGGAGCCGAGCAGTACCTCGGCTTCGCGATCGCCCTGGCCGCTATGGTCTGTGGCCAGCTCCCCGCCCCCACCCATCGTCGAAAGGACAATTCATGAACATCACGGTTCTCGGAGCCACCGGCATGGCCGGCGCAGCGATCGCGCAGGAGGCCACACGCCGCGGCCACCACGTCACTGCCGTATCGCGGAACCCACAGGAGACCAACGACCCGTATACCACCGTCACTCGTCTCGATCTGACAGACCTCGAGGCACCCCTGCAGCCCGTCCTGAACGACGCAGACGCCGTTGTGCTCGCCGTGCGCATGGCCCCCGGCGACGAAAGCCGTGTGGCTCCGCTGACCAGCCGTGTCCTCGACCACGCCGCCGTCGCGGGGGTCCGGGTCTTGGTCGTGGGAGGAGCAGCGCCCTTGCGCTCACCTCACGATCGGGAGTTGCTCGTCCTGGACGACCCCGCCTTCGTGCCGACCCAGTGGCGTGACGTCGCGTCGGCCAGCCTCGACCAGTTCAACGCGTGTACCAAACATCCGAACCAGAACTGGATCTACCTGAGTCCGTCGGCAGTCTTCGAGCCCGGACAGGGAACCGGCGCCTATCGCCGTGGCGGTGACACGCTCCTCATCAACCACGATGGCACGTCGCGGATCACCCCTGCGGACCTGGCCCTAGCGGTGCTCGACGAGCTCGAGCAGCCCAGCGCCGTACATCACTTCACCGCCATCGAGCTGGGAAAGGGTCTGGCCTAGGGCCAGCGGTCCACAGAGGAATCCACGCTAACAACCGTGAGGGGGTCGAGCTATCGGCCCCCTCCGTCTATTCCAAGGGGACGCTCTTGCTCCACGCCAACGCAGCACTGACCCCGCGCCACCGCTTGATCGTCGGCCAGCTCGTGGTCGACCAGGGCTGGCCGATCAGCGAGGTCGCCGCCCGGTTCCAGGTTTCCTGGCCCACTGTGAAGCGCTGGGCCGACCGCTATCGCGCCGGCCAGTCGATGCAGGACCGCTCGTCACGGCCGCATCACTCGCCGAACAAGACCAACGCGAAGACGACGAAGCGCTGCATCCAGCTCCGTCTCCGTCTTCGAGAAGGACCCGTCCCTTCTGCGGCTGGAGGACCGGGTCACGCACCGCCGGCGAGGGTTTCGTCCCGGTCCTCGGTCTGAGCACCGCTGCTGGAAACCTTGTCTGCAGCGATGATCTGGTCCAGCAGGCCGGGGAATACTTTCTCCAGGTCATCACGGCGCAGTCGGGTCATGCGGCCGTTGCCGACGTCTCGCTGCCACACGAGGCCGGCATTGCGCAGTACCCGGAAGTGGTGCGTCCGGGTCGATGGGGCCCAGGGGGTCCCGAACACGCTGCAGAACTGCTCTGTGCCCTCCGGTTGTGATGCCAGATCGACGATGACATGCCGTCGGTTTTCGTCGGACAGTGCATGGAGGATCTTCGACAGGTCGAACTCTTCGACACTCGGGTGTCCATCCTGATCAGGCATCGCGCAATTCCTTGGGGCTCGGGGGCATTGAATACTTCTATGGTACCTACCCTGGGTGGTGTCATGTAGGCATGCCCGTGCCTACTTCCCGGCCGTCACCGGGAGATTCAGCGGGCGGTGGACGAGTACGCCCGTGTCCCACTGCACGGCGTCCACCGGGGACGCCAGGGTGAGGTCAGGGAGCGCGGCGGTCAACACCACCAGGGTCTCGTGGATCTCCATGCGGGCCATCGCCGCGCCCATGCAGTGGTGCATACCGTAGCCGAACTGGAGATGCCGCTTGGATGTGCGTGCAGTGTCCACGATCCAGGGTTCGGGGTAGACCTGCGGATCCCGGTTGGCAGCGTGAGCGTCTGCGTAGACCGTCTCCCCCTCGCGCACTGTTCCCCCGGAGACCGCCACATCGCGCGATGCGATCCGCGGGAACGTGGAGATCCTGCCGAGTGGGAATAGGCGCAGGAGTTCTTCGGTGACCACTGGGATGCTGTCGGGGTTCGTGGACATCAGCTCCCAGAGCTCGTGGTGTGACAGGGCCACGAAGACGATCTTTGAGAGTTCCGACAGCACATTCTGGTCGCCGCCGACCAGCGATCCGAGAAGCAGAGCTGCGTACTCACCGTCGGTGACCGGCGGGGTTGCTTCCTCGCGGGCGGCGAGCAGATTCTTGATGAGTCCGTCGTTGAGGGGGCGTCTGCCGGCGATGAGGTCTTCCAGGTAGTGATACAGCTCCCAGAAATCCTCCAGCAGCTGCGGGATGTCGGTGTCATGCGCGAGTTGCATCTGCCGCGACAAGTGCCGAAATCCGGGAATGTCGTCGTCGGGGACGCCCAGATAGGTGGCGTTGACGTTGATCGTCAGGGGTTCGAGCAGGTCGGTCATCAGGTCGAAGCTGGACGCGGGTGTCAGCGCATCGGCGGCGTCGGAGACGATGCGACGGACCGTCGGGGCGAAAGCCGCCATCGTGTTGGCGCTGTAGGCTGCGGCGACGAAGCGTTACAGCCTTCCGTGGTGCGGATGATCGAGATTGAGGAGCATCTCCTCGGGCATGACCGTCGGCAGGAAGCTGGGGCCATCGTCGACGTTGGTGTCGCTGCGGATGAACGAGGTGTCCGTCAGAATCTTCTGGACATCGGGGTAGGCGGTCAGGTGCACGGCCGTATGCCCCGTGGGAAGAACGACCTGGGGAAGCCCACCTGGGGAAAGGTCATCGAGCGGTGTCACCATCGAGGGCGGCATCAGGCCGGGGATGGAGCGGAGGTCGAAGCGTACGGATGTGGGTGGTGTGGTGGTGGTCATGGTTTCCTCCATGGATCTCTACAGGATGTTCAGTGGGTGTCGGTGTGTTCGCTGCGGCGGATGGCCAGGACGGCGATGGCGATCACGACCACCAGAACAGCGACAATGAGAACGGTTGTGGTGAAAGCACTGGTGTAGACGTCGGGGTGTCCGGGTTGGCCGGCTGCGGTGTCGGTCGCGGCGTCGCCGGTGAGCTTCTGCCCGATCAGTGTGGACAACAGGAGGGCGTAGCCTGCGACGAAGATGGCCTCACTGCCGAGCCGGAAGAAGTTGAGCAACCCGGCAGCGGTGCCGGTGCGTTCCGGCGGGACCACCTGAAGGGCGTGGCCGTCCACAAGCCCGATGGGGAGGCCGAAGCCGAATCCGAGCAGGATCATCGGAACGATGATCCAGGCCAGGGAACGGTTCTCGCTGAGTAGCATGAGTCCCAGGTCGCCGAAGATCAGGACGGCAAGGCTCGTGTAGATGACAGACCCAACGTTGATCCAGGTGACGGTGTCGACGAGCTTGGCGACGACAGTGGGTGCGATGACCACGGGGATGGTCATGGCGAGCATGAGCAGACCTGCCTGACCTGCGCTGAGATCCCGGATGCCGCTGAACGCTGAGGGGAGATAGGTCAGCAGGGTGACGAAGCCAATCGACCCGGCCACGGGTACCAGGCACATGGCGAGGAACTCCCGGTTGCGCAGCAGGGACAGGTCCAGCAACGGGGCGCGGTCTGACGTGCTTGGTGCCACAGCAGGGGCCGCGGCGGGGAGAACACGGGAGCTCAGCGCAACAGCGGCGAGGATAAGGCCGTGAACAGCGAAGACGCCGCGCCAGCTGACCCCGGCGACCAGGGCACCGGAGATGGTCGGTCCGAGCGCGAGACCGAGCCCGTTGACGGGGCCGAACAGGGCGAAAGCACGGGCACGGGCGGAGCCGGTGAAGGCGTTGGACAGCATCGAACTCGCACCGGTGAGGATCGCGGCGGCACCGATTCCGGCGATGATGCGCATGGCATCGAGCAGGAGCAGCGACGGGCTCGCCGCACTGATCAGACTGGCGGCGGCGAACAGGATGCTGCCGATAACGAAGGTGAGGCGGTAGCCGATGCGGTCGCTGAGTGCTCCCCACGCGAGGACACCGAGGGCGAAGGCGACGTTGAAGCCGTTGACCACCCACTGCAGTGCCGTGGTCTGGGTGCCGAGGTCGGTGGAGATCTTCGGAAGCGCAATGGCTGTCCCGGCGATGGACATCGGGGTGACGAACTGGGCTATCAGGATGATCGGGAGCGTCCAGCGACTCGGGGGTGCCGCCGCCGTTGTCTTGGATTGCGTCGATGTGGCTGTCATGGGTGTGCCCTTTCGGTAGGTACGATGATATTAATAGGTACCAATATCGTAGTTACTTCGCAATGTGAGGAGAGCACGGGACATGGAAAACGCCAGCGCAGGAACACCAGATCAGTCGGATGAAATCGTGGATGTGGCCATCGTCGGAGGCGGTCCGGTCGGCATGCTGATGGCAGCTGAGCTGACGCTGCAGGGACTGACTGTGGTGCTGTTCGAGCCGCGGACAGAGGTCGACCGCAGACCGCGAGCAGGCACAGTCCACGCCAGGTCGCTGTCGCACCTGGCCCGGCGTGGATACGTCACATCGGTCGCGCCTGAGGAGATTGAACGGCGCTCCGGTACCGTCCGGCGTGCGGAGTTCCAGTTCGCCGGCTCTGCCGGGCTCACGCTGAGCGCACCCGCTCAGGAGCCGTCACCGTTGGCGGGGATACCGCAGGCCCAGTTGGAAGCGACGTTTGAGCAGCGGGCACTGTCACAGGGGGCAGACATCCGCCGGGGGACAGTCGTGCGGTCGGTCACCGTCGACGACGGCCACGACGGAGTCCTGGTCCAGTTCACCGACGCGGACGGACGCCCGGCACTTCACTCCGGAAGGGTCCGGGCACGGTACTGCATCGGGGCAGATGGAGGGCGCAGTCTTGTCGCCAGGACGGGGAACTTCCCGGCGGTCGAGACTCCCGCGACGATGAACGCCATCTCGGCGCTCGCCTACAGTGACGATGGTTCGGTTCCTCCCGGATGGAATCAGACGGACACCGGATGGACAATGCACAACCCCGGCTTCGGGCGGCAGGGACGTGTCATCGGCATGGACTTTGACGGCCCGTCCCGGGACAGGTCTGTGCCCGAAGCGACTGAGTATGTGGACCTGGTGGAGCGCATTCTCGGAGGGCCGGCGAACCTGTCAGGGATCACCCACCTCACCCGGTTCAGCGACTTCGCACGGTACCGCCTGTCGATGCGCGACGGGAGACTCCTGGTCGTCGGTGACGCTGCGCATATTCACTACCCTCTGGGAGGACAAGGCCTGAACACCGGTATGCAGGACGCGTTCACCCTGGGCTGGCGGCTGGCCGCAGTCATCAAAGGTGTGCAGCCGGAAAGCTGCCTCTCCGAGTGGTCCCGGATGCGGTCGCACGCAGCGGCTGTCGTCATATCCAACACAGTTCTCCAGTCGCGGATGATGCACCCGCAGCAGGGGACGGCCCTTCGCGACTCCATTCACATGCTGCTGACCGTGCCTGGGATCCATGACGCTTTCGCAGACATGATCTCCGGGCAGTTCCAGCCGGGATTCGCTACGGATCTGGCGATCACCGAGCAGCGGACGGGAGAGGAACTCAGCCTTGCCCGGCTGCTGATCCCCGGCCGCGCTGTCGAGCTGCGTGTCGACGATGACGCTCCCCGCGTGGGGACCCACGATCCGGAACGGCTGGTGGTTACCGGAACCATCCGCCCCACTCCGCCGTGGCGAAGCGCTTACATCACCCCTGACGGCTACTTTGCGGAGACGACTCCGTAAGTACGCGGCGCACGTCGGCGATGGCCTGCTCGGCGGTGATGTACTGGACTGCGGTCCATCCGGCCCTGCAGGCCGCGGCACAGTTCTCAGGAAGATCGTCGATCAGAACACAGTCCTCCGCGGCGACGCTAGCCGCATCAGCAGCGATGGCGAAGATCTCTGGATCAGGCTTCCGGACGCCAACCCTGCAGGAGTCGATGATGACGGTCGCCACCTCGTCGAGGTCGACCATCGCCCGCCAGTAGGGCTCCCATTCGACGACATTGTTGCTCAGGATGCCGATACGGGTGCCCTCCTCCACCAGGTCAACGGCAAACTGCCTCATGTCGGAGTTAGGGCTGTGGCCCGAGAACCACTGACGTCCGAACTCCGGCTCGGCCAGAGTCGTATCGACATCGGGGTGTTCCCTGTTGATGTAGTCGTGCTGCTTGGCCACCCATGTCCGCTCGTCGAGCAGGGCCAACTCGATGGGCGCAAGCGTGGGTAGTGCGTACTCGGTGCCGATGGACTTCATGGCTTGTTGAAGGACATCGCTGGGGATTCCGGTCCGGGTGGCGTAGCTGTCGAACAACTCGGACAGGGGCGGTGAGAGGACACCGCCGAAGTCGAACCACACGAACTTCGCTGCGCCGCTCACTGGATCAACGTCCTGACACTCGCAGGGATCATGGCCAGATGAACCCGCCCGGAGGCGATCACGATCTCGCCCTGGGTGAGCGTGAGCGTGGCGATCACTGTGCCGTCATTGTCCGGGTCGGCTACCGCCGTCGCATGTGCCACAGTGTCGATCTCCAGTTCCCCGAAGCTGTCGAAGCTGATGGTGAGGCCATCCATCACTAGCCGGGACGTATCCAGACCGAGGATCACGTTGGCGGCAGCCATGGAGATCTGGCGGGCCGCCTCGAATTGCAGCATTCCCGGTACGTGGTCGAGCTCATGGTCGAACAGGGAGGGGTAGTCGACGTCGATGAGGGTCAGTGCCGAGATACTGTCGCCGTGGTGCGCTGGATTCGCCAGAATTGCATTGCGAGGGGTGTGGCGGCCGACAGCGCTCGCGAGCATGCGGGTCGCGGCACGGTGCTGGGGCCGTGAGGGCGTATCCGGCAGGTTCAGTGCGGACCGGGATCGGCTGCGGATCCGGTCCCACACATCGCTGGGTAGCCACTGGTAGACCATAGTTTCCGTGGCGGCGACGACCCCGTCGATGTAGGCGGCCATATCGAGGGTCAGGCCTGTGACCTGTGAATCATGGAGCTTTTCATCAACGACGCGTGCGGTGATCGTGCAGTGACCGGGGCAGCTACCGATGGTGAGTGCCTCGTTGGACACGACGGTGAAGTCAGCGGAGTTGAAGACGAACTTCTGGGAGCGGTCGACACCCTGGTAGATATGCGCGTAGTCGATGGCTACCTGGCGGAAGACCTCGACGATCAGGAGGGGGTCGTAGGTCGTGCACGCGCCGCGGTGGTCACTGAAGTAGGAGTGGTTGCGGGGCAGCTGTGCGGCGAAAACAACACCGTCTTCCGCTGCTTCGGTGTCGGTGAGGAAGACCTCGGCGATGGAGGCGCGGTGGACGATGTCGCGGGATATTCCGCGGTCGAACGACAAGCATTCTTGATGTGTGGCGAGCGGCATGGTGGGCCCCTTTGAGATGGCATGGTGGGCGACGCACTACGAGGTCGGCGGCCGCCTTGTACTATGAACGTGGAAGGCACCATCTATGTGGTATCTACTGTTCATTGCAACAACTACCGGCAGTCGAAGGACTTCGAAACTTGGGCCGGTCGCTACACGTAGTCGCCGACCCACGTGGGACGAAGCCTTCCCAAAAAACTGAGCAAGTAGGGTCCCGCGCACCCCCGACCGAGGGGTTCTGGAACAGCTCGTACCCCGGCGGGGACGCCTTTACCGTGCTCATCCAGAAGCGCTACCTGACCGAGGAGACGGACACGGTGCCTGCGCGGGTGCTGGCGCGTATTGCCACCTGGCGCCGCCTCACTGAGGCCGAGCGGGTCTCACGGCTGCGCGAGTGCATCGTCGACGAGGTGGTCGGAAACATGTGTATGGAGGGTCAGCCGGTCTCCGCGGCGTGGGGGACGATTGTTCCCGCAGATCAATCGGGTGTTGAAGATCAACGAGTTGGAGACCATCACCGGCGATGTCATCGAAGCCGCGGCCAGCACCCTGGTCCTCGGACACTGACTAGGGCATGCTATAGCCACCACGGCATGCCATGGGCATCGATCCACTCGCGATGACGGTAGCTGATGCTGTGGCGCAGGGGGCTCTCCATGCAGGTCGAGGGGGATTATCGCGCAATGTACGTCATGCCACCAGGCAGCGCTAAAATCTTCCAGCCAACAGATTCCGCCCAAGGAAGAAGCTGTTGAAGGCCACGATGGGTGGCCGGACCAGGAATGTCTTCGATCCACGGTTGTCAGGCCAGGCCGAACTTTGCAACAGCACCCTTGGGATAGACCATCGCCCCGGCGCTCACACCTTGAGTGCCGGGGCGGTGGTGTGCGCGGGGGTAGCGCAAGTTGGAACGTGCAAAATCTTGACCAAAAGCGCCAAAAGAGGTTACATTAGAGTCACGACGAGCCGGATACCGGAACGTTGTCGCCTGGAGCCGCGTAGGCTCCAGAGCTTTTTCTGGGCTAAGGGAGCCACTTCCGCTCATGCACGAGGGCGGGGCCGAGCGCCTTTACGAGTCGCTTGGTCGCCTTACGGGACGACTTACTAGCGGACTTTTCTTCTCGGTGGCGGCGCAGCACATAGGCAGACATGTCTGCCGCCTGCACACCCCTACTCTCCCTAGAGTCAACAAACTCAATGTCGCCGTCAACGCAAAGTAGTTTTTGGCTACGATAACCCGGGGTGCTAACGCGGGTAAACCCTTGGATCGCCTCGTTGAAATCGTCTTGCTGCGGCACCATGTCGGCAATGACCTTGCACATCGTCCCGTTAAGTGCACAATACTCATTGACACGCTCAAGCGTGTGACGGAGCGCTACTTCGTGGGGACTATCCGGGTACTTGTAACGCGCATTGAGCCGGTTAACATCAACGCCTTCAAGGTAGACCCGGGCACCCGAGTTCTGTATTGCGTGCAGCACCTTCTGGTAGATGGCCACACACGCGCCAAAGTTGCCATTGAGACTTTTCCAGTCGTCCAACCCATTCATCAGGGCATAGCCATGAAACTCGGGCGGGGCAAGCCAATTGTTGCGTTCTCGCAGACCGTCGGCAAGCTCATCGAGCCGCGTCGCCAAGACCTCACTTTGCTTTTCGTCAACGAGGACGCCCGCCACGTAATAGTGGCCTTTCTGGTAGGACTCGTCAACGAAGAGTTGATACATGCGGGGTGTTCTCCTGTCGTTTGGGTACTAATGACCCTAACCCACGCGCCGATTTTCACAACGTGACTTCGGCACCGCAACCGCGCGAACAGGACATATCCACAAGACTGGCGCAATCACCTGTGGGTAACTCACTCCAAAGACTTCATTATAGGCGCCGTGCCGTGCACAGGTACACCCCAAGCGAACAATTTGTGAATGACAAAACTTCCTGTTCGCTAGGGTTAGTTCCATGACTAACGGAACAGAACCGTCACTGCCTCTGGAGATCACTGAACAGTTGGGCGCGATCTCAGGACAAAAGGTGGGCTATGCCCGGGTGAGTTCGAAAGATCAGAACCTTGATCGTCAGATTGAACAACTCAAGGCAGAGAAGGTCTTCACCTATTACACGGATAAGGCCAGTGGTGGATCGCGTGAGCGCCCTGGACTTGATGAAGCAATGCGATATGTCCGTGCAGGAGATCAGCTTGTCGTCACGTCGATGGATCGGTGCGCGCGTTCACTGACGGATCTGTACGCCATTGTTGACGAGCTAGTCAGCGAAGGAGTGTCGGTGAAGTTCCTCAAGGAGGGACAGACCTACTCAAAAGACTCCACCCCGATCGCCAAGCTGATGCTAGGGCTGTTGGGTTCAGTGGCGGAGTTTGAACGCTCCATCATTCGAGAGCGCCAGGCAGAGGGGATTGCCCGGGCAAAAGAGCGTGGCGTGTACAAGGGTCGCGCCCGTGCGCTTACCGGTGAGCAAGTGGCTCAGGCACGCGCGTGGGTCAACGCTGGCGTGCCGAAGGCGGAGGTCGCGCGACGTCTTGGGGTGGGGAGGACGACACTGTACAGCTATTTGGGCGGGGCCGCGAGTAAAACTGTGCAGGGCTCTTCAGATCCCCACTCCTTCGAGTTAATGTGACCAGATGGGCAGGGTGACGCATAGTAGAAGCCGTTGTGTGTACCTAGAGTGAAGGGTTCTTCGGGCGTGCGGGTAGACGTTTCCTCAGTGACGGTAGTGCGCTTGGACTACTGTATGCGCCCAGTTTAGGGATGTTGTTCTGTGTATCGGGACAAGCATTCAGCTTTCATTATAGGGATAAATTCGGTGATCGAGGGCCCGAACGCCTTCGAAGACGCCGGGTTAGCTACACTTACTATCGCATCGTGATTAAATCCCCGTGTCCACTTTCCGGGGTTCGGGCCCCGAGCAGAAAAGTTGAGGTCAATCCCAGAAGCCGATTGTACGTTTGAAGCTGCGGATACCGAAGAAGCTATTAGTCGTGAGCACACAATGTGGATGGCATCCAGGACTGGGAGAGGACCGAAAACGTAAGCCTAGACGGCACCTGGTGAGAAAAGAGGATTCTTCCTATCGTCATTAAGAGTGCCTACCGCCCGAACAAACTCAAGAGTCCTATCGCTCAAATGGTCTCGTTAGCTAAGGGCACTCAGTTCTTTGCTGGTAGTTTCTTATGTCTGCGTCTAACGCCCAGTGAGTGAACGATGCAAAATCGCGTTGAACTCAGGAATGTCGGCTTCTCTTCTTCCTCGCGGGCGATTCTTACTCTCTGCAGCAAAGATCACATTGCCCACGCGCCCAAGGCCAGAATAGCGATGGCCACGCTAACAAAGTCCAGGCTTGATTCTCGATTATCAGCATGGCCCAGCCAATGAGGCGTTTGGCAAAAGAGACTTCTAATTAGTCGCTCACCCCTTCGAAAGGTTTGGAGTTTCTATTCCACAGTACAACCCGGAGGGCGACTATTTGCAGGTCCATCCTTGAACGCATCTAGTGTTACTTCGTCCAACGTAATCGGATCATGGGTCCCGGCGACGTAATTCTGGACTAAAAGCGAGCCACGGGGATGATTCTCGACTTCTGCAATCGTGATTCCACTGAGTTCAGGCACAAATCGGTGCTCATCTTCGCCTCCCTTGTACGTGATTGGATTGACCCAAAACTCTAACTGCGGGTCCGCGATAAGCGAGTTCAGTACTGGAGGATTATTGGTTGTAGAAGCCGGTAATCGAAGCTCAACGTACCCACCTTGTGGGTGCTCGAGGTTGATCCGTTCACTGAGGGGCGGATCACCGGGAATGGTTGATTGAATGAGAAGCTCTACTGATTCAACCTGAATATCACAAGCAATCATATGAACAGTGACACCGCCAGTTTGATCTAGAGAAACAGCGATGTTTCCGGATGGGCTAGCCTCAGCCATCTGATCGAGACCGTCGAAAAATCCACACCCAGACAACGCTAGCCCCAAAAGAACCGAGACGAGCAAAACGGGTCGCTGCCAATTCTTAAGTTTTATTTTTAACATTCTGCCGCTACCTATTCATATTTTTAACTCGTTGATAGCTGTGCATGACCGTATACGCGGAGTCGACAAATCCTCTGCAACGAGTGAATGAACTGTTGTAGGACTCGCGGTGCCAATTTACGTCGGCAACACACTCTATGCTGTACACACGGCGGGCGGGTGCAACCCGGGGTGCACTGATGGCCACGATATGCCCATGTGGCACACAAATATTGTATCTAGAAAATCTTGGGTTTTCACTACCAGAAGATTAAACTCACAGTTCTCGGACATGGAGAGGGAAAAGCAGCTGTTGGCTTGCGATATTCAACTGGTCTATTTCCATCGGCTCCTGGGCCAGTTCGACCATCCGATAATAACTACCCCGCTGTGAAATCAAGCAGTTTTCAGCAGTCAAGTACAAAATTGTTCTAAAATCCCAAGTCATCAAGGTGAAATTGGTCTTCCCTTTGGGGTTCATGAAGTTGGATATGAGCACGCGCCTCAATTTAGGCAAAGGGCACCTGTTGAAAGGCGTTTTTGAGGTTAAAAGGGCGTTTAGGCGATGCAGATGGCGTTTTCAGGGCTAAAGACGCCTTTCGGTAGATGCCATATGTAGAAGGTAGTGCCGTGGCCAATGGGGGAACAAGGCTTAGGACTCTTTGAAGCCAATGAAAAGGGTCCCTTCCGAAATCTCGGAAGGGACCCTTGTTGTGCTTGGAGCAAGTGGCTTATTTGCCGCCCTTGCGCTCCTGCATACGACGCATACGGCGGTTCATGCCGGACATGTTCTGTGCCTGGCGCGGCATGGGGCCTTTAGGCAGACCCGGGGTAGTACCGGGGAGATCATCCATGGCCTCAATGCGGCGGATGTTGTCGTAGGTCTCGTTCTTGTTGAAGTTGCGTGGGAGCTTCATGATGTGGCTGCGCAGCTTCGATACGGGAACCTCATCGTCACCGTTGCCGACGAAGACCTCGTACACCGGCACGCCACCGGCGAGGCGGTCGACGCGCTTCTTCAGGCGGTTAAGTGTGGGGCCAACGCGCTTGCGGTCGCCCTCGACAACGAAGATGACGCCGGAGTTGCCGATGACGCGGTGGATGAGATCCTGCTGGCGGGTTGCGGCCACGCCGGTCTTGACCTTCCAGACCACGCCCACGGTGTTGCGCAGCTGCTGCTCAAGCGCCCACCCGGCGGCACCAGGTTGGTCTTCGACCTGCTTGTACATGTCGCGCTCAAGGCGGCGGGTGAACAGGAACATCGCGAGGATGGCGCCGATGCCCAAACCCAGAATGAGCATGAACCACTGGCCGTTGAAGAGCCAGCCAATGAGGAAGAAGAGCAAGCCCATGCCTAGGAAGGCAGCGAGCATGATGGGGATGAGCGCCTTGTCCTGCTTGCGCTGCATGTTGAACGCTTGCCACATCTGTGACCGGGTCTGCTTGCGCTTAGCGCGCTTTGCCGCGCGCTCCTGCTTCTTCGCTTCCTTTAGCGATGCCTTGTCGTCGTTAGCCATGGCTCCTACTTTAAAGGTCAGAGGATTAAAAAGGGAAACGCCTAGCGGATCGTCGACGCAGTAGAGTCGGCACCCGCCGGGGTCTTGACCATGCGCGTGGTTACCGGGGTCTCCTCAGATGGGCCGTACTTCTCAATCAAGGTGGACGCCTCCTGGGCGGTAGCGCCCTGGGAGGTCTCCGCTAGGTGCTTGAGGTTCTCCGGCAGTTCGAGCCCGCGGGCCTCCATGGCCTGGACGTAGAGGCGGCCGGCGCGGTAAGAGGAGCGGACCAGCGGGCCAGACATGACGCCGCCGAAGCCGAGCTCCTTCGCCAGCTTGGAGTGCTCCACAAACTCCTCCGGGCGCACCCAGCGCTCAATCGGGTGGAAGCGAGGACCAGGGCGCAGGTATTGCGTAATCGTGATGATGTCGCAGCCTACCTCGCGCAAGTCACGCAGCGCCTCCTCGATCTCCTCCGCGGTCTCACCCATACCGAGGATGAGGTTGGACTTGGTGATGAGCCCGAACTCGTGGGCTTGGCGGATGACGTCGAGGGAGCGCTCGTAGCGGAAAGCCGGGCGGATGCGCTTGAAAATACGCGGAACGGTTTCCAGGTTGTGGGCAAAGACCTCGGGACGGGCTTCGAAGACCTCTTGGAGCAGATCCGGCTTGCCGGAGAAGTCCGGGGTGAGGTTCTCCACGCCGGTGTGCGGGTTAAGCTCGTGGATCTTTCGCACCACCTCGGCATACAGCCAAGCACCTTCGTCGGGCAGGTCATCGCGGGTCACGCCCGTGATGGTGGTGTAGTTAAGATCCATCTCCTGGATGTTTTCGGCCACGCGGCGAGGCTCGTCACGATCCAGCTCTTCCGGCTTACCGGTGGCGATGTCGCAGAAGTCGCAGCGGCGGGTGCACTTGTCACCGCCGATGAGGAAGGTGGCCTCACGCGATTCCCAGCACTCGTGGATGTTGGGGCAGCCGGCTTCCTGACACACCGTGTGCAGGGAAGCCCCGGCAACGCGGGATTTCATATCCTCGTAGCCCGGTCCCGTGCGGACCTGGTTGCGAATCCAGCGCGGCTTCTGTTCGATGGGCGACTCCGCATTCTTCTTTTCAATGCGGAGCATCTTGCGTCCTTCAGGCTTTACAGTCACAAAAACTCACTTTACGCGTCGGTGTGTGCTCTTCCTAATACAATCAAAGCCGCTCGGGGCTTTATTCCACCGGGGTTGCGCCGCGCTGTTTGCGGCGGGCTTGACGTGCCTTTTCATTGGCCACCTTGATGGGATCGGGGGCGGAGGCGAAGGTGTGGTCGGCCACGGTGAGTTCGCCGGAAAGAGCCTTCTGAAGGGCGTCGAGAAGCGGGGCCTCTGCCTCATCCATCGTGACCTGGCGGCCAAGTTCCAACGAGAGCGTGGAGACGTCGGCGTCGTCGATACCGCAGGCCACGATGTGCTCGTAGTACTCCAAGGTATTGGTGCAGTTGAGCGCCAAACCATGCATCGTCACGCCACGAGTGATGCGGATGCCCAAGGCGCCGAGCTTACGGTCACGGGTAGGGGCGGCAGGGTCGGCGGCCTGGGTGGTGGAAGGAACCCACACGCCGGAGCGGCCGTCGATGCGCCCGGCGGTAGTCACACCCAACTCGCGGACGGCCTGAATGATGGCTTCTTCGAGGCGGCGGACATAGTCCACGACGTCCACGGGCTCCGCCAGCTTGATGATGGGGTAGACCACAAGCTGGCCCTCACCGTGCCAGGTGATGCGGCCGCCACGGTCAACGTCGATGACCGGCAGGCCGTTATCGGGCATATCCTCCGGCTGCGTGCGCTTGCCGGCGGTATAGACATTGGGGTGCTCCACCACGAGAATGACATCACCCTGCGTGCCCGCCGCCCGCGCCGCCGCGAGCTCGGCCTGCAGATTCCATGTTTCCTGGTAGCCCATGCGGCCCAGGTGGCGGATCTCCAGTGTCTCAGCGGAAGCGCGGATGGAGCGATCAGCGGGAAAGAATGGTTCACGGGGAGCAGTCATGGCAAACCATGATAGTCCCCGGCGATACGGGGTACTTAAGCGACTCCGTTGGCGGAGGCGTACTCCTCAGCGGTCATGAGCTCGCCGGCCTCGGTGACCTTAACCTCGAAGAGCCAGCCCTCGCCGAAGGGATCGTTGTTGATGACGGCGTAGTCATCGTGAACGTCCTCGTTGACGGCGGTAACGGTGCCGGTGACTGGGGAGTAGAGGTCAGAGACGGACTTGGTGGACTCGACCTCACCACAGGTCTCGCCGTGCTCGACGGTGTCACCCACGGCCGGCAGCTCAGCAAAGACAACCTCGCCCAGACGGTCAGCGGCGACGGAGGTGATGCCGACGCGAACGGTGGCGCCGGCCACGGAGTCAGCGGTGGCATTGATCCACTCGTGGTCCTCGGAGTAGGAGAAATCAGAAGGAAGGGTAGCCATTGGAAGGGGGTCCTTTCAGTAGATGAATTCACTAGGGAGTTTACTTCTCACGCTTGTAGAACGGCAGCGCGGAAACCTCGAAGGGGTAGCGCTTGCCGCGAATATCCACCTCGACGGCTGTTCCCGGCTCGAGACCAGCTGCGGTATCGAGAAGAGCGAGCGCTACTGGGTGCCCCAAGGTGGGGGAGGGCTGGCCAGAGGTGACGGTGCCGACCTTCTTCTCGCCCACGAAGACCTCGGAGCCAGCACGAGCAGCACGGCGCTGGGAGGAGATGAGGCCGGTGATGACAGCCTTCGGGCCTTCCTCCGCACGCTGGCGCAGTACCTCAGCACCGACGAAGTCCTGCTCCTTCTTGGCAAAGGCGCGGGCCATGCCAGCCTCTACCGGGGTGATGTCACGGGTCAGTTCGTTGCCGTAGAGCGGCATACCGGCCTCTAGGCGCAGGGAGTCGCGCGCTGCCAAGCCGCAGGGCTTGATGCCGTATTCCTCACCGGCCTTGAGCAGCTCTTCCCACAGTTCCGGGGCATCGGAGTTATAGACGATGAGCTCGAATCCGTCCTCGCCGGTGTAGCCGGTGCGGCAAATGAAGGCGTACTTGCGCGCAACCTTGCCGGTCATCGCGGCGTAGTAGGGCAGGTCCATGACGGCCTGCTGCTTGGTGTCCTCCACCAGCGGGACGAGAATCTCTAGCGCCTTCGGACCTTGGACAGCAATCATGGCCACGTCGCGGGACTCGTTCTTGAGGTCCACATCGAAGCCCTCGGCGCGTTCGTTCAGGGCCTCCCACACTGCGTCGGCATTGCCGGCGTTCGGGACGACGAGGAACTTGGTCTCCTCTAGGCGGTAGGAGATGAGGTCATCCATGATGCCGCCGTCGTCGGCGCAGATCATGGAGTATTTCGCCTTGCCCACCTTGAGGGTCGTGAGGTTTGAGATGAAGCAGTAGGACAGGAATTCGGCGGCATCCGGGCCGTTGACCCAGATTTCACCCATGTGGGAGAGGTCGAAGAGTCCGGCGGCGTTACGGACGGCGCGGTGCTCGTCCAGCTCGTTGTCGTACTTCAGCGGCATGTCCCACGGTCCGAAGGCCGTGAAGGTGGCGCCAAGCTTCTCGTGCTCGGCGTGCAGGGGGGAGTGCAGTTGGTCAGTCATGAATTAATCCTCCTGGGTGTTCTCATCGGAGTAGTCAAAGGCCTCAGGCGGCGGGCAGCTGCACATGAGGTTGCGGTCGCCGTACGCCTCATCGATGCGGCGCACTGGCGGGAAGTACTTGCCGCGGCGCAGCGATGCCACCGGATAGGCGGCCTGCTGACGGCTGAAGTTAAAGCCCCAGTCATCAGCGGCGACAGCCTCTGCGGTAAAGGGCGCGTGGTGGATGACGGAGTCCTCGTAGGTCACCGAGCCGTCGATGATTTCTTGAATCTCAGCGCGAATGGAGCGCATGGCCTCAATGAATCGGTCGAGCTCGCCCAGGTCCTCGGACTCGGTGGGCTCCACCATAAGTGTGCCGGCCACCGGGAAGGACAGGGTTGGGGCGTGGAAGCCATAGTCCACGAGGCGCTTGGCCACGTCGGCGGCGGTGACACCGGAGGCGTCGGTAAGCTCGCGCAGGTCAAAGATGCATTCGTGGGCCACCAGGCCCGCGTTTCCGGTGTACAGCACCGGGAAAGAATCCTTGAGGTTCCGTGCCAGGTAGTTCGCGCCAAGGATGGCGTGGCTTGTGGCATCCGTCAGCCCCTGCGCGCCAATCATGGCCAGGTAAGACCAGGAAATCGGCAGCACACCGGCGGAACCGTAGCGCGTGGCCGTGGACGGCACGCCCCCGCCATCCTGCGCCGGCTGGGAGGGATCGAGCTGTGGATCGTTGGCGTCGGTAGGCAAGAAGGGCACCAAGTGCTTGGCGACGCCCACCGGGCCCACACCCGGGCCGCCACCGCCGTGCGGGATGGTGAAGGTCTTGTGCAGGTTGAGGTGAGAGACATCGCCACCGAAAGCACCCGGACGGGCCCAACCGGCCAGTGCGTTCATGTTTGCGCCATCAATGTAGACCTGGCCGCCGGCCGCGTGAACCTTGTCGCAGACCTCGCGGACCTCGGGATCGAAGACACCGTGGGTAGAGGGGTAGGTAATCATGATGCCGGCAACGTGTTCGCCGTGCTGCTCAATCTTGGCGTCGAGGTCAGCGACGTCGATGGAACCATCATCAGCGGTTTTGACCACCACGACGCGCAGGTTGGCCAGCGTAGCCGAAGCCGCATTCGTGCCGTGGGCAGAAGCTGGGATGAGAATGACATCGCGGCCGTGGTCACCATTGGCCACGTGGTAGCGGCGGATGGCCAGCAAACCGGCGAGCTCGCCCTGGGAGCCCGCGTTGGGCTGAATGGAGACCTGGGCGTAGCCCGTGATTTCTGACAGCCAAGCCTCAAGCTCTTCAATGAGCGCGCGCCAGCCGGCGGTGGTCTCTTCTGGGGCGAAGGGGTGGATACCCGCGAACTCCGGCCAGGAAATGGGCTCCATGGCGGAGGTGGGGTTGAGCTTCATCGTGCACGACCCCAGCGGGATCATGGTGCGATCAAGCGCCAGATCCTTATCGGCCAGGGTGCGCAGGTAACGCAGCATCTGGGTTTCGGAGTGAATGGAGTTGAAGATCTCGTGCTGCAGCGGTTCCTCAGAGCGCTGCACCGAGTTCGGGATGCCGAAGGAGGAGGAACCCGTGGCTGCTTCCTCAGGGATATCGGAGGCCTGCGCGCCGAAGGCCTGGGCCAGTGCGGCCACGTCCTCGTTGGTGGCGGATTCACCAAAGGAGACCGCAACCTTGTCCGCGCCAATTGCGCGCACCAGGTAGCCCCGCTCTTGCAGCTGCGACTTGATGGCCGCGGCATCCACACCGGTCACAGTGACGGTGTCGAAGAACTCGCGGGAAACCAGCTCCTTGCCGGCGCCGCTCACGGCCTGGGCGAAGGCCGAGGCACGGTCATGGACGCGCTGCGCGATGTCCTTCAGCCCCTTCGGGCCGTGGTAGACCGCGTACATGGAAGCCACGTTGGCTAGCAGTGCCTGGGCAGTACAAATATTAGAAGTCGCGCGTTCGCGACGGATGTGCTGCTCACGGGTCTGCAGTGCGAGGCGGTAGGCCGGGCGGCCAGCAGCATCCTTGGACACGCCGACGATGCGTCCCGGCATCTGGCGCTTGAGCTTCTCCGTCACAGCCATGAAGGCTGCATGCGGGCCGCCAAAGAAAAGCGGAACACCGAAGCGCTGCGAGGAGCCGAGGACGACGTCCGCGCCCATCGCGCCGGGGGCTTCAAGGAGGAGCAAAGAGAGCGGATCAGTCACTACGGCGGCAAGCGCACCGCGGGTGTGCAGTTCCTCAATCACCGCACGCGGATCAACAATGTCACCCTCGGTACCGGTGTATGCCAGGATGGCGCCGACAAGGTCCTCACCAACGATGCCATCGCGGACATCGGCGATTTCCACCTCGAGTTCAATGGCGCGGGCGCGCTCCGCAGCCACGGCGAGAACCTGCGGGTGAAGGCGGGAATCGAGCAGAACGCGACGGCCCTTCTTCACCGCGCGAGCCATGAGGCCCACGGCTTCGGCGGTGGCGGAGGCCTCATCAAGCAGGGAGGCATTCGCAATGGGCAGACCGGTCAGGGACTCGATCATGGTCTGGAAGTTGAGCAGGGCTTCCAGGCGGCCTTGCGAAATCTCCGGCTGGTAGGGCGTGTAGGCGGTGTACCAACCGGCATCCTCCAGCAAACCGCGGCGGATGACCGCGGGGGTGAGGGTATCGGAGTAGCCCTGGCCGTAGAAAGACTTCAGCACGACGTTCTGCGAGGCGTACTCGCGCAGCTTGGCCTGGGCATCGTCCTCACTCAGCGCCTCCGGAAGATTGAGAGACTCAACGGCGCGGATGGTGGTGGGGAGGGCGGCATCGACAAGCGCCTCAACGCTGTCATAGCCCACGGCCTTGAGCATCGTCGCACGCTCGGCTTCATTGGGGCCGAGATGACGAGAGATGAAATCCATGTGTTTGAACTCCTTCGTGGCGTTAGTCAGTATGGCCTAAACCGCCTTTTAGTATAAGGCGTGGCGTATGACATTAACCCCGGCTACCCCTGGCTTTAATGCCCAACCATCCAGCGGTTACTGCGGCGACTACCAAGCCGAGAATAAACGCGGAGGAATAACCCACCGCAGGCCCCAGAAGCGACAGGATGAAGGGCGCGAAGAAGCCGAGATAGGTGAGCGAATAAAACACCCCCGTCGCCGCGCCGAGCTGATCCGGGTGCGCAATCGCCTGCGTTTCCGCCAAGCCCGTGAGCATACCGATGCCGTAGGAACTGCCCATGACAATCGCCGCAATCGGCAACAACGCTACAACCCAGCCGTGGTGCGCGGCGGCAAGGATGACCAGACACAACCCCATGCCGAGGGCGGCGAGCACCATGCCGTGGAAAGGCGTCATTCGAATGCGGCCGGCAAGCTGCTGGATGATGACACCACTTCCCATAGTCACCATGGCCATGAGCCCCGCTACCAGGATGGGACGGTCCAGGTGCTCACTGAGCTGCGAAGGCAGGAAGACGAAGGTTGTGGTGACCGTGCCAAAGACCCATGGCGCATACGCGATGACGTGTAGATAACGCGGGGTTAGCAGACTAGTGGGGAAGAAAGGCTGGCGGGTGGTCCGCCCCGAAGTGGTGGGGAGCTCTGGGACCATCCACACCAGGGGAACCACAACCAGCGCGAGTGCGATGTGGAAAAGGTAGGGAAGCACCGTGGGCCACGGTAGGTACTGCGCAGCAAGCCCTGCGATGCCGGGCGCCAGCGCAAAGCCGGAGGATAAAGCAACGGAGGAACGCTTGGCGCCGATATGCACGTGCGTGCTGAGCTCCTTAATCCACGCCGCTCCCGAGGACATGGCCATGCCCACGGCTGCGCCAATGCACAGTCTGCCGATGAACAGCGGCAGGAACGCACCGTGGAAGCCGAGAAGCAAGATGAGCGAGCCTGCGGTGGTGGTCAGAACTGCTGGGCGCATAACCGCACGGCGCCCGAACGAATCGGACAGGGGCCCGGCTATGAAAAGAGCCAGCATGATCCCGAAGGCGTAGATGCCGAAGAGGAACGTTGTGTGCAGAATTCCCAAGGGCGTGGTGAGTTGATAGACCACCACCATGGGGGCGAAGAGGTTGGCGCCGCACGCTACGAGAAACATGCCGAGAGCAATGCGGAACCACTTCTGAGAAACCATGCGGCCCAGTCTAGTGTGCTGAATCACATCCGGTGGTTGTTTATGTCCACGGAAAACGACGAAGCTCCCCGCGCCGAAGCACGGGGAGCTAGGACACTCTAAGAACTAGAGGTTGAGATCTGCGGAGAAGTCCGCAGTCTCAAGGCGGTCCTTGATGGTCGTGATGAAGCGACCAGCGTCGGCACCGTCGACCACCTGGTGGTCGTAGGTGAACGGCAGGTAGCACATCTGGCGGATAGCGATAGCATCCTGGCCGTCCTCGGTCACCACAACAGCACGCTTGGTGATGGCTGCGGTGCCCAGGATGCCGGCCTGCGGCGGAACCAGAATCGGGGTATCCAGCAGGGCGCCCTCAGAACCGATGTTGGTCACGGTGAAGGTGGCACCAGTGAGGTCGTTCGGCTTGAGCTTGTTGTTGCGGGCCTTGTCAGCCAGCTCAGCAATCTTCTGCGCAATCTCCGGGAGGGAGAGCTCCTGAGCCTTGTGGATGACCGGAGTCAGCAGGCCCTTCGGGGTGTCCACGGCGATGGCCACGTTCACGTCAGCGTGGTACGTCATCTCCTTGGTCTCCGGGTTGTAGGAGGCGTTCACGTTCGGGTGGGACACCAGTGCCTCAACGGTGGCCTTCACAATGAACGGCAGGAAGGAGAGGTTGGCCTCGTACTTGTCAATGAACGCCTGCTTGGACTGCTTGCGCAGGTCCCAAATAGCGGTCATGTCGACTTCCTGGACGTGGGTCAGCTGAGCGGAGATCTGGAGAGCCTCAACCATCTTGGAGGCCGTGATCTCGCGAATGCGGTTGACCTTCTGGGTGGTGCCGATGAGCTCCTGCTTCTCCGGATCCACGGACTTGGTGGACCAGCGAGCACGCGGGTTGGAAGAGTCAGAGCCAGCAGAGGTTGCCGGAGCCTCGCCCTCGCCTGCAGCAGCCAGAACATCCTGCTTGCGGATGCGGCCACCAACACCGGTGCCGGAGACAGTGGACAGATCCACGCCGTGCTTCTCAGCGAGCTTGCGCACGAGCGGGGTGACGTACGGAATGTTGTCGCCGTTGTTGACCTTGGTGGAGGTCTCCGAAGCCTTCGGCTCGGAGGACGCAGAAGCAGCAGCAGCCGGCTTCTTCTCCTCGGACTTGTCAGCCTTGTCGTCTGCCTTTGGCTCTTCCTTCTTTTCTTCTGCCTTGTCCTCAGCCTTCGGCTCTGCCTTTTCTTCGGCCTTGTCGTCCTTGGCGGCTGGGGCGGCGGAGCCGTCGCCAACGCGGGCGATGACTGCGCCGACGTCGACGGTGTCGTCTTCGTCAGCGAGGATTTCAACGAGGGTGCCGGCGACTGGGGACGGGATTTCGGTGTCAACCTTGTCGGTGGAGACCTCGAGCAGTGGCTCGTCAACCTCGACGGTGTCACCAACAGACTTCAGCCACTGGGTGATGGTGCCCTCGGTGACGGACTCGCCGAGCTCCGGCATCTCCACATCGGTGGCCTCACCGGAAGCAGCAGGCTTGTCCTCGGCCTTGTCTTCCTTGGCTTCTGCCTTCGGCTCTTCCTTCTTTTCCTCAGCCTTCGGCTCTGCCTTGTCTGCCTTGTCTTCCTTGGGGGCAGGGGCGGCGGAGCCGTCGCCAACGCGGGCGATGACTGCGCCGACGTCGACGGTGTCGTCTTCGTCAGCGAGGATTTCAACGAGGGTGCCGGCGACTGGGGACGGGATTTCGGTGTCAACCTTGTCGGTGGAGACCTCGAGCAGTGGCTCGTCAACCTCGACGGTGTCACCAACAGACTTCAGCCACTGGGTGATGGTGCCCTCGGTGACGGACTCGCCGAGCTCCGGCATCTCCACATCGGTGGCCTCACCGGAAGCAGGGGCCTGAGCCTCAGACTCTGCATCCTCAGCTGGCTTGTCCGGGGTCTCAGCAGCCTTCTCAGAAGACTCCTCCGCAGCATCGTCAGCGGCCGGGGCGGACTCGCCCTCATCACCGATGATGGCGATGACCTCTCCGACATCAATGGTGTCATCCTCTTCAGCCTTGATTTCGAGGATGGTGCCGGATACCGGGGACGGAACTTCGGTGTCGACCTTATCGGTGGAAACCTCGAGCAACGGCTCGTCAGCCTCAACGGTGTCACCGACGGACTTAAGCCACTGGGTAATCGTGCCTTCGGTTACGGATTCGCCCAGTTCGGGCATCACAACAGAGTGTGCCATAAGTTATAAGACTCCTCGAAAGTTGGAAGTAGTGAAACGCTAGTGCCCGATTCTACAGCGTGCCCGCACACCATGCGCACAGGTGGGGTGAATTGGGGCACCCTCCTCACGGGGTAGGCTTGGGAGTCATGTTCAACCCCTTCCGACGCAACAGTTCCCGCTCCCAATTGCGCCCGCCACGCGCCCCAGGCGAGACGATCCGTGCGGAGGACGCCCAGGAGCTGCAGCGCTGGGCACAGGGCCGGGCCTATATTGAGGCCTTTATCGAGCCAGAGACCGTGGTCAACGAGATGTCTGTGGTGGTCGTCGACGAAAATGGCGCCTTCATCCGGCGTCGCATCGGCGGTCCGAAAGGCATTGACGCTGTGGCCAAGCTGCTACGGTGCGATGTCTACGACGTCGAGGAAACCGGTTATCCACAACGTATGCGCGAGCGCATTGAGCGTGAGCGCATCCTCCGCAAGCGGGAAGAACAGCGCGAACGCCGCGAACGCTTCGAGCAGCGTCAACAACGCAACGAGGGCTAACGAGCACTAATGGGGGGTTAATCTCGCACGATGGTGGCCCCCGCGTCGGCGAGTTCCAGAAGCGCGGCTTCGCCCCGGGAGACGTCGACAGGCGCGCAATAGTCAGCCAGTACTCTGACGGTGAATCCCTCTGTGAGGGCGTCGGCAGCCGTGGCGCGCACGCAGTGATCTGTGGCGATACCGACGATGTCGACGTCCGTAATCTCCCGTGCCCGCAGCCAGTCCGCGAGCGTTGCGCCGTCAGCCGTGCCCTCGAATCCCGAGTAGGCCGCGGTGTACTCGCCCTTGCGGAAGTAGGCCTCCGCCGGGCCGATCGACTCATGCATGGCGGCACCGAAGGACTCGGCCACGCAGTGCACAGGCCACGAATCGACAAAGTCCGGGTTCTCAGAGAAGTGCGTGCCAGGGTCAATGTGCCAATCTTGGGTGGCAACGACGGTATCGTAACTCGGCTGGAGAGTACCGATGCGATCTGCTACCTCGTTGCCCTTGTCAGTAGCAAGGGCACCGCCGGGACAGAAATCGTGTTGGACGTCAACGATGATAAGTGCGGGCTTCATACCGCATAATTCTATACGCTGGGGCGGGATGAAAACACCGATTCCTTTTTATTTAGAGAAGATTCTGAACTCAGTGCGCGATGAGGATGGCGGTGAGGTTGCGGATTACATTCCCGAGCTTGCCGAGGCCAACCCAGACCAACTCGGCGTAGCCCTCTGCTCGGTCACGGGGCACTTATACAGTGCCGGTGACGCAGAGAATCGCTTCACCATCCAGTCCATCTCCAAGCCCTTTGTGTATGCACTTGCCTTGCAGGAGCTGGGCCTGAACGAAGTACGGGAGGTTGTCGGGCTTGAGCCCTCCGGCCAGGCTTTTAATGAGCTGTCCCTGGCAAAGGACCACCGCCCCGTCAATCCGATGATTAATGCCGGCGCCATCGTGGTCAACCAGCTCATCAACGGCGTGGACTCCACGGTGGAAGACCGCGTGGAGCGCATCCGCAGCTACATGTCGAAGCTGGCGGGGCGCGAGGTGGACGTCGACAAGCGCCTGTGTGACTCCGAACTCGAGCATGCCGAGCGCAACCTCTCCATCGCCCACATGCTGCGCTCTTATGGCATCATCCAGGATGATGCGCACGATGCAGTACTGTCCTATACCTCGCAGTGCGCGCTGTCTGTCGACGTCCGCGACCTAGCCGTTATGTCCGCCACGCTGGCCAATGGCGGGCGCCAGCCGGTAACGGGGGAGAAGATTTTGGACGCCGATGTGTGCCGCCTCACCCTTGCGGTGATGAGCTCCTGCGGTATGTACGACGGCGCTGGGCGCTGGATGGCGGAGGTAGGCATCCCCGCAAAGTCCGGTGTGGCCGGCGGTCTCATCGGTACGCTGCCCGGTCAGCTCGGCGTGGCCACGCTCTCCCCGCGCTTGGATGAGCAGGGAAATAGCGTGCGCGGAACGTCCATTTTTCAGAAGCTTTCTTCGGATATGGGGCTGCACCTCATGTCCACGGACAACCGCTTCGGTGTGTACCCGGTGCGCAGTGTTGATGAAGACGAGGATACTGCCATCATCCGTCTGCAGGGCCACATCAATTTCACCGCCACGGAGGCCATCCTGCACGAGTTGGAGGAGCGTCAATTCTCCGGCAAGCGTTTGGCGCTCGATTTTTCGCAGGTCTCTGGCCTGCACAAGGTGGGCCGGCGCATGCTCAAGGAGGGGCTGCGTCGCCTGCGGGAAGGCGGCAACGACGTGGCGCTTGTCGACGACAACGGGGTAGTCACCGACCGCGCCATGTCCGACGGCACGGTCCTCCCGCTCGCCGACAAGGAGGACTACGTCATCGCGGGGGAGGAGGTCTGAGCAGTCTTTGGGCAGTCAACCTGCTCAGACGTGGTTACTGCTCCGAGATCTCGCGCAGCGCTGCCACCACGGTGCGCACCGGAACGCCGGTGGCGCGCTTCGGGGTGTAACCGCGCGGTGCGCCACCATTCCAGGACGGGCCAGCAATGTCGATGTGGGCCCATTCGATACCTTCGCCGACGAACTGCTTAAGGTAGGTACCTGCGAACTCCATGCCGCCTTCGCGCTTGGCATTGATGTTGCGGATGTCTGCGGCCTGGGAGGTGATCTCCTCGTCGTGTTCCTCGAGCAAGGGCATGGCCCAAGCATTTTCGCCCACCTCGCGGCCAATCTCGGCGATGCGATCGCGGAAGACTTCGGAGCCCATAACGCCTGCTGTGCGTGCGCCGAGCGCGACGATCTGTGCGCCGGTGAGGGTAGCAGTCTCGATGAGGTAGTCCGGCTTGTCCTCGCTGGCGCGCGCGATGGCGTCCGACAGCACGAGGCGGCCCTCGGCGTCGGTGTTGAGGACCTCGGAGGTCAACCCGCCGTAGTGCGTGATGACGTCACCCGGGCGGGTAGCGCCCGCGCCCGGCATATTTTCCGCCAGCGGCAGGGTAGCGGTGATCTGGACCGGTAGCTTGAGCTTGGCCGCGGCGATAATGGTGGCTGCCATGGAGGCAGAGCCACCCATATCCGAAATCATGTCCCACATGCCATTGCCTGGCTTGAGGGAAATACCGCCGGTATCGAAGGTAATGCCTTTGCCCACGAGAGCCACGTGCTTCTTAGCCTTCTTGGGATTCCAGCTCAGGCGCACCAAGCGAGGCGGGCGGGCAGAGCCCTTGCCCACGGCGAGGATTCCTCCGAAGCCCTGCTTCTCCAACTGCTTCTCATCGAGAACCTCAACCTCGAGACCGGCCTCCTTGGCCTGGCCGGTCAGGAACGCGGCGTAGGATTCCGGGTAGAGCTCGTTAGCCGGGGTATTCACCAGATCACGGGAGATGAGAACAGATTCCGCCACGATGCGGGCAGCCTCAAACTCTTCGGAAGCGGACTTGTCTGCCACGACAATAAAGGTGGCGGGCTGCTGTTCATCCTTGAGGTTGGTGGAACGGATGCCGCGGTAGGTGTAGCCACCGAGGATGAGACCCTCAACAGCAGCGGCAACGCCGAAGTCTGTCAAGGTGGTGGCGATGGTCCCCACGCCTGCGGTGGCGCGGGCAGCGGTGCCGGCGGCGCGTCGAAGGGCTTCATCGTCGAGGGCTTCAACATCGCCCAAGCCCAGCGCGATGATCTGTGCAGCGCCCGCCTTTTGTGGGGCGGGAACCTTGATGATTTCCCCGGCCTTGCCCGTCGCGCCCACGGCGGCTAGGGACTCATAGGTGGAGCGTAGCGCGGAGGAACCGAGCAGGGAGGTGCCCGGAACCTCAAGTCCCTCTTCGCCAGCAAAGGTGGCGATCAGCAAGGCATCTGCCTGCTTGGGGGCCTTCTTGGCCAGCTCAACGGTGGGGAAAGAGCCGCGTGCGGGCAGTTCGAACGTGGAAGAAGCCACGATGTCCTCCTTGTGAAAATGACAATGGGATACTTCTCACACCCTACCCGTGACAGTGGTCGGCACCGCCACGGGTTCAAACTCCCGCATTTCTGCACCTCTATAGGCGGGCGGAGAGTACGCTGTGAATCATGTTGAATTACACCGTGACGCGAACCGAAACCCCCACCTCCCCGGAGCGCCTGCAGGAGATTCTGGCGAACCCGGGCTTTGGCACGTACTTCACCGACCACATGGTGACCATCGATTGGACCGAGGACAAGGGCTGGCACGATGCTCAGGTGCGACCGTACGCGCCGTTTAGCATGGATCCGGCGTCCACCGTGTTCCACTACGGCCAGGCCATCTTCGAGGGCATTAAGGCCTACCGTCAGCCCGACGGCAGCATCGCTACCTTCCGCCCAGACCAGAATGCGCAACGCCTGCAGGATTCTGCGGAGCGTATGGCCATGCCGCAGCTGCCAGACGAGGAGTTTGTGGAGTCCCTGCGCCAGCTTGCTGAGGTTGACCAAGACTGGGTACCCGAGGCCGGCGGCGAGGAAGCCCTGTATTTCCGCCCCTTCATGATCGCTATGGACGCGTCCCTGGGCGTGCACCCAGCGCACTCCTACCGCTACGTGGTCATTGCATCCCCGGCCGGTGCGTACTTCTCTGGTGGCATCAAGCCGGTGTCCGTCTGGCTGTCTACCGACTATGTCCGCGCCGCACCAGGCGGTACCGGTGCCGCAAAGTTCGCCGGCAACTACGCGGGTTCTCTGCTAGCGCAGGCGCAGGCTGCCGAGAAGGGCTGCGACCAGGTCGTGTGGCTGGATGCCATCGAGCGCACCTACATCGAGGAGATGGGCGGCATGAACCTGGCCTTCATCTACGGCGAGGAGGGCAACCAAACACTGGTGACTCCGGAGCTGTCAGGCTCTTTGCTGCCAGGCATTACCCGTAAGTCCCTGCTGCAGGTGGCTGAGGACATGGGGCTCAAGGTCGAAGAGCGCCGTATTACCTACAAGGAGTGGGAAGAGGATGTTGCCTCTGGCGCGATGACGGAAACCTTTGCCTGCGGTACTGCCGCGGTCATCACCCCGGTGGGCCATGTTCTGGGTGATGGTGTGGACTTCCACATCAACAATGATGAGGCAGGTGCGACGACCATGGCCCTGCGTGAGCGCCTTACCGGCATTCAGCGCGGTGCCGTGGAGGATTCCCACGGCTGGCTACACACGCTGGTTGACCCGAAGTAAGCGCGCTGTCTAAGCGCGCTATCTAGGCGAGCTCGGCGGCCAGCTGCACGAGCGGCAGGGCTGCGAGCGCGCCGAGGGGATAGCCGGCGCCTAGATCCAGGTCAAGGAGTGGGCTGAGGCCCAGCTCCTTGTAAGCAAGGGCTTCTGCCGGTTCGGGGGAGCTGCTTCCTGCGCGGAGCCAGCACTTAACGCCGGGAGCGCTGCGTTCAGCGAGAACCGCGGCGGTGGCGGCTAGGGGGCCGGCGATGAGCATAGGCGTACGCCGCACCGCTGCCTGCGCGATGAAGCCCACCAACCCGGCGAGGCTTGGGGAGCCGATGGTCTGCACGACCTCCCAGCCCTCTAGGTTGCGGGCACGGAACATGGCATCGCGGACGATGGTCACGCGGGTCTTCCACATGCCATCCGCCATGCCTCCGGCTGTGCGGGTTCCAAGGATGGCCACCGGCTCCGTATAGGTAATGCGGCCCATGACGGCGGCGGCGACCGTCTCGCCACCGATACCGAAATCAGAAGCAATCAGCAGATCTGCACCGGAGTCCACCTCGCGGTCGGCTGCCTCTTTACCTAGCTCCACGTGGTGCTCAAGCTGCTCGGCGGACATGGCAGGGGAGACGTCGATAGGCGCTGCTTCGGCGCATTCAAGGAAATCCACACCCGCCCCCGCGCGCTGGGCTGCGGTGGCGATGTTCTCTCGCCAGCGTTCCTCGTCGGCGCCAGTGTGGGGGCCAATTCCTACGCCGTCAATGGTGCGCTCTGCAATGCCGTGCGCGCCAGCAAAGATGATGGCGCGTGGCCGGCTAAGCGGCTGGGCCCTCTCCGAATCCTGCGCGGCTGCAAGCCACGCGGCAATGTCAGCGAGGCGCCCCGGCTCCTCCGCGGAGTGGTTGCGCAGCTGCGGAACGGCGGTGAAATCAGGCATGTGTCCTCCGGTTTACACGGCGGCGCCGCGCTCCACCTGCGGGCGCGGGGTACGCCACTTGCGTGGCTGGGTGGCGCGGGAATAAGCATAAAATCCCAAACCAAATCCCGCCTCGGTGGTGCCCGGGAATTTCAGGCGCACCGCGTTGTTGCACTTGCGAGCCAGCCAGAATCCCTCAATGGCGAAGACTGCGATGACAACCATCGCGGCAATGGAGGTGATGTTGGCCAGATTGGGGTTGCTGCCGATGACGAACATGAGCACGAACAGTACGAGGGCAAAAGGCAGCACCCATTCGTTGAGGAAGCGGCGCGAATCAATCCAATCGCGCACATAACGGCGGACTTCACCTTTGTCGCGGGCGAGCAGGTAGCGCTCATCACCAGCGGCCATGCGCTCTTGGGCCTCGTTTCGGCGGGCGCGGGACTCTTGGCGCTCCTTGCGCTTGTAGTCCTTCCATTCCTCCTTGGACATGGACGCCTTAAGCTCCTTGCGGTGCTGGTGGCGCTGGGCATCCGACATGCCCTGGGGATCGCGCTTAACGCCGCGGGCGATTTCCTGCGCATCGCGCTTAGGCGTGGGGCGGCCCTTTGGCGGCGTGTAGCCCTTGCGGTGCGTTTTCTCGGCGGCGGTCTTCTCTTCCGGCGCCGGGGACTGCTCGGCGGGGGAAGGGGTCTTATCGTCTTGTTGCCACGGAAGTTTCACGCTGTTTAGCGTACAAGGTTGTGAGGGCGTACTGGGAATAGGCCCGCTCTCGGCGGCGTTAGCCATAAATGACACGACACCAGTGCACTGGAGGACATCCTTTATTCCTCTCTGCAGAGAGGGTAGGGTGGGCTCCAGAAAATTCCGTACATATTAAGAGGAGAAACCATGACCGCTCCCGCGTCTGCAACCGGAGTTATCCTGACCGACGCCGCTGCCGCCAAGGCAAAGTCCCTGCTCGAGCAGGAAGGCCGCGACGACCTGTCCCTGCGCATCGCTGTCCAGCCGGGCGGTTGCGCTGGCCTGCGTTACCAGCTGTACTTTGACGACCGCACCCTCGATGGTGACAAGGTCGACACCATTGGTGGCGTGAACCTCGTCGTTGACAAGATGTCCATCCCGTACCTCACCGGTGCCAAGATCGACTTCGCCGACACCATTGAGGCACAGGGCTTCACCATTGACAACCCGAATGCCGGTGGCTCCTGCGCCTGCGGTGATTCCTTCAACTAAAGCCGTGTAGGCACAGATAAAGCCCTCGCCATGGTGGCGAGGGCTTTAGTGCGTTCTGGGCTAGAGTTTCACGGGGTAATCGCGCTGCTCGATCTGCGGATCGATGCGGTTCTCCACAAAGATGCCGTGCCAGATCATGAAGGAGAGTACGGTCCACAGGCGGCGGGAGTGATCGGAGATGCCGTCGCGGTGCTCCTTGAGCATCTCGAGGACTTCCTTCTTATTGAAGATGTCCTCGGTCTGCGACTCGGTGATCTGGTCCTGTGCCCAACCGTAGAGTTCGTCGCCGGCCAGCCAGTGGCGCATCGGCACCGGGAAACCGAGCTTCTTGCGGTGCAGCACATGCGGCGGGACGATCTGTTCCATGGCCTTACGCAGCGCGTACTTGGTGGTGCCGTGGGAAATCTTCAGCTCGTGCGGAATGGTTTCCGCCACCTTGAAAACCTCCTTGTCCAGGAATGGCACGCGCAGCTCAAGGGAGTTGGCCATATTCATCTTGTCGGCCTTGACTAGGATGTCGCCGCGCATCCAGGTGAACAGGTCGAGGTGTTGCATGCGGGCAACCGGGTCAAAGTCCACGGACTGTGCGTAAATGGGTGCTGTGACCTCGCGGTGGTCCCACTCCGGCTTGGCCCAGGGGAGTACGCGCTGGAGCTGCTCAAAGTTAAAGGAACGAGCGTTTCCGTAGTAGCGCTCTTCCATGGTCATGGAACCGCGGTTGAGAAGGGACTTGCCCTTCATGCCCTCGGGAAGCACCTGCGAGAGCTTGCCCAAACCCTGACGGAGAGGGGAGGGGATCTTCTCAAATGGGGCGAGGGAGAGTGGTTCCTTATAAATGGTGTAGCCACCAAAGAGCTCGTCGGCGCCCTCACCAGAAAGGACAACCTTGACGTGCTTGCGAGCCTCCTGTGCCACAAAGTAGAGCGGCACCAGAGAAGGATCGGCCACGGGATTGTCCAGGTACCACATGATCTTCGGTACGGCATCGGCGTACTCCTCGGGGGAGACAATCTTGACGATGTGCTCCACACCAATCGCCGCTGCGGACTCGGCGGCGACGTCCACTTCGGAGTAACCTTCGCGCTCGAATCCGGTGGTGAAGGTGAGCAGGTCCGGGTTGTGGCGCTTGGCCAGGGCGGCGATGGCGGTGGAGTCAATACCGCCGGAGAGGAAGGAACCTACGGTCACATCGGCACGCATGTGCTTTTCGACGCTATCCTCCAGCGCCCGCGCAATCCTATCGAAGAGCTGTTGCTCCTCGCCCTGCTTCACGGGATGGATGGGGAAGCGGGGCTTGAAGTAGCGCTCGGCCACAACCTCGTCGCCGGGGTGGAGGGTGACCGTGCAGCCGGACTCGACGCGGCGGATATTAGCGTGGAGTGACTCCGGCTCCGGCACGTACTGGAGATCGACGTAGTGCTCGATGGCGCGCTTATCAAGGCTGAGATCTAGACCCATGGAATCGGCCATGCTGAGAATACACTTCATCTCAGAGGCGAAAACGGTGCCTTTATCGGTCGTGGCGTAGTAGAGCGGCTTGATGCCGAACTGGTCACGGCCCGCGAACATGGTGCGGGTTTCGGTATCCCAAATGACAAAGCCGAACATGCCCCGCAGGTGCTCCACAACGTCCTTGCCCCAATGGTGATAGCCCACGACGATGGGCTCGCCATCTCCTTCAGTATTAAAGGAATAACCGGCGGCACTGAGCTCTTCACGAAGCTCCACGTAGTTGTAGATTTCGCCGTTAAAAGTCAGAGCATAGCGTTCCGGGTTGTCCTCCGGCCCCCAGCGCAGCGGCTGGTCGGAATGTTCCAAGTCGATGATGGACAGACGGTTGAAGCCGAAAGCGGCATCCTCATCGTGCCACGTGCCGGCGGCGTCAGGGCCGCGGTGGCGCATGCATTGGAGGGACTGTTCAAGGGCCTCAAGGTGCTCGGCTGCGTTGCGGTGGGCGCTGAGCAGTGTGCAGAGTCCGCACATAAACGTGTTTCTCCTTATATATGAAGGTTCATCTGCGACACACTTTACGGCTGCGGTGAGGGGATCTGCGAACCCCGCGCCGCGCTCCCCGTTAGGGTGCGAACTTTCGGATGATGGGAGCCCACCAGGGTTGTGAATTGGATCATAAGCGGCAGGGGGAGGGTGGGGGCGCTGGAGTGATCTTATGCAGGTGGGCCGGTAACATCCCTTGCGTTCATTATTTATGGAGCTTCTTTCATGCCTGATTGGGCCACGTAAAAGGTCTGAAAGTCGAGCGTGATGCTCTATCCTGATTGGGTAGGAATGCTCTATGAGTATTCGAGAAGTTTGTGTGCACAGAAAGGCAGAACACACGTGGGACAGCGTAAAGAACGCAATCTCGCCCGCAAGGCTGGTCTAGCGGGCGTTGTCGCCCTCGGCGGCTTCGCTCTGGCGGGTTGTGACGTCGCGGCACCGACGGCCATGGAGAACCTTCTTGGTTTCGGCTGGCCAAAGGGCATTACCCCTGAGGCTGAATCGATGTACAACTTCTGGATCTGGGTCTGGGTTGCTGCATGGATCGTCGGTTTCATTATGTGGGGTCTCTTCCTCACCGCTATCTTCCGCTGGAATGCGAAGAAGGCGGAGAAGGCTGGCAAAGGCGAGTTCCCGAAGCAGCTGCAGTACAACGTGCCGCTCGAGCTGGCGTTGACGATTATGCCGATTCTTATCATCATGACCCTCTTCTTCTTCACTGTGCAGGCGCAGCAGAAGGTCACCGCTCTGGATAAGAACCCTGAGGTCACCGTTGACGTCACCGCGTACCAGTGGAACTGGAAGTTCGGTTACGCCGAGAACAAGGTGGATGGCGAGAACTACGACGGCGCCGACACTGAGCGTCAGAAGCTTGCTGAAGAGTCCGCGATCGACCCGGAGGGCACCCCGAACCCGAACCCGATTCACGGTAAGTCCACCGGTGACATCTCCTACCTCAACTTCAACAAGATTGAGACCGTAGGTTCCACCGAGGAGATTCCGGTTCTGGTTCTCCCGGTTGATACCCCGATTGAGTTCCGCCTCGCATCGGGTGACGTTTCCCACGGCTTCTGGGTTCCGGAGTTCCTGTTCAAGCGTGACGTCTACGCTCACCCGGAAAAGAACGCCCAGGAGCGTCGCTTCCAGGTGGAGAAGATTGAAGAGAAGGGCGCCTTCGTTGGTCGCTGTGCCGAGATGTGCGGTACCTACCACGCCATGATGAACTTCGAGATTCGCGTCGTTGACCGCGCTGACTTCAACGAGTACCTCCAGTTCCGCGAGCAGAACCCGGAGGCTACCAACGCTGAGGCTCTCAAGCACATCGGCGAGGAGCCTTACGCTGTGACCACGTCTCCGTTCAACTCCCTGCGCGATACCCGCGATGCCGACAACTTCGTCGACACCGCCGAAGCAGCATAAGAAAAGGAACTGATACACAATGCGTGCAACATCTAAGGTCTTTTACTCCATCGCGGTCTACCTCTTTGTGTCGCTCATCGTCTACATCGTTGGCGTTAACTACGTCAAGGATGATGGCTACCTCTACGGCCCGGAGTGGGTCGGCATTGTGGGCATGCTCCTTGCGGTGCTCCTGTGCATCATGCTGGGTGGCTACCTGCACTTCACTGATAACCGCGTCGACCTGACTCCGGAAGATTGGGAAGAGGCAGAGACTGAAGACAAGGCTGGTATCCTCGGCTTCTTCTCTCCGAGCTCCATCTGGCCGCTGGCAATGACCGGTTCCATTGCCGTTCTTGGCCTTGGCGTCATCTTCCTTTACTACTGGCTGATTGCCTTGGGTGCAGTTCTCCTTGTTACCTCCGTAACCGGCCTGTCCCTGCAGTACGGTCTGCCGAAGGAAAAGCACTAAAGCGCCTTATCTGCCGCGCGTACTAGTGCCACGACTTCTCGAGCCCTCGACCCTCTTTTTGGGTCGGGGGCTTTGTCGATCTCAGCGGGTCGGAATCTGTGCTGCAAAGTTCCCGGGTTGTCGGAAAATTTTTAAGGCGGGGGAGTCGGGGAAGCATGGCAGGCGCTTATCTACGCCTTTCCTTTGCCAGTTCCAGCACGTTAAACGCTATTTTTTCGGGGGTCATCCGAAAGTTGCAAACCTGCGCTAATGTCCCCGATTCTACTTGTGATTTATCTCATTGAAAGAACTGCGCGAAGAGCTTGCGTATGTCTGTCGCGATCATGCGGTGCTACGTCAGCATTTTGGCCTTGGGGGAGTGGGAATCGTGCTACCTGCATTAATGGGGCGTCGGAAAGCGCCGCAAAAAGTTCCCACGAACTTTTAGAAGACTTTTGTGTGGCTGGGACCTGACGGACGTGTGAAGGTCTATGTCGCGGCCTCAAAAAATCGGGGGGAATTGAGATGACTTATGAGTCCCGACCGGCCATACTGTTATGCGTGACGAGCGTAGTTTCTAACCAAGGTATGGCAGCACCACGTGTTGCCGCGCTGAACCGACCCAACATGGTCAGCGTGGGCACCATCGTGTTCCTGTCTCAGGAATTGATGTTCTTTGCTGGACTGTTCGCGATGTGGTTTACCTCGCGTGCGAACGGCCAGGAGGGTGACTGGGCTGAGCACACCGCGCACATCAACGTGCCGATGGGCTTTGTCATCACGACTGTTCTGGTTCTCTCCTCCGTGACCTCCCAGTTCGGCGTGTTTGCAGCAGAAAGGGGTGACGTATACAAGCTCCGACTCTGGTACTCGGTGACCCTCGCGTTGGGTGTTGTCTTCTTGGGCATCATGGCATTCGAGTGGACAGAGTTGATCATGGCAGGTGTGACAGTGCAGTCCTCCGTGTTTGGTTCGGTCTTCTACATTCTGACCGGCTTCCACGCGGCGCACGTGACCGCAGGTCTGATTTCCTTCGGAATTATCTTGGCGCGTATTGCTCGCTCCAAGTTCACGCCGGCACAGGCAACCGCAGCGATGGCAGTGTCTTACTACTGGCACTTCGTTGACGTTGTGTGGATTGGCGTGTTCGTAGTCATCTACCTAGTTCAGTAGGCCGTAGGTGCCGGAGCATCCGGCCTACAGCCATCCATTTCCATGTACGAGTTATCTAAAGGAAAATGATGGATAACATCCAGCAACCCGCCGCAGTGGAGGAGACCACTGTCGCGGCTAAGAAGACCCGCCGTCGCCGCAAGGCGAAGCGCACCCTTGCAGGCGTCTTCGCACTGAGCATCGGTCTCACCGGCGCTGGTGTCTTGGCTTCCGCCCTGACCCCGGACGCTCAGGTCGCTACCGCTGCTAAGGATGACCAAGCTCTCGTTCAAGAGGGCAAGGACATCTACGAACTTGCTTGTATTACCTGCCACGGCGCGAACCTCCAGGGTATTAAGGACCGCGGTCCCTCCCTCGTCGGTATCGGTGCCGGTTCCGTGTACTTCCAGGTGCACTCCGGCCGCATGCCGATGATGTCCAACGACGCACAGGCTGAGCGCAAGACCCCACGCTACACCGAGCAGCAGACTATGGCTCTTGCCGCTTACGTTGCTGCCAACGGCGGCGGCGCGGACATCGTCTACAACGAGGACGGTTCCGTTGCGCAGGAGTCCCTGCGTGGTGCGAACTACAACGGCCAGATTCAGGCCGAGGACGTTGCCAAGGGCTCCGAGCTCTTCCGCATGAACTGTGCCTCCTGCCACAACTTCACCGGCCAGGGTGGCGCGCTGTCCTCCGGTAAGTTTGCTCCGCCGCTGGCACCTGCCAACGAGCAGGAGATCTACCAGGCAATGCTGACCGGTCCGCAGAACATGCCGAAGTTCTCCGACCGTCAGCTGACCGCAGATGAGAAGAAGGACATCATCGCCTACCTCAAGTCTGCGAAGGAAACCCCGTCCCCGGCCGGTTGGGACCTTGGCGGTCTCGGCCCGGTGGCTGAGGGCCTGGCAATGTGGATCATCGGCATCAGCCTTCTGTGCGTTGCCGCTATGTGGATTGGATCTCGCTCATGAGCAACGTAAAGAAGAATTACTCTCGCAAAGAGCTCGATGCCATGAGCAACGACGAGCTCGCCGCGCTCGGTACCGAGCTTGATGACGTCACCGTTGCGTTCCGCAAGGAACGCTTCCCGGTGGACGGCGACCCGGCTGAAAAGCGAGCCGCCGCCAACATCACGTTCTGGCTGCTTATCTCCGTATTGATGGGCATCGCCTTCCTCGGCGTGTACCTGTTCTGGCCGTGGCAGTACAAGATGCTGGGTGAGGATGGCCTGTGGTGGCACACTCTCTACACCCCGCTTCTCGGTCTGACCTCTGGCCTGTGCATCCTCGGTCTCGGCTTTGCCATCGTCCAGTACGTCAAGAAGATCCTGCCGGAAGAAATTTCCGTGCAGCGTCGCCACGACGGTCCTTCCGACGAGGTTGACCGTCGCACCCTGACCGCACTGCTCAATGACTCGTGGAACACCTCCACCCTTGGTCGTCGTACCACCATCAAGGGTCTGCTGGGCGGCGCCGGCGTTCTCTTCGGCCTGACTGTTATCGCCCCGCTCGCTGGCGCTATCAACAACCCGTGGAAGAAGCGCCACGAGCTGAACTACGCTGGTGACGGCACCCTGTGGACCTCCGGCTGGACCATGCACGAGAAGGGCGTGAAGCTCTATCTTGCTCGTGATACCGGTACCATTGCTGAGAAGCACGCTGGTGAATCCGGCGAGCACTACACCACCCGCGGCCTTGCCCGCCTGGTTCGTGTCCGTCCGGAGGATCTTGCAGCGGGCGGCATGGAGACCGTCTTCCCGCTCGCCGCCGAGGACGTCAACGACGGCGCTGAGTGGTCTGAGGAAAAGGACGTCTACGAGAATCACATGCACTCCATTCACGGAAACCGCAATGCTGTGATGCTCATCCGCCTACGCAACGATGACGCTAAGAAGGCCATCGAGCGCAAGGGTCAGGAGGACTTCCACTACGGCGACTACTACGCCTACTCCAAGATCTGTACCCACATCGGTTGCCCGACCTCTCTGTACGAGGCACAGACCAACCGCATTCTTTGCCCGTGCCACCAGTCGCAGTTCGATGCTCTGCACTACGGCAAGCCGGTCTTCGGCCCGGCTGCCCGTGCACTGCCGCAGCTGCCGATCGAGGTGGACGACGAAGGCTACATGGTTGCCAAGGGCAACTTCGTCGAGCCCGTCGGACCTGCATTCTGGGAGCGTAAGTCATAATGAGTAACAAACTTGCCAAGATGGGCAACAACATGGACGAGCGCTACTCTGCCGCCGGCGTCCTGCGTACCCAGCTCAACAAAGTCTTTCCGACTCACTGGTCCTTCATGCTTGGTGAGATGGCGCTGTACAGCTTCATCATCCTGCTGCTGACCGGTATTTACCTTGCACTGTTCTTTGACCCTTCCATCACGAAGGTCATCTACGACGGTGCCTACACCCCGCTCAACGGCGTCGAGATGTCTCGCGCCTACGCAACGGCGCTGGACCTCTCCTTCGAGGTTCGCGGCGGTCTCTTCGTCCGCCAGATGCACCACTGGGCAGCACTCATGTTCATGATGTCCATGATTGCCCACATGCTCCGCATCTTCTTCACCGGCGCCTTCCGCCGCCCGCGTGAGGCTAACTGGATCATCGGTTGCGCACTCATCCTCCTGGGTATGATCGAGGGCTTCCTTGGTTACTCCCTCCCGGATGACCTGCTCTCCGGTGTTGGTCTGCGCATCATGTCCGCCATCATCCTGGGTCTGCCGATCATTGGTACCTGGTTGCACTGGGCTATTTTCGGTGGCGACTTCCCGTCCGACCTGATGCTGGACCGCTTCTACATCCTGCACGTGCTGGTTATCCCGGGCATCATCCTGGGCCTCATCGCAGCCCACCTCATCATGGTGTGGTTCCAGAAGCACACCCAGTTCCCTGGACCCGGCCGCGCAGAGAACAACGTTGTCGGCGTCCGCATTATGCCGGTCTTCGCCACCAAGGCGATTGGTATGGGCTTGATGGTTGCTGGCGTGCTGGCACTCATCTCTGGTCTGCTGACCATTAACGCCATCTGGAGCCTTGGACCCTACAATCCGTCCCAGGTCTCCGCTGGTTCCCAGCCGGATATCTACATGCTGTGGACTGATGGTGTTGCTCGTGTCATGCCGGCATGGGAGCTCTACATCGGCAACTACACCATCCCGTCCGCATTCTGGGTCGCCCTGCTCTGTGGTGTCATGGTTATCCTGCTCTTCGCCTACCCCTTCATTGAGAAGAAGCTGACTGGCGACGACGCACACCACAACCTTCTCCAGCGCCCGCGTGACGTACCGGTTCGCTCCGCTATCGGTGCAATGGCCATCACCTTCTTCCTGTTGGTGACCCTGTCCGGTGGTAATGACCACGTGGCTAACTTCTTCCAGATTTCGCTGAACGCGATGACCTGGGTCGGCCGTATCGGCCTTATCGTCCTGCCGCCGATTGCCTACTTCATGACCTACCGCATCTGTGTTGGTCTGCAGCGCTCCGACCGCGAGGTTCTGGAGCACGGTATCGAGACCGGTGTCATCAAGCAGCTTCCGAATGGTGCCTTCATCGAGGTTCACCAGCCGCTCGGCCCGGTCGATGACCATGGTCACCCGATTCCGCTCGAGTACGCCGGTGCCCAGGTTCCGAAGCAGCTTAACCAGCTTGGTCTGGCTGACTCCGAAACCCAGGGTGTATTCTCCCCGGATGACTCGGCCCTGATGTCCCGTGTCCACGAGATCCACGAGGAGAACCACGCTGAGGAGGCGGAGATGTTCCGTCAGCTCAACGAGGCTAACCGTCGTGACGACGAAGAGAACGGCCGCATCTAGCGCCACTCTCTGAAACACGCTCACCGAGCCCGTTTCTCACCTTCGATGACGAGGTGGGGGACGGGCTTTTGCGTTCGCTTGGGGGTCCTCGGGGGCTGCTTTACGACGCCCCCTCCATCAACCTGGGTTCAGTTCTATATGGCTGGCCACGTTAGTCGCCTGCATGAGTGGCCTTGGTTTAAGCGATTGCAGGTGGCGCGTGCGGTGCTGGATGATCGGTAGCGTTTCGAGATGCCCGAAAGAAGAAACGGTAGTTGACCCTTAGGCGTGGGACAGCGTGCTTCCCTTGAGTTGGCAGCGGATTCGACGGCGGGAAACATTGTTCATGAGGGGGTTGAAGCCATGGCGAAAGAGCATGAGGTGTCGGTTAACCTTTTGTTCACCTGCGGATTGTGTTGGTGAACTGGCTCTTGTTGGCCGTATTTGAGTCTCAGATCTCGAAGCTGAGTGACGTGGGCGACAGGAAAACTGCTGGAAAACGGCGGTTTATGGCTGTGGTGAAGGTGTGTATGTAGGGTCGGTTGGGGTTAAAGTTACGCCGAATTACACAAGGGTGACGAAGGTCACAATACGATTTTTTAGCTTCCGGAAGGCCTGTGAAAAATGAAATTGGTCCAGTCGTAGATGATTGTGCGGGCTGGATGTTTCAGCTGGTCGTGGGCGATTTGGGTGATCTCGTGGGCGTGAATGGCGTTCGATGTTGTGTGGGGGTCTCGTTTGGGTTGACGTTTGATAACAGGACGGTAACGAAGCCTGGATTGCGTTTCTAACTCGACATCGCTTGTGATGATTTCGTAACCTATTCGAGACATTGAGTAACCGACACGGTGTATCAATCACCGGTGCTCAATACGAACTGAAGAATTAAGCGCCGCGTCTGGCCCCTCCTAACGTCGGGGGCCGAGCGGAGATGGCTCTACAGGAATGGGTCATCGTCGAACGCTAGGCCCGCCCATGGGTTAGAGCTTTCGCTATGCCTTGGAAGGTGACAAACCTTCGAAAAGTAGCGAGGGTAGGCGCACAGGAAGATTTGGAGTTTAAATTCGTGGCTAAGCACCGTCGTCAGGGCAACCTGAACACCCGTCGCATTGCAACCACCGCTGCAGTCGCAGCTGCTGCAGCCGTCACCGCACCGGCTGCCGCCAACGCCGCTGAGGTCGTCGTTCCTAACACTGACATCCGCTTTGATGTCGCTGGTTTGGAGAATGTCCCGAACCTTAAGCAGGTCCCTAACGTTGAAAAGTATGTCCCGTCCCTGAAGTCCAACCAGGGTTCTGGCTACGCTGCCTCCGTTGAGGCTCCGGCAGCTGAGGTCCCAGCCCCGGCACCGGTCCAATCTGTAGGTGAGAAGGTGCTTGAGGCTGCTCGTTCTGCCGTTGGCTCCCCGTACGTCTACGGCGCTAATGGTCCGAGCGCTTTTGATTGCTCTGGCCTCACCTCTTGGGCGTACCGCCAGGCGGGCGTGAACATCCCGCGCACCTCCCAGGCGCAGGCTTCTGCCGGCACTCCGGTTTCTCTGGACGCCCTGCAGCCGGGTGACATCATCGTCTACTACTCTGGCGCCTCCCACGTCGGTATCTACACCGGCCACGGGACCATCATTGACGCTTTGAATACCGGCACTCCGGTGGGCGAGCGTTCCCTGAACTACATGCCGATTCACTCCGCAGTCCGCTTCTAAAAGCAGCTCAGCGAATCATTTCACCCCTTCCGCCACTCTTGTCACGTCAATGATGAGAGCGGGGAAGGGGTTCGGCTATTGTTGACTGGTAGTCTTTTATTTTCCGGTGTCTGAGGTTATACTTCAGTCAAATATCAGCATTCTCTTAGTGTCCTGGGGTGTCCATGTTGCGTCGCCGTATTGCTTGTGTCGTTACCGCATGTGCGGTGGCGGCTGTTCCGCTGAGCATTGTTTCGCCTTCCGTGGTGGCTCAAGAGGTTCAGCAGGAGGAGACGCCAGAGGATCGTGCAAGCCTTATCGATCGGATGGCAGATGTCGCTCAACGCGTGTCCGCCAAGGGCGAGGAGGTTAAGGGCCTCGAGGATGAGCTTGCGGAATCGGAAAAACGAATCGGCGAGCTTGACGCAACGTCGGCCGATGCCCAGCGTAAGGCTGCGGATGCAGCAGCTGCTGTTGCCGCACAGCAGAAGCGCATCGACGCGTTGGCGCAGTCGCGCTACAGAAGGGACGCGGCGTCGCCAATCGCGGCGGCGCTCGACGCTGAGGACGTCGCCAGTGCCGTGGAACGCATGGGCTATCTTGGGGCGCTGTCAAAGGCAGCCAAGCGTGAAGAGGAAGCGATGCTTGCTGCGGCGGCTGCAGCGGACGAGGCACACAACGAGGCTGTCGTCGCAGCTGATGATGCCCGTCGGCACCGCGATGAGCTGCACACTCAGCGTGAAACGCTGTTGAAGGAACAGGCTGAGCTCGAGGAGCAGCAGAAGGAGCTGGAGGAGAAGATTGATGCGCTGAGTCCAGAGGAACGCGAAGCGTGGATTAACCACTTTGGCGGTTCGTCGGACATTGACGTCGCAGCACTTGCTGATGGCTCTGGTTCGGCAGCGGTTCAAGCTGCCATGACCCGTTTGGGTGCACCATACGAATGGGGCTCGACTGGTCCTACTACCTTCGATTGTTCTGGACTGATGGTGTGGAGCTACCAGCAGATGGGCAAGAGCATCCCGCGTACCTCGCAGGCACAGATTGCCGGTGGTACGCCAGTCCCGCTCGACCAGCTGCAACCTGGTGACATCGTTGGTTACTATGCAGGCATTACCCATGTCGGAATGTACATCGGTGAGGGGCAAGTAGTCCATGCGTCGACCTATGGTGTTCCCGTCGCCGTGGTTCCCCTGCATTCGATGCCAGTGCAGGGCGCTGTTCGGTACTAGCGCATGCCACGTACGCTCTTGGTAACCAATGACTTCCCGCCAACGATTGGTGGGATTCAGTCCTACCTGCGAGATTTTCTGAGCACTATCGACCCGCATGATGTCGTGGTGTTTGCCTCAACCCAGGACGAACACGCTGCCGCCGAGTATGACCGTGGCGTGGGGTATGAAGTTGTTCGCTGGCCACGCAAGGTCATGTTGCCCACCCCGGCAACAGCGCGAAAGATGCAGCGGTTAATCCATGAGAACAACATCGAGACCGTCTGGTTTGGCGCGGCCGCTCCACTGGCACTGATGGCGCCCGCCGCGCGAAAGGCGGGCGCGCAGCGCATTGTGGCAACCACCCATGGGCATGAGGTGGGGTGGTCGATGCTTCCCGGCGCACGGCAAGCGTTGCGGCGAATTGGGGATTCCTCCGACGTGGTCACGTACATTTCGGAGTACACGCGGGGGCGGCTGATGGGAGCCTTCGGGCCGCGCCCCCGCTGGGTGCATTTGCCGTCGGCGGTGAATCTCGAGGATTTTGCGCCGGCGGCAGAAGAGGAGAAGGCGAGAGCTCGGGAGCACTTTGGATTGGGATCTGGTCCAGTCATCGTGTGTATCTCACGGCTGGTTCCGCGCAAGGGTCAAGATCAGCTAGTACGGGCCATGCCGCAGGTTCGCACTGCTTTTCCAGACGCGCAGCTGCTCATCATCGGACGCGGTAGCTACGAAGCGACGCTGCGCGAGCTGGCGCAGGAGTATTGCCCGGATGTTGTGCTCCGGGAGGCACGTGACACCGAGGAGTTGAGGATGGCGTTGCATGCCGGCGATATTTTTGCCATGCCAGCGCGTACGCGCGGGGGAGGGCTCGATGTCGAAGGCCTCGGTATTGTCTACCTCGAGGCGCAGGCGGCAGGGCTGCCGGTCATCGCAGGGGATTCAGGTGGCGCGCCGGAGACCGTAACGCCTGAGACGGGCGTGGTGGTCCGGGGTTCCTCACTGCCTGAGCTGGTGGAGGCGTTGGAGCAGTTGCTTGGTGACGTCCCCTTGAGGCACCGCATGGGCGCCGCTGGGCGCCGCCACGTGGAACAGCACTGGACGTGGGAAATCATGGGAGCGCGCCTGCGGGATGTTCTTGAATGTGACCACACCTAAGGCTGAGGTATATCCTACTAGTCATGCTTGAACACTCTTCCTCCGCCGACGGCGACCCTACGAGCCTCACCATTGGCTTCGACATCGGCGGCACCAATTTGCGCGCAGCAGTGATTGATGAGGCGGGGGAAATCCTAGATTCTATGAGCGTGCCCACGGCGATGGACGCAGCTCAGCTCGACGATGACATCGTGCGCTGCGTGGATGAATTGTCGGACCGCCATGACATCGATGCAGTGGGGTTGGCTCTCGCCGGTTTCTTGGATCCCGAGTGTGAAGTTGTGCGTTTTGCCCCTCATCTTCCCTGGCGTGATGCGCCGGTGCGTGAGACCTTGAGCAAGCGCTTGGATGTTCCGGTTCGCCTCGAGCACGACGCCAACTCAGCGGCTTGGGGCGAGTGGCGTTACGGCGCTGGCCGGGGTGCGCAAGAATGGGTCTTCTTTGCCGTCGGTACTGGCATAGGTGCAACGCTGTTCACGGAGGGACGGATTTATCGCGGAGCTTTCGGCACCGCTCCTGAGTTCGGGCACCTCGTTGTGAACCCAGGCGGACGCGTGTGCTCCTGCGGTAAGCGCGGCTGTTTGGAGCGCTATGCCTCCGGTACCGCGCTGCCGGATACAGTCGCGGATCTGCGTGGGCAGTATGAGACCACTTTGTCGGAGAATCCGTCCGGGGAGGAGATCGCCGCAGCTGCTCGTCAGGGAGATCCTTTGGCTGTTGCAGTGATGAAGGACTTTGGCCACTGGCTGGGGCAGGGGCTGTCCATGGTGGCGGATGTGCTGGATCCAGAGCTCATTGTTATCGGTGGAGGAGTATCCCAAGACGCGGATCTGTACCTTGATACAGCACGGGAGTGTATGGCTCGTCAGATTGTTGGCGCCGGTCACCGGCCGTTAGCGCGCGTCGCGACTGCCGAGTTGGGTTCGGCTGCGGGTATGATCGGAGTCGCTGATCTAGCCCGTCAGGAGCGCCGAGGTTAACACCGCACACTTCCCGTCGCGGATTCTTCCGCGTGGCCTGCACAACCAGATAGGACTATAAGCGATGCGAAACAAGTGGTACTGGGCATTTAAATATATCTTCTTCGGCCCTGCTTTGCGGGTATGGAACCGGCCGTGGTCCGAGGGGATGGATCGCATCCCGGAGACCGGTCCGGCTATCCTCGCGTCTTCGCACCAGGCCGTGATGGACTCGTTTTACTTCCCGCTGTTGTGCCCGCGGCAGATCACGTTCTTGGCCAAGAGCGAGTATTTCACTACGCCGGGTCTTGTAGGTCGTCTTCAGAACTGGTTCTTTAGCTCCGTGGGCCAGGTACCGATCGATCGCGTGGACAAGAACGCGGGCGATGCCATGCTGGCTAGCGCCGAGCGCATCATGGGTCGCGGTGATCTGTTTGGCATCTACCCAGAGGGCACGCGCTCGCCGGATGGCCGCATTTACAAGGGGCGCACCGGCATGGCGCGCATCGCGCTGACTACCGGTGAAAAAGTGCTGCCTATCGCGATGATTAATACGCGCAAGGCTAACCCCATCGGTTCGTGGATTCCGCGCCCCGTACGCGTCGGTATGCGTGTGGGCGAACCCATCGATCCGAAGGCGTGGGCGGCCGAGCGTGGTATGGATCCTGATGAGTATGAGACCGCACGTGCCTTTACCGATTATGTAATGAGGCAGTTGTCGGAGCTGACGGGACAGCCCTATGTGGACGTCTATGCCTCCGACGTTAAGGCTTCCCTGCAAGCTGGACACGGCTACCCGGAAGGGGCCGAGCCCAGCTCGGAGGCCCGATAGTCTGTGAGCTCTTGTTTTGCTCCCAGCGCCGTGCCTAGCGGCTCTCAGGCGCTGTGGGCTTTGGACAAGGCGCCGTGCTGGGGTGGTCGGTGAAGCCGCGGGCATGGGGATGCCGCCAAGCAGTGCCCATTGAGCCGCTGGAGAACCAGACGCTTGCTATGACGAGCACTACGGTGACAAAAACATAGTCATTACCGGGAATCTGCTGCCACCACGACCACCCCAGCTCGCGGTGGTCTGCGTAGGGGACGAGCCAGTGTCCGCGGGCGAGGAGGACGAACCACGTGAGGGCGGCGAAAGCCCAGCGTCGGCGCAGCACAAGGTAGACCGCGGCCAGGCTGAGCCACGTGTAGTGGTGGGACCATGAGACAGGGGAACACAGTAGGGCTGCGGAGGATGCCAGGAGCATGAGAGCGACCTCGTTACCGGTGTGTTCCTCAATCCACCTCATAATCCACCACAGTGCCGCCATAGTGATGATGCATCCGAGGAACCACAGCGACGAGGCATGTTCGGGAGCGATACGGCTAACCATGCCGCGAAGAGACTGGTTGCCGGAGTACGCCATGTTCCCGATGCGCGAGGGATCCCATAGAGCCCGAGTCCAGTAGGTGAGAGAGCTGCCAGGGGCTGCGAGGAACCCGAGGGCGCCGCAGGAAAGGAACCCGCCTTCACGGTATACATCGAGGTCAATGGCGTATCGCGGTGTGCTACCGTCCCCGGCTCCGTCGGGCGAGAGACACATCAGCCACGCCATCGCTGCCAGGCCAACGAGGCAGAGGGGAAGAAGTGAGGAGCGGAGAGATTGTGTCACTGCCCTGAGTATAGGCCCCAGTGACGGTGGATTAAGGGGAGGGACTAGGATACGACAACGTGCGCTACTTCTACGACACCGAGTTCATCGAGGACGGATCGACCATTGAACTGGTCTCCATCGGCATCGTGGGCGAAGACGGTAGCGAGTACTACGCAGTGTCCACCGACTTTGACCCGGCCAAAGCCAATGCTTGGGTGCGCGAGAACGTCCTGGACAAACTGCCGAGTCCGGGGAATCCGGTCTGGAAATCCCGTGACACTATCCGCGAGGAGCTCCTTGAGTTCATAGGGCGCCAGTCCACCCCCATTGAGCTGTGGGCCTGGGTAGGTGCTTATGACCATGTCGTTCTGGCTCAGCTGTGGGGTGACATGGCGGGTCTTCCCAAGGGGCTGCCGCGCTACACGCGCGAGCTGAAGCAGTATTGGGAGTTTGCGGGGCGTCCGAAACTGCCGCCGGTGCCGAATGGAAACCACGATGCGCTTGTCGACGCCCGCCATAACCTCGCCAAGTTCCGCACCTGTGAGCAGCACCTGCCCTTGACTCGCGGTAACCGCGTGAATTTATAAGGTGGGGAGATTGGGGGATTAACTAACGCGCTATAGGTGCAAGGTGGTTTAATACTGGGTGTGAGTTGGACAGTAGATATCCCCAAAGACGCCCTTCCCGATCTCCCGCCGCTGCCGGAGGGAATCAACGAGAAGTTCCAGGACGCCATCGCCCGCGAAGCCAAACAGCAGCCCAGCTGGGACCAGCTGCAGGCGGATAATGTGCGCAAGATTCTGGAATCCGTCCCGCCCATCGTCGTGGCCCCTGAGATTGAAGAGCTCAAGCGCAAGCTTGCCGATGTAGCCTTGGGCAACGCTTTCCTTCTCCAAGGCGGCGACTGCGCAGAGACCTTCGAGTCCAACACCGAGCCGCACATCCGTGGCAACATCAAGACCTTGCTGCAGATGGCGGTAGTTCTCACCTATGGTGCCTCGACTCCGGTGGTGAAGCTGGGCCGTATTGCCGGCCAGTACGCTAAGCCGCGGTCTTCGGATCTGGATGCCAACGGCCTGTACAACTACCGCGGTGACATCGTCAATGGTGTGGAGGCCAACGAGGAGTCTCGCCGCCATGACCCCGCCCGCATGATTCGTGCCTATGCGAACTCCTCGGCGGCCATGAACCTGGTACGGGCCCTGACGCATTCCGGCACCGCCGATCTCTACCGCCTACACGAGTGGAACCGTGAGTTCGTGGCAAACTCCCCGGCCGGTGCGCGCTACCAGGCGCTTGCGGATGAGATTGAGAACGGCCTGGCCTTCATGAATGCATGTGGTGTCTCCGATGAGACCCTGCGCTCGGCAGAGATTTATTGCTCGCACGAGGCACTGCTCAAGGACTATGAGCGCTCCATGCTGCGCTTGGGCACCGATACTAACGGCGATACCAAGCTGTATGATCTCTCCGCGCACCAGCTCTGGATTGGTGAGCGCACCCGTGGCATTGAGGATTTCCACGTGGCGTTCGCCTCCATCATCGGTAACCCGGTAGGCATCAAGCTTGGGCCAGGTGTCACACCGGCGCAGGCTGTTGAGTACGCAGAGAAACTCGATCCCAACCGCGAACCGGGTCGCCTCACCATGATTGCCCGCATGGGCCACGACAAGGTGCGCTCTGTCCTTCCTCCGATTGTGAAGGCAGTGGAGGACTCCGGCCACAAGGTGGTCTGGCAGTCGGACCCGATGCACGGCAACACCTTCACCGCCTCCAACGGCTACAAGACCCGTCACTTCGACAAGATCGTCGACGAGGTGCAGGGCTTCTTCGAGGTCCACCGCGAGCTGGGCACCCACCCGGGTGGCGTGCACCTGGAATTCACCGGTGAGGATGTCACCGAATGCCTCGGTGGTGCTGAGGACATCACGGACGTGGATCTGCCGGGCCGCTACGAGTCCGCCGTGGACCCGCGACTGAACACCCAGCAGTCGCTGGAACTGTCCTTCCTCATTGCGGAGATGCTGCGCAACTAGAAAGCTGCGGCACTTTCGCCGCAGGTTAGTATGGCCTCCAGAGGATCGGCCACGTGCCGTATTCTCCGGAGCCAAACCACCACGCTGCGACGGCAACAGCGAGCGTGGCGAGGCCGACCAGGATGAGGAAGCCGATGAGCGCGACCGCGCTGCGGTTGCTGAGCGGGCGTTCCTCGGGTTCCTCGATAGCACCCGGAGGCGCGTAGGGTTCATCCACGGGAGCCGGGGGAGCAGTGTGCGGAGCAGCTGGTGGGGGAGCCAAGGGAGGCTCGACTCTCGTCTCATAAGAGGGGCCGTCATAGACGGGTGTTTCTACGCGAGGGGTTTCAATCGCCGAGGTTGCGTCAAAGACTCGAGTATTGCCCGCGCCTCCAAAGTCGGTGGGAACGGCGGCCGTGCGTGCCGCGGCCGAGTTGTGAGGGATGGGGACAGTGAAGGCCGGTAGCTGGAGCTCGCGGGAGACGTCATCGAGCGCGTCGAGGAACTCACCGGCGTCGGCGAAACGCTCGGCGGGATGGCGTGCGGTGGCGGTGGCCACGAGGGCGTCGAAAAGCATGGGCACGCCCTCAATACGTGAGGACGGAGCCGGAACATCCGCATGGACGCGAGCGGTGGCATGCGCCAGTGGGGTTTCACCGGAGAAAGGGACAGTGCCGGTGAGCAGCTCGAAGAGGACGATTCCGGCTGAGTAGACATCAGAGGCGGGGGTGATGTCTGCACCTGTTACCTGCTCGGGGGAGAGGTAGCTGACGGTGCCGACAATGTGGCCGGAGCTGTCGTGCTCGGCGCGTGCTGAGCGCACGAGACCGAAATCACCAACCTTGACGCGGTGGGTGCTGGTGATGAGGACGTTGTCCGGCTTGATATCGCGGTGGACAAGTCCGGCATCGTGGACCTCACTGAGCCCCGCCAGCACTGAGTGCATGACCCCGGCGGCGGCATGCGGCGGCATGGGACCGCGCTCAGCTAGGAGTTCGCGCAGCGTGCCGCCGGTAATGAGCTCCATGATGAGATAGATGGGCAGCCCGTCTGCGGAAAAGTCGTGGACCCCGACGAGGTTGGGGTGACTGAGCTGCGCCATGGCGCGGGCCTCACGCTCGAAACGGGTAACGAAGACGGGGTCATCGTGGTAGCGCTCATCCATCACCTTAGCGGCTACGGCGCGGCCCAAACGCATGTCCACGCAGCGGTAGACAGTGGACATGCCTCCGCGGGCGATCGGCTGATCGATGCGGTAGCGTCCTTCAAGAATATCGCCCACGTTCAGCCTCGTCATGGATTCCAGTATGGCCGATCCCCGCGCCAAAGTGTGATCCCGCTACAGTTGTGTCTGTGACTAATTCTGCTAACTCTCACGAAAATTCCCATCCCGAGCTGCCGCAACTTCTGGCGGGTGAGGAGCTTCTAACGCTCAAGGAGGTAGCTGAGAAGCTAGACCTGCCGATTACCCGCGTCTTTGATTTGCTTAATGCCCGCAAGTTCATCGCCTGGCGTGATCCGGAGGGTAACCGACGTGTCCCAGCCGCCTTCTTCAACACCAAGGGCGCGATTTCCAAGTACGTCTCTGGCGTGATTACGGTGCTGTCGGACAACGGGTGGAGTGATAACGAAATCCTCGCTCACCTGTTTACTGAGGATGATTCCTTGCCAGGCCGTCCCATTGATGGCCTGCACGGTCACCTCGCGCGCGAAGTTATTCGGCGCGCGCAGGCGTCGGCTTTTTAGTAGATGCGGTAGCCGACGCAGGCACACCCGCGAAAATCCACTGCGTGGCTGTCCAAGCCACCACGATCATGCCGATGACCCAGAACCAGTTATAGAGCTGGTGGTTTCCATCGCCGGCGAAGGCGACGCCGATGAACAGTGCTGCGCCAGTCGTGAGTTTGATGATGGACAGCGGTGGGCGGAACGTGCCCATGAGCGTCAGCACCGACGCGTAGTACCAGGGCAGTGTTACCGAGTTGAAGACAAAGGCCACCTGGTAGGCGGCGGCTGTGCCAGCGATGGCGCGGCGCACGCCGGTGCGTCCCCACCACCACACCAGGACAAGTCCCAGAAGCATGAGCACCATGCCGGCGGAGCGCAGCACGCCCAGTACGTCGTTGTATGTGGTGTCGGGGGAGAAGAACTGGATGAGGGGCACGAGGACGTCGGCAAGCAGCGTTGGACCCGCTAGCGGGTTGATCACCTTCGAGTTGCCGCTGATTTGTGACAGCCATCCCCACGAGCTTCCCGACGCCCACGTGATCACCGCCACCGCCACCGCAACCTCCGCCACGGCGAGAACCCCCGCCATGAGGAAGATACCGACACGCTTGACCATGCGGGTACCGTCCGGAGCCCAGCGGTGCACCATGAGCCAAACGATAAACGGCGCGGCGATGACTGCCGTGGCCTTGAGCGAGACCGCAACGCCCACGAGGAGAAGGCTGGCATGGAACCGGTGGTGCACTGCTGCCAAGAGACCCACAGATACGAGCCCGACCATGACAGATTCATTGTGCATACCGCCAATGAGGTGCAAAATCATGACGGGGTTGGCCACGCCTAGCCACAGCGCTAGCGCTGGATCGCCGCCGATAGAGCGGGCAAGGCGCGGAATCGACCAGGCGATAGCCGCGAAACCAAGGACGGAAATCGCCTTGTAGACAATGATGCCCGCCTCAACGTGATCGCCCACGAGGTGCGTGACGGCGTTGCCCATCCACAGGTGAAGCGGACCATACGGCGTGGTGGTGTTGCGCCAGTCATGAGAGACCTCAAGCAGGAAAGGTCCGGGGTTAACCGCTGCGCCTTCTGTATAAGGATCGAAACCATCGCGCACCATCGCTCCCTGCATGAGATAGGAATACACATCTCGTGAGGCCAAGGGAGCTGCGGCGAGAAGAGGCGCTATCCAGCACAAAAGCATGCGCTGGATCTCGCGCAGACCCCCTTCCGGTGTGGGCTCCTTCAGTTGCGGCGCGATGACGTGACGTCCCGCCAACACCCAGGCGGCGACGAGCCCGAAGAGGCCTATCCAATAGAGCACTATGCCTATGTTGCGGCCGTGACCGTAGGACAGAAAACCGATGTTGAGGGCTTCGAGAACGCCTCCCCGGTTGCGTGAAGCACCACCGGAGAAGGAAGCCAGAGCCAGGATGGTAGCGGCGACGATGCCCAGAGTCAGAGGCTGGGGGACGCGCAGTGTCAGGCGCGTGGACGAGCGGGCGGCCATGCTACATCCGACGAGCCGTGGACTTGCGAGCGAGCTCTTCCAAGGTCGTAGTGACCTCAGGAGAGACGGGGGCATCGTGGAGATGCGCCAGGCCCGAGCGGGTGAGGTCACTAATGCGCTGCTCGACGACGTCCGGTGCCCCCGAGGCCTCAATAATTTCCGCCATGCGCGCAATCTCTTGGGGATCCTCAGTCTGCCCAATAAGGCGACGTAGCTCGGCGGCCGCAGCGGGGTCGGATTCATCCGCGCGCTGCAGTGCAAGGGAGAGCAGGACGGTGCGCTTGCCCTCACGAAGATCGTCTCCGGCCGGCTTTCCTGTCACGGCGGGGTCACCGAAGACCCCCAACAGGTCATCACGCAGCTGGAAGGCAATGCCGATGTCACGGCCATAGCCGCGGAAAGCAGCAATGAGCTGGTCGGAAGCTCCCGCGACGGCAGCACCAAGGTGGAGGGGACGCTCAATGGTGTAGGCGGCCGTCTTGAATCGGTTCACCGAATCCGCCAGGGAGGCGTCCTCAGAGCCTTCTGCTTCGAGGGAAATATCCAGCATCTGGCCGCCAATGACTTCTCGGCGCATTCCCCGCCAGGGGTCGCGCACACGGGCAAGCGCCTTCGGACTCAAGCCAGAGTCTTGGAGCATGTCTTCCGCCCACACCAGCGCCATGTCACCGATGAGGATGGCCAGGGATTGGCCGAAGAAATCCGAGTCACCGCCCAAGCCCAAGTCGCGGTGCCGCTTGGCGACGCCCCGGTGAACCGTCGGATTACCGCGCCGGGTATCAGATGCGTCCACGATGTCATCGTGAATAAGTGCGCAGGCCTGGATGAATTCCAACGATGAGGCTGCACGCAGCATAGCGTCGGGAGATTCTGGCCCCTCGAGGCCACGTGCGCCGACAAACCCTGCCCAGGCGTAGAGCGGGCGGATGCGCTTTCCGCCGTCGAGGACAAAGGATTCCAGGTAGGAGATGGCGTTGGTTACTGGCTGGCCAATAGCGGCGATGGCACTACGTTGGCCGGCGAGAAACTGCGCGAGCTCGTCGCGTACAGCGCCGGGAATGTCGTCCAAGGAAGGAATCTTCGGTTCAGTCACACTTGCCACGATACCTGGCAGGGGCACGGGGGTTAAGCGCCAGGCTGGGTGGCCTCGACGGGGTTAAGTGGCACGGAGGATTGAAGGATGGCGAAGGGGCGGGAATCAGCGGGGTAGTAGAGCTGACGGAGAAAGTCAGTAAAACCCATCCTCCGGTAGAGGCGGAAAGCCGAGTTAGATTCGGTCGAATGTTCTGGGGTGGATAGAAGGATGTAGCGAGCTGGAAGGTTCCACGCGAAGGCATCGAGGATGCTGTGCCCGAGCCCGTGGCCTTGTTCCCCTGGGCGGACATGGATCTCAGCGAGCTCGTAGTAGTTGTGCAGCACGTCTTCTTGTTCCGGGGTAGGGCCACCCCTGGTCATGAGAGCTCGGCGAAGCTGCCGGTCCCACCATGTATCAGGAGAACCTAGGAAGCCGTAGGCAAAGCCAGAGATTCCATGTTCGGTCGTTGCTACCACGCAGGAGAATCCTGGGCGGATGGCATCGGACCGCCAGCGGGCGATGGACTGGTCACGCAAGCCCGGCGAATAATTCATTGCCTCGATGTAGATGTCCACCAGTTGCGGGAGGGCAATGGCGAACTCTTGGGGGCTCAAGCGGCGCAGCGTATAACTCACGGTTCTAATAACAGCAGATCCTCATCGAACACGAAAGTAAAGCGGAAAACGAGTGACGTTGTTTATACTTTATGTGTTCGAAAAGTCATTACTGTCATGTGCTTAAACCATTGCTATGATCGAACATGTGAGCTAAACTTGGTGATGGATGTACAGAGGTGGTTCTACAGTGAACCGCAACAGACCAGGCAAGCGTGATGTTTGCGAGCGAGATGTTCAAGGAGGAGTGGTCATGGCGCAGGTAATTTCAGCAACGGCGGCAGCGCGGAGCCGCAACCGGGAGGCGCTGCAGTGTGTGCGCCGCGATCGTTTTGTGGGGCAGGCTCTTGATTTGCTCGCAGATGCCCGCAAGAGTGCCGCCCGCGGGCGCCTAGAGGATGCACTGGAAATGGCGTATCGCGCGTCCCTGCGCGCTGCGGGTGCACGTGTGGCAGCATCGACGGTCGCGCGTCGTCGCCGTTTGCCGTCGTCTGCCTGGGAGCAGGTGGCTCTCATTGGCCCTGCGGATGCTCAGTGGGCTGCGGAGTTTAAGGATTACTCGCGCGTGCGTTCCCGTGTGGCGTCGGGACTGGATCCGGTGCCCGGTGAGGATGCTGTTTATGAGTACTTGGCACTTGCTGCTCGCTACGTGGATGCAACAGAATCCGAACTCGGTTTTGGCGGTCTTGCGGCTTAGCGTTGGAGGTTGCGGGAAGGGGTGCCAGGGGTGAACTGTCTTTGCGGGAACTATCTCGCTACTCTTGACGTTGTAGAGATGTAACCCCCTAAAATTAGACCCCAACTACCCGCAACCCAGTACGGAGGACGCTGTGGCCCTTTCTGAGCAAGAACAGCAAGCGCTGCGTGAAATTGAACAGTCGTTGCTGGCCAACGACCCTGACTTTGGTGCGTCTGTATCCGGTGATTCCTCCTTCGGGGGAGGAGCCGGTGCCATTACTCTCCGCGGTGTGGCCCTCGTCGTCGTTGGTTTATGCATGATGGTTGGGGGCATCGCTTTGGCGCAGCAGTCGCTCTGGTTCATCGCCTTGTCCGTGCTTGGCTTCCTTGTGATGTTCGGTGCAGGCGTGTGGATGCTTCGTGGCAACGCGGAGGGTTCGTTAGTGTCTGCCGCGGCATATCCTTCGCGCGCTAAGCAATCAAAAAAGAAGAATGGCGGAATGGGTAACCGCTTGGAGGATAACTTCCGTCGCCGTTTCGAGGAGCGCTAAATGCGCTAGCTCTCTCGGTGAGGCGCCGCACCACTTTGCGGCGATGGCTTCTGTCATCGCATGCAGAGAGGTGCGGCGCTTTTGTTTTGCCTAGATCCCCCACTTTGCCCCACATTCCCCACTTTGCCCCACCTGGCATTGAACTCTGGGGATGGCGAGCGCTTTCGCGGGGGTGGATGGGGAGAAGAGCGTCGGAAAGTGCAGGAAGAGCCTTTCGCGAGTGGGGGAAGGGGATAGAGCTCTCAAAGTGGTGAGTGTTACCGAGGGGGTGGATGGGGTGCAATGGGTAGTCTGTCAAGGGGGTGCCGGGGAATTCCCCCCACTGAAAACAATGCCTTTTATCTGGGGTTATAGAAAGACACGCCCGTGTAATTCGCTTCTAAGGTGTGGTAGGTGGGGGAAAGTGGGGTAGAGTGGGGCATAGCGGAGGAGAATTGCTCTCTTGTCGCAAGAGGAATCCGGAGTTTTCGAGTGACAGGAAGGTGGACCCGGGATGTTTCTCGGTACCTACACTCCCAAGCTCGACGACAAAGGGCGGCTTACGCTTCCGGCGAAGTTTCGTGAAGAGCTGGCCGGTGGCCTGATGGTCACCAAAGGGCAGGATCATTCGCTCGCGGTCTACCCGCGAGAGGAGTTCGCGGCACGAGCTCGGAAAGCAGCGGCTGTGTCACGCACCAACCCGGACGCGCGTGCGTTCATTCGTAACTTGGCAGCAAGTGCGGACGAACAGCGCCCCGACGGGCACGGACGTATCACGCTATCCGCGGGGCACCGCGAGTACGCAAACCTCACCAAGGAATGCGTGGTTGTTGGCTCGGTTGACTTCCTCGAAATCTGGGACGCAGCTGCATGGGCTGAGTACCAGGCGCAAACTGAAGACGCTTATTCGGCGGCAGATGCCGATGACGTGCTAGCTGGCCTTTTGTAGAGGCTGGAATAACGAGAGTGCGTGTACGGACTCTGCCCGAGGAGGATGATCTGGTGTACTTCCCCGATATCAGAAGCCTTCCTCGGACAGGGCCCTATACGCACTCGATTCTTATCGACCAAACCAGACAGCGAACTCAGGCGCCTTAAGAGAGGGGGACAGCGGGCTGTGGCACAGGATGAGAACATCACCTACGACGTAAAAGAAAACCACGGACACGTACCAGTAATGCGTGCGCGCATGGCGCAGTTGCTGGCGCCTGCCGTCGATGCACTGGGGGACAACGCCATCATCGTGGACGGCACGCTCGGTGCGGGTGGCCACAGCGAATACTTCCTTCATGAGTTCCCCTCAGTGCGCATTATTGGTGTGGACAGGGATGGGGCGTCGCTAGGCGCTGCATCACAGCGCCTCTCCGCCTTTCCGGACCGCTTCATCGGCGTCAACGCTCGCTTTGATGACGTTGGTGGTGCAATTGCGCGCGGCGACCATGAGATTTTTGCCATCGCACGCGAGCATGGAGTGGCCGGTGCGCTGTTTGATTTGGGGGTGTCCTCCATGCAGCTGGATCAGGTTGACCGTGGCTTTGCGTACAAGACGGATGCGCCATTGGATATGCGCATGGATCCAAGCCAGGGGATCACGGCTGCAGACATTCTAAACACCTACAGCCACGGGGATTTGGCCCGTGTACTCAAAACATATGGTGACGAGCGCTTCGCCGGAAAGATTGCTTCTGCAGTCCTCAAGGAGCGAGAAAAAGAACCGTTTACTACGTCTGCGCGCTTGGTTGAGCTTCTGTACGCAGTAATTCCAGCTGCCACTCGTCGTACCGGTGGTCACCCAGCTAAACGCACCTTCCAAGCACTTCGCGTGGAGGTCAACCGCGAACTGGAGGCCATCGAGAATGTCATCCCGGTCATTACGGATGCACTCGCCGTGGGTGGGCGTGCGGTGTTCATGAGCTATCAATCCCTCGAGGATCGCATTGTGAAGCAGGCCTTCAAGGAGCTCAGCACCTCAACAACCCCGGCTGGCCTGCCGATGGATCTCCCCGGTACCGCCGCTCACTATTCCATCGTGACGCGCGGTGCTGAGAAGGCCAGCGAGGACGAGATAGCTGAGAACTCGCGGGCCGCCTCAGTTCGAGTACGGGCTCTCGAGCGAGTCGAGGGAACGCCCTCTTTCCATGACCCGGGAGGAAAATCATGACGCTACGAGACCGCACAGTCCCATCCCCCCACCACGAGAGGATCCCCACCATGGGCGCCAGCCGCGATTTCACCACCGGATCTGACTACGCCGGCCAGGGAACCGCGCTGCTCGAACGAGGACGCCGCACGACACCGTTGCCGAGCCGCTCTCCGCACCGCAGCACGGTGCCTCCTCGCCGTAAGAGCGAAGGTCTGCGTGGAAGCCGTCTCGGTTCTAAACAAGTAGTGAGCAACCGCGGTCGCCGCGTCGTTCACAAGCCGAAGAACAACGGTCTTTTTGCGCGACTCTCTGTTATCGCTATCGCGCTGCTCATCACCGGAGTGGTGGGAGCGATGTGGCTGTCGGGTCTGTCGACCTCTCAGACCTTTAAGATTCAGCAACTAACGGCTCACGAGTCCACCTTGAACAATCAGCTGGAAACCTTGAACCGCGACCTTGAGAATGTTCGTTCTTCTTCTGACGTTGCCCGCCGTGCGCACGAGGCCAAAATGGGTATCCCGGTACAGCCAGGCATCGTCGAGGCTGACGGTGAAGGAAAGGTTCAGGAAAAGCGCGAAGCGACCCCGGAGATGGAATCCGTCGTCGACGTTAACGGTGAACCAGTCCGACCGGGCCGCGCCTCCAGTGACCCGAATGCAACGGCCAACATGTCAGGCAACCTCAACGCCCGCCCGAACCTCCACAACGGTGTACCGCGCGGTGAGGACGTTGAGCAGGAAGCGCCAGCTGGCCAAGAGACCCACCCGGAGGAATCAGCCCCGGCCGACGGTGCCGTGGAGCTGCCGGACATCCCGGCGCAAGCTCCCTACGCTGCCCGCGGCTAGATTCCGCGGCTGGCCGCGCGTGCCTGCGCGGGCGCGCGGTGATCATAGGGCAGAATTCGGGTGTAAGTACGCCCGCCGTCCGCGGTGGGGGAACCGAGCCCATTCGCTGCAGAAAGAAAGGTGACGTGTGACTCCACCACACTCCGGTGGTCGGCGCCCGAGGCGCCCTTCCACGGCCCGTGCCGCCCAGCCGCGCGGCACAGCACACCAGCCACGGCAGCGATACGACGCCGACAGGGTCATCCCTGCCACACGTGACAGGCATCCACGCACGGGCAAGCCTGTCTTGAGCCAGCAGAAGACCATGCGGCGCCGTGTGCACGTCGTTGCCTCGCTACTCCTCGTGGTCATGGTGGCGTGGATGGGCCGACTCGCTTGGGTACAGATTGTGTGGGGCCCTGACCTTGCGGCTAAGGCTGCAGCCCAACGCACGCGTGTGTACATCGACACTGCCGGCCGTGGCGAAATTCTTGACCGTGAAGGCCAGCGCCTTGCCTACACCATGCGGGCCCGCTCGCTTACGGTGTCACCGACTCGTTTGCGTGATGAACTGCGCCAGCAAGAAAAGCTCGAAGCCGCTGATACCGCCGAGTACGCAGGTCTCGCCCCTGATGCCAAGGAAAAGTTCCTCGATGACAAGGTCACCGAGCGCCTCACCGACATGTCTGAGGGCATCCCACGGATGCTCAAGGATGCGGGCATTGACGCGGGTGATGTGGACTCGGAGCAGATCATGGATAAGCTCCGCGCCGATACCCAATACGAGGTTCTCGTTCGTAACGTTGATCCGGATGTTGCGGTGACGATTTCTGAGCAGTACCACGGACTAGCTGCGGATGAGCAGCAGATTCGCCAATACCCCAATGGGTCGATTGCGGAGAATGTCATCGGCAAAGTGTCTATGGACGGCCAAGGCCAGTTCGGTTTCGAAGCCTCGGGTGACACCACGTTGACAGGAATCGACGGCAGTTCGACCGAGGATGTCTCCGCAAGCGGCCAGGTCATCCCCGGCACCCTCCGTGACCAGGTGCCGACCACTGACGGTAAGAACGTAACCTTGACCCTTGATCTCGACCTCCAGACCTACGTCCAGCAGAAGCTGGAAAAGGCAAAGGCGAACTCGAAGGCCAAGAGTGCTGAAGCTGTGGTTCTTGATGCTGCAACGGGACAAGTTCTCGCTATGGCGAATACGGGCACTATTGATCCGAATAAGGACATTGAGAAGCAGCTGGAGAAGAATAAGACCTTTGACAACCGCAGCATCTCGCACCCCTTCGAACCAGGCTCCGTGGCGAAAATCATCACCGCCGCTGCGACTATCGAGGAAGGCCTCACTGACCCCAACGAGGTTCATCAGGTTCCTGGTTCTATCGATATGGCGGGCGTTACCGTTAACGATGCGTGGCAGCATGGCGTTGAGCCATACACCACCACCGGTATTTTTGGTAAGTCATCGAACGTGGGCACGCTGATGTTGGCGGATCGTTTGGGCCAAGACACTTACGCTGAGTACCTGAAAAAATTTGGACTCGGCCAGACCTCGGGTATTGAGCTTCCCAATGAGTCGCCTGGCCTTGTTCCGGCACGCTCCCAGTGGTCGGGCGGTACGTTCGCTAACCTGCCTATCGGCCAGGGACAATCATGGACAGCTTTGCAACTGGCTTCGGTCTACCAGACACTAGCCAATGACGGCGAGCGGATTGAGCCCCGCATTATTGATTCCATCACCGGCCCGGATGGCACCAAGGAAGAGCTGGACGAGCCAGAGACCACTCAGGTCGTGAGCCCGGAAACCGCGGAGACTGTGGTCGACATGTTCCGAGCCGTCTTCCAGTCAGACGAGCTAGGCATCAATAACGGTACTGCCGGCAACGCCCAGATTGAGGGCTACCAGCTGTCCGGTAAGACAGGTACCGCGCAGAAGGTCGATGAGGAGACCGGTGCCTACTCTAACTCCAAATACTGGATCACGTTTGCAGGCATCGCCCCTGCCGACGACCCCCGTTTCGTCGTCGCCATCATGCTCGACGAACCCGAATCCGGCGTCAATGACGACGGTTCTGGAGGGCAGTCTGCAGCTCCAGTGTTCAGCGACATTGCCGCCTGGCTGCTCAACCGCGATAACATCCCGCCCTCACCGCCGGCGCCCCCGCTAACGATGCGCGCTGAGTAAATGCCCACCTCAACACCACGACTTACTCACAGAATTTCAGAGCCAAAGAGAAAACAGAAAGCAAAGGAAACACAGTGACAAGCAGCATCAGCCTTGAACGCCTAGCGGAGATTGCCGGAGGTCGGGTGATCGGGGATGCCTCGGTTACCGTGGACTCCTGCGGCCTGAACTCTGCGAAGCTGGCACCTGGCGGCCTTTTCGCCGCGCTGCCTGGAACCCGTGTGCACGGAGCACGCTATGCCGCTGATACTCCGGCAGCCGCCATCCTCACGGATGAGGAAGGCCAGGCCCTTCTTGCCTCGGCGGGAGAATCGCGTCCCGTTCTTGTTGTGGAGGATATTCGCGCTATTCTCGGCCTTGTTGCAGCGGAAATTTATGAGCATCCTACGGAAAATCTCACCATTCTCGGCGTGACGGGTACCTCCGGCAAGACAACGACGAGCTACCTGCTTGAAGCAGGTCTGCTCCACGCGGGCTACTCCGTTGGCCTCATTGGTACAACGGGCACACGTATCAACCGTGAGCCTGTGCCCACCACCCTGACCACTCCGGAGGCTCCGACACTCCAGGAATTGTTCGCCCGCATGGTGGCGGAAGGAGTCACCCACGTGGTCATGGAGGTCTCCTCCCATGCTTTGGAGCTGGGGCGCGTGCGCGGCACGAATTTCGCCGTCGGTGGTTTTACCAACCTCAGCCAGGACCATCTCGACTTCCACCCCACGATGGAGGATTACTTCGAGGCCAAGGCAGCGCTTTTCGACGGCCCCCAAGCCGCCGCCCGTGCCGTTATCTGTGTCGATGATGATTGGGGAGCGCGTATGGCTGAACGTGCCGCGGCGCTGCCGCTCACGCGCGTGGCGACGCACAGCAGCGCTGACATCACCGCACGTCAGCTCAGCACCGAGGCAACCGGTGCTCAGCAGGTCGAACTTTCCGTCGCATCTAGCGGTCAGACATATGACTTCCGCCTGCCGATGCCGGGCGAATTCAACATCGCCAACGCTGCCCTGGCAACCGGTATGGCGGCGGCCATCGGACTGGATCCCAAGACATTCCTCGCGGGCGTAGAAAAGGTCGCTGTTCCGGGGCGAATGGAGCGCATCGACCGTGGGCAAGACTTCGTGGCCGTCGTTGACTACGCCCACAAGCCCGCCGCCATCGCCGCTGTTCTTGACACCTTGCGCAGTCAGTTGGAGGGAACCAGCGGCCGTATCGGCATCGTCGTCGGCGCGGGCGGAGACCGTGACTCCTCCAAGCGCCCGCTTATGGGGGCGGCTGCGGCAGAACGCGCTGACCTAACCGTGGTCACTGATGACAATCCCCGTACCGAAGACCCGGCCACTATCCGTGCCGCGGTTATCAAGGGCGCCCGCGAGGCCAACCCAGACGGAGATATCCGTGAAGCTGATTCTCGCGCCAAGGCGATCGATGAAGTTGTGGCGTGGGCGCAGCCAGGTGATGCCGTCATCGTCGTGGGCAAGGGCCACGAGGTGGGGCAGCTCATCGGCGGCACCATGCATCACTTCGATGACCGCGAAGAGATGGCTCGTGCCCTCGACGAGGTCCTTCGACAGAGCGCGGATGGCGCTTCCGCGCGGTACGGTGACAACGATAAGAAATCTCACACCTTGCCGCAGGAGCAGAACGAGCCCAAGGAGCATGCATGATCGCCCTCAGCCTCACCGAAATTGCTCAGATCACCGGCGGTCGCCTCGACAACGTTGAGAACCCAAACGCTCAGGTCACTGGGTTCGTCGAGTTTGATTCCCGCAAGGTTACTCCGGGCGGGCTCTTCGTAGCGTTGCCCGGTGCACGCGTCGATGGGCACGACTTTGCGGAGACGGCCATCGACAAGGGCGCCGTAGCCGTCTTGGCTGCGCGTCCGGTGGGCGTGCCCGCCATCATCGTTGAACCTCGCGGTCGAGTCGAAGGCGATGGTGCCAACGCGGACATTTATGCCAATGACGACGATGGCTCAGCTGCGGCCGTCGTCGCCGCGCTTTCCGCAATCGCCCGTGCGGTGACCCAGCGTCTTTCCCAGAATAAGCTCAACATTGTGGGCGTCACCGGTTCTGCCGGCAAGACCTCAACTAAGGATCTCATCGCCACCATTTTCCGCACTGTGGGGGAGACCGTTGCGCCGCCGGGCTCCTTCAACAACGAAATCGGGCTGCCCTATACCGCCCTGCGCTGTGATGAGCACACCCAATTTCTCGTTGCGGAGATGTCCGCACGCGGTATCGGCCACATCCGCCACCTCACCGACATCACTTCTCCGCGTATTGGCGTGGTGCTCAATGTTGGCTCCGCGCACCTTGGCGAGTTCGGCTCCCGGGAAAACATTGCGAAAGCCAAGGGAGAGCTCGTTGAAGCTCTTCCGAGCGCTGATGACGGTGGAGTTGCCGTCCTCAATGCCGATGATCCTTTCGTGGCTGCCATGGCTCCGCGCACAGCAGCCAAGGTTGTTTACTACTCCACGGAGAACCGCCGCGGAGGTGCACCGGCAGCGCAGTACTTTGCCACGGACATTGAGCTTGACGACGTCGCCCGCCCCTCCTTCACCCTCCACAGCCCCGGGGCTGAGCCAGTAGAAGTCAAGCTCCAGGTGTTCGGTTCCCACCAAGTCTCCAATGCGTTGGCTGCAGCGGCCGCAGCGATTGAGCTGGGCCTGTCAGCAGACACCGTCGCCGGTGCGCTCTCGGGTCACCGCAACGCCTCAGAACACCGGATGGATGTGCGTACCCGCCGTGATGGTGTCACCGTCATCGATGATTCCTACAACGCCAATCCGGATTCCATGCGGGCGGCCATCGCAGCGTTGGCCTATACTGCCGCAGCACGTCCGGGTGCCCGGGCCATCGCCGTCCTTGGTGAGATGGGTGAGCTCGGCTCTGATGCCGAAGCAGCGCACCGTCAGCTGGGAGAGGTACTGGCCAAATACCACGTCGAGCACCTCATCGGCGTGGGGGAGAGCGCCAATTGCCGGGCGATGACGGAGGCGGCTGCGCAGCAAGGTATAAATACAGTGGTGTGCGCCGATGCTTCTGCGGCTGCGAAGGCCGTCGATGGTATCTTGCGCGCGGCCCCAGCAGGGGTCGATGACTGGGCCAGCCGCAGCGTCAAGGACGTGGTCTTGGTTAAGGCCTCTAATGCCCAACGCCTCTGGTTGGTCGCGGAAGAGCTGAACCACAGCTAGCCGCTAGAAAGGACTTCAAGCACGTGACTCAGATCATCATCGCTGGTGTGGTCAGCTTCCTCGTTGCGATCTTCACCACCCCGGTACTGATTCGGTATTTCTCCGACGCTGGCCGCGGTCAGGAAATTCGCGAGGACGGCCCTAAGTCGCACCTCCGCAAGCGCGGTACACCCACTATGGGCGGCTTGGCCATCTTGGCGGGCATCTTGGTTGCCTACCTTGTTGTGGGGTTCTACGGAATGTTCACCGGACATGTGGGTTTCACCGCGTCCGGTGTGCTGGTCCTCGGGCTAACACTTGGGCTTGGTGCAGTGGGATTTGCCGATGACTTCATTAAGCTGTTCAAGAAGCGCAATCTAGGCCTTAACAAGACCGCCAAGCTGGTGAGCCAGCTTGTGCTTTCTCTTCTCTTCGGCTTCCTTATTCTGCGTTTTCCCAACGAGAAGAGCTTGACCCCGGGGTCTACGAAGCTGTCCTTTACTCGTGACCTCAAGACCTTTGACCTCGCCGTCGGTGGTGCGGTGGTGGGAACCATTGTGTTTCTCATCTTCATGTACATCCTCATCGCCGCGTGGTCCAATGCCGTCAACCTGACCGATGGCCTCGATGGCTTGGCGGCAGGTGTGACCGCTATCGTCATGGGCTCCTACTCGCTCATGACCTTCTGGCAGTTCCGCTACTCCTGTGCGAATGAATTCACCGCTGGTTGCTATCAGGTGCGCGATCCACTCGACTTAGCCGTACTAGCCGCTGCGGGTCTTGGCGGTTGCCTGGGCTTCCTGTGGTGGAATGCCGCACCGGCCAAGATTTTTATGGGCGATACCGGCTCCTTGGCCCTCGGTGGCCTCGTGGCGGGCATCTCCGTGGCCAGCCGCACCGAGCTGCTCATGATTGTCATCGGAGCGCTGTTCGTTATCGAGACGGTGTCGGTGGTTATTCAGATTGTGGTCTTCCGCACCACCGGCAAGCGCTTCTTCCGCATGGCGCCTATCCACCACCACTTCGAAAACGGTGGGTGGGCCGAAACCGCCGTTGTGGTTCGTTTCTGGCTTCTGGCTGCAATGGCGGCCATGGCTGGCGTGGCAATCTTCTACGGTGACTGGCTCACCGCTGCCGGAATTGGCCTGAGCGCATGAGCCCGCGTCCCGAGTTTCTTGACGGCCGTGTCCTCATCGCCGGGGCAGGCGTTTCCGGCCGCGGCTGCGCGGCGGTGCTCGCTGGCCTCGGAGTCGATATCACCGTGGCCGACGGCAACGCGGAGTCCCGCGCGCGCATTGAGTCCGAGCTGGGCGTAGCCACGGCGGATACCGACGCGGTCGCCCTCGATGAGTATTCCTTCGTTGTCACCTCGCCGGGTTGGCGCCCCGATTCTCCGCTCCTGGCGCGCGCTTCTGATGCCGGTCTCGAGGTCATTGGAGACGTCGAGTTGGCCTACCGCCTCGACCGCGCTGAGGTGTTCGGTTTCCCGCGCCGCTGGCTAGCCATCACGGGCACCAACGGCAAAACCACCACCACGGGCATGCTTGCGGCCATCATGGCTGCAGATGAACGTTGCTCAGGTCTGCGCTCCCAGGCGGTAGGCAACATCGGTGTATCGCCTTTCGATGCCCTAGCGGCTGAGCCGCGAGTGGACATTCTCGTGGCGGAGCTTTCCTCCTTCCAGCTTCACTGGTCGTCGGAGCTGCGCCCGGAGGTCGGCGCGCTGCTTAACCTAGCCGATGATCACCTTGACTGGCATGGTTCCTTTGACGCCTATGCAGCGGACAAGGCGAGGATTCTCACCAGCACCCACGCGGTGTACGGCAAAGATGATGAGCACGTCGTTGCCCTGGTAGGGGACAGGAACGCCACGGCGTTTAGCCATACGGAGCCTGCGCTTGGTGACGTCGGAGTGCGCGCCGGTGGCTTATTCATCAATGGAGTCGCGGGGATGACGGCGACTGTCGTTGACGATGTCACCACCCTCCAACCGGCCGGTCTCGCCGGTGTGCTCGATGCCGCCGCGGCGGCGGCTGTGGCCGCACTCGCTGGTGCGCGGGCAGAATCAATCACCGAGGGGCTCGCGTCCTATGTGGTGGCCGGGCACCGCGGTGAAATCGTGCACGAGCATGCCGGGGTGACCTACATCGACAATTCAAAGGCCACCAATCCCCATGCAGCAGAAGTTGCCATGCGTGGCCTTGACTCCGTGGTGTGGGTAGCCGGTGGCCAGCTCAAAGGCTCTGACGTCAGCGAGCTGCTGCGCACTCACGCTGCGAGACTGAAGGCGGCGGTGCTGGTGGGCGTCGATAAGCACCTGCTCGCACAGGCACTCACGAAAGCAGCACCCCATGTGCCCATCGTGCTCGTGGATAGCCATGACCCCCAGGCCGCGATGGATAATGCTGTTGCGGCTGCCCTGCAACACGCCGACACCGGCGATACCGTACTTTTGGCCCCGGCTGCGGCATCGTTGGATATGTACACCGGAATGAGCCAGCGCGGTGATATGTTTGCCGCCGCCGCCCGCCGTCTCGCCCGCTAAACAGGAGCACTCGCCGTGACCACTACCCAGAAGCCACCCCGCACGCTGGGCCATCGCGCGCGCGATATCCGCGAGCGCGTCCGTGCCTTCCCCGGGCTGGATTATCAGATGCTACGCATCGCCATTTTCTCGCTCATCGGCATTGGCGTGCTCATGGCCTTTTCCTCGTCCATGGCCACCTCGCTTTCTGAGAGCGATAGCCCGTGGTCAGCCGCCCTGCGCCAATGCATCCTAGTGCTTGCAGGCCTGGTGGCTTTCTGGATCGGACTGCGTATATCGCCGCGCACGCTGCGAGCTTTAGTGCCGTGGTTCCTTGGGCTTGCGATTGTATTGCTCATCCTTGTGCTTATCCCCGGTATTGGTACCGGCCGCTCGCAGGTTGGCTCGCAGTCGTGGATTATGCTGCCGGGTGGTGTCGCCTTCCAGCCTTCCGAGTTCGCCCGCGTCGCTGTGGGCTTGTATGGTGCCTCCGCGCTTGCGGATAAAACGCATCGCTCAATGCGCCTGACCGATCCTTTCATGATGTACTCCATTATTTCGGGCATCATGTTCGTGCTCATTGTGGCGCAGGGTGACTTGGGCATGGGCGTATCCCTCGCCCTCGTCGTGGTCTTTACCCTCATCTTCGCAGGTGTGGATTGGCGCGTGCCCACCGTTGTGGGTGTCTTCGGCGTCATCGGAATGGCCACTGTTTTTCTGGCTGGTGGTTTCCGGTCCCACCGCTTCCACACCTACTTTGACGCCCTGCGCGGCAACATTGAAGACACGCAAGGCACAGGTTTCCAGGCGTATCAGGGCTTCCTATCGCTTGCCGACGGCGGCTTTTGGGGCGTCGGCCTTGGTCAATCCCGCGCCAAGTGGTTCTACCTGCCGGAGGCTAAGAATGACTTTGTCTTCGCCATTATCGGTGAGGAACTCGGCTTGTGGGGCGGTGCACTGGTGATCGGCCTCTTCGCGGTCCTCGGCTACTTTGGCCTGCGCACCGCCAAGCGGGCCCAAGACCAGTTCCAGTCTTTGCTTGCCGCGACGCTGTCCGTCGGCGTGGTGGTGCAGGCCTTCATCAACATCGGCTATGTCATTGGCGTGTTGCCGGTGACGGGTATTCAGCTGCCGATGATTTCTGCTGGTGGTACCGCGGCAATCATTACTATCGGTTCAATGGGCCTGCTGTGCAACGTGGCCCGTCACGAACCGATGCAGGTATCCGCCATGCAGAACTTTGGTCGCCCACTCTTTGACCGCATTTTCCTTATCCCGGAGCCGACCCCGCCGAATGAGCGTCGAGGTGGCGCGCACCGAGCGGATCGTGAGCGCGCGGAGGGGCCACGTGGCCAGCGCGGTCAGCGTGGCCAACGCCCGCGGCCTCAGCGCCAAACAGAGCGCAGCCGCGAGGAGCGCTTCGGCCGTGCGGTGACAGGCCGGCGCGTCCCACGGCAGGAGGCGCCTCGGGAGCGTCGGCGCGGCGAGCGCCGGTAGCCGCGGGCGGCGCTGGTAGCCTGTAGTGCATGAATGCCACGCCAATTTCCGTCGTCATCGCAGGTGGCGGCACTGCCGGACACATTGAACCAGCGCTCGCAGTGGGGGAGGAGTTACGCCAGCGCCACGGCGCGCGGGTGACTGCTTTGGGGACCCCGCGTGGTCTGGAAGGGGACATTGTTCCGGCGCGCGGTGTTGACTTGCGCATGATTACCCCAGTGCCGGTGCCGCGCAAGATTAATGCTGACGCGGCCAAACTGCCGTGGCGCGTTGCGAAGTCCGTACGGGAGACTCGCGCGGTGCTCAAGGACGTTGCTGCCGACGCCGTCTTCGGCACCGGCGGCTATGTCGCCGCCCCAGCCTATCTCGCAGCAAAGTCCTTAGGCATTCCCTTTTTTGTTCTAGAGACTAACGCGTTGGCCGGCATGGCTAACAAGCTGGGAGTGCGTCTCGGCGGAACTGGTTTCAACGCCCAGGATGGCTCCGGTATGCCTGGTGAGGTTCTCGGCATCCCAGTGCGCCCAGGACTTGGGGAGGATCCGGATGGTTCCGCGGCCATGGCCGCGCGCACGAACTGGAACCTGGGGGATGACCGTCCCACGATCGTGGTGACAGGAGGCTCGCAGGGGGCGGTGAGCATTAACCGGGCTGTGGCCGGGGCGATCGAGAATCTCACGCAGGATTTCCAGGTGCTCCATGCCTATGGCAAAAAGAACGAAAAGCCAGCAGAGCGTGAGAACTACGTAGCGGTACCGTACATCGATGACATGGCGGGCGCGCTGGCCGTGGCTGACCTCATGGTGTGCCGCTCGGGTGCGATGACTGTCGCCGAAGTATCCGCGGCAGGTCTGCCAGCCGTGTATGTTCCGCTCCCACACGGTAACGGCGAGCAGGCACTCAATTCTCGCACGCTCGTAGAGGCTGGTGCAGCTGTTCAGATTCCGGACGCCGAACTAACCCCTGAGCGCCTCATCGATGAGGTGCGAGCTATTCTTGGCAATCCTGCTACCTTGGCATCGATGCGAGCGGCAGCTAACGCCAGCACGGCTGGTGATGTTGCCGCTGTGATCGCGGACCGTATTGCGTCGAGCGTGCGCGGCTAGGCCTATCTCTTTCCCCTCAAACGAAGGATTTTCCACCATGACTGCAACTCCTGCTACCACTGACCTGTCCCGTGTTCACCTCGTGGGTATTGGCGGCTCCGGTATGTCCGGTTTGGCGCGCATTCTTGTTACCCGCGGTGCGGTGGTGACGGGCTCGGATGTTAAGAAGTCCACCGCCGTGGAGGTGCTGCGCACCATGGGTGCCACGATTGCCATCGGGCACAAGGCGGAGAACCTCGAGCTGGCCGGCGAGAAACCCACGGTGGTGGTGACCTCATTTGCGGCGATTCCGCAGGATAACCCTGAACTGGCTGCTGCCCGTGCGGCAGGAATTCCGGTGATCCGTCGCTCTGATTTGCTTGCGGAGCTCATGGCGGGCCACCGCCAGGTGCTGCTCGCCGGCACGCATGGCAAGACCTCCACGACGTCGATGGCGGTCAACGCGATGCAGCACGCGGGCATGGACCCGTCTTTCGCCATCGGTGGACAGCTCAACCGTGCGGGCACTAACGCGCATGGCGGTACCGGTGATGCCTTCGTTGCGGAGGCGGACGAATCCGATGCCTCACTGCTGCGCTATAGCCCGACCGTGGCCGTGATTACCAATATCGAGCCCGACCACCTGGACTATTTCCGTACGGCGGAGAGCTACTACCAGGTTTTTGATGACTTCGCCGATCGCATCGTGGACGGCGGCTACCTCGTGGTGTGCCTTGAAGATGAACAGGCCGTGGCCACCGGTGAGCGCGCGGTTGAGCGCGGAATCCAGGTGTTGGGCTACGGCGCGCGCACTGAATCTTCGCTGCCATGTGGTGTTGAGATAGTGGAAGAGTCTGTGTCGGCGGCGGGTGCGCACGTGCGTGTGCGCTTGGCGCTTCCCGGCGTCCCCTCGCAAGAACTCTCCTACGACCTCCACGTTCCTGGTCACCACATGGTGCTCAATTCTGCCGCTGCGCTGCTGGCTGGTGCGCTGGCGGGTGGTGATCCAGCAGAGCTGGCTGAGGGCCTGACAGACTTCACAGGTGTTCGCCGCCGTTTTGAGTACCGCGGCTCGCAGCAAGGGATTCGTGTCTTTGACGACTACGCGCATCATCCGACCGAGGTCGGTGCGGTGCTCACTGCTGCGCGTTCCAAGGTGGATGCAGAGGGCGAGGGCGCTCGCGTCATCGCCTGTTTCCAACCACACCTATACTCCCGCACGATGGAATTTGACGCGGAGTTTGCGGACGCCCTCGCGCTTGCCGACGCCGCCGTGGTCCTCGACATCTACGGTGCCCGCGAACAGCCAGTTGAGGGAATCACCTCCCGCATCATCACTGACAAGATGCCGGAGGACATGCCGGTTATCTTTGAGCCGGACTTTTCTGAGGCCGCAGGCGACGTCATTTTTTTGGCGCAGCCCGGCGATGTGGTGCTCACGATTGGTGCTGGAACCATCACCTACGTGGCGGGGGAAATTCTCACTGAGCTGGAGCAGCGTGGAGATGTCGAAGAAGCGTCGTCGGCGGTAAAGGGCCAGGATGTCTAAAAAGTCAGGGGTACTTGCCGTCGGTGTGGTCTTCCTCGTGGCACTTGTGGCGGTGGCCGCAGTATGGCTGTTTCCCATTCTCACTGTGAAGTCCTTTGAGGTGGAGGGAACCGAACACGTGACTGCAGAGGAGGTTGAGCAGGCGAGTGGCGTGGCTACCGGCTCGAACTTGGTGCGGTTGGACGCCCGCCAGGCGGCGCATGGAGTGGCCTCGTTGCCGTGGATAGAGTCTGCGACGGTATCGCGCGCGTTCCCGTTCACGGTGCACGTGAACGTCGTCGAGCACGAAGCCGTGGCCTACGTCAAGGATGGCGGCCGAACTGTGCTCGTGGATGATAAGGGCAAGGAATTTGTTGAGGACACCCCGCCGGCCGAGGCCATCGAACTCACTGGGCATACGGAATCGGGCTCCCCGGAAATGCAGGCCGCCGTTGAAGCGATGTCAGCGCTTCCGGCTGACGTGCGCGCGAAGGTAAAAACCCTCGAGATTAAAGACACGTATTCGCTCACCTTCGTCACTGATGATGGCAAAACTGTCTTTTGGGGCGCTGCCGAGGACAATGCGAACAAGGCCATTGCGTTCGAGGATGTGCTCCAGTTGGAGGGCGAATCCTGGAATATTTCTAATCCAGCGTTGGTGACTCGACGCTAAGCCCGTCGCCGGTGGGACGGGTGGGGCGCCTGTTAATAAAACCGCACGTCAGCAACCCTAAAGTAGAGGTTGAGGGTACCGACACGCGGAAAAATGTGCGCCCAAATAACCGTCTTGTCGTTAAAGATGGATGTAACCGCCTCTCACGGTTAGGGGCGCCTCCTCGTTTACATATAAACCCTTATTCGAAAGGCAAGAGACCCTCGTATGATCTCATCTAGCAACAACCTCGCGGACATCAAAGTCGTCGGCGTCGGCGGCGGCGGTGTCAACGCTGTCAACCGCATGATCGAAGAAGGGCTCAAGGGAGTCCAGTTTGTCGCCATCAATACCGACTCCCAGGCGCTGATTTTCTCCGACGCGGACACTAAGCTCGACATCGGCCGCGAGGCCACCCGCGGCCTCGGTGCAGGCGCTAACCCTGAGGTAGGCAAGACCTCGGCCGAGGATCACAAGACCGAGATTGAGGATGCTCTTCAGGGATCCGACATGGTCTTCGTCACCGCCGGCGAGGGTGGCGGCACCGGCACCGGTGCCGCTCCGGTCGTCGCGTCCATCGCGAAAAAAATGGGTGCCCTCACCGTCGGCGTTGTTACCCGTCCGTTTAAGTTCGAAGGCGCTCGCCGCACCCGTCAGGCGATGGCCGGCATCGAGGAGCTTCGCGAGGTTTGCGATACCCTCATCGTTATCCCGAACGATCGCCTCATGCAGCTCGGTGGTGAGGAGCTGTCCATCGTCGAGGCCTTCCGCGCTGCCGATGAGGTTCTCCACAACGGTGTTCAGGGTATTACCAACCTCATCACCATCCCGGGCATGATCAACGTCGACTTTGCGGACGTGCGCTCCGTCATGTCGGATGCCGGCTCTGCTCTCATGGGCATCGGCTTTGCCCGCGGAGATAACCGCGCGCTTAACGCCGCCGAACAGGCCATTAACTCTCCGCTTCTGGAATCCACTATGGAAGGCGCCAAAGGCGTGCTGCTCTCCATCGCTGGAGGTTCCGACTTGGGCCTCCACGAGGTCAACGCCGCTGCGTCCATGGTTGAGGAGCGCGCCGACGAGGACGCGAACATCATCTTCGGCACCATCATTGATGACAACCTTGGCGACGAGGTCCGTGTCACCATCATTGCCACCGGCTTTGATGCCCAGGCCAACATGACGACGCAGCCTGCGCACACCGGCCACGGCCAGCAGGCTACCCCGGCTGCTCGCCCGGGTTCCCTCTTTGAGAACCGCGGCGAGGCACAGCAGGAGACTCCCGCTGCTTCCCGTGCCGAAGCCCCACGCGAGGAGTACACCCGTTCCGAGCCGCAGCGCGCTGAGGCTCCGCGAGCGGAGCGCATCGAACGTGAGGAGTACGCACCGCGCCATTCCTACGAGCGCGAACAGCCATCCGAGCCGGCTCCGTCCAGTGGCCTGTTCACCAGCTCTGACCGTTTCCGCCGCGAGGAGCGTGAGGGCCGTGACGACTACCGCCTCTCCCGTCCGGATGAGCGCCGCTCCCGCGGTTTCGACGATGACGGCGATGACGATCTCGACGTGCCCTCCTTCATGCGCTAGTCGCAGCCCGCTACTCTGGAGTGCATGCCAGTAAACGAGGAAGCACACCCATCGAAGCGCCCCGTCCGCATGGTATTTACCAGCCGTGCCGGCGGGGCATCGTCATCTCCGTATGACTCTTTCAACCTTGGGGATCACGTCGGCGATGACCCTGACGCCGTCGCCGCGAACCGAGCGCGTCTCCTGCGGGCCACTGGTCTTGAGGACATTGTCTGGATGGAGCAGTTGCACACCAACACAGTCACCCGTGTAGGTGCAGAGTGCCGCGGCGTGAACACCCCGGTAGAAGCGACAGACGCACTGGTTACCACGGAGAAACGTCTCGGCCTCGGAGTTCTCGTCGCTGATTGCACACCGGTGCTGCTTGTCGACGTCCCCTCAGGCGTCATCGGAGCCGCCCACGCCGGGCGCCTAGGCGCACGCAACGGCATTGTCCGAAATACCGTCAACACCATGATGGAGCTCGGAGCCTCCCCGTCGACCATGCAGGTGCTTATGGGGCCGGCCGCCGCGGGGCGGAATTATGAGGTGCCGGAGGAGATGGCGAGGGACGTCGAGAAGCACTTGCCCGGTTCCCTCACGCGCACAACGAAGGGAACATGGGGTATCGACGTTCGTGCAGGTCTCGTGCGCCAGCTTATGGAACTCGGGATAACCGCTATTGAATCCGATCCGCGCTGCACGATTGAGGATACTGAATTCTTTTCTTATCGCCGTGATGGCGTCACAGGACGCCAAGCGGGCGTGATTTGGCTGGAAGGATAACGACATGACTGAGCAGAACCGACTCGACGAACTTCGCGCTGGACTCGAACGTACCCGTGCCGATATCCAGCGTTTTTCCGAAGCGGCCGGGCGCGAGGCACCGCAGCTTTTGCCCGTCACCAAATTCCACCCCGCAGGGGACATCGCTCTGCTTGCACAGCTGGGCATCACCGATGTTGCGGAAAACCGCGAGCAAGAGGCCAGAGCCAAGGCTGAAGAACTGCCTGACGTGCATTTTCACATGATCGGTCAGATCCAGACCAAGAAGGCCAATCATGTTGCGCGCTGGGCACACAGCGTGCATTCGCTGGATTCTGAGAAACTCGCCCGCGCCCTCGACCGCGGCGTGGCCCTGGCCCAGGAGCGTGGCCAGCGCAAGGGGACCCTACCGGTATTCATTCAGGTCTCCGCCGACGCCGACACCGCCCGTGGTGGCTGCCCTCTTGAACAGGTTTCAGGATTGGTGACGATTGTGGAAGAGCTAGAGAATCTCGACCTTCAAGGCTTCATGGTTGTCCCTCCGTTAGACAGTGAGCCAGCCGAGGTTTTCACGCGGGTCAAAGGGCTTGTGGAGGACACCTCCGAGCAGCTTGGACGCTCACTGAAACTTTCTGCTGGAATGAGTGCAGACATGCAGGCAGCAATTGAATCTGGAACCGATATCGTGCGTGTCGGAACCGGAATTATGGGACCACGGCCAGTAGTTTAAGTGACATCGCAAAAGCGCATTTCAAAGACACTAATCTCACAGAAAACTAGGTCAGAGGGAGACCCAGAATGTCACTGATTGATAGGACCAAGGAGTTCTTCGGGCTAGGCCCGATGGACATGGACGCCGACGACGCCTACTACGCCGATGAGCGCACCTACAATGCTCCGTCGTACACGGCACCGTCCTACGAGAAGCAGGAAGAGGAATTCGTTCCCACCATCGTGGCCCTGTCGCTCGTTTCCTTCGACGATGCCGCCAAGGTCGGTGGCCCTTTCCGCGACGGAGACGCCGTTGTCTTCGAGCTCACCGACGCTGACCGCGGATCTGCCAAGCGCTTCGTCGACTTTGCAGCTGGTCTGTGCTTCGCGCTGGAGGGCCGCATGAAGAACCTCACCAAGGGTGTTGACACCAGCCGTAAGGTCTTCGCGATCGTGCCGAAGGGTGCTGACATCTCCACAGTGGAGCTGGAGCGCGCCGCACACCTGCGCTAACGAATCTCGCCCGCCGCCGTTATCCCGCTTCTCCGTGTTGGCTTCAGGAGAAGGTGATAACGGTGGCTTTCGGCGTTTTATGGCGAAGCGCCGGGCAGGGGAGTACCGCTCGCGGGGGTGGTTCCGATAGGCTCGGGCGTTGTGAATGCTTTAGGTTCAATTCTCCTCGTCGCGGTGAGCCTCTATTCGTGGATTTTGCTCGCGCGCATCGTCATCGAGATGATTCAGTCTTTCTCGCGCCAGTTCAACCCTCCGCGGTGGTTCATGATGGTGGCTGAAGTGCTCTTTGTTATTACTGATCCGCCAGTCAAGGCGCTGCGCAAAGTGATCCCGCCGTTGCAGCTTGGAGGTATCGCGCTGGATGTGTCGATCATCGTGCTCTTTTTGCTGCTCGCGGTCCTATCGAAGCTCATAAAGTGGTTCTTCTTTGGAGCTGCTGGGGTGGCTGTATAGCCGGTCGGGTGTATTAAACCCTCCGGTTAACGTTGAGACTAGTGCCCGCGTTAGATAATGTGTTGATTTGGATACAATGAGTTATCACAATCCGTATTATTAACCGCATATGTACCCGGCCTCTGGACCCACTAGAGGTTTGACCGATTTGTAAGGGGAAGAGAAGTCAATGCCACTGTCACCAGCTGATGTACACAACGTCGCTTTCAGCAAGCCGCCAATTGGCAAGCGTGGCTACAACGAGGACGAGGTCGATCAGTTCCTCGACCTTGTTGAGGATGCTCTTGCTCAGTTGCAGGATGAAAACGACGAGCTCCAGGCCCAGGTTGAGGACCTGAAGTCTCAGTCCAAGGGCGGCGCTGCTGCAGGCGCCGGCGCCGCTGCAACCAAGGTTGATGAGGCCGCCGTGCGCAAGGACGTTGAGTCCAAGCTTCGTGCTGAGTACGAGGCTAAGCTGGCTGACTCCAAGAATGAGATTGCCAAGGCTAAGGAAGAAACCAAGAAGGCTCAGGAGCAAGCAAAGGCCGCCCAGGCTCAGCCTGCCCAGGCCCCTGCCGCACAGCAGCAGGACAACTCCGCTGAGCTCAAGGCCGCTCGCGAGGAGGCTGCTGCTGCAAAGCGCGAGCTCGAGGCTTCCAAGCGCGAGCTGGAGAACACCAAGAAGGAGCTGGAGTCCGCGAAGAACTCCGGCGCTTCCACCGCTGCCGCCGGTATTGCTGGTGCTGGTGCTGCCAAGTCCGGTGAGGGCCTGGCTACTCCGGATACCCACATGCAGGCTGCTCGCGTGCTCGGCCTGGCTCAGGAAATGGCAGACCGCCTCACCAACGAAGCCAAGGCAGACTCCGAGTCCATGCTGGCAGAAGCTCGCACTGCAGCAGAGAAGCAGCTTGCTGACGCTGACTCTCACTCCAAGGCCCAGCTTGCCGATGCCCAGAAGCGCTACGAGGCTCAGCTCCACGAGGCTGACACCCGCTCCAAGAAGCTGGTTGCTGACGCAGAAACGAAGGCAAAGCAGACTGAGTCTGATGCCACCTCCCGCGCTGAGGCTCAGATCCGCCAGGCAGAGGAGAAGGCAGCTGCTCTGCAGGCAGACGCTGAGAAGAAGCACACCGAGGTTATGAACACGGTGAAGCAGCAGCAGACCGCCCTCGAGGCGCGTATCTCCGAGCTGCGCACCTTCGAGCGCGAATACCGCACTCGCCTCAAGACGCTGCTTGAGTCCCAGCTCGAGGAGCTGGAGGCTCGCGGCACCGCGGCACCCAACGGTGAAGCTGGCAAGGCTAACAACTAATCATTGAATTGACGGCGTCCCTTCCGGGGGCGCCGTTATTCTTTTTGTGTGCACGTGAATACTGGCGGCCATGGAAAGGGGGAGCGGGCATGCTCATTGGTGCGTTGGTGCTGGCCTTCGTGGCTTTCGTGGCGTTCGTGAACTACATCCTCACGGCTGCCGACTGGTCACTGTACCTGCTATTTGCCTCTGCAGGAGTAGGCATTGTCCTCTTCGTAGCGGATACGGTTCTCAAACTGCGCCGCAAGCACGACGAGTAGCCCTGGCCCTCAGAGAGCTTCTGAGGACGAGGGCTGGTTCGTCGACCAAATCGGAGGGGGTTAGGGCGCGTTGCTGCGCGGAGGTCCGGTTGCTTCGACTGCCGCCTGCCGCGGTGTGGGCGGCGGGGGAGAACCGAAATAGCGTTTCGGGGTTCCCCTGACTCGCACCATTCGCCCGCGGCCTGGCGGAGCATTAGGGTCATCTTGATTGATGCCGTTGTGATAGGCGCAAAGCATGACCAAGTTTTCCGGGTTGGTAAAACCGCCTAGCTTCCACGCGATGAGGTGATGCACCTGACATTCGTCGGCGGGCTTCATACAGTCATCCCACGCGCAGGTGGGGGACTCTGCCATGGCCATGATGCGCTGTTTGAGGCTTGCTGAACGCTCCTCGCGGTAGAGGTTGACCGGTCCGCGCACGGGGTGAAATAGGGTAGCATATGTGCCGTCGAGGTCGATTTCTCCCGAGATGACCTTGTTGACGTACTCGGCGCCGGTCATCGTGGCACCGTTGGTCATGCGTAGCGTGATCTCCTCGCCGTCACCGTCGAGAATCTTAGCCAGCGCGTCCAGCGGAACAAGAATATTGGTCTGCAACCCCTTGCGTGGAGCCGCACCTTTAAAGAAGGCATCCCGAATGGATTCGATGGGACGTTGTTCATCGACGACGTCGTTAAGCTCCGCGATGACCTGGGACGATGCCGTAATCGCCATGGTCCACAGGGCATTACGTCGGCGGTATATCTTTACCCCGGCCGTGCGTTTCGGGGACGCCGAGTGTTCCTTGAGCTTCTTCTTGGCCAAAGCTTCCATCGCCAGAGTGTCAGCACTCGTGCGACACAGCTCCAAGCGTATTCGCCAGCCCAGGGCTTTGGTCTTGGCTTTCCTGGCATAGCGGTCGATGACGTCCAAGGTAGGCAAAGAGTGCCCTCGCTCGCGGGCGGCCTTCACAGCGTCGCGCTGCATCGCTGTCATGGCAGTAGAGCCAAAGAAGCTGTCGTGCAAACGTAGTAGCTGCTGCGCAGTTTTATCAGGTGATCCAGCAGCAATGAGGTCAGCTTCAGACATCCCTTCACACCCGGCGACGACATCGATGCCGGCACCGAGAGCGGTGAGAAATTTCTGAAGTGCGTTCATGCTTCCTGAGCCTAAACGGCGATTCAACCTCCCTGCACTAGAAAAATTGTTCCTGTGGATAACATGGTCCCACCAATCTCTTACGGATACTGGCGTACCTATTTTGGGATCGCGGGAACCCGCGCCTGTGAAAACTTGACCCCCTCGGTATACTTTTGAGCTGTATGCAATGATCCGGCCATCACCGTGGCCGCCGATTAACTCCGCCTGGCGGATATCATGTTGGTACCGCCCGCTACGCGCGAAGAGGTGGCTGCTGCATACGAGCCGACCATCGTCCCCGTCTCCCTGGTCTCCTACAAGGCAGCCACCAAGATCGGTGAGCCTTTCAGCAATGGCGACGCCGTGGTCTTCGAGCGCGCCGATCCAGAGAAGTCCGACGCTAAGCGCCTCATCGATTTCGCCGCTGGTCTGTGCTTCGCCGCTCGCGGCAAGATGGTCAACCTGACCTCCGGCATGCAGACCGAGCGCCGTGTCTCCGCCATCCCCCCGTCTGACTGCACCATCTCCACCCTCGAGCTGGAGAGCGCCGGCCTCCTGGGCTAAATATTGCGCTCGGCACGTGCTGCTGCACACCTCGACAGTATCCCGATGGGGTGCCGTCTCTTTGCGTGCCTGTGTTCTATTTGTTTGCCTTCGTTCTTGCTTTGGCAAGGGGCGAGTAGGAGTGGGAACCTGCGCCCGGCTAGGTTAGTCTGGCAGGGTGAATAATCTTGGACTACTTCTGCACGCCTTGATTCGGCTCTACACGTGGGTTCTCATTATCCGCATTGTCATTGAGGTGGTTCAGTCCTCCTCCCTCAGCTTCCGCCCGCCGCGCTGGTTTATGCTCGTGGCCGAGTCGCTGTTCGTCGTGACCGACCCGCCAGTCAAGTTGCTGCGCAGGCCCATCCCACCGCTGCGCATGGGCAACGTGGCCCTGGACGTGTCCACCATCGTGCCCTTCCTGCTGCTGAACGCGGCGGGCGTGGTCGTGATGAAGACCATGGTGGGCGTCTAGCTTTCCGATGCGTGCTCCAATGTTGCCACCTGGATTAATAGGCGACCGCATACTGACCCTTGCTGCCGTCGTTCTTGCGCTTTTATACACGCTTGTCAACAGTGTCTGGTCCAGCCCAGCGGAAGTGCTCCAAGTTGTTGTTGCGTGGTGCTTCGTTCCATTTTTCTGGGTGTGGCGTTCGCGTCCGGTGACTAGTGCCACGGGGTTCCTCTTGTGCCTGGCAGCGTGGGCGCTAACCTGGTTTCTTTCCCTGCCTTACAACACCGGCGTTTCCCCTTGGCTGCTGACCGCTCCCATGGCTGTCTACACAACGTCGCGTTACTGCGATGACCGACGCATTCGGGTCGGCGTATTAGGAGTAACGCTCTTGGGCTCTTTTGCCTCGCCGGTGATGTGGCAGCTGCAGGACGACTATTCGCTTCGCTACTCGACCGGCACGGAGGCTCTTTTCCGTCTCATCGTGCACTGGCTGTTGCTGGCAACCGTTTATTTCGCTGGAACACGCGCTTACGGACGGGTGCTGCAAAGGCGGGCAGAGGAAAATGAGCGGATTGCGCGTCTACGCAGTGCGCAAGAGGAGGAGCGGCTACAAATTGCACGCGAGCTCCATGATGTCTTGGCGCACAGCCTCACCCTCATGAAAGTGCAGGCTTCCGCGGGTGTAGTGGCATCACGCGACGATGCCGCGACAGCTGTGAAGGCTCTTAACACCATTCACGCCATTGCCGATGACGCGCTGAGCGAGGTCCGCCGCATAGTCTATGCTCTGCGCAGTAACGATGAGTTCCCGCGCGGAGAATCAACGGACATCGAGGGGCTCATCGAAGGATTCCGCAAGACTGGGCTGCGTATTAGCACAAAGGTTTCCCATGATCTGGCGCAGGCATCGAGCCTTGTTCAACTTGTGGTAGCCCGAATCATCACGGAATCCCTGACCAACGTCATCCGCCATCAAGGCATCGACAGCGATGTTGAGCTGGAATTGGAATGCAACGAGAGCGTCGACATTTCCATCACGTCATGGGGCAGCGTGCAGGCAGAAAACTCTGGCTCGCGTACCGGCCTGATTGGGCTGGAGGAGCGAACATGTTCCCTCGGAGGAAGTTTTAGTGCCGAAGGAACTCCCGATCTGTTCTACGTCCGCGCGCAATTACCATTTCGGAGTACGACATGAGCATCCGGGTTTTGCTAGCTGATGACCAAGTTCTGCTCGTCTCAGCGTTATCCACCATCCTCAACGCTGCACCTGACATAGAGGTCGTGGCGCAAGTTGCCAATGGGGTGGAGGCAGTCGCTGCAACCGGCATGCATCGCATCGATGTGGCCGTACTGGATATTCGAATGCCGCACATGGACGGTATCGCCGCGGCAAAGGCAATCAAGGCAGCGCATCCGAATATTCAGGTGGTCATGCTGACTACCTTTCACGACGATGAGCTCGTCGCCGATGCTCTGCAGGCTGGAGCGAACGGTTTCCTCCTGAAAGATGCCGACCCTGACATCTTGGCATCGACGGTGCGTTCCGTTGCCGCGGGTGAGTCTGTTCTATCGACCAAAGTTACTGGCTCGGTCCTTAACTCTTATCGTGCGGCGATGAGATCTGGCAGGGAGTTGACTACGCAACAGCGAAAGGACTTGGAACTCGTGACTGTGCGTGAGATGGACGTGTTGCGTCTTGTCGCCGAGGGGCTAACCAACGGTGAAATCGCAGATCACCTTCATGTTGCTGAGACGACCGTTAAGACACACGTTTCCTCGCTGCTTGCAAAATTACAAGCGCGCGACCGAATTGCGCTCGTTTTGTTTGCAGTGAGTGCTGGACTCGTCTCCTCCTAGAGTAGGAGACAGTGTCGCTGAAATTCGTTTCGGGGGCTGATGTATTAGTGCTGTCTTCTAACCATGATGAGTCACATGACTCGTACACCGACAATCAGCTTTGAACACGTCGCCAAGAACTTTGGCCCACAACAGGTTCTCAGAGACGTCACTTTCCAGATTCATCCGGGCCGCGTGCACGCCCTGCTAGGACGCAATGGAGCAGGCAAGTCTACTCTCATTTCTATTCTGCTGGGACTTCTTCCGGCGGATTCAGGCCGCGTGCTCGTTGATGGCACGCCATGGAGTAGGGCTCACCTGAAAAGAATCGGCGCATCCGTCAACGGGCCTGCCTTTTATGGTCACTTGAGCGCCCGAGCGAACTTGCTCGTCCACACCCGTTTGCTTGGATTACCGGATTCTGAAGCGGATCGAGCGCTCGATGTCGCAGGTATTGCGGATACCGGTCGTAAGCGGGCAAGCAGCTTCTCGACCGGCATGAAGGCGCGCTTGGCTCTTGCCCAGGCAATCCTCGGGGACCCAGAAATTCTCGTTCTTGACGAGCCTCAAAACGGGCTTGATCCGCAGGGCATCGCTGAGCTGCGTGAACTGCTGCGAGACTGGGCGAAAAATGGGCGCACGGTACTAGTCAGTTCCCATCAGCTAGGTGAAGTTGTCCATCTTGCAGACGACGCTACGGTGTTGGCGGAGGGAGAAATCCGCTACACCGGCCCACTGCCGCAGCTGGCACCAAACGGTGACCTGGAGAAGGAATTCTTCCGTCTGACGATGGGAGGAAGGACGAAATGAGTGGTTACCTTTCCTCTGAAGTAATGCGGGCTCGTAACTCGACGTTGCAGTGGCTACCGCTCATTGCGATGCCGTTCTTAGCGTTGATACTTATCATGCAGGTGAGTGTTGACCCGCGCGCCAATGTGGAGGCCATCCTCAACTGGCAGGCGATTTATCTCACTGGCCTTGCCGCTCCCGTGGCAGCGTTGTTCGCGGCAAGCGCGGAATCCCGTGAAAAGCAGGCGCGGTTCGGTGGTACGCTATGGCGAGATACCTCCGCTCAGCGTCAGCGCGCAGCCCGACTGATTGTCGTACTGTTGAGTCTGTTCGCGTTCCACCTCTTGAACTATGGCGGAGCTTGGGCGTTTGCGGCGCTGATGGGCAGGATTGGCAGCGGGAGACTGCTGTACCTTGGCATGCTGGCATTCATCGGCGTTGTGGGGATTGCAGGGTTAGCCTCCGCTCTCGCGCGTTTAACAAACCTGATCGTGCCGGTCATCGTGTTTCTTTTATGGCAGATGGTCGGTGTATCCCGGAATGTAGTCGAAGGCGACTTTTGGTGGGCCTGGCCTATGGCTTGGCCGGTGAGGCTGATTTTGCCTGTTGCTGGAATCCACCAAAACGCGGTTGCCCTGGAACCGGACTCACCGTTACGCGCTGAGAAGCCGTGGTTGGCACTAGGGTTGTGCGCGTTGCTGGCCCTCATCGGCATTGGCGCGGCGTTGCTCACCCCAGAGCAAACCCTTCAAGTCAAGAAGCGCTTCAAGGAAAGGGCTGTGCCGCGTCCGGCCGTTGCGCTCCGCAGTTATGGCTCCGCAGCAGCTGTTGCGCTTCGCAGCGACGCGCGCCGTCCTCGTCCTTACGCCGCGATAACTCCAGCAGTCATGAACGCTGCTTTGCTCGGCTGTACGGCACTTGCGCTGCTGGTCATGGTGGTTGCTGCCATGTTCTATCCGGTGACTATCTTGCATGGGCTATTCACATACGCCGTGCTGCCGATTGGTGCCGGCCTCATGCCGGTAATCATTTGGCCGCGGCTGCAAAAGGTGTGGCCGCTCATGCTCACCGAATACGCGAACAGCGCACGGGTGGTGCTGACCTGGATGCTTGCATACCTAGCTTTGGTGGCATCGATCGCCGCTGGATTAGGGCTTCTCGCCGGAGGAACCTTCGCTGATGAAGGACGACGTTTTGTCCTTTTCGCCATCGTGGGCGGCATTGTCATCCTGATATCCACTCAACTCGTGCTTCGCACGGGCGCGGCAACTGCTATTGCCGCGGTGTTGTTTATGGTCATTCTTTCCGTCTTGGTAGGCGGAGATGTCCTCGCGCAAACGATGCTATGGGTATTCGCTTTTCCAGCGTGGCCGGAATCCGCGACAACTCCGTTGCGACTTACCATCGCGGGGATTCTAGGAACTGTGATGCTTCTAGTTCTGTGGATGCGCACACAACGTCTGCTCGAACGGCTGATAGAGCTAGTACATAGTTGAAATTCCTTCGCAGTTTCCTTGAACTTGAGGCTGAAAATGAGCGATTGTGATGGCGGATTTGTAGCGGTCAATGGCTTCTAATTTGGACAACTTTCTACTTTAGTTACCGGTTTAAGTCGAGGGTCTGTTTGCTCTAGGCTGCTGCGGTCTCTTGGGCTGTGGAGATGTTTCGGTAGAGCTCGCCGCTGAGCTGGAGGCTGCACGCAAGGAACTCGAGGCTACAAAGAAGTCGGGCGCATCCGAACCGCAGAAGGCCGCCGCACCAGCAGCGCCGGCAGCTGCTGATGGTGCCGGAGTCGGCGCTATTGCCACCCCGGACACTCAGATGCAGGCCGTCAAGGTCTTGGGCTTGGCCCAGGAGATTGCAGACCGCCTCACCAACGAGGCCAAGGCCGAGTCCATGCTGCATGAGGACCGCAGCACCGCCGCTGAGAAGCAGATCAACGACGCTGACGCACGCTCCAAGGCTCAGCTGGCTGACGCTCAGAAGAAGTATGACGCCCAGCTGCACGAGGCAGACACCCGCTCCAAGAAGCTCGTTGTTGACGCTGAGGCGAAGGCAAGGCAGACCGAGACCGACGCTGCGTCCCGCGCTGAGGCTCAAGTCGGCCAGGCTCAGGAGAAGGCGGCTGTTCTGCAGTCTGACGCTGAGAAGAAGCACAACGTGTCATTGAACACCGTGAAGCACCAGTAGACCGCTCTCGAGGCCCGCATTTCCGAGCTGTGCACCTTTGAGCACGAGTACCGCAACCGTTTCAAGACCATGCTCGAGTCCCAGCTGGAATAGCTTGCTACCCGTGGCTCCACTGCTCCGAGCAATGAGGCTAAGTAGGGCCCGCCCACCACAAGAACTGATGCCCATTACAAGGGCGTTTGCCCTTGTAATGGGAGTTGAAGGACCCCGCAGCGAGTGCAACCGCACCGCCGCTGGGGTCCTTTTCCATGACCTGTCAGGCCACTGCCACGGTAGCCCCGCAGGCGCCGGCCGAACCCCTTCGGAAGGAGTGGACCACCATGATGCTCGCAGCCTTGTTGAGCGCGCTCGCTGCCTTCGTCGCCTTTGTCACCTACGTCCTGAGCGGAGGCAATGGCCTCGCTGGTCATCACCGTCGTCTGCGCGGTGGGCGGCCTCGGGTACCTGGTGGCGGACTGGTGGCGCGCCCGGGTGGGCAAAAAGAGAGTCCAGCGGCACGCCCGTTGTAAAGGCATTGCGTACAGCATTGCTAGGGCGGCGGCGGGGTGGCTATAATGACCACTTGTATGCGTTGATCCGGTAATCACCGGGGGAGCATTTCGGAAGAACAGTGGCGCGGGTGCGCTGCCCAGTAGAACCGAACGGTCGGGGAGCCGTATAAATCCTTCACTAGAAACGAAGCGGGCGTGGTGCCCGCCGGTACGGGTTGCACGGTGTGTGCGGCGCGGCATCGGCAAGCACGGCGTCAAGCAGGGTGGTACCGCGTGCAACGGTGCCGCGCCGAATCCGGCGCGGGCGTTGGGCGTCCCTGCACCAAGCAACCGTGTAGTGAAGGATGAATTAATGAGCGCAGAAGAAACACAGGCCGGCCAGGTCGGCAGCGTATACCCCAAGGTTGACATGACCGGTGGAACGAGCAAGTTCCCGGTCATGGAAGAGATCGTGCAGAAGTACTGGAAGCAGGACGACACCTTCCAGGCCAGCCTCCAACAGACGGAAGGCTGCCCGGAGTACGTCTTCTACGACGGCCCGCCGTTTGCTAACGGCCTGCCGCACTACGGCCACCTGCTCACTGGCTACGTCAAGGACATTGTCCCGCGTTACCGCACCATGGCCGGTAACCATGTGCCGCGTGTTTTCGGATGGGATACGCACGGTCTGCCTGCGGAACTAGAGGCAGAAAAGCAGCTCGGCATCACCGACAAGGCCCAGATCGAGGAGATGGGTCTGGAGAAGTTCAACGAGTACTGCGCCAAGTCCGTCCTTGAATACACCGATGAGTGGGAAGAGTACGTCAACCGCCAGGCCCGCTGGGTGGATTTCGAAAACGGCTATAAAACCATGGACCTGGACTACATGGAGTCTGTCATGTGGGCTTTCAAGGAGCTCTACGACAAGGGCCTGATTTACCAGGGCTTTAGGGTTCTGCCGTATTCCTGGGCTGAACACACGTCGCTGTCGAACCAGGAGACGCGCCTGGATGACTCGTACAAGATGCGCCAGGACCCGACCCTGACCGTGACGTTCCCGGTGGCGGGCGCACGCGAGGGCAGTGCTGCGGAGAAGACGTTGACGGATAACGCCGAGCTTGTCGACGCCTCCTTCCTCGCCTGGACCACCACTCCCTGGACCTTGCCGTCGAACCTGGCTTTGGCAGTTCACCCAGAGGTCACCTACGTCCTGTTCAAGGCTACTGAGGGCGACTTTGCTGGCCGTACGTTCATCATGGCAGAAGCTCTGGTGGGCACGTTGGCTAAGGAGCTTGGTGAAGCTGAGATCCTTAAGACCTTCACCGGTGCTGAGCTGGAGGGCTTCCAATACCAGCCGATTTTTGATTTCTTCCCGGACGTAGAAAACGCTTACCAGTTGCTTCTTGCGGACTACGTCACCACGGAGGACGGTACCGGTGTGGTCCACCAGGCTCCGGCCTTCGGTGAGGACGATATGCTGACGTGCCAGAAGTATGGCGTGGGTCTGGTCATCCCAGTCGATGAGGATGGCAAGTTCACCTCTCAAGTGCCGCCGTACGAGGGCCAGCTGGTCTTCGATGCGAACAAGGCCATCATCAAGGACCTTAAGGCTGCTGGCCGCGTGGTGCGCCATGTGACCATCGAGCACTCCTACCCGCACTCGTGGCGTTCGGGCGAGCCGCTGATCTACATGGCGCTGCCGGCCTGGTTCGTGAAGGTGACGGAGTTCCGTGACCGCATGGTGGAGCTCAACCACAATGAGATTGAGTGGCTTCCGGAGCACATCCGCGATGGTCAGTTTGGTAAGTGGCTGGAAGGCGCCCGTGATTGGAACATCTCCCGCACGCGCTACTGGGGTGCTCCGATTCCGGCGTGGATCTCCGATAACCCGGAGTACCCCCGCGTGGATGTCTACGGCTCGCTGGATGAGCTGGAGCGTGATTTCGGTGTGCGCCCGACGAGTTTGCACCGCCCGCACATTGATGAGCTGACTCGCCCGAACCCGGATGATCCGACGGGCAAGTCCATGATGCGCCGCGTGCCAGACGTGTTGGACTGCTGGTTTGAGTCTGGCTCCATGCCGTTTGCACAGAAGCATTACCCGTTTGAGAACAAGGAGTGGTTTGAGACCCACTCGCCGTCGGATTTCATCGTGGAGTATTCCGGTCAAACCCGTGGTTGGTTCTACGTCATGCATGCGCTGTCGACGGCGTTGTTTGACCGCCCCGCGTACAAGAAGGTTGTTGCGCACGGCATTGTGCTGGGTAATGACGGCCTGAAGATGTCGAAGTCGAAGGGCAACTATCCGAACGTCAACGAGGTCTTTGACCGCGATGGTTCGGACGCGATGCGCTGGTTCCTCATGTCCTCGCCGATTCTGCGCGGCGGTAACCTCATCGTGACCGAGCAAGGCATTCGCGAAGGCGTGCGCCAGGCTATCCTGCCGATCTGGAACGCCTACACCTTCCTGCAGCTCTATGCCTCCCAGGAGGCGACGTTCGATGTCAGTTCAACCAATGTGCTCGATCGCTACATCTTGGCCAAGACGCATGACTTGGTGAAGAACACCAATGACGCACTGGCCAATACCGACATTGCCTCGGCCACGGAGGAAGTCCGTCTCTTCGCTGACGCGCTGACTAACTGGTACGTGCGCCGTTCCCGTGATCGTTTCTGGGAGGGTGAGGAGACCCATGAAGAGGCTTTCAACACTCTCTATACGGTGCTGGAGACCGTCACCCGCGTGGTGGCGCCACTGCTGCCGCACGTGGCTGAGGTGATCTACCGCGGTCTGACCGGTGAGCGTTCCGTGCACTTGGCGTCCTACCCGAAGGCGGAGGACTACCCGGCTGACGACGCTCTCGTAGCTGCCATGGACGCTACCCGCGCGGTGGCATCGGCAGCGTCGTCGGTGCGCAAGTCCAACAAGCTGCGCAACCGTCTTCCGTTGCCCAAGCTGACGGTGGCGATGCCGGAGTCAGCTCGCTTGGCTGACTTCAAGGACATCATCCGCGATGAGGTCAACGTTAAGGACGTCGTGCTCACTGATGATGTTGATGAGGTCGGCACCTTCGAGGTTGTTTGTAACGCCAAGGTTGCGGGCCCGCGCCTAGGCAAGGATGTGCAGCGCGCCATCAAGAACCTCAAGGCGGGCAATTATGAGCGTGAGGGCGACGAGGTCGTCGTCGATGGCGATATTCGTCTGTCGCCGGAGGAGTACACCGAGCGCCTCCAAGCCGCCAACCCGGAGTCTACGGCGCGCGTGGACGGCGTGGACGGTTTGGTCGTGCTGGACACCGAAGTTACCGAAGAACTCGAGGCGGAGGGCTGGGCCGCTGACGTCATCCGTGGCTTGCAGGATGCCCGTAAGGCCGAGGACTTCGTGGTCACCGACCGCATCTCGGTGGTTCTTTCGGTTCCGGCAGACAAGGAAGAGTGGGCACAGCGTCACCGCGAGCACATCGCGGCGGAGGTTCTCGCTACGGACTTCACCGTGACTGTGGAGGAACTGACTGCCGATGCTGGCCAGGCCGTTCATGACGTTCTCAAGGGCGTTACCGCTACGGCGGCCAAGGCCTAAAGCCATCACAAGCAGACAAAAGCTCCACCTCCCGGAAGGGGAGAGTGGAGCTTTGTGCTGTGCGGAGTTAGCGTCGAGCACCTGGCAGGTGCGCGCGCCAGGCCAGGATGACATTGACCAAGCACACTAGGGCGAGAGCGCTGCCGATGATGAATAGGTTGGTGAACCCGATGTAGGGAGCTAGGGCGCTGAAGGCCATGGGGATGAAAAAGCCGGTGTAGGAGATGGAATAGTACACGGCGGTCAGGCCGGCGAGCTCGCGCTCACCTGCAATGCGCTGTACCTCGGAGAGGCCGGCGACGAGAGCCAAGCCATAACCAGCGCCCATGGTCGCGGCCGCCGCGATGCCGAGCGGCAAGGAGAGCGAGTGGGCAGCAAGGGCGCCAAGAATAGCACCAATAGTGATCACGCCCATGGCGATGGCTGAGGCTCGAGCGGATTTATGGGTATCCACGAGACTGCCTAGCATTTGTACGCCTACGCCGCAGCCCAAGGTGATGACGGTCATGAGGCCGGAGAAGGCAATAGGCGCGCCACCAGCTGAGTCCGAAAGCAGCTGTGGAAGCAGGGCATAGGCAGCGCCAGCGCAGCCGAAGACCCACGGAGCTACCGGGATGACAACGCGAACGAAGCGCTTGTGGGCGGCGGTGGGCACGTGGAGCATCTCGAGCATCTCGCGAACAGTGAGATCCAGAATGGTGGTTTTGACCGTGCCGTGGCTGGGCTGACGGGTCTCCGGGGTATGGAGAATCCAGATGGCGGTGACCACGGTGAGGAGCATGTGCAGGATATAGGCGGTGTGCGTTGGCCAAGGACCCCACTGCGCCAGAACCGAGGCAATGCCAGCACCAACAAGGAATCCTGCGGTCAGGCACAATGACGCCTTGCGCGCACCGGAGGCAGGATCACCGCCGGCGCGGGTAATGAGTTCGGTAATCCATGTGGAACCGACCGCCATGACTAAGCCCAAGGCCATGCCGCACAGGACTCGGCCCAGAGCGATGATGAGGGGCTCCTCGGGAGCGATGGAAAGTAGGAAAGAACCGGCGAGGGAGAGCGGGGCAGCTGGAAGCAACATCGGACGGCGGCCGATGAGGTCAGAGAGCGGACCGCCGATGAGCAATGCTGGAATAATACCGATGACGTATGCCGCGAGCAGACCATTGACCGTGACCTGGGAGAAGTGCGAGGCCTCGCGGTACATCACCAGCAGGGGCGTGAACTCGTTGCCGCCCCATGCCACGGCCACCATGGAGCCAGCGACGGGAAACCAGGCATGCGAATGTAGGGGTACGGGGGACTGGACAGGGGCAGTAGGTTGGTCCGAGTCGGCGTCCGGTGCGTCGACATCTGGGTGCGAATGTGCGGAGACAGTCACAGTTGCTTCCTTGAAGAGTTGAGGTGGGATTCTAGTTCGGTGAGGTAGGTGTCGAGGTGGCCGGCGCGGAGGGCGTCGGCAAGCACGGCGTGTTGGGCTACGAACGCTCGGGCGCGTTCCACGCTGCGCCCCACGGCCGTCGCGGTGAAACGCTGCTGGCGCTCGCGCAGGGTATGGCCCAAGTTGGCCAGCAGGCGATTGCCGCCGTTGTCCATGATGGTCTGGTGGAATTTGGCGTCGAGCTGGGCGTATGCGCGCAAGTCGTCCTGATCGAGCGCGGCATGCTGCTCCTCGATGATGGCGTCGAGGACATCGGCGATGAGACCGCGTTCCTCGGCAGAGAGGGTGCAGATATGGCGGGCAGAGTGCTCGTCGACAAGCAGGCGGGCCTCGTAGACCTCGCGAATTTCACGGGGACTAATCGGTACCACGAGCGCACCGCGTTTGGGGTAGAGCTTCAGAAAACCTTCGACCTCTAGGCGGAGGAAGGCTTCACGCACCGGAGTGCGGCTCATTCCTAGTTCGGCGGCGAGGGCGGCTTCAGAAAGCATCTCCGAGTCGTCGACCTCGTCATCAATGATGCGGCGCTTGAGGTGGTCATAAGCCCGTTCCGCGGCGGGCACCCTGTCTTTCTGCATGCATACATGATGCATGCATGTGGGGGCTGGGGTCTAGTGGAAATGCCGAATGGTGAGAGATCGATCACGCGAAGGACAAGTGAGAGCTAGTTCTCTCCTGAGCGTGTTAGTGCAGGTGGAGAAGCTACAGGCGGGTGAGGGTGGCAGTGGGGACGTCGTAAAGCACAGCGCTACCCATGCCGACCCAGCCGATGAACGGTTCCTCGTTGAGCACTTGAGGGGAGTGGACGTGCCCCAGAACCCAGGCATCGTATCCACACGCCTCCAGTTCTTGAGGAGTAATAGGCAGACACAAGCCCTTGGAAAACTCACCGGACACGGACGAGTGCAGAAGACCGAGGTGCGGGCCGTGATGCTGGCGCGCCGGGAAAGTGAGCATGCGTGGATCCGGATCGGAAGCAACTGCAGCCGTAACAACGGTAGCGCCAGCACAGGTGAAGGAATGCACCTCAGTTGGGTGGACCATGACGGCCGCTGGGAAGGTGAGCTCGTGGTGGACATCGTGGTTGCCAGAAATGAAATGGACCTCGTTGAAGCGCTCGCCGGCGCGGCTCAACACCTCATAGGATTGGGGCACGTAGGTTGCGGGGTCGGCATCGCGGTCGATGATGTCACCGAGGCACACGCAGGCGTCCGCGGTAGCGTTCTCCAGCATGTCCAGCGCCCAGTGCAAGCCGGGCGCGCCGGGCTTGCCTAGGTGGAGATCCGCAAAAATGAGAATGCTAGACACTAGTTTTGCGCCCCTGCCACCACGTGATGAGGACGAGCACCACGGTGGAGGTGCCCACACCGATGAGGGTCATTGCCATGGCCTCGGCGCGGTGGCCTTGATCGAACTGATTCATAATCCACGGTGCCAGGAGGTTCAGCTGACTCGGGCGGATAAGCGACGACATCACAAGCTCCCGGAAACCAACGAAGAACGCCAATAACCATCCGGCGAAGATACCGGGAGCGAGCAGTGGGAGCGTGATGCTGCGCAGCGTGTGGGAAGCTGTTGCCCCTGAAACTGCGGCGGCTTCGTACACAGTGGGAGAGACTGCGCTGGCGGAGGTCTTGATGTTCTGCACGGCCATCGGCAAGAAGAGCACGGTGAAGGCCAAGACGAGGATGCCCATGGTGCCATACGGAGACCACGGCAGCCACGGGGCGTTCCACAGGAGAATGAAGCCAATGGCGAGAACTATGCCGGGAACGGTATCGGGAGCCACGGCGAGGAAGTCGGCGACACGGGCGCTGAGGCGCTTGGTGTGCTGAGTGAGCAGCGTGACTGCAATGCCGAGGACGACGGCCGTCGTAGCCCCGACCGCACCGAGGGCAATAGAGCGCAGGAGCGCCTCCTGGGCAGACGGCATCTGGAGAACGATGGCAAAGTAGTCAAAGGTGAGGTTCTGCGGTGTGGGCGGTGCAGAGCGCAGGATAGTCATCGCAGCCAGGGTGATGGAGATGTACGGGATAAGTACCGAGCAAGCGAAGATAAGGAAGGTCACCAGACCACCAATGGACTTACCCACTGCGCCAACACGCAGTGACACCTGGCGGGACACCCGGCCGCCACCGGTCAGGTCGCGGCGCGAGACCCACTGCTGAAATGCCCATGCGGCCACTCCTAGAGCGAAAAGTACTGACGATGAAGCCGCAGCGTCGGAAAAGCTGAGCGGGTCAATGGTGACATCCTGGTAGATGGAAGAGACCAGCACCTTGAAGCCGATAGCGTAGCCCAAGGTAACTGGGGTGCCGAACTCGCCGGCGGCCTTGATGAAGACAATCAGCGCGCCAAGCGAATAGGGGCCTACCACCGCCGGCATGATGATACGGCTTAACTGCTGCCAGCGGCTGGCGCCTGCCACCTGCGCCATTTCCAGAGACGAAGCAGGAATGGAGGTCAGGCAGTTGCGGAGAATGAGGTAGAGGAACGGGAAAAGTTCGCAGGCCATAATGAAGGCCATGCCGGGCACGGAGTAAATGGCATCGTGAGCGAGCTTGCCCAGGGTATGCCCGAGGAGCATTTCGGCGACTCCACCGCGGCGGGTGAAGTCCATCCAGGCCATCGCTGCGGCAAAAGGCGGGGTCATAAACGGAATCATGATGGCGATTTCTATCCAGTTCGCCTTAGAAAAAGGTGTCCATGCACGCAGAAACGCGAGGGGTGCGGCAAACAAGGTAGAAAAGACCACCACGAGCAAGGAGAGGATGACCGTGTTGAGCAACACCTCTCCCATGCCTGGCTCCACAATCTTGTGGAGCGAGGACGGCTCATCGCGGTAGCCCACCACGGCACTGATGAGCACCGAGACCAGCGGTGCGGCGACGAGCACAAGCAGGACGATGAGTACTGCATAAATACCGAGAATGCGCTGCGGGGTGCGTGTCGTGGTGCTCATGAGATGGGGTTACTCCGTGGTAAGAAAGCAGGGGCTACTTCAGGTAGCGCTGGGCAAACTTTTCCTTGACGTCCTTAGAGGTGGACACAACGGTGTCGAGATCCTCGTTCAGGGTCGTGATCTCATCCAGCTTCGGGCCGTTCTTCGGGGTGATTTCGGTGTTGGCCGGGATCATGTTCTTGGAGGCGGAAATCTCCTGGGCCTCGTCAGAGAAAAGGAAGTCGACGAAGGCTTCGGCGGCCTCCTTGTTGTCGGTGGTTTTGAGAATCATGACCGGACGCGGGGTTACGGTGGTGCCGGAGGAGGGGATGACGACCTCCAGCGGCTCGCCCTTGGACTTAGCGGAGTAGGCGGAGTAGTCCACGCCTCCCATGACGATGCCGCGAGAGCCGGAGGTGACCTGGTCGAGAGCAGGGCCATTTGCGCCCTGGACAATCATGCCGTTGTCGAAGAGCTTGTCAAAGAGCTCCCAAGTCTTGTCCTCACCCCACTGGGACACCATGGCGGCGATGAGGTCAGCGGCGGTACCGGACTCACGCGGATCCGGCATGATGACCTGGTCCTTGTACTTTTCGTCAGCGAGGTCCTCCCAGTCTTGCGGGACCGAGTCAACAACGTTGGTGTTGGTTACCAGGGCCAATGCCGAGCCGTCGCGGCCGGTGAACGTGCCGTTCTTGGAAACCCAACTTGGAGTGATCTTGTCTGCGCCCTCCGGGGTGTACTCCTCTAGAGCGCCAGCCTTGTCCTGCTTGGATGCAGCGGACCAGGAAGCCAGGTACACCACGTCTGCCTGCGGGTTAGCTTCCTCGGCCTTGAGCTTCGCGGTGATCTTGCCGGTGGTGTCAGCGAAGACGTTGACGGTGACGTCGGTCTTCTCTTCGAAGGCTTCGACGAGGGCGTCGGTAAGCCCCTGCGGGTTTGCAGAGTAGTAGTCCAGGTCGCCGGACAGGCCTTCTGGAGCCTCCCAAGCTTCAGCGGAGGATGCCTCGGAACCGGTGGTGTCGGTGGAGGCATCGGTGGACTCGGCGGAGTCAACGGAACCGCAGCCAGTCAAGGCCAGAGCGGACGCCGCAGTGGCGGCTAGGGCGAGAGAGAGTTTCTTGTAGACCATGGAGAATCCTTAGAGGTAGAAAATCTGATGGGGTTAGTACGCGAGGCGCACCGTCGAACCGCGCTCGATTCGGGAGCGGCTGTAGGCCACCCACGGCTCGTCGGAGCCTTCGACGTCACAGTGCAGTTCGTAGCGTCCGCCGATGTACTGGGCGGTGCGGACAGTGCCGTCCACATGGTGCGGGAAAGACCCAATGTCTTCCTCTGCGCCGAGGACGGAGAGGTTTTCGGGGCGGACGTCGGGAAGCCCGTCGCGGCGATTCATGGTGCCCACGAAACCACCAACGAAGGACGTGGCGGGGGAGTCGTAGAGAGTGACAGGGTCAGCGAACTGCTCGATGACGCCGTCTTTCATCACCACAACCCGGTCCGACATTGCGAGTGCTTCCGACTGGTCGTGGGTGACGTAGATAACCGTGAGGCCGAGGTCTTGGGCGAGCGCGGTGAGTTCAGCTCGAATTTGGACGCGCAGGGCGGCGTCGAGCGCTGAGAGCGGCTCATCCATGAGCAGTAGCTGTGGGTTGGACACGAGGGCACGGGCGATGGCCACGCGCTGCTGCTGGCCGCCAGAGAGTTGGTTGGGGCGGGCTTGAGCCTTCGGGGTGATGCCAACCATGTCCATGCAGGTGCGCACGCGTTCGGCACGCTCGGCAGCGGATACCTTGTTGCCAGCGGTGGTGAGGGGGAATTCGATGTTTTTCTCCACCGTCATGTGTGGCCACAGCGCGAGGTCTTGGAAGACCATGGAGAGGTTGCGCTTGTTGACCGGAACATTGGTGTGAGGCCCGAAGACCTCGGTGCCGGAAAAGGTGATGGTACCGGTATCGGGGGTTTCAAGGCCCGCGATGCAGCGCAGGAGCGTGGACTTTCCGCACCCGGAGGGGCCGAGGATGGAAATGAACTCGCCGGAGTTGATGACGAGGTCGGTGGCGTGGAGGCCGGTGTTGTCCGCGAACTCACGCTTGATGCCGTTGACGACCACGTGGGCCTGAGAGGCAGGGGTGTGCGGCGAAAGCTGAGAAGTCACATTAGGGAAAGTTAGAGTACGAAAGTAAACGAAAGGGAAACGTCGTGTGGTGGTTGCCTTAAGGAAAACGAAATGATAGGTAACGCCGAGGCGGGGTTTAGACTGGGGCGCATGCAACGCTGGGTCCTTCACATTGACATGGATGCATTCTTCGCCTCCGTGGAGCAACTGACCCGGCCCACGCTGAAGGGTCGACCCGTGCTGGTGGGCGGGGCCGGTGGGCGCGGCGTGGTGGCGGGGGCTTCGTACGAAGCCCGCAAGTACGGTGCGCACTCGGCTATGCCGATGTTCCGCGCGCAGCAGCTTGTTGGTTATCAGGCCGTGGTGGTGCAGCCGCGCCGGGCGGTGTATTCGGTGGCCTCGCGCCGGGTCTTCGGCATCATTGCTGAGCATGCGGGGCTCATTGAGCAGTTGTCCATTGATGAGGCCTTCCTGGAGCCGGCTGCGCTTGTCGACGCCACCCCCACCGACGTCCTTGAATGGTCCGAGAACCTTCGCCGCGTCATCCGTGAGGAGACTGGTCTGCCCAGTTCAATCGGTGCTGGGGCGGGCAAGCAGGCGGCGAAGATTGCGTCCGGGGAGGCCAAGCCCGATGGCACCTTCGTTGTGCCGCACGACCGCTTTGATGAGCTTCTTCACCCGTTGCCAGTAGGGAAATTGTGGGGAGCGGGACCGGTGACGCAGCAGAAGCTCGCGGCAATTGGGGTGGACACGATTGGGCAGCTGGCGGCGATGAGCCGCAAGGAGGTGGAAATTTCCCTCGGTGGCGTGGTGGGCGTGCAGTTGTGGCAGCTGGCGCAGGGCATTGATGATAGGCCGGTGGCGCCGCGAGCGATTGCGAAGCAGATTTCCACTGAGTTCACCTATCCCACGGATTTGCGCACAGTGGCAGAGGTGGATGCGGCGCTGACCCGCGCGGCGGAGGGCGCGCACCGCAGGCTGCTCAAGGATGGGCGCGGCGCGCGCACAGTGACGGTGAAGTTACGGATGGCGGATTTTCACATCGAGTCGCGCTCAGCTACTTTGCCGTATGCCACCGATGATCTTGACATTCTCAAAGCCAAGGCGTTGAGCCTGGCGCGCTATCCTGACGAGCTAGGGCCCATTCGACTCGTGGGCGTGAGCTATTCGGGACTGGAAACCGCCCGTCAAGATGTGCTCTTCCCCGAGTTGGACCGCGAGGTCGTTCGGTCAGCCCCAGATACGGATTATGAAACCGGCGTGAGCGATCATGCTCCCGGTGAGCCCGAGTCTGGGACAGGATTGGGGCCGGAGTCGGGAGAGCTGGGAACAGCGGGGACGGACCCGGCGCGCCGCTGGCACGCTACTCAGGATGTGTACCATCCCGATTTCGGGCATGGCTGGATTCAAGGCACGGGGCATGGGGTGGTCAGCGTACGTTTTGAAACCAGCGCGACAGGCCCGGGGATTGCCCGGTCTTTTGCTACGGATGATAAGGACCTGCAGCCGGCTGACCCCGTGGATTCCCTGGCCTGGGAGGACTACCTGGACAGCGTCGACTCGGAGGAAGACTAGTCAGCGGTGTAGGTCCGGGTGGCCGGGGCTTGGGCGAAAATGTCGGCCACGGGCGTGCCGGTGGCCAGCGCCGCGGCGAGTAGGATGCGGGCCTGGCCAGCGCGGAAGGCGCCTGAGGCCACCGCGCCCAGTTCGCCCACAGTGGCGCCGCCACCGGCACCTCCGTAGGCCAGCTTGGTCTTTCCATAGGGCGTGCGGGTGCTGATGACAACAGGAATCCCCGCCTCCAAGGCGCGGGCCACGCCGGCGCCCATCTCTTCGCCCATGTTGCCCGAGCCCAAGGCTTCAATGATGAGGCCGGAGGAGTGGGTAAGGGAGGCGTCGACAAGCGCAGCGTCCGAACCCGGATACGCTGCGATGATGGAGACGGTGTGGGGAGCGAGCGGCACCAGGGGCAGGGGTGCGTGGAGTGGTTCGCCCACCGGAAGTTCTTCAAAACCGTTGAGGTGGGATGTGTGCCACTTGCGTGCGCCGCGCCCGGCAATGGTGCGCCCGCCAAACTGAACCCACACGCCTGATTTCTTGGTGCGCAGGAGCTCGAGGGCATCGCGCAGGTTACGCGGACCATCGCCCTGCGGATGATCGAAGGAGCGCTGTGCGCCCGTTACAACGATGGGCCCAGAACCAAGATCAAAAAGCGATAGCGCCAGCGCGGTCTCTTCCATGGAATCGGTGCCGTGGGTGATGAGAACGCCCTCAATCTCGTCACGAGCAAGCTGGGACTGCACGCAAGCGAGGAGTTCATCCAGATCCGCCAGGGTGATAGAGCTTGAATCGAGCTGACGAAATTCGATGACGTCGAAGCTCTGTGCATCAGCAGGTGAGTCGTCGAGGGACTCTACAAGCTGTTGCCCGCTGACGGTGGGAACGAGGGAGCCATCTTCGACGGTGGTGCAGGCGATGGTGCCGCCGGTGGCGATGAGCGCAAAAGTCATTCCACCAGGGTACTTCAGGCGCAACGCTGCGCGGGAAACACAGGGTGATGTTCGTGAGCGCTAGAGTGAAAGGGATTAACCACGACCCCCTAGTGAGGAGTATCTGTGAAATCCATCAAGCTGAGCGTCGCAGCCCTGGCCCTAGGCGCCGCCACCACCCTGGCTGCCTGCTCGTCCTCTGACGATGACGCGGTCAACACCAGCAGCGCCGCCAAGCCTTCCGGCGAGACCTCTGCATCCCAGGTCGTCTCCACCGAGATGCCGTCCGTGGAGGAACTCAACGAGATCCTGACCAAGGCCTCTGACCCGAACGTGCCGCAGGAGGAGAAGATTCAGCTGGTGCAAGGCAGTGAGACCGCGCCGGAGCTTTTCGACGTCATGTCCCAGTCCCAGGCTGAATCCGGTGCCACCTTCGAGGTTGTTGCCCCAGTCATTCCGGGCCTTGTGCCGGATTCCGCTCTGGCTACCGTCCATATCAACACCCCGGACGGCCAGCAGCAGACTGCCGACCAGGTGGAGTTCATCAACGAGGGCGGCACTTGGAAGCTGTCCAAGACTTGGGCGTGTGTCCTAGTGACCAACATCGTGCCGCCAGAGGAAGTTCCGGAGATGTGTGCTGACTCTGTTGTTGATGCGCCTGCCGGTGGCGGCGCCGAAGGCGAGATGCCCGCAGAGGGCGGCGCAGAAGCCCCCGCGCAGTAATCTAGTTCGCTACCCACACATTTACGTACGCCCGCATCCCCCTGGCTTCGAACCGGGGGAGTGCGGGTGTTTCTGCGTGCTCTTAGTCGGTGCGGAACTCCATTTCAGTTGCGTTGGACTGCATGACGCGGAGGTCCGAGCCCTCGGAGCCGTAGGAGATGAGGGTGGTGATGGAGACGGCGCCAGCCGTGGGCAAGGGCTTGGAGAGATCAACAGTGACGGTGCCCTCGGATGTGGTTGATGAGTCGAGGACCTTGAGCTCCTTGCCGTGAAGCTCGGCGGGGGCATCGGCGCTGTCGAAGGACAGGGCGCCCAGGGACGGGCGCTGCTCCACGGATACATCGAGGGTAGCGACATCACCCTCGAGTTTGTTCAAGGTGTACGTCGTGGTCTGCAGCAAGGTCGATTCACCGGTGACACGAGACTCCACGGTCCATTGCGCACCGCGGCCAATCTCCTCGTCGGGGAAGACGATAGGCAGGGAGGTGAGGCTGGTAATTGCGCGCTCTACCGTGCTGCGAGCCTCATCGGTGGCGGCCTGTGGGGCGGCTAGGCGCAGTGAATTCATCTGCCCGGTATCGGTGCCGCGCCAGCCAAACTGGAAACCTTCGGCCGACGCCACATCAGCGTGTGCGGCTTCCGGCTTGCCCACGGTGACAAAAGCATTGCGGCTCGCCGGCACCTGTCCCTCGACGTTCTCGGTCGCAGCCTCCACGGAGGCTTGCAGCGGGAGAGTGACCTCGTCGGTGGCCTCAGGTGAGGAGCCTTCGCTGCCGTCCTTGCGCAAGTCCTGGTTGAAGCCAGTGGCCACCGTGTAGGTCAGGGACTGCTCGGAGTCGAGATCCTGGTACGCCAGCACACGGCCGGCACCATCACCGGGGGAGAGGATGGTAACGCGCGGGGCATCGAGGGGCAAGCCCACGGGCTCCTCCACAGGCTTGGCCGGCTGGGAATAGGTACAGCCAGCGAGCGCGCCGGTTACTCCCAAGGTGGCGGCGGACAGGACTGCTAGGACTCTCACACGAAACACGCATTCCAAATTACCGGATCAGGCTGTTTAGAATGGAACGGGTGAAAGCAAGGAGTTATATCGGAACAATGGCCGCGGTGGTGCTCGGCGTGGCCGCCGTCGACCAAGCAGTCAAGCAGCTCATGCTGTCGATCCTCACCGAGGGTGAAGCGATGCCGGTGATTGGCAACTGGTTCCGGTTGTACCTCCTCTTCAATCCCGGCGCGGCCTTCTCTATGGGCGGCGAGGGCTCCACGTGGCTGTTTACCACCATCCAGTTGGTTTTCGTTATCGGCGTCGCCATTGCTGCTCCTCGGCTCCATGATTCTTGGCAGGCCGTGGGTTTGGCCATGATTGGCGGCGGAGCCCTGGGCAACCTCATGGACCGGCTCTTCCGCGAGCCCGGCTTCTGGTTTGGGCACGTGGTGGATTACATCTCCGTGGGTAACTTCGCCGTCTTTAACATTGCGGATGCGTCGATTACGTGTGGGGTCGTTGTCTTTATTATCGGGATGCTCCGGGCCGAGCGGAAGGAGGCGCAGGAATCTGATGCGTGAGAGTCGTAGGTTGCCAGTACCCGAAGGTTTGGAGGGCATGCGCGCTGATGCGGCCCTGGCCAAGCTTCTTGGGCTGTCTCGGGCAAAGGTGGCGGAGCTGTGCGCGGCGGGGGACGTAGAGATCGACGGCGTCGCTGTAGGCAAGTCCGAGAGGCTCACTGCCGGGGGGTGGGTGGATGTCATGATGCCCGCTCCGGACGAGCCCCTCGTTCCGAAGGAAGAGCTGGTTGAGGGGATGGATGTCCTCTACTCGGATGAGGACATCATCTGTGTGTACAAACCGGTGGGCGTGGCCGCACACCCCACGTTGGGCTGGGACGGCCCCACCGTGATTGGTGGGTTGCGGGCGGCGGGCTATGCGCTTGCCGACGCCGGCCCTACCGAACGCAAAGGCATTGTCCACCGCCTCGACGTGGGAACGTCTGGCGTCATGGTTGTGGCAGCCAGCGAACGTGCCTATTCCCAGCTCAAGACGGCCTTTCGCGAACGCACCGTGGAAAAGACCTACCACGCGGTGGTCCAAGGTCTGCCGGATCCCATCGTTGGCACTATTGATGCCCCGATTGGGCGCCATCCGTCGGCGGGCTGGAAGTTCGCGGTGGTCGATGACGGCAAGCCGGCGGTGACGCACTACACGCTGCTCGAGGCTTTCCGCGAAGCCAGCCTCCTCGAAGTCCACTTGGAGACCGGCCGTACGCACCAGATTCGCGTCCACATGTCTGCCACTGGGCACCCGTGCGTCGGTGATCCGATGTATGGCTGTGATCCGAACCTAGCCAAACGGGTGGGGCTTATCCGCCAGTGGCTGCATGCGGTCACCTTGGGCTTTACTCACCCGGGCACCGGTAAGTGGTTCGAGTGCACGGCCCCGTACCCGGAGGACCTTGAACATGCAGTTGAGGTTCTGCGCGGATGACGAGCCGGCGAGTCCCAAGCGAACGCATCTATTGGCGGCGGCGCATCGCTGCCCTCGTGCTGCTGGCCGTGGCGGCCTGTGCCGTGGTGCTTGCGTTTGGTGTGTTCGGTACCCAACCGAGTACCGCGCTGCAGGGCGATCAGCTGGGACCAGATGGCGCAGAAAGCGCCGCCGAGTACCGTGAGCGTGCCGAGGAATCACTGGCGCAGGCCGACGAGCCGACGTACGCGCTGGTGGGGTTTAATGACGCACTTACCCCCAAGGAAACCGCTGACCTCCTGAGCCCTGTTCAGCGCATGAACGCCATCGTTATCGGCTTGGCAGCCCCCGTGGTCGTCCCGGAGCCTACTGCGGGCAAGGACCGTTCCGATGTCATCGATACTGTGCTTCACCGCGTGGCAGACCGCGCCCGCGATATCGGCGAGGATGCCCCCACCACCGTGGATGCTGCGGTGGTATATTCCAGCGGTGCGGAGCTGCGTGCGCTCGCCGCAGATCCCCGTGTGGCGACTGTGGAGGCCGCGCCTGCCGACGCCCCCTGGGGCTCCTTCGGAGTCCGCCCACCGTCCAACGTCCACCAGACCGCGAAACCTTAAGAGCTAACCATGCGCCTTGTCCCTCAGACCGCTACGTGGCCTGCCAATTACCGCTTCGCTTACATTATGGTGTGGGCAGGAGCAATCATCACAGTTCTCGCCGCTATCGCACTAGCCATCCTTGGCACGGATGGATTGACGCTGGGCATCATGGTTGTCGTTGCACTCTACTGCATTGCCATGGCGGTACTCATGCCGCGCTGGGCGCTCAATGCCGATGAGGAGGCCGCCAAGCGAAAGCGTGCCAAGCAGGCCCGCGACGAGCTTCGCCGCCGTTCCTAGCTCGGTGTCTGATCCGGGGCGGGGTGGAGGCGGGCGTGGCGTCGAGAAGCGCGGCCCATACGCACCAAATCCGCCAGGTAAATGATGACCGCCACCCAGATGATGATGAAGCCGATCCAGCGCTCGGTTGGCATGTGCTCCTGGGTCACGAACACTGCCCACAACATCTGCATGATGGGCGTCATGTACTGCAGCATGCCCAACGTAGAAAGACGAAGGTGCTTAGCTCCTTGTGCGAAGCACAGCAGCGGTAGGGCCGTGACGAGGCCGGACGTCACCAGGAGAGCACTGTGCCCAGGACCCTCGCTGGTGAATGTGGACTCGCCTTGGGCCTGCAAGTAGCCCAAGTACATGAGGGCAAAAGGCAACATAACAATCGTTTCTGCGGCTACAGACCCCATCGAGGACACCGTAATCTGCTTCTTAAGCAGACCATACAGCGCGAAACTAAAAGCCAGCGCCAGTGAATAATACGGTGCCTGGCCGGTCATGAACGTCAGCCATAGCACCGCCGCAAACGCAATGCTGACCGACGCCACCTGTGCCTTAGTGAGCGTCTCTTTGAGGACAACGATGCCCAAGGCCACCGAAACGAGGGGGTTGATGAAATAGCCTAAAGCGGCGTCCGCCACGTGGTCACTATTGACGGCGATGACATAGGTGCCCCAGTTGATAGTGATGGTGATACCGCAGCCCAGCATCCAGCCCCACGTGCGCAGGCTCATCGCCTTGAGCTCACGCCAGCCGCCCGTCACCACCAACATGAGGGTCACGAGCACCGCAGTCCACACGATGCGGTGAGCAAGGATTTCGAATGGGCTGGCGGGGCGCAGCAGGGGGAAGAAAGCCGGAAAGAAGCCCCACATGAGATAGGCGGCGATAGTGTAGAACATCACAGAAAAATGTACAGGATGTTGAGTAATCCAGGAAGTTTGACGGCCCCGCTAAGATGACCGCATGGCCAAAAACTCCTCCTTCGTCCACCTGCACAACCACACCGAGTTTTCCATGCTCGACGGCATGGCCAAGGTGGATATGTTGGCGGATGAAGTGGTCCGCCAAGGCATGCCCGCCGTCGGCATGACGGACCACGGCAACATGTACGGCTCGAATGCCTTCTATCAGAGAATGACTAGCGCGGGCGTCAAACCCATCATTGGTATCGAGGCCTACTTGGCGCCGGAGTCGCGTTTCAACAAGAAGCGCGTGCTGTGGGGAACCCCGGATCAGAAGCGCGATGATGTCTCGGCGTCAGGCGCCTACCTGCACCAAACTATGGTGGCGGAAAATGAGACTGGCCTGCGCAACCTGTTCAAGCTCTCCTCGTTGGCGTCCTATGAGGGCCAGCTGGGTAAGTGGCCGCGTATGGACGCGGAGCTGATTGCAGAGCATGCCGAGGGCATCATCGCCACCACCGGCTGTCCATCTGGTGATGTTCAGACTCGCTTGCGCCTGGGTCAGTTCAACGAGGCCCTCGAAGCCGCGGCGATGTGGCAGGACATCTACGGCAAGGACAACTTCTTCTTGGAGCTTATGGATCATGGGCTGGACATCGAGAAGCGCACGCGTGACGGCCTGCTCGAAATCGGCCGCAAGCTGGATCTGCCGCCGCTGGTGACCAATGACTGCCACTACGTGCTGGAATCCCAGGCGCCGTCCCACGAGGCCATGCTGTGTGTGCAGACCGGCAAGACCTTCATGGACCCGGACCGTTTCAAATTCGACGGCACCGGTTACTACATCAAGTCCGCAGCACAAATGCGCGAGCTGTGGGACCACATGGTTCCGGAAGCCTGCGATAACACCTTGTGGATTGCGGAGCGCGTTCAAGACTACGGCGCGATTTGGGAGGAGCATACCCATGACCGCATGCCGATTGCGGACGTCCCCGAAGGCCACACCCCAACTTCGTGGCTGACCCACGAGGTCATGGAGGGCTTGAAGGACCGCTTTAACGGGGGCGACGTTCCACAGGAATACATCGACCGCGCCGAGTATGAGATTAGCGTCATCGACATGAAGGGCTACCCGTCCTACTTCCTTATCGTGGCTGAGCTCATCAAACACGCCCGCTCCATTGGTATTCGCGTCGGCCCGGGCCGTGGTTCGGCGGCAGGTGCGCTCGTGGCCTACGCGTTGACGATCACCAACATTGACCCCATCGAGCATGGCCTTCTCTTCGAGCGATTCTTGAACCCAGAACGCCCGTCCGCACCCGATATCGATATCGACTTCGACGATCGCCGTCGCGGCGAGATGATCACCTATGCTGCTGACCGCTGGGGCGAGGACAAGGTCGCGCAGGTGATTACCTTCGGCACGGTGAAGACCAAGCAGGCTATTAAAGACTCCGCGAAGGTGCACTTTGGCCAGCCTGGATTCCAGATGGCGGACCGTATTAACGGTGCACTGCCGCCCGCTATCATGGCGAAGGATATCCCGCTCGCCGGCATCATGGACCCGGATCACGCGCGCTACTCTGAGGCTACCGAGGTCCGTCAGATGATTGAGACCGACCCAGACGTCAAGAAGATTTATGAGACCGCGCGCGGTCTTGAGGGCGTTGTTCGTCAGGCAGGTGTCCATGCCTGTGCGGTGATTATGGCCTCGGTCCGTCTGATGGACCACATTCCTATGTGGAAGCGCCCAGCCGACGGCGCCTACATCACCGGCTGGGATTACCCCGCCTGTGAGGCCATTGGCCTGCTGAAGATGGACTTCCTGGGCTTGCGCAACCTCACCGTGATTGGTGACTGCCTGGAAAACATCAAGAAGAACCGCGGTGAGGAAATCGGCCTCGAGGATCTACACGCCGATGACCCGAAGGTCTCCAAGGTGTATGACCTGCTCTCGCGTGGCGATACCCTCGGCGTGTTCCAGCTGGACTCCGGCGGTATGCAGGAGCTGCTCAAGCGCATGAAGCCGACGGGCTTCAAGGATATCGTCGCGTCACTGGCGCTGTACCGCCCCGGCCCGATGGGTGTGAACGCTCACTGGGATTACGCCGACCGCAAGAACGGGCGCAAGGAAATCACTCCGATTCACCCGGAACTGGAGGAACCGCTGCGAGAGATCCTCGATGAGACCTACGGCCTCATCGTGTACCAGGAGCAGATCATGCGTATCTCGCAGAAGGTGGCCAACTACACCGCTGGCGAGGCAGACGGCTTCCGCAAGGCGATGGGTAAGAAGAAGCCGGAAGTTCTGGCGCAGCAGTACGACAAGTTCTGGGGCGGCATGCAGGATAATGGCTATTCCAAGGAAGCCATGGATGCGCTGTGGGGCACGATTGAGCCCTTCGCGTCCTACGCGTTTAACAAGTCCCACGCCGCAGGCTATGGTTTGGTGTCATTCTGGACGGCGTACCTCAAGGCCTACTACGCGCCGGAATACATGGCTGCACTGTTGACCTCCGTGGGCGATAAGAAGGACAAGTCCGCCATCTACCTCGCAGACTGCCGCCATCTAGGTATTCGCGTTCTTTCACCGGATGTTAACGAGTCCGTTGAAACTTTCCAGGCCGTGGGAGAAGATATTCGCTTCGGCATGGGTGCCATCCGCAACGTTGGTGGGGAAGTGGTGGATTCCATCGTGAAGACCCGCCGGGAAAAAGGAGCCTTTACCTCGTTCTCCGATTACCTGGACAAAATTGAGCTGGCTGCGTGTTCCAAGCGCGTGACGGAGTCACTCATCAAGGCCGGCGCGTTCGACTCCCTGGAACACCCCCGCAAGGGTCTGATGCTCATCCATGAGGATGCCGTGGATTCCGTCCAGACCACGAAGAAAGCAGCGGATAAGGGGCAGTTTGACCTCTTCGCCGGCTTCGGCGGGGGCGAGGAAAATGGTGAGTCGGTATCTGCCTTTGCCATCGACGTCCCCGATGAGAACTGGGACCGCAAGCACGAGCTCGCCCTCGAACGCGAGATGCTGGGTCTGTATGTCTCTGGCCACCCACTTGATGGTTTTGAGGAAGCGCTTGAGGCGCAGACCGATACCCCGATTACGAAGATTCTGAACGGTGAGGTTGGCAATGGCCAAGAGTTGGTGATTGGTGGCATCATCTCGGGCGTCGACAGGCGCTTCTCCAAGCGTGATGGCTCGCCGTGGGCCATCGTGAGCATGGAAGACCACAACGGAGCCCAGGTGGACATCCTCGTGTTTAACCAGGTGTATTCGCTGGTAGCGACCCAGATTGCAGAGGACAATATCATCTTGGCCAAGGTCCAAGTGAAGATTCGAGATGAGCGCATGTCGCTCTTCTGCTCCGATATTCGCGTTCCTGACCTGGGCCCCGGCAATGGAGCGGGCTTGCCACTGCGTCTGACCATGCGCACCGACCAGTGCACGATGGACAATATTGCCAAGCTCAAGCAGGTGCTGGTCAATAACCGCGGCGAATCCGATGTGTACCTCACGCTTGTCGACGGCGAAGAGTCCACCATGATGGTCCTCGGCGAGCACCTGCGTGTGGAGCGCTCCAGCAACCTCATGGGTGACCTGAAGGCCACGATGGGGGCCGGCATCCTCGGATGAATTTAAGGTGATGCGAGATCCAGTGGGAGCGTGATGTCTACGTTATTCTAGACAGCATAGACTAGAAGAAAGGACATCCCTTCCCCCATGGTCAACAAGATTCGCACGACTCACGTCGGCTCGCTGCCGCGCACGAAGGAACTGCTGGAGGCCAACCTCGAGCGTTCTGCAGGAACCATCTCAGATGAGAAATTCCACGAAATCTTGGAGCGCTCCGTCGCGGATGTGGTGAAGCGCCAGGTGGATCTCGGCGTCGACATCATCAACGAGGGCGAGTACGGCCACATCACCTCCGGCGCCGTGGATTACGGCGCCTGGTGGAACTACTCCTTTACCCGCCTGGGTGGTCTGACCATGACGGACAAGGACCGCTGGGAAATCGGCGATAAGATTCGTTCCGAGCCGGGGAAGATTCGTCTGTCCTCGATGAAGGATCGCCGCGACCGTGCCCTGTTCTCTGAGGCTTACAACGACCCGGATTCAGGCATTTTCACTGGGCGCAAGAAGGTGGCTAATCCGGAGTTCACCGGCCCGGTGACCTACATCGGCCAGGAGCAGGTCGAGGCTGATGTGAAGCTGCTTGCCGACGCCCTCCCCGCAGACACCGAGGGCTTCGTCGCCGCCCTATCCCCGGGTGCTGCCGCACGTCTTCCCAATAAGTACTACGAGGATGAGTCCGAGCTGGTCCGCGCCTGTGGTGAGGCTTTGTCGGTGGAATACAAGGCCATCACCGATGCAGGATTGACCGTGCAATTCGATGCCCCGGACCTGGCGGAGGCCTGGGATTCCGTCGTGCCGGAGCCAACCGTGAAGGATTTCCAGGCCTTCTTGCACGAGCGCATTGAAATCCTCAACGAGTCCATCAAGGACATCCCGCGCGAGCAAACCCGTCTGCACATCTGCTGGGGTTCGTGGCACGGCCCGCACGTGACGGACATCCCGTTTGAGGACATCATCGATGAGATCCTGCAGGCTAAAGTCGGCGGGTTCTCTTTCGAGGGAGCGTCGCCTCGCCACGCGCATGAGTGGCGCGTGTGGAAGGACCACACTTTGCCGGAAGGCACCGTCATCTACCCAGGAGTGGTGTCTCACTCCACCAATGCCGTTGAACACCCGCGCCTAGTTGCTGACCGCATCATCCAGTTCGCCGAGCTGGTCGGTCCAGAAAACGTCATCGCGTCGACCGACTGCGGCCTCGGTGGCCGCCTGCACCACCAGATCGCGTGGGCTAAGTTGGAGTCCCTCGTTGAGGGCGCTGAGATTGCAACGAAGGAATTGTTCTAGGGCCTAGCCTGGGGGAGGAGCAGAGTCATCCACGGCTAACACAAGGGGAGGCGCTGCGGAGAAAAACTCGCAGCGCCTCCCAGTGTGGACTCTGTGGCTTAGTTCGCAGCCTTTACGTCGGCCTTGTCGTTCTTCTTACTGTTGTCCCAGTAGAAGCCCATGCTCTTGAGGAAGGCGCGCAGGCCGTTCAGGATGGACGGGTCGAACTCAGCCGCGACGACCGCAACGCGGATCCCCGCGGAGAGCAGAGCCAAGGCGCCGACAACCCACGCGGAGATTTCCTTCGTTTTCTCCGTCGGGCGAGCAGACTGGACGAACTCAGGCATCTCGTCCCACTCTTTCTCCAGCTTCGCTTCCTTCTCCGTCTCAATGCACTCCGGCTTCTCCGGCATGCCTGAGGAACCGTAACCATTCAGCACGCCGTATGCCAGCTCCTGCGGGCCCATGAAGGACGACCCTGCAGTGCCGTCGGCGACGGCAGCCTCGTGGTCCTTACGCGCCTGGTTGACCTCATCCTTGCACTCCTGGGACAGCTCTGACGTGTTGGGGTGGCCAACATCTGAGGAACCGCCGTCGAAGCCGGTGGTCTCCTTCGTCGGCTCTTCAGCCGGCTCCTGCGCAGCTTCCTGTGTGGAGGCGGCCTGGGAAGCATCGGCGGAAGCATCCTGGGAGACGGGCTCGGAGGAGGCGTCGGCAGCCGCGGCGGTCGCAGATGCGGTGGCCGATGCGGATGCGGAGGTGTCGTTGTCCGCCGCAGCCAGCGGGGTGACTAGCGCCAGCGTGGTGGCGCAGACGGTGACAAGGGATGTGGAAAGACGCATAGCGAGGGTTCTCCTTGTGAAGGGAAAAGGCAAATATGAAAAGGCTTCTCAGAAAGCTCATTACAATGTAGCAGCCCCTTCCCGTGGGGGGATAGGGCTTAGAGGAACTTCTCCAGCTGTGCACGCAGCGGAGCCGGAGCGAGGCTGAGTACGGTCTCGCGGACGCCCGGGACACGCAGAATGCCAATGGTTGCGGCCAGCGCGGCAATCACACCAATGACGGAACCGGCGATGACACCGCCAGAAACCGAGCGGGAGCTGTTCTCCGCAGAGCCCTTGGAGTCCTTGCCGCCCTGGGTGTCCTTGCTGTTGTCGTCCTGGTCAGAATTGTCCTGGTCGGTGCCGGCATCCTGCTCGTCCTTGCCATCCTGATCGCCGCTGTTGTTGCCGGCGTCATCGGAGTTGGAGTCGTCCGGTTCTCCATCGGTGGAGCCAAGGAGGTCCTCGACGGAGTAGACAGTGGTGGTACCAGAAACCTCGTTGCCGACGATGAGCAGGTAATCACCATTTGGGGAGTCCGCCTTATCTACGAAAGCGAAGCCCTCTGGGCCGAGGTCGCCGGCATCAGCAAACTCATCGGTGGAGAAGTCACGGTTGTTGACGTAGGTGACAAAGGAAGCGTTGGCGGGGTCGGTGACGTCGTAGACGAAGATGCCGCCGACACGCTCAGCACCAATGAAGGCGTAGGTGCGCTCGCCCACCTTGCCAATAACGAGGGCCTCCGGCTCGGGGCCCTTGTTGTCGGAGCGGTCATCGAACTCGGCCCCTTCGTTGTCAGCGTTGTGGTGGAATACGCCCGGCTTGTTGAGCTCTGCCGTGATCTGCTCGAACTGAGCGCCAGAGTCGAAGACGACGGTGCCGTTCGCATCGTAGATGCTGAAGGAGCGGGAGCCGTAGGCGTACAGTTCGTCGAAGCAGCCCTTCTCCTCATTCCAGCCGGAGGCGTTGGTGAGCTTTAGGTTGCCGGCCTGCTTCTTGTCGGCGAGGTCTTCCAGGGAGACGTCGCCAAGCGCGCCCTCGCACACCTTGCCTTCCTCAACAAGGTCCCCGAGCTCCACCTCATCGGTGTAGACGCCGGAGCCGCCGTCCTTCTCCTTGACACCCCACTCGCGGGCGTCGCCCTCATTGGCGGTGGCGAAATAAGTCTGGCCACCCGCAGTGAAAGCACCGATGGAATCCGGCATGGACAGGCCCTTCACCGGAACCGTGCGGAGCTCAGCCTTGTCATCCTTGTTGGAGGTATCGAGCGGAACCGTGGAGTGATCAGCGATGTGTGCCGGCAGAATCTTCTCCACGGTGGCGGACTCGATATCGACGATGGCAATCGCATTCGCCTCCTGCAAGGTCACGAATGCCTTGCCGTCCTGGGAGGAGATGTACTCAGGCTCGAAGTCGATGGAAGGCTTGGACTCGTGTGCGGACGGGCCGAAGACGCGCACGCCCTCCGGGAGATCCTGGCCGTCAAAGGCCTTAAAGTCAGCAACGCGGGCATCAGCCTCGGTTGGGGCTTCGACGCTCTCTGGCAGCTTGATAACGGACACGGAGCCCTCCGGGTCCGTAGCGTAATCAGTACCTTCAGCGTTGAGCTCGTTGGAGGGCTCACCCTCGTTGGCCACCAGGGCGTAGCTCCCATCGGCAGTGATATGAACGTTATCCGGAAGAGCGCCGACGGTCACGCGGCCCAACTCTGCGGACTCCAGGTTCTCAGCCGCGACGTTGAAGAACAGCGCTTCGCCTTCCTCGGTCTTGTCGGCCTGCTGAACGGCGGCGACAGCCAGACCGTCAGGGCGAACAGCAACAGAGTTGATCTCTTTGCCTTCGCCTGCGGAAATCGAACTGATGCGAGTGAGGGTTGTCGGGTCGGAAGCATCAAGAACATCAATCTCACCGGCATGAGCATTGACGGTGAGGATGCGCTTGGTTGCTGGGTGGAAGGCCACGATTTCGGCAGCGGACTCCTTGTATACACCCGACTCGTAAGTGCCAATCGGGGAAACCTTGAGGCTTGCGTTGGCAACAGAGTGCTCGATCACGCTATCCACAATCTTGGCGGAAGCTGCTGGGACAGCCAGGCTGACGGTGGTAGCGGTTGCAACGCACAGGGCAAGGGCGCGGCGGGAGAAAGAGCGAGACATAGCGGGAGGCTCCTTGTGATGAGACGGAAAGATTCCGAACTACGGTACGTGCCGCTGTGTGCCGCTTTGAGGAACAGAACATGACGTCCGGGCAAGATCTGGGTGAATCTTCGGTGAACCGGTCGAACGTTAGGTAATGCGCGTCGCGCGCAGAGCAGCGCGTAGAATGAGCCACCATGACACGCACCCCGGAAGACTTCGAGCCAGTCCACGCCTCGGATATCCAGCTGGCCCAATCACGCATTAGCTCGGAGATCGCCCCGACCCCTCTGCAATACTGCCCGCGCCTGTCCCAGGAAACCGGGTATGAGGTCTACCTCAAACGTGAGGACCTGCAGGACGTTCGCTCCTACAAGATTCGCGGCGCCATCTACGGAATGTCCAACCTTGGTGAGAAGCAGCGCGCGCAGGGCATCGTCACGGCGTCGGCAGGCAACCATGCCCAAGGCGTGGCTTACGCCTGCCGGACCATGGGGATCCAAGGCAAGATTTACGTCCCGGAACCCACTCCGAAGCAGAAGCGCGACCGCATCCTCGTTCATGGTGGGGACTTCGTGGAGCTCGTCGTCACTGGCGCTAACTTTGATGAGGCAGCAGCTGCAGCACACGCAGATGCCGCGGAGCGTGGTGCGTTTTTCATCGAGCCTTTTGACTCCCGCGATACCGTCACCGGCCAGGGCACGGTCGCCGCTGAGATCGTGGCGCAGCTATCATCTTTGGGCAAGTCCCTCGACACCGTCGTGGTACCCGTCGGCGGTGGCGGTCTGATCTCCGGCATCACGTCGTATCTAGCGGACATGGCCCCTCGCACGGCAGTGGTGGGGATTGAGCCGGCCGGGGCGGCGTCACTCAGCGCAGCCTTTGCAGCGGGCGAACCGGTGACGCTGGAAACCGTGGACCCATTTGTGGATGGTGCCGCTGTCAAACGCATAGGGGAGTTACCTTTTAAGGTTCTGGAAGCCAACCAGGGCCGCCTGCATTGGGATACCGTCTCCGAAGGTGCCGTGTGCACGGAGCAGCTCGCGCTGTACCAAAACGAGGGCATCATTGCCGAGCCCGCCGGCGCACTGAGCGTCACCGGCTTGCGCACGCTCAACCTGCAACCGGGATCAACGGTGGTCTGCGTGATTTCCGGCGGCAACAATGATGTGCTGCGCTACGCCGAAATCATGGAGCGCTCTCTGGTGCACCGCGGGCTCAAGCACTACTTTCTCGTGAACTTCCCGCAGGAACCAGGTCAGCTGCGCCACTTCCTGCAGGATGTCCTTGGTCCGGAGGATGACATCACGTTGTTCGAGTATCTCAAGCGCAATAACCGCGAAACTGGTGCTGCACTCGTGGGCATTGAGTTAGGAACCGCGGCAGGTATCGATGGTTTGTTGGAGCGCATGGAAGAATCGAAGCTGAACTGCCAGCAGCTGAAGCCAGGCACCCCCGAGTACGACTTCCTCGTCGCCTAATGCTGGAGAAATACCAACGTCCAGTCGCAGGGAAGACTGTCGAGCACGAGATTGAGATTAAGCGTTCTCGATTCATCACCCTTATCGGGCGGGTGACGGATGAGGACGAAGCGCGGGCGTTCATCGATTCCGCCCGGGACCGGTTCCCCGATGCCCGCCACCACTGCTCTGCCTACATCTACCACGTGGATGGTTCGAACCCGGTGGAGCGATCTTCTGACGACGGCGAGCCTTCCGGTACTGCGGGTAAGCCCATGCTCGACGTACTGAAAGGTTCCGGTCTGCTCGATATTTGTGCGGTCGTGGTGCGCTATTTCGGTGGTATCAAGCTGGGTGCAGGAGGGCTTGTCCATGCGTATGGCGGTGCAGTAAGCGAGACCATGGAACAAGTAACGGCCGTCACTCGGGCCCTTCGCGAGCTGTACACTCTTGAGGTTTCTCACGCCGATGCTGGGCGCCTCGAGGCGGACCTACGCAACCGCGGGGTGGACATCGTCGACACTGCCTACGGCCAGGCGGTGATGTTTACCGTGTCCGTCGCACCCGGTGGGGAAGAAGAACTCACCGCCACCCTGGCTGCCCTGACCCAGGGGGAGGTGGCCCCGAACGAAGCGGGCACAGCCTGGGTGGAACTCAGCGGTTAACTCGTAGTGCTACGAGCCCGAGTCCACGCCGCATAGAGGATAGAAGGATTGTAGAATTAGCGCCATGACTATGCAGCGACGCCCCAATAACCCTATTGAGAAGCGCAAGCAAGCCGTGCGTACCCACGCACGGAACGGCGCTATTGCCGTTGTGGGTGGCGTCGGCGGAGGTATCCTCCTGGGATTAACTGTGGGGAGTTTTTCCACGTGGATGGTGCTAGGTCTCGTCATCGCCGTGGTGGGTGGCGCCTATAACTGGCTAAAGATCCAGAAGATCGTGAACGAAAACCACAACCTTTAGGCCTCCCTATGGCTATTCAGCCAGACGGCCGCCCAGTTCGTATCGATGCCTGGGTCTGGTCTGTTCGCATGTTCAAGACCCGTTCCGAGGCTGCCACCGCAGTGCGCGCCGGGCACGTCAAACTCAACGGCAACGCCACCAAGCCAGCACAGCAGGTCGTCCCTGGTGACCGCGTCCGCGTGTGGCGCAACCATCACGAGCATGACCTGGAAGTTCTTGCCACCGTGTCCAAGCGCGTGGGGGCTCCCGTCGCGCGCACCTGCTACATCGACCACGCCCCGCCACCTCCACCGAAGGAATTCCTTCCGTCAGTTCCGGTTCGCCCACGTGGCGCCGGACGCCCCACCAAGAAGGAACGCCGGCAGATGGATAAGTTCCGCGGTGGTTTCAGGTGACTACCTAGCGGGTGCTACGCAAAGCCTTAAGCCGGGCGTTCAAGCGGCGCTTGCGGTCGGAACGGTCGCCCGCTTCCGACGTGGCCTCAATGTGCTGGGGTCCGAACTTGTCGAGCAATAAATCGTCGATAAGCCTGACCTGCCCCGGGCGGAAACGGTAGCGCATAGCGTCGTGCACGTGGGCGATGGCGTCCTCATCCAGTAAATCCCTGAGTTGGCTCAAGCGGGTGATGCCATTGCTCTCTAGGAGTTCAGCGAGGAAGCGGTAGTGCTCTGAGCGGGAGCGTGGGAAACGATTTCCTAAGATGATGGCGAGCACGCCAGGCAACGTTTCCGCAGTGAGATCAATGTCCTTGTCAGTTTCGGTTCGCGGAGCCTTGAGCGCTGCGATTTCATCAAACTGTTGGTCGGCGAGCTCGATGAGACCAGCAGCGAGGGTAAAGAGGCGATCGACCTGTGGAGACGGCGGGTTCGGGCCTTGTTTGTACCGGATATCGTGCTCAAACTCGGCCCACGCATGCTGCAGGACGGTGCGGATCTGAACCTCGAAGGTCCAGCCGACATAGGGCACAAGCTCTTCGAGGGCTGCGGTGCTATCTTCAGTGACTGTGAGGACCAGGTGGTGGGAACCATAACCAAAACCACCGGAAATACGGGTTTCCGCAGCCTTGTCGACGGAACGCTTGACGTCAAACGTTTCCCCAAGGACAGCGAGAGCTTCGGGAATTACCGTGGAATGAAAAACATTGATGCGCACGCCGAGGACATCATGGATGTCCTCCCACGGCGAGGGATACATGAGTTCACCGTTCTCACGCTTTTTCTTAGCCTTGGCCTTGAGTGAGGGCCACTGTTTCACGCGGGTGGCTACGCGGTCGAAGATAATGCCGGCGTCGTTGAGCAGTTCTTCAATGGTGTATCGGAAGTCTTGTGCCGCGGTGGGGTGGGCATGAATCCAGGAGTGGTATTGGTTGCTCAGGCGGGACATGGGTGATTCAGCCATTGATATGAACACGACTCCTTTCGGCAACGGCGGGGAATTCAGTGGAGGTGCCTTATACCTCCAGTGGAAAGCCGTTAGCCAATACTAGTGGTTGTGGGCTGAGAGTGGGTCTATGGCGCGGGCGCAGTTCACACGCGCGGTCAGCCAGTTCAATGGCCGCGTGATGAGAAACATCAACCAAGGCGTAGACCGTCTGGGAATCAGGAACCAGGTAGGTGATGCGCTGAGCTTGGGTCAGCCGCCGAAGGTGATTGTCCACAATAACGAACGTTTGTGGATGAGCGAGCCAAGCAGACATTGTGCAGTGTTGGGTGCGCACTTCCAGGCCGCCGTGCGCGCCGGGTAGGCTGTGCTCGGCCGGGCGGGTAAAGAAGCGCAGGCCCCGGTCGGTGAGTGCTCGGCGCTGCAAGTTCAGTGCGGCGGCATCCCATGCTTGGCGCACTGTAAGTCCCATGTCATCAAGTGCGCGCTGGCTCACTCGCTTAACTGTTGTGCCCGCGCCGTGCTGTATGGCCATAGACAGTGTTCGAGAGAGCTGGATGCTGGCAGGGGAGTCACTGAAACCGTCATCACACAACTTCACGCCGTTGAGGTCCGCACTGGGGCACAAGGCGGGAAGGAGGTGGTCGACATGCAGGGACGTGGGCAGTGCAACGGTCATGGTGGGCTCCGATAAAGGTAGAACTAAGAATTTCTTACCCTTATTGGACTGGCGTTCACCGCCCTAGGTTCCCAACAGCCTGGAAAAATTTTTCTGGGCGAGTTGCCCTCGTGCAAACGGTTTAGAAAGGAGGAGCTTCGTCCAGCTGGAGCTCTTCGAGCAGCGTGTCAGCGGGCCAGATCGCAATGTCTTGGCCCTTGGCCTGCAGTTCCTCTGCACGTTTTTCCTTGGAGGTCTTGGTGGCCCATTGTCCGGCCACAAGAATGGTGGTCTTTTTCGTTACGTTCTTGCCCACCTGGCCACCGCGCTCGGCAATCTTTGACCACAGCACCCCTTTGTCGAAGGGTTCGAAGTCACCGGTGAGAGTCACGTGCTGGCCGAACAGAGCGCCATCGGGATCGGCGTCGGGGTTTGGTTCTGGAATCGTGTCTGGGGTGGACACGGATTGCCAGGGGGCTGGGCCACGGCGGTCCTTAGGTCCGGAGCTCTGCTTCTTTTTGGTAGAAGCGGCTCCAGCCATGCGGGTGTTATCACGGAAATCAGTGCCTGCGCCCACATCGGCAGCGGACAGTGGTGCGGTGTTAGCGCGCAGGACGGGGATGATGGATTCTTCGCTCATGGTGCCTAGGGCGAACTCGCGGGTAGAGAACAGATTCTCAATAGAGCCGGAGTGGCCGAATAGGCGAGCAAGCGCACTGACAATTTCGCCAGCTGCGCGGGCGTCCGCGGTGGCCTCATGGTGGTGGAACTCAGCCGAACCGATGCATGAGGCAACGGTCGGTAGCTTGTGATTGGCCACGTCGATGATGCCGGCTCGGGACGCATCGCGTGCCAAAGCAAGGGAGCAGGCTAAGCGGATTTTTGGAATGGTGGCCTCGGCCTTTTTCAGTCCACTGCGCAGGGCAGTGGAATCGAACTGTGCGTTGTGGGCCAGCAACGTGTCCGAGCCGAGGAATTCGAAAAGCTCGGCGGCAGCATCCGCGAAGGACGAGGCATCGGCCACGTCCTCGGCAGTGATGCCGTGGATACCCACGTTGACCTCATCGAAGTGTTCTAAGCCCGGAGGGGGCGTGCACAGCCACGTGCGAGATTCAGTTTCTTCACCGTCACGGAAGCGAACCGCTCCAATCTGGCAGACAGAACCCCAGTTGTCGTTGGCCGTCTCCACGTCGACGGCGGTGAAGTCTAATCCGCGAACTCCTTCGCTGGCGGTTGGCGCCTCACCACGCAGTGCAGCCTCGACTGCACGTGTGAAAGCCTGCGCATCCTGACCAGGGGCGAAACGAATGATAGCGAGGTCAATGTCTCCTGCATCACGTATCACGACCTGCCCAAAGCCCGTCGCCGTTGGTGCCGTGCACTCCACGCTCGTGGCATCCGCCAGCGACATTTCCTCGCGGGATGCAGCACCAAGTGACGCCGCAAGTTGCGAGCGGTGGAAAGTAAGGGCATCGGCGGTGACGTCGATGACGGCACCGTGGGCGGTGTAGGACACGAATTCCTTTCAGGATGTGGGTTTGACGGCGTGCAGCGCCAGTTTAGCTCTCAGCAGAATCGTCAGAGCCAACAGTCTCCGCAGCCTCATCGGTTTCATCGAAGACGGGTGGCTCGGTTTGGCGCAGGATGAGCGTCGAGCGCGGCTGGACCATGATGGTTCCTTCGGCGTCGATAAGCTTCTCCTCGTCTGGGTAACCACCGGAGTCGGACGTGTCCACGATGAGACGCCAGCTGGCACCCAGGTCCTTGGTGGGGAGGGTGAACTCGATGTCCTCATGGTGAGCATTGAAGATCATGATGAAGGAATCATCCGTGATGCGCTCGCCGCGAGCAGTGGTCTCCGTAATGGCATTGCCATTGAGGTAGACCATGAGGGCTTTACCGAACTCAAAGTCCCAATCTCCGGGAGTCATGAGCTTGCCGGAAGGCACGAGCCATGCGATGTCACGATCCTTCACATCGGAGCCGAAGGGGCCACCGGCCAGGAAGCGCTGGCGGCGGAAGACTGGGTGGTTCTTGCGGATATTGATCAGACGCTTGGTGAAGCCGTGCATGGCGGCATTCTTTTCCTGGTCCAGCATCGACCAGTCAATCCAGGAAATCTCGTTGTCCTGGCAGTACACGTTGTTGTTGCCATCCTGTGTGCGGCCTAGCTCATCACCGTGGCAGAGCATCGGGGTGCCTTGGGACAGGAGCAGCGTCGTGAGGAAGTTACGAATCTGACGGCGACGAAGCTGCTTGATCTCCTCGTCATCCGTGGGGCCCTCCACACCGTGGTTCCATGACCTGTTGTGGGACTCACCATCACGGTTGTCTTCCCCGTTCGCGTCATTGTGCTTCTCGTTATAGGTCACCAAGTCACGCAGAGTGAAGCCATCGTGCGCGGTGATGAAGTTGATAGACGCGGTGGGACGGCGACCATTGTTGGCGTAAAGATCCGAGGAACCAGTCAGGCGGGAGGCGAATTCACCCATGGTGGATGGCTCACCGCGCCAGAAATCGCGGACGGTGTCGCGGTACTTTCCGTTCCACTCGCTCCAGATCGGCGGGAAGTTACCAACCTGGTAACCATTGTGGCCGACATCCCACGGCTCAGCGATGAGCTTGACCTTGGAGACCACGGGATCTTGCTGAACCAAGTCGAAGAAGGTGGCCAGCTTGTCCACGTCATCAAGCTCACGCGCCAGGGTGGAGGCCAAGTCGAAGCGGAAACCGTCGACGCGCATCTCCTCCACCCAGTAGCGCAGGGAATCCATGATGAGCTGCAACGAGTGCGGGTGACGCACGTTAAGGGAATTACCGGTGCCGGTGTAATCCATGTAGTGCTCAGGGTTGTCATCCACCAAGCGGTAATAGGCATGATTGTCGATGCCGCGGAAGGCAATGGTGGGGCCCATGTGGTTACCCTCAGCAGTGTGGTTGTACACCACGTCAAGGATGACTTCGATGCCGGCCTCGTGGAAGGCGCGGACCATGGCCTTGAATTCTGCGACGACCTCACCGGGCTTCTTGGCGTAGGCATAGTCTGCGTGTGGGGCGAAGAAACCGAAGGTGTTATAGCCCCAGTAGTTGCGCAGGTCTAGTTGGCGCAGACGGTCATCCTGGAGGAATTGGTGAACCGGCAGAAGCTCTACCGCGGTGACACCGAGGTCTTTGAAGTAGTTGATGATGGCTGGGTGTGCCATGCCGGCGTAGGTTCCACGCAGTTCTTCGGGGACGTCTGGGTGGGACATCGTCATGCCCTTGACGTGGGCTTCGTAGATGATGGTCTCGTTGTCGGGGGTGTGCGGGCGGTTGTCGCCGTGCCACTCGAAGAAGGGATTGATGACCACCGAGAGCATGGTGTGGCCGAGCGAGTCCTCCTCGTTGCGGCCGGTGCCGGGCTCAGAGGCGTAGATATCGTAGGAGTACAGGGAGGCATCCCCGTCGAAGTCTCCGTCGAATGCGCGGGCGTAGGGGTCCACGAGGAGCTTGGAGGGGTCACAGCGCAGACCGCGCTCAGGCTCGTAGGGTCCGTGGACGCGGTACCCATAGCGCTGGCCTGGGGTGACGTTGGGGAGGTAAGCGTGCCAGACGTGCGCGGTGATCTCGGTGAGTTCAACGCGCTCCTCGGTGCCATCTTGATCGATGAGGCACAGCTCGACCTTTTCTGCTGCTTCGGAAAAGATTGCAAAGTTGGTTCCGGCTCCATCGAAGGTGGAACCGAGGGGAGAAGGGGATCCTGGCCAGACTTGGCGGGAGTGGGGTGCATCAGCACGGGTGTCAGTCATGGCGTTCAGCTTAGTCATATTTGACGAAAGGGATCGTCACGCGCGGGGAACACAGCGAACTCACAGGGCGCGTAAACCAGCGATGACGAGTTCCGTGGCGCGCACGGCAGCATCATCGGTGAGGGACTCTGTGGAAGCGCCACCGAGCTGGGCGTGGGACTGTTCCATGAACGAGGCGCCGAGGACATAATGAATCAACGTGCGTGCGGCGACGCCGATGCTTTCCGACGCCCCTTCCGGCACCTCCTTCTGCAGGGCTTCGCAAAAAAGCTCCTCAAGGTCGGCGCGTGTGGTTGACTCCGGAAAGGCGGCTCCGGCGATCGCTACTTCGGCGCCGTCCCGCCATCGCGAGAGCTCGCGGTGGAGGGAGCTTGCTAAATCGACCGGGGTATCGCCGGTAACTGGTGAGAGGATTTCCGCGGCCATGGCGGCGATAAGGGCCTGCTTGTTGGCCACATGCCAATACAAGGCGCCGGGAGCAACGCCGAGGGTCGTGGCGACGCGGCGCATGGTGACGTCGGCAAGCCCATAGCTTGTTAAGAGCTCTAGGGCCGTGGATACGATAGCGTCGCGAGAAAGGTGCACAAAGGTCTACTTTACGGGTCGGGCGGAGATGGTGGGGGCAAAAAAGAGTAGTGAGACTCACAGGAAGCTTCAAGGTGTGGGTCATGATTTCTTCAACGACGCCTTGTTAGGGTTGTGTGAAACGCACAAGAGCATGCGTTATGTCCGCTACGCATCGAGCGCAGTGGACGTGGCGAAATCTGTCGCTCTCTTTATAGAAATTTAGGAGTTAACCCTTGTCTTTTTTGACCCCTGCCAAGAAGTCCCTCGTTGCAGTTGCACTCGTTGCGCCGCTCACCCTGGCTGCCTGCGGTGGTGACGGCGAGGACGTTGCGGAGACCGCCTCCTCCGCGGTCAAGACCACCAAGTCCAAGGAGGAGACCTCCGAGGATAAGGACAAGGAGTCCGAGAAGAAGGACGACGACGCCGAGAAGAAGGACGAGGGCGCGGAGAAGAAGGACGGCGAAGAGCAGGCCCCGAAGCCGGAAGGCGAAGAGGCGCCGGCTGAGGGTGAAGGCGCTGAACAGACTCTTGCTAACCCGTTCGAGAACGGTGTGGACCCCTTCCAGAGCATGCCGAAGGTCGATCCGATCCAGGGCCAGGCCGCAAGCCAGGAAGACATCGACGGTATCAACGGCCTCGTTCGCGGTATGTACGACCAGCAGACCATGCGTAGCTTCGTGAAGTACCTGCCGGATCACACCTGTGAAGCAGTGCGTAATGACCCGAACTCCGGCCTGAGCGAGTTGGACTACAACCAGATTCCGGATGTTCCGATGAACCAGCTCAAGGACATGATGGCAACAGCCGGTGCTGACACCTCCCAGATGGAAGGCTTCGATTGGAACCAGACTGGCGTTGAGTCCATCAACGACGTCGTGGTCGATGGTGACTCCGCGTCCGCAACCGTGAACGTCAACACCAGCAAGGGCTTGGATAGCTCCACCATGCGTTTCAAGCGTGAGAACGGTAACTGGACCTTCTGTAACTAAGCGCAGCTCGTGTCTATACTGCGTACTCCACACCTTCGTATACCCCGCGCCATCGGCTTTGGCGCGGGGTTGCTCGCGTTGGCGCTCCTTCTTTTCTCTGGGGTTGGGGCTGTGTGGGGTCTGTGGCGGCCCACGCTGGAGGGGCATCGAGTGGAGGGCGGTGGGTATGCGCTGACTAACTCCGCGAACGTGCAGTTTCTATCCTTTGTCACATTCGTCATGATTACCGGCCTTCTTGGGGTGGTGATCGGCACGGTGGCTTATCTTCGAGGGGAGCGCTTTCGGGGTGTTGGGGTGCTTGTGTGGTCAGGCGTGGTGTGCTTGGCGGGTGCGGCGGCCTTTTATGTTTTCGGCGGGGCTACTGCCACGGCCGTGCCGGAGAACCCCGGAGAGTTTGTCGAGTTTGTGCCGAAATTTTCTCCTGCCATTGGATGGCTCGTGGCCCCGTTTATGTCCATGTTTGCCTACTGGTCTGCTGTTTTTATTAATCCTGATAGTGGTCGTGGGATGACAACTGGCAATGATCCGAGCAATAAAACGCAGAAAAGTCTAGAATCCGCAGATTAAATGAGGAAAAATAGGTGTTAAATCTGCTGAAGGCCAGCTTCTCTATCTCTAGGAGTCACCTCTATGGACCTCGTTCTCGCTTTAGGCGAAAACCCTGACTATCCTCTCTGGCTGCGTGCGAGCCACCTCATCAACTTCATCTTGATGGGTATGTTGCTTCGTTCCGGCTGGGAGATGCTATCTTCCATGCCACGTCTGTGGTGGCGCAATGACTGTGCGCCTGGTACCGAGTGGTTGAAGTTCACCAAGCGTGAGCTCCCGAAGGAGGAGGGCGTGTACACCTCCCTCATGGATGAGCTCTCAGCCTCACCATTGCTGACATTACCGGGACGCGAAAACATCGGTCTGGGACGCCACTGGCATGGTGTGTCGGTCATGCTCTGGGTGCTCAACGGACTCGTTTATGTCACGTTGCTCTTCGCCACCGGCTTGTGGCGGCGCATCGTTCCGACTTCCTGGGACATCATCCCCGAAGCGTGGGATAGCTTGCTTACCTATATGAGTCTGCAAGCACCGGCTCTTGAGCATTTCGATCCCTACGATGCCTTGCAGCAATTGGCCTACTTTGGAGTCATTTTCATCCTTGCACCATTCATGATGCTGACGGGTGTGGCCATGGCTCCAGCGGTGCGCGTCCGCTTCCCGTGGTACGTCAAGTTGTGGGGCGGCCACCAAGGTGCACGTTCCCTGCACTTCATCGGCATGGTCTTCATGTGCGTGTTCATCATCATCCACGTCTTCCTAGTGTTCTTCGTCCACCGCGAATACAACATGGTGCATATAGTTTTCGGTGATGTCACTCCGGAGCGCTATGCCCAAGCCTTCACCACAATCGTCATCACCATCGGTGTTGTCATCGCCTTCTGGATTGGCCTGTCCTACTGGTCCTTGGCGGACCGCGCACGTGCGCACCGTCTTACTACAGGGATTTCGGAGATTGGTCGCAAGCTCTTCCTCAACTGGATGCGTCCCCAGGGTGCCAGCAAGAGCGCGTACACGGACAAGGACATCTCTGAGTTTCACTGGACCAACGGCTTGCCGCCGACCCCGGAAGAGTCGCAGGAATGGACTGCCTTCCACGACAACGATTGGGCTGGCTACGAAATTACTGTTGCGGATGACGTGACTGGTGCCTCTCGCGTGGTGACACTAGAGGAACTCCGCGCACTGCCACAGCGCTCGTACATTGCAACCCACACCTTCATGCAGGGCTGGTCGGCGACCTCCCGGTGGGAAGGTCCTGCCATCAGGGATGTTCTGGCCTTGCTGGGGCCGAAGCCCGACGGTGCGAACTATGTGATGGTGGAATCTTATGGCCTGGCCCAAAAGATGTATGACAACCGTCCGCGTGAGCCCTTCTACGCTTGCTTTGACATCGAGACGGCTTCGGAAGAGCAGTCAATTCTGGCGATTACACGAAATGACAAGCCGCTCGAGGTTCATCTTGGTGCTCCCGTGCGTGCCCGTGTGGAATCCAATCATGGCTATAGGCCGTGAAATGGGTAAGCAAAGTCGCGTGGATTCGTGACTACGCTGACTATGGAGACGGCCGAGGAGGTACTCGTGAGGACTCGGCATTGCAGGCCTTCAATGGCCGTATTTAAGTAGGGGCGTACACTCTCCTCCATGTCGATTGTTTCCAGTTATTTTCAGGTCAGCGGCGTCAAAGACGATAATGATGTTCGTAAGGCGCTGCAGGCTTTATATGACATCTTTGCGGAAAATGGGCTTGGTCAGGCGACCTTCGAGATTACCGATTCGGATCACGCGCAGCTTGTGGTGAAGCACAAAGAGAACGTGGAACCGTCCATCGACGTGATGAATAAGGCGTTGGCGAAAGCGGGCGAGTACCGCATCATCGCTTAACGCCGAAGGGGGCAAGAGGCGTCTAGCAACCTAAGGCCAGACGACGGGGGAGGAGCCCATGGCATCGTGGGAAATGTCATCGATGCCGTGGAGTACATGTTTGATGCCGCGGCCGAGGGCGGTGACCAGTTGGGCGTCGGAAAGCCCAGCTCCTGTCATGACGGCGTAATCCACCCGGATCTGCAGGCCATCCATGTTGGAGTGGCAAAATGCGGACGCCGAATGGTTGGCCCGGTTCCAGTCATTGCAGATGAGGAACATCTTGGAAAACTCGCCGCCGGGAAGGTTTGGATCCCAGTGGCCCTTAATGATGAGGCTAGGTCCAGAATCTATGGCAAAGGCGAAGAGAACATCGTTGATCCACGCGTAGATGGCGTCCCCGGAATCCGATTGAAAGCGTGTGATTCCGAGCGAGGGCAGCATTTCCTCTAGACGGGAAATATCGACGGTGGACACTGGGCCATCGAGCTCGGAAGGCTCATCCGGCGCCGCGGGACGGGGAAGCATCAGTGCAGGAAAACGCGTTGCGAGCTCCTCGAGACACGCCCCTGCATTGAACAGCGCCGGCAGGACGGATGCAGCGAGCTGTGCTGTGGTGGGTGCTTGGTGGACGACGAGGAAAGAATGACCCCACACTTCGACCTCGGTGGGGGTGGTGTAATTGAGCACCAAATGGGGTGACAGGCAGTCGTGATTCCAGTCGTTGACGAACTCGCTGAGCTCAGGGATTTCACCAAACCCAAGGGCCCCATTATGAGTGGTGTAGAGGCGCAAGATGGGCTCACCGTCGGTGTCCATGTACACGCGAGTTTCCCCTAAAGGGGAGTGGGGAAAGAGGAGCTCGTCGGCGTTGACGCGGATGCAATCCAGCTCTTCGCAGTGTGCGAGCTTCTCCATTCGAGTGAGTAGCTCGGAGTGGTCCTGGCCGTCGTGCTCGTCGGCGTCGTTACTCATGTCGCCGCCTCTCTTCACCAGTGGTGGTGCGTCAATGTATTAGTAGTGACACATTCTATAACCTGCACCTTGGGGCCCGCTGGCTTTTGGCACGGGTATAGTAAAGGGAAGGTATAGAAACCACTGCATATTATAAAAAGGGGCTGCGCCATGCTAAGAACCATTGACCTGCGTGGAGAGAAACTCACTACCTCCCGCCTGCGCCGAGTCCTGCCGCGTGGAGGCACGGATGTGTCCTCCGTGATGGACACAGTGATCCCCATGGTGGAGTCAGTACGCGATGGTGGCGCGGCCGCAGCCCTCGATTTTGGTGAGCGTTTTGATGGTGTGCGCCCAGAAGCTGTGCGTGTGCGCACCGAAGAGCTCGAGAAGGCCGCAGCCGAACTCGATCCTCACGTGCGAGCCGCAATCGAGGAATCCATTAACCGTGTGCGCGCCGTGCATGCGGATCAGAAGCCTTCCCCGCACACCACAACCCTGGCTCCTGGCGCTACGGTCACAGAGGTGTTCCAGCCGATTGAGCGTGTGGGGCTCTACGTGCCCGGCGGTAAGGCGGTTTATCCTTCCTCGGTCATCATGAACGTCATCCCGGCTCAGGAAGCAGGCGCTGAAGCCATGGTTGTGGCCTCCCCACCACAGAAGGACTTCGGTGGCCTGCCACACCCGACGGTTCTGGCGACCTGCCACATGCTGGGCGTGGACGAGGTCTGGGCGGTTGGTGGTGGCCAAGCTATCGCGCTGTTGGCCTATGGTGACGATGAGCCAGCTACGGGAGAGGCAGCGCTTGAACCAGTCGATATTATTACCGGCCCAGGCAACGTATTCGTGGCTGCAGCTAAGCGGGCGGTACGGGGAGTAGTAGGGATCGACGCTGAGGCAGGACCGACCGAAATCGCCATTTTGGCTGATGAAACGGCGAACCCCGTCTACGTTGCCTATGACCTCATTTCCCAAGCGGAGCACGACCCAATGGCAGCATCCGTCCTCATTACTGACTCCGAAGAGCTAGCGGAGGCCGTGGGCGCAGAAGTAGCTCGGCGTTACACTGCGACGGCGAATGCCGAGCGGGCTGCCGCGGCGTTGCGCGGCGAGCAGTCCGGCATCGTGCTTGTCAGTGACCTTGAGGCGGGCATCGCCGTGGCTGATGCGTATGCCGCCGAGCACGTGGAGATTCATACCGCGAATGCCCGCGAGGTGGCGGAGCGCATCCGGCATGCAGGCGCCATCTTTGTGGGTGACTACTCGCCGGTACCGCTGGGTGATTACACGGCAGGCTCCAACCACGTCTTGCCAACCTCCGGCACAGCACGATTCAGCGCGGGGTTGTCCACCCACACTTTCCTGCGCCCAGTCAATCTTGTGGAATATGACCGTGCAGCACTGGGGGAGGTGGCCGAGAAGGTCATTGCCTTCGCCACAGCCGAGGAACTTCCAGCACACGGCGAGGCAATAGCCGCCCGCTTCGATGCCCCGAACACACCCGAGAACTAGCGAGAGCTAGCGACACCTGAGGAGGCCCACACCATGGCTGAGTTGAAGGATCTTCCCCTGCGCGAAGAACTGCGTGGATCCAGCGCCTACGGCGCGCCGCAGCTGACAGTGACGAATCAGCTCAACACCAACGAAAACCCATATCCGCCGTCGGAGGCTTTGGTCCGAGACATGGTCACGGCCGTCGAAAAGCACGCAGCCCAGCTCAACCGCTACCCCGAGCGTGACGCCGTGGAGCTGCGCACCGCGCTGGCGAGCTACGTGAGCGGTCAGACTGGCGTGACCGTTAGCGTGGACAATGTGTGGGCCGCTAACGGTTCGAATGAGGTGCTGCAGCAGTTGCTGCAGGCCTTCGGCGGTCCTGGGCGCAGTGCCCTCGGGTTTACCCCCAGCTATTCCATGCATCCGATTCTCTGTGCCGGCACCCAGACGGAATTCATCTCGTGTCCGCGTACTGAGGATTTTCGGATTGATGAGGAGGCTGCGCTGGGGGACATCGAAAAGCACCGCCCTGATGTTATCTTTATCACCACCCCGAATAACCCCACCGGTGATGTTACGCCCATCGAGGTGGTGGAGAAGATTATCCAGGCAGCGCCCGGAATCGTCATCGTGGACGAAGCCTACATGGAGTTTTCTCCCTCGCCTTCGGCCACCACTCTCCTGGAGAAATACCCCACGAAGCTCGTGGTGTCCCGCACCATGTCAAAGGCCTTCGACTTCGCCGGTGGCCGCCTAGGATACTTCGTTGCTGACCCCGCCTTCGTGGAGGCCGTCATGCTCGTGCGCTTGCCCTATCACCTTTCGGTGCTCTCCCAGATTGCGGCCATCGTGGCGATCAAACACAAAGAAGAAACATTGAGCACCGTGGCCACACTATCGGCGGAACGCGATCGCGTCGTGGCCCGCCTCAAGGAGCTCGGCTACTACGTAGTACCGAGCGAATCCAACTTTGTATCCTTTGGGCGCTTTGCCGACCAGCATGCAGTGTGGCAAGGATTCCTTGACCGCGATGTTCTCATCCGTGACAACGGCGTCCCGGGACTATTGCGCGCCACCATTGGCCTGCCGCAGGAAAATGACGCCTTCCTTTCGGCCGCAGCGGACCTGGCAGATACAGTAGAGATGGTTGAGAAATAACACCATGAACACGATGTGAAGGAGGAGCGTGAGACTATGAGTACCGACGTAGATGAGAGCCAAGAGCGCGGTCACCGTATTGGTCGCGCTGAGCGCGCCACAGGGGAGACAAGAATCTCCGTCGAAATCAATCTCGACGGTACTGGGAAGGCGGATATTTCCACAGGTCTGCCGTTCTTCGATCACATGCTCACTGCCGTGTGTACTCACGGCGCCTTCGACCTCACTGTTCACGCTGAAGGCGACATTGAGATCGACGCGCACCACACTGTCGAAGACACGGCCATTGTCCTCGGCCGCGCATTTCTTGAAGCCCTGGGGGACAAGTCCGGCATCCGCCGCTTTGGTTCCCAGCTTCTGCCTATGGATGAGACCCTCGTTGAGGCTGTCGTGGACATTTCTGGCCGCCCCTACTTCGTCATGAACGGCGAGCCCGAGAGCTTGGAATGGCAGATCATCGGCGGGCATTATGCCACGGTGATTAACCGGCACTTCTTCGAGACCTTCGCTATCCATTCGGCGACGACCCTGCATGTCAATGTTCGCTACGGGCGCGATCCGCACCACATCACGGAGGCGGAGTACAAGGCGGTGGCCCGTGCTCTGCGCCACGCCACCGAACGTGATCCGCGGGTCAGCGGCGTTCCGTCGACGAAGGGAGCGCTCTAACCTGTTATGAACATCTTTGTTCTTTTCTTGTTTCTCGTCGCTGGGTTGCTCATCGGCGGCGCATGGTCGGCCTACCAGAATGACTCCAAACTCATGACTGTGGTTGCGGGCGTCTTGGCAGCGATAACGGTCGCGGCCGCAGTGGCATGGCTGCTGGATATTTTCTCGGAAGGGGTGTCGGCGAAATGACTGGATCGACTCCTACGAGCGTATGGAAGGTTGCCGGCTTTAAAGAGACCATGATCGCGGTGGTCTCCGCGTTCGGTGCCTGGTCAGTGCTGCTGCCCGTTGTGCCCTTGGCGGTGCTTGATGCCGGCGGTTCGGCGACATTGGCTGGCGCTACCACGGGTGTCTTTATGTTGGCTACCGTCCTCACCCAGATGATGACCCCGATGCTGTTGCGTATCTTTGGCTACCGTCCTGTGATGGCGGCCTCAGCTTTGCTCCTGGGAGTGCCAGCGTTGGGGCACATGCTTGGTGACGCCGCTCCCATTGCCCTTGGCTTTTCTGCCCTACGCGGTATTGGCTTTGGTGCTCTGACTGTGGGCGAAAACGCCTTGATCGCGGAAATTACACCGCGACGCCTTCTGGGTAAGGCCACAGGCATTTTCGGATTGTTTATCGGTGCAGCACAAATGGCCTTCTTGCCGGTTGGTCTCGCAGTTGCAGCGGCCTTCAACTACAACATCGTCTACCTGCTGGCGGCGGGACTTGGTCTGCTGGGATTCTTCACCTGCATCCTCGTCCCCAAGATCAAGGCAGCCCCTGTCGGAACCCCGGATCCGTCGGATACCACCCCGCGTGCGCCGATGTGGAAGCTCGTGTTGGTTCCGGCGCTGGCGCTGACCAGCTTCTCCGTGAGCTACGGTGTGGCCTCAAACTTCATCTCCCCAGCAGTGCGTGAGCTAGATCCAGAGCGCGGCGCCGTCCTTGGTGGCCTCATGCTGTCCGTTATCGGCGGTGCGGCCATGATCTTCCGCTATGTGGCGGGTGTCGTGGCGGACCGAGCCGGAAGGCCGGGAACGCTCATGATTCCGGCGCAGATTTTCTCTGTCTTTGGTGTGGGACTTATCGCGGTGGTGCTGTGGCAGGAGTGGTCGGTCTGGCTGCTCGTATTCGGAACCACGATTTATGGCGCGGGCTTCGGCGTTGTTCAGAATGAGGCGTTGCTGTCGATGTTCGACCGACTGCCTCGTGAGCGCCTTTCAGAAGGCTCTGCCGTGTGGAATATCTTCTACGACGGTGGCACCGGTCTTGGTTCCACGGCCCTCGGTGCGGTGGTGGCGATGTCCGGTTATGACGGGGCGTTTGCCACGGGTTCCGCCATTATCGCGGTGGGTCTTCTCATGACCTTGGCGGATAGCGCACTGGGCAAGACGCGCGTGAGTGAAACCAATGACATCAAAACCCGACTCCGGATGATTAGGTGGCCGAGGAGGCCTGGAAAGGAACAACGATGAGTTCCCGGAACGTCGCCGTCCTGGATTATGGGGCGGGTAATCTGCGCTCTGCCGTCCGCGCGCTTGAGCGCGTCGGTGCAGAGGTCACCGTCACAGCAGACCCCAAGCGTGCGGTTGAGGCGGATGGTTTGCTCGTGCCCGGTGTGGGCGCCTTCGCCGCCTGCATGAAGGGGCTGCGTGACGCCCAGGGCCCGCGCATCATCGGTCAGCGACTTGCCGGTGGACGTCCGGTTCTTGGCATCTGTGTGGGTATGCAGGTGCTCTTTGAATCCGGCACCGAACATGGCATTCACACAGAGGGCTGCGGGGAATGGCCGGGCGATGTGAGCAAGCTGGATGCTGACGTCTTGCCTCACATGGGATGGAACACAGTGGAAATCCCTCAGGGCAGCGATATGTTCGACGGTATCGGCCCGGAGGATCGCTTCTACTTCGTCCATTCCTACGCTGCCCGTAGCTGGGAGCTGCAGACCGAAATCACCGAGCCACCAAAAGTTGCGTGGTCAGAGTACGGCGGGGACCGCTTTGTGGCCGCGGTGGACAATGGTGCGCTGTGGGCTACGCAGTTCCATCCGGAGAAGTCTGGGGATGCGGGCTCGCAGCTGTTAAAGAACTGGATCGGAACGCTTTAAAGAGCTCGTCCGGAAGGTAGACTACCCACCATGAGCTTTACACTGTTGCCCGCGGTTGACGTTGTTGATGGCCAGGCCGTGCGCCTAGATCAAGGCGAAGCCGGAACCGAAAAGTCCTACGGATCCCCGTGCGAGGCCGCCCTCAAGTGGCAAGCCCAAGGCGCGCAGTGGCTGCATGCAGTGGACTTGGACGCTGCCTTTGGCCGCGGTTCCAACCACGAATTACTGGCAGAGATCACCACGAGTGTGGACCTTGAGGTGGAGCTCACCGGTGGAATCAGGGATGATGAGTCCCTCGCCCGAGCACTGGCCACAGGGGCACGTCGAGTCAACATTGGCACTGCAGCCCTGGAACAGCCTGAGTGGATAGCTAAGGTGCTGGCTGAACACGGAGATCGTATCGCGGTGGACTTGGCCGTACGGCTCGTTGACGGTGAATGGCGCACCCGTGGCCATGGCTGGGTCTCCGATGGTGGGGACCTCTGGGAGGTTCTCGAGCGCCTCGATTCCGCTGGATGCACTCGTTTCGTAGTCACCGACGTGTCCAAGGACGGTACGCTGCAGGGCCCGAACATCGAGCTCCTGCGCGACGTGGCTGCAGCCACCGATGCTGCAGTGACTGCCTCGGGCGGTATTTCGAGTCTGGATGATCTGCGCGAGCTGGCACTCTACGAGAATGAAGGCATCGATTCTGCCATCATCGGCAAGGCGCTGTATGAAGAGCGCTTCACGTTGGAAGAAGCACTTGCCGCCGTTGCAGAGGTCACTCCGCTGCCGGCTGAGGAGTACATCGATCCTATTGAGGAGGCCTAAGCGTATGGCAGCCATGTCAAGACTTTCTGCCTCAGATCCTCGCGAACTTGTTGCTTTTGCGGAAGCTGCCGTGGACCAGGTCGATGACCTCTTCCGCGCTGGTTTGGGAGCGGCCCCTGCCCGTTTTAAGGGGGAGGGTGACTTTGCCACCGAAGTCGACCTGCAGATTGAGCAGCAGCTGCGGGTGACGCTGAGCCAACTTACCGGCATACCTGTCTTTGGCGAGGAGTCCGGTGGCAGCCTCGAGGACACCGTGTGGGTCGTTGACCCAGTCGATGGCACCGCTAACTACTCCGCGGGTAATCCATGCTGCGGAATCTTGGTCACTCTCCTTCATGAGGCGAAGCCGGTTGTTGCGGTGGCGGACTTCCCGCTCTTGGGCCGCCGCGTCGTGGCCGCAGAAGGAATGCCGCTGCGCACCAGCGGTGGTCCCTCCACCGGGTTTGGTGGCGGAGAAGGCGCTCTCGGCTTTGATGAAGCCCGTGGCCATATTGGCTGCTCGTCGCACCTGCCCACGGCACTGTTCAACGATCTTCGTGAGACTGGCTTGCGCCCGCGCATGACCGGCTCGGTGGGCCTAGATAATGCTTTCGTGGCGCAAGGAGTCTTTGATGGCGCGGTGAATTTCTCACCGCACCCGTGGGATAACGCTGCAGGTGCGCTCATGATCAAGGCAGCTGGAGGACGCGTCAGTGATCCCGAAGGCAACGAGTGGACGGCGACCTCGAAAGGTTTTGTGGGCGGCACCCCACAGGTCCATGCCACCATGTTGGATGCCATTGCTCGCAACCCGCGAGGCCAGCGCTAGAGCGCTTTCTATTATCCCGTTTACCTTCAAACCCCCATCCCTTGAGGAGGACAATCACCATGGCGCTTGCCGTGCGCGTGATCCCGTGCCTAGACGTTGACAATGGCCGTGTGGTCAAGGGCGTCAATTTTGAAAACCTGCGTGATGCCGGTGACCCAGTGGAGCTTGCCGCCCGCTATGACCAGCTGGGAGCAGACGAGTTGACCTTTTTGGACGTATCCGCATCTAAGGATGGTCGCGGCACCATGCTTGATGTCGTGCGGCGTACTGCGGATCAGGTATTCATCCCGCTCACGGTGGGAGGAGGAGTGCGGTCGGTTGAGGATGTACGCGAGCTCCTCCGCGCTGGCGCGGACAAGGTTTCTGTGAACTCGTCTGCACTTGCTCGCCCTGAACTGCTGCGTGAACTTGCTGATGTTTTTGGCTCGCAGTGCATTGTGCTTTCTGTCGATGCGCGCCGTTCGCCTGAATATCCCAGCGGTTTTGAAGTCACCACGCATGGCGGCACCAAGCCTGCTGGTCTTGATGCGGTGGAGTGGGCTCGCCGCGGCGAGGAGCTGGGCGTGGGTGAAATCTTGCTCAATTCTATGGATGGTGATGGCACCAAGGAGGGCTTCGACATCGAGCTCCTCCAGGCGGTTCGTGCAGCGGTATCCGTCCCCATCATCGCCTCGGGTGGTGCCGGTGAGGCCGAGCACTTCCCGCCGGCTGTTGAGGCTGGGGCGGATGCCGTTCTAGCAGCGAGTATCTTCCACTTCGGTGAGATCGACATCGCTGAGGTTAAGCAGGCGCTGGCGGCTTCGGGGTATGAGGTGCGCCTGTGAGCACAGCGGGAAACACAACAGGTCGCACTGTTGAAGACTATGAACTGGCAGGAGACATCGCCCAGCAGCTCAAGCGCAACGAGGCCGGACTTGTTCCCGCTATTGTGCAGTCGGAGCGCGGCGAGGTACTCATGATGGCGTGGATGGATGACCACGCGTTGGCGTACACGCTGGCTACGCGTCGTGGTACCTACTATTCGCGTTCCCGCCAGGAGTATTGGATCAAAGGCTTGACGTCCGGGCATACCCAAGAGGTGCTCGGCGCTCGCCTGGATTGTGACGGCGACACCATCTTGCTCACCGTGCGCCAAGAGGGCGGTGCCTGCCACACGGGGGATCGCACGTGCTTCGATGCGCATAATCTCTTGGCTAAGGCGGAGGAAACAACCGAAGAGGCAATGACTGTAACCAAGGCTGGGGAGATAACTCATGGCTAGACGCATCGGACCGGTTCTTATGTTCGTGGGAACCATTGCGCTGTGGTTGTCCTCGCGCATGACCTGGGTTAAAGCCGCTGTGGAAGATGATAAGGCTGGCTCGAGCGTCATGGAGCTGTCCGGTTCGCTGTGGTCACTCGAGCTCATAGCGTTGACTGTGGTCATTCTTGCTGGCAGTGTGGCTGCTCTGGCGCTCCGCCGTACCGCTCGACGCATCGTCGCCATTCTGAGTGCAGTGGCGGCAGCTGGCGCGGCGTGGCGCCCTATCGCGTTGCTGACTGCGGGGCCTGAAGTTGAACGCGCCCAGGAACTGTTGCAGGGCGGCACGAACGATACCTCGGTGGGAGCCACGAGCATTTCTGACTGGGCTGTGGTCCTTGCCGCGGACGCGGCGTCGGCAGGCCCAGTTCTGGCGCTCGTCGGCGCAGCCTTGGCGCTGTTTGGCGCGGTTATGGTGGCCAGCAATCCCGGCGCAGACAAGCCGCGCACGTCGAAGTATGAGACTCCAGCTGTGCGCCAGGAGCGTCTCCAGGACGATTTGGAGACATCCCAGGATTCGGGCCGTGTGATGTGGGATGCTCTCGACGCAGATATTGATCCCACAGATTCCACGCCGCGTGAATGAAAGGTCGGGTGTACCGGATTTCCGGTTAGGGGCGTGGGCGCGCTAGCCTAAGTGTGATCTCAATCGCCCCGGTTCGTCTTTGAGTCTCCTCACGGAGGGAGGTGCTGATGCCTACCCCGATCGCTGTCGATCACCTCATCGCCGGCGTGCTTGCCGACGTCTCCGCGCGCGAGGCCCGCGTCCCCTTCAAGGAAGTCAAAGCGCGCTCCCGTGATATGGATGCCCCGCGCGATGCAGCCCGGGCCCTGCTGCGCCCAGGGTGCTCAATCATCACCGAAATCAAACGTGCCGTGCCTTATGCCGGTGAGATCGCGAACCTCGAAAGCCCACAGTCGGTTGCGACGCTAGCTCATGACCTTGAAGCGGCGGGGGTCCACGTCATGGCCTGCCAGACGGATCGGCGCCGCTTTCACGGTTCGCTTGAAGATATGCGCGTGGCCCGCGATGCCGTGGACGTCCCCATGGTGTGCCGCGACATCATTGTGGATCCGTATCAAATTCACGAGGCACGCTGCTACGGCGCCGATGCGATCCCGTTGCAGGTGGAGCTTCTCGAGCAAGCCCGTCTTGAGTCTCTTCTGGACCGCGTTGAGTCCTTAGGGATGACCGCCATTCTTGAGGTACGCACGAGCGCCGAAGTGGATCGTGTCATCAAAGCTGGTGGCTCTGTCGTGGCGATCAATGCGTGGTCTTTGGCCTCCGATGCTATTAATCGGGAGGCCTTTTCTACTATCTCGCCCGGTCTTCCGGAGTCCATTACCCGCATTGCCGTCGGCGGCGTCAACGGACCCCGCAATGTTTTGTCTTATGCCTCCCACGGCGCAGACGCTATCTTGGTCGGCGAGTCCATCATGGCGGCTCAGGATCCCATGGCCTTGGCGCGCTCGCTGGTGGCGGCCGGGCAACACCCGGCTTGTCCCTCCCGAAAAAGCTAGTCACAGACGCAGTATCGAGCGCGGTAGGAAACCCCCGTGCCGCTGAAGCGTTGTAGAGACAGCACTTTTCAGGCACACTATCTCCCGTGCAAATTTACAACCTCGCCAACATTCCGTCCCCGCCGCAGGGCGTGTGGCACCTCGGCCCGATCCCTATTCGCGCTTACGCCATGTGCATCATCCTCGGCATTCTCGTGGCCATGTGGATGACGCTGCGCCGCTATACCGCGCGTGGTGGCAACCCGGACGTGGTCTGGGACGCTGCCATAGTGGTCATTCCTGCTGGTATTATCGGCGGACGCCTCTACCACGTAATGACGGATTATGATAAGTACTTCTGCTCTACGTGTGACCCCATCGACGCTCTGAAGATCACCAACGGTGGCCTGGGTATTTGGGGAGCCGTGGCGCTGGGCGCAGTGGCGTTGTGGGGCATGTTCAAGATTAAGCGCATTCCGCTGGGTCCCTTCGCGGATGCCGTCGCTCCCGGCCTCATCTTGGCCCAAGCCATTGGGCGCTTGGGCAACTGGTTCAACCAAGAGCTCTACGGCCGCGAGACAAGCGTGCCGTGGGCGCTCGATATCTACTATCGCGTCAATGAAAACGGCGAGTACGCGCCGATCAGCGGCCGGTCCACCGGCGAGGTTATGACTTCAGTGCACCCGACTTTCCTCTACGAGCTTGTGTGGAACGTCATTATCTGTATCTTCCTGCTCTGGGCTCACAAAGCTTGGAAGTTGGGGCATGGTCGCGTGTTCGCGCTCTACGTTGCCGGTTACACGGCGGGCCGCTTTATTGTGGAGAATATGCGTGCGGATGAGGCCACGCACGTCTTTGGCCTGCGCATCAACATCATTGTGTCCGTTGTCTGTTTCATTATCGCTCTCATCGTGTTTTTCCGATTGCCCCGAGGACAGGAGACTCCTGATGAGGTTGATCCAACTCACGCTCAGGGCGATGATACGCCCGGCGGGAGTCATGGTTCCGCCGCGTACCCGGCCATCTAGGTCCGCGGAAGCGGTGGTGCAGTAGTAGGGATCACAGAACTTTTCTGGTGGCGACGGCACGGGAGGTGGGGCGGCTCCACACAGTGCTCCATAAGTCCGATTGTGCCCGGTCACGTCCGTATGAGACTGCGGGTACTGGCGAAATATGGGTTTCGCCGTGAAGAAGGGACTCTGGGTGGCGTGGGATGTGAGCAGCGTTCACAGTGGCCGAGACACACCAACGGGGGTAGTTTGGGAATCGTTAGATAATCCCCGATGCGAATAAGGCACTCCATGTTGGATAGAAGAACCAAAATCGTTTGTACGTTGGGTCCCGCCGTGGCAAGCAAGGAGGGAATCCTTGGCTTGGTGAATGCGGGCATGAACGTCGCGCGCCTTAACATGTCCCACGGCGAGCATGCAGACCACGAAGCAAATTACCGCTGGGTCCGCGAGGCCACTGATGAAAGTGGCAAAGCTGTTGGCGTCCTCGCTGACCTCCAGGGCCCCAAGATCCGTCTGGGTCGATTTATTAATGGCGAGGAAATGTGGGCGGAAGGTGAAACTGTCCGCATCACCGTGGAGGATGTTGAGGGAACTCACGACCGCGTATCCACGACGTATAAGAACCTGGCACAGGATGCGAAGCCGGGAGACCGCTTGCTGATTGATGACGGCAAGGTTGCCGTCGTATGCCGGGAAGTAGACGGCAACGACGTAGTCTGCGAGGTCACCGAAGGTGGTCCCGTGTCTAACAACAAGGGCGTTTCCCTGCCAGGCATGGATATTTCCGTGCCGGCTCTGTCGGAAAAGGACATCGCGGACCTTCGTTTCGCGCTGAACCTTGGTGTGGACATGATTGCTCTGTCCTTCGTCCGCTCCCCAGCAGACGTGGACAAGGTTCACGAGATTATGGATGAGGAAGGCCGCCGCGTTCCGGTCATTGCCAAGTTGGAAAAGCCCGAGGCCGTCGACGCCCTCGAATCCATCGTGCTGGCATTCGACGCCATTATGATTGCTCGCGGTGACCTTGGTGTTGAGGTGCCGCTGGAGCAGGTTCCGCTCTTCCAGAAGCGCGCTATCCAGATTGCGCGTGAGAACGCCAAGCCGGTCATCGTGGCCACCCAGATGTTGGACTCCATGATCTCCAACCTGCGTCCGACTCGTGCGGAGGCGTCCGACGTTGCTAACGCCGTGCTCGATGGCGCTGACGCCGTCATGCTCTCCGGTGAGACCTCCGTGGGTATCGACCCACAGAACGTCGTGCGCACCATGTCCAAGATCGTCACGAACGCTGAGGAAGGCGGCAAGGTTCCGCCGCTGACCCACGTGCCACGTACCAAGCGCGGTGTGGTGTCTTACTCCGCACGCGACATTGCTGAGCGTCTTAACGCTAAGGCAATCGTGGCCTTCACCACCTCCGGTGACACCGCGAAGCGCGTGGCTCGTCTGCACTCCCCGCTGCCGCTGCTGGCGTTTACCCCGCACCCGGCGGTACGTTCGCAGCTGGCCCTGACTTGGGGCGCAGAGACCTTCTTGAGCTCCGAGGTGAAGTCTACCGATGACATGATGGAAGCCATCGATCAGTCACTGCTGGGGATGGACAAGTACAAGGAAGGCGACATGATCGTCGTCATCGCTGGTACTCCTCCGGGAATCTCCGGCAATACCAACATGATCCAGGTTCACCAGCTGGGTCAGACTCTCCGCGAGCAGTAAGCACACTTTCTTACGCAGCAGAGAAAAGCACCACCGTCGCGCCCTAGAACTGGGACGACGGTGGTGCTTTTATATGTCCACCCGGGAGCCATCAGTGGGATTGCTGTGTTTGTAGCATCCTTGATGTTCCGGGTGGTGGTGCAGAACTAGAGGCTGGCGATAGGGGTCGGTGCCAGCTTCCATACCTCGTTGGCGTAGTCCGCGATGGTGCGGTCAGAGGAGAAACGACCGGAGTAACAGATGTTCAGCCAGGCCTTCTTGGCCCACGCCATCTCGTCCGCGTCGTAGTCTGCGGCCATACGGTCACGGGTCTCGCGGTAGTCGGCGAAGTCACCGAGGACGTAGTACGTGTCCTGGGCATGCTCACCGAAGCCATCGAGGAGCGAGGAGCGAAGGTCACCGAACATGCCGTTGTTCTCGGGGCCCAGGGTGCCGTCGATAAGCGCATCCAACACGCGCGACAGGCCCGGTACTGAGTTGTAGAGCTCGCCAGGGTTGTACTCGGCGCGCAGCTGCGGGATGTCCTCGTTGCGGGCACCGAAAATGTAGGCGTTTTCTTCGCCCACGGCTTCGACGATCTCCACGTTGGCGCCGTCCATGGTGCCCAGCGTCAGTGCACCGTTCATCATGAACTTCATGTTGGAGGTGCCGGATGCTTCCTTACCGGCCACGGAAATCTGCTCGGAGACATCGGCAGCCGGGATAATGTGCTCGGCAGGGGAGACATTGTAGTTCTCCACGAAGACAACGTTGAGGATGTCCTTGGTCGCCGGGTCATTGTTGACCAGATCACCGATGGTGTTGATGAGCTTAATGATGGCTTTTGCGCGTACATAACCCGGAGCTGCCTTGGCGCCAAAAATGAAGGTGCGCTTCGGCACGGTCTCGCCATCGATCTTGATGCGGAAGTAGAGGTCCAGGATGTACAGGGCGTTCATGAGCTGGCGCTTGTACTCGTGGAGGCGCTTAATCTGAACATCGAAAATGGAATCCGGATCCACGGTGGAACCTTGGTGGTATTCAATCCAGGCGGCGAAGTCCTGCTTGTTCGCGCGCTTGACGTTGATGAGCTGGCGCAGAACCTTTTCATCCTCTGCTAGCGGGGCGAGCTTAGCCAGCTCTGTGAGGTCAGTGACCCAGGCATCGGAGCCTGCCTGCTCAGTGAGCAGGTTCGCCAGACGCGGGTTGCACATGCGCAGCCAGCGGCGAGGGGTAACACCGTTGGTCTTATTGTTGAACTTTTCGGGCCACAGTTCGTGCCACTCGGAAAGCGTGTCGGCCTTAATGATTTCGGTGTGCAGGGCTGCAACACCGTTGATGGAGTAGGCCGCGTAGCAGGCAATCCATGCCATGTGAACGTGGCCGTTCGACACGGGCGCCATGTAATCAATGCGGCCCTGGTCCAGGCCGCGCTCGGCCATGTCGAGGCGGAAACGGCGGTCGATCTCCTCCACGAGCTCCCAAATGCGCCAGAAGAGCTTCTGGAAGATGGATACTTCCCAGCTCTCCAGAGCCTCTGCCAGAACGGTGTGGTTGGTGTAGGCGAAGGTCTCAGTAACGACCTTCCAGGCCTCATCCCAGCCCATGCCGTGTTCATCAAGAAGCAGGCGCAGCAGCTCCGGGATAGCGAGAACCGGGTGGGTGTCATTGAGCTGAATGCAGTTGAATTTGGCAAATCCAGTGAGGTCCTCGCCGTGGTGCTCGATGTAATTGTCGATCATCTGCTGCAGCGAAGCGGAGACGAAGAAGTACTGCTGACGAACGCGCAGAACCTTGCCCTCGTAGGTGGTGTCATTGGGGTAGAGCACGCGGCAAATGTCCATCACGCGCTCGCGTTCAACGATGGCCTCGGTGAAGCGCTGCGAATTGAAAGCATCATAGTCGAACTCGTTGATCGGCTCGGACTTCCACAGGCGCAGGGTGCCGACGTTATCGGTGCCGTAGCCGGTAATCGGCATGTCATAGGGAATTGCACGCACGTCCATGTCATCGAAGTGGATGCGGCGCTGCTCGGACGCGCGGCGGATGATGAAGTCGTAGCCATTCTCCATCCATGCGTCCGGCTCTTCGCGCTGGTAGCCATTCTCGAAGGACTGACGGAACAGGCCGTAGCGATACAGCAGACCGTAGCCGGTCACCGGGTAGTCCTGGGTGACGGCGGAGTCGAGGAAGCAGGCTGCCAAGCGGCCGAGACCACCGTTGCCAAGGGCTGCGTCGTGTTCAGCTTCGAGGACATCAGCCAGCTCGTGGCCGGCTGCCTTCGAGGCGGCGCGGGCCTCATCAACGAGGCCCACGTTTGTCAGGTTGTTGAGCAGCGCACGGCCCTGCAGAAACTCAGCGGAGAAATAGTGTTGCTGGCGGGCGGCGGCGTAGGCGCTTCGGGTAGCTTCCCAGTTATCGGCAATCTGCTCCATCACTGCGGACGATAGGCCGGACCAGAATTTACGGTTGGTAGCGGTCGGCGGCGTCACGCCGGCGGCGGCGCGGACGTGCCCGGGAACCGTTGTCTGAAATTCGGAGTGCTGGCTCATGGGTTTCCTTAAAGTTTCGCTCAATAATGCGGAAAAAGATCACTTTCAAGCTTAACTAGTTCCGATTGGGCGCGCAGACCTCCAGCGCGTGTTGCTGCGGTCCATCTTTCAGGTGGCTTTATCGAGCAAGGAAAGAGAGCACTGCGGCCGCAGCGGCGCGAGTTGCGGACTCCATGGTCGGGGCGTAGTCCGGCAGAAAGGTGGACTGGTGGTTGACTGGAGGGTTGTCTAGGAGCTCGTCCGGGGTAGAGCCGACAAACCAGAAGTAGTAGGGCACGCCCCAGGCCTGGGGGAGGTAGCAGAAATCCTCTGAGACCGTGGCTGGTTGGGCGGTGACGGAGAGCTCGCCAAAGACCTCATCAAAGGACGCGCGCACCGTCTCGTGGGCGCCAGGATCATTATCGGTGACTTCGCCATGGGCGTAGTACTCGAAGGTTGGCTCAGCCGGGCAGCCGGAGGCTTCGCATTCGGCACGCACCATGCGCTCGAGGGAGGCGTAGACACGTTCGGCCAACTCCGGCTTGTAGTAGCGGGTGTTGAGAACTAGCTCGGCGCTGCCGGGGATGATGTTGTTTTTATCGCCGGCATGCAGCTCGCCGACGGAAATGACGAAGAAGTCGTGGGGCGGCACTTCGCGTCCGACGATGGCTTGGAGGCGCGTGACCACCATGGCGGCGACATAGGACGGATCGACGGACTCGTGGGGCATTGAAGCATGGGCAGAGCGGCCGGTGATGTGGATCCGCAGGGAATCACAGCCGGCGAGGATAGGGCCGGCGGTGGACTGCACCTGGCCGGCCGGGCCAGGCATGACGTGCTGGCCTAGGCACACATCTGGCGTGGGCACACGCTCGGTGAGTCCATCCGCAATCATGTACTTCGCGCCCATGGAAGATTCCTCGGCCGGCTGGAACAAGGCTAGGAAGGTGCCCTGCCAGGCGTCGCGGTGGACGTCGAGAAGCGCACAGGCTCCCAACAGTGCCGTGGTGTGGACGTCGTGGCCGCACGCATGCATCGAGCCATTGGTGGCAGCGAAGTCCACGCCGGTTTCCTCCGTCACGGGCAGTGCATCAAAGTCGGCGCGCATGAGCGCCGTCGGCCCCACACCATTGCGGAAAATGGCGACAATACCGTGGCCACCAATGCCGGTCACAACCTCACAATCACAATCGTCCAGCTTCTCCAGAATGCGTCCCGCGGTGCGCTCTTCCTCGTGGGACAGCTCCGGGTGGGCATGGAGATCCTCGTAGAAGGCGCGCTGCCAGGAGAGGTCAACGGCGCTGGAGTTGAAAAGTGTCGCGAGTGTGGGATCTGCCATATTTACTGTCCTTTAAGTTAGGGTAGGATTACCTTCATGCCAATGATTCAGTTTGATGTTCTGGTGCCGGATGACCAAGCCGAGCGCGTTGCCGAGATCTTCACCACTGCTACCCAGAAACTGGTGGATAACAATTCGCTGACCGCAGCCGAGGTTACCCGTGTGGCTTCCCCACCGTGTGTGGAGGGCCTGGAGGAGCAGCTGCGCCAGACCTACCGTGACGAGCACGAGGACCGCGATCTTGAGGGCGCGAATGTGCACCGCTACGAGATTGCGGTGGAGGGGGTCACGGGGTCAGTGAACCAGCTGACAATGGTCCTTGCGCGTCTTCTGACTCCGCATTCGGTGCTGCCCAAGGATCACGTCTTGCTTGAAGATGAGGCTGCGCACGAGCGCCCAGCTATCTTCCCATGGTCGGTGCAGGTTAACCCGTAGTGCTCTGAATAAATTCCGTCACGAGTCTCTCAGTGGCGGCACTGATCTGCGCAGCGACTTCACTGTGGCTGTCACTGTCCAATTCGTGAAGTAGGGCTCCCTCTGGGGGCGCAACCGTGGCGGAGCCCGTAATGACGCCGAGGGTGGGGGAGCCCGCAGTGCCCTCCGCCGTTAACTCCGCCAGAGTGCCCACCACTTTGCCGGTAAGGGATTGCTCATCGAAGCAGCCTTCACCGGTGATGAGCAAATCGGTCTCGGTTAGACGCGCGGGGAGTCCAAGTTTATCGGCCACGTAGTGCCCGCCCGGCACGATCGAGCAGTGCTCATCCGTGCCCCACAATGTCCGTGAGAGCCAGCTCAGCGCGATGGGGATGCCGCCGGCAGCGCCCATGAATTCTGCGTGCGCATCCGTCCCAGTTACCTCGCACAGTTGCAGCATTGCGCCGGCAAGGAGGGCTACCTGCTCGCCCTCGGCGCCCTTTTGTGGGCCATACATGGTGGCTGCCTGAATGGGGACTGCGCGGGTATCCGCCACCAAGGTGTAATCCAGTAGGGCGGCTTTCATATTGAGTTGTGCCGTGTCGATGGTGTCCAGGTTCACCAGCGGGGCGCCGCCCTTGGGGAGCGCATAGCCGCGAGAGTCGTGTGCGGCGGCTCCCAGTGCTGCGAGGATTCCCAGGCCCCCGTCAATGCTGGCGCTTCCGCCGAGGCCCAGCACGATGTGCGTGGCACCGCGTGCCTCCGCATCGGCGATGAGCACTCCGGTGCCGTAGGAATCTGCGTGGAGTGGGTCGAGAGCGTCGGCCACGGCTGGAAGGCCGGTAGCCGCAGCAACATCGATAAACGCTTCCTCACCCACCAGTTGATAGCTTGCCTCCGTCAAGCGCCCCACTGCATCAGTGGTGGGCAACGTGATGGTCTGGCCTGGGGTGCCGTGGCGCGCGACGGCGGCGCTAGCAAGGACTTCTGCAGTACCTTCACCGCCATCCGCCATGGGAAGCGTCGTCACTGTGGATTCGGGCGCGAGGTCGCAGGCGTTCACCGCGCGGCGCGCGCCGAGGGCAATCGCCGCAGCAGCTTCCGCGGCAGTGGCGGTGCCTTTGAAAGAGTCGGGGGCAACGAGAATGTGCATACCCACGAGTATATGAGCCCTAGTGTGACGAACTTTTTTCAGGTCGCTGACCTGCGCGTGAAGGATGTCTCGGCATTTTCGTGTTGCAATTTAGGTCGAATGATAGAAAACTAACGGCTGTTCATTAGATGAAGTGCTAACCGTTCAGGTCGGCACCCTATGGAAGGATTGCCATGTCCATTGATCAGCAAATCTCTGACTATTACAGCAAGCTCCTCAAGCGCAACGCGGGCGAACCCGAGTTTCACCAGGCGCTTGCTGAAGTCCTTGATTCCCTCAAGATCGTCCTCAATAAGGACCCACACTACGCTGACTACGGTCTGGTTGAGCGCCTGTGCGAACCGGAGCGCCAGCTTATCTTCCGTGTCCCGTGGGTCGATGACAATGGCGAAATCCAGGTCAACCGCGGCTTCCGCGTCCAGTTCAACTCTGCTCTTGGCCCCTACAAGGGCGGCCTGCGCTTCCACCCCAGTGTCAACCTGGGCATCATTAAGTTCCTCGGTTTCGAGCAGATCTTTAAGAACTCTCTGACCGGCCTGCCCATCGGCGGCGGTAAGGGCGGCTCGGACTTTGACCCGAAGGGCAAGTCAGACGCTGAGGTCATGCGCTTCTGCCAGTCCTTCATGACGGAGTTGCACAATCACATCGGCGAGTACCGCGATGTTCCGGCAGGTGACATTGGCGTTGGTGGCCGCGAAATTGGCTACCTCTTTGGTCAGTATCGCCGCTTGGAGAATAAGCACGAGTCCGGCGTCTTGACGGGTAAAGGCTTGACCTGGGGTGGCTCGCTCGTGCGTACTGAGGCTACCGGTTACGGTCTGGTCTACCTCACCGCAGAGATGATGAAGGCTCATGGTGAATCCTTCGACGGCGCCAAGGTTATCGTGTCCGGTTCGGGCAACGTGGCCATTTACGCTGCGGAGAAGGTTCAGCAACTTGGCGGAACGGTTGTGGCTATGTCGGATTCCTCCGGCTACATCACCACCCCGAATGGTGTGGACCTGGAGCTGCTCAAGGACATTAAGGAAGTGCGTCGTGAGCGTATCTCCACCTATGCGGGGGAAGCCGGCCAGGGCGTGGAGTTCCACGAGGGCGGCAATGTCTGGGAGGTTCAGGCCGATGTTGCGCTGCCGTGTGCTACCCAAAACGAACTCGATGGTGATGACGCTAAATTGCTGGTGGACAACAAGGTGCGTTACGTTGCCGAGGGTGCGAATATGCCGTGTACTCCGGAGGCGGTTCACTACTTCCTGGAGGAGAAGATCGCCTTCGCGCCGGGCAAGGCTGCCAACGCCGGTGGTGTGGCCACCTCCGCGTTGGAGATGCAGCAGAACGCATCCCGTGACTCGTGGACCTTCGACTACACCGATAAGCGTCTCCACGAGATCATGTCGAGCATCTTCCGCAACATTGACAAGACCGCGAAGGAGTACGGTCTTGAAGGTGACTACGTGGCGGGTGCCAATATTGCCGGATTCAAGAAGGTAGCGGACGCCATGCTGGCACAGGGTGTTATCTAGCCCTTCTTGTAGCCCTTCTTGTTTGGCTGCCTCCTCAGGGCGCGACGTTGCACTGGGGAGGTTTTCGCTGTCAACACCCGCGTGGGATACAACGCGCTGCGTAACGGCTTGGTTAGGCTGGTGCCATGTACCGCGTTTTTGAGTCCCTCGATGAACTTGTTCGCAACTTGGAACAGGCCTATGCCGTTCCCATGACTTCTAATTGCATGGTTCCGCGTCACGAGATGCTTGCGCTTCTCGACGACCTTCGTAACGCCCTTCCCGTTGAAATGGATGACGCCCAGGACGTCTTGGACAAGCAGGACGAAATCCTTCACGGCGCAGAGGAGCGCGCAGACCAGATCATTTCCGAGGCTAACGCTGAGGCCGATGACACCGTCACGCGTGCGCGTGAGGACTCAGACGCCATGCTTGCTGACGCTCAACATCGCGCTACCACCATGGTTGCCCAGGCTGAAGATGAAGCGACCACGTTGGTTGACAACGCCCGCGCCGATGCAGAACGCACGCGTGCCCAGGCGGATGAGGAATATCAGCGCGCGGTTGCTGCCGGTCAGGCAGAGCAGGAGCGCCTTGTCTCCGAGTCTGAGGTTGTGCGCCGCGCTGATGACGAGGCACACCGCATCGTGGAGTCTGCGCACTCTGAGTCCAACCGTCTGCGCACTGAGTGCGATGAGTTTGTTGATGACAAACTGGGAGAGTTCGAGACCACGCTCTCTGACCTCTTGCGCACGGTTAACAATGATCGTTCCGCCCTGCGCCGCGGCGCCGGAGTGCGTTCCCGCGGTGAATCTCGTGCTGAGGGACGTGAGCTGCGAGGCGAAGCACGTGCTGATGCTCGTTCCGAGTCCCGAGGCGAAAATTGGGAACGCGAGTCGCGTCCACGCCGCGCACCGCGCGCGCCCCGTGACTACTAAACTTTCGGTGTGAAAACCGCGGCCCGGCCCTGTTGGGCCGAGCCCTTGTCACTATTATCGGGTTCTCTCACGACGCCGTTCGGCCCCGCAGCAGTGCCGCTTAAGCAGCGGAAGGGGAGATGCGGCGCGAGGTTTCGAAGGCTTTGGCGGCTTCACGGGCGGCCTCAGCGCGGTGGATCCGATCGGCCTCAGCAGCAGGTATTGTGCTCAAGGATGCGGCGATCCCCGCAGCGACCACACCCGGGAGGGCGTAGAGCACCCACATACTTCCGAAGCCCAGTCCCGACGCGAGGGGATCGGAGGTAGGCACCCACGGTGCGCCGGCACGGGCGAGCATGAGATCAACCCCACCAACGCTGAGCATCATCACACCGATCACGAGGAAAGCGGCGGAAAAGGATTCTCGTGCGCCCCAGACGATAAAGGCCGCGAACAAGGAAAACAATGCCGAGGAGATGATGACGATAGAGCTAAAGTGCAAGGGCAAGAGCGCTACTGCGCCCACCATGATGCCGGCGAGAACGCCAATGGGTGCCACGTGGTGGAGGAGTAGCCCGTCGCGGCCGAAGACGCTCGGTCGGCGCCGGGTCACGGTGCGACGGCAAACGACACCGATGGTGACCAAGGCCAGGGCTGGGACGAGACACTGTAGCGGGTACATCGCTGCGAGGTCACGTGCCGTGGACGCTAGGGCAGTCGTGTCAGTGGCGGTGTAGCTCATGTCACTCAACGGTAGGGGCAGAGCAGCGCGTTAGCGAGTCCTATAGACAACTCTTTACATGTCTGTGTCCCAACATTCAGACTCCTGCCAGTCTCGGGCGCTTGCTGGCAGCATTGCCAGGCAGCTTAGGAGTGGGGGATACGAGCACACAGGGTAAGCTGGGTGGCGCTATGAATTCACCATTGAAGTTCGACGTGACGGAATTGCTGCGCAGCCAAGGCTCCGAGGCTCTGCCCGAGCACCGCGTTCAGACGGGCCCAGCCCCAGAGCGCATCGGCGTGGAAATGATCGCTATCCCGCAAGGCAACGAGCTAACAGTAGACGCTACTCTGACGCCGCTGGGCTCGGGCGTGCTGGTGGATGCTGACGTTACCGGAACGCTGAGCGGCGAATGCGCGCGCTGCCTTGAGGAGCTTCACCCAGAGCTGGACCTACACGTCTCGCAGGTTTTCGCTGCCGACGAGTCCTTCATCAGCGGGGACGAGGAGGAGGATGAGGATCAAGGCTCCGGTGATGAGGTGCCAGAGATCAAGGACGGAGTCTTAGATCTTCTGCAGACCGTCATCGATGAGGCTGGGCTCACTCTGCCTTTTGCCCCGACGTGTGAGGGGGGTTGCGAAGCCGCGACTCCGGAAGGCGTGACCACCGGAGTCTCCGGAGAGGAAGAGCGCGTGGATCCGCGCTGGTCTGGGCTGGAGAAGTTCCTATGAGCAAGAAAAAGAAGCTCACCGGTGAGGAAGCACGTGCAGCTGCCTATGCAGAGGTTGACCACACCCCGTTGCTCAAGGCATTGGGCGTGGACATCGACGATGAGCACCTGTGCCTTGCGCTAACGCACCGTTCCTTTGCCAACGAGAATGGTCACCTTCCCAATAACGAGCGCCTCGAGTTTCTGGGGGATGCCGTGCTGGGACTGTCCATCGCGGCGAAGCTGTACGAGCGCTACCCGTCGCGCCCTGAATCGGATATTTCTAAAATGCGCGCCTCCATCGTCTCGCGCTACGGCCTGTCTGATGTAGCCCGCGAGATTGATTTGGGCAAGCATATTCTGCTGGGCAAGGGCGAACAGACCACCGGTGGTCGCGACAAGGATTCCATCCTCGCTGATACCACCGAGGCCATCTTGGGAGCGATTTATCGCCAGCATGGCTTCGAGGTGGCACGCGGGGTTATCCTGCACCTCTTTGCGGCCAAGGTTGAGAATGCCGTGGTCTCTGGCCGTCACATGGACTGGAAGACCACGTTGCAGGAGCTGTGTGCGGAGCTCAAGGCTGCGATGCCGGTGTATTCGGCGACCTCAACCGGTCCCGAGCATGATCAGACCTTTAACGCCGTGGCCACCGTCGCTGGTCTGACTGTGGGACGCGGCACAGGGCACAACAAGAAGCTGGCGGAGCAGCAGGCGGCTGAGGAAGCCTGCCAGGCGCTGCGTGAAACTCCGCTGCTGGTTCAAGGAACCGCAGCTAAAGAGAGCTAGATGCCCGAGCTTCCTGAAGTCGAATCCGTCCGCCGCGGACTTGAGCCATATCTTGCTGGGCGCAGTTTCGCCTCGGTGGAGGTTCTCCATCCACGAGCGAATCGTGGGCAGGAAGAGCCCCTCGCCGCGCTCCTACAGGATCGGAGGATTGCCGCTGTGGCGCGCCGCGGCAAGTTCATGTGGCTCGAGTTCGCCGATGAGGACCGAGCGGATCCGGCCCGCGATGTGCTGTTCATTCACTTGGGCATGTCTGGTCAAGTGCGGATCGGTGCGGTGGATTCCCCACACGTACGTATCGCTGCTGTGCTTGATGACGCCACCCCCATCAACTTCGTCGACCAGCGCACCTTCGGTTACTGGCGTCTCGCTCCGTGGTTGAGTATTGCGCACATTGCCTCAGACCCGCTCGAGCCTGACTTTGACGTGACCTCCGCCGCGCGTCGCATCCGCGCCAAGAAGACCGCGGTGAAGGTGGCGCTCCTAGACCAAACAGTGGTGAGCGGAGTGGGCAATATTTACGCCGACGAGGCCCTGTGGGCGGCGGGGATTTCCCCGCTGAAGAAGGCGAATACACTGCGGCAACGCGATGCGGTGGCTCTTGTGGAGGCTGCTGCGGATGTCATGCGTGCAGCGCTTGAGGTCGGCGGCACCAGCTTTGATGCCCTTTATGTCAATGTCAATGGTGAGTCTGGATATTTTGATCGCTCGCTGCATGTCTATGGGCGCGGTGGTGACCCCTGTGATCGCTGCGGAACTGAGCTGGTCAAGACAGTGCTGGGCGGGCGTGGCACCCATTATTGCCCATCCTGTCAGCGCAGGGGAGCGCGCAAGTAGGTTCATGGTGGCCATACCCATTAAGATTATGGCCCATGCAAGAAGTTTTCAGCACTGTGATTGGTGCCATTAATAACAGCCTCTGGTCTTATGTCCTGCCGTGGCTGCTCATCGCTGCTGGCCTGTTCTTCGGCATCCGTACCGCCGTGGTGCAGGTGCGAATGCTTCCGGACATGTTCAAGGCGGTCGTCGAGAAGCCCAAGGGCGTCGGTGTGGATGCGGATGCTGACTATGGCGGTATCTCAGCCTTCAAAGCTTTCACGATTTCTGCGGCATCTCGTGTGGGCACCGGCAATGTGGCTGGTGTGGCTGTAGCCATTTCCGTGGGTGGCCCCGGTTCGGTGTTCTGGATGTGGCTCATCGCCATCCTCGGTGGCGCCACCGCGTTCGTGGAGTCCACCCTGGCGCAGCTGTGGAAGGTGCGTGAAGGTGATGCCTACCGCGGCGGCCCCGCTTATTACATGTCCCGTGGCCTGGGATGGACACCGCTGGCCACCATCTTCTCCGTGGCCATTGCCATTACCTTCGGCTGGTTCTACAACGCTTTCCAGACCAACGCCATCTCTGATTCCCTCGCAACTTCCTTTGGCCAGGACTCCACCGTCTTCAAAGCGGGTGTAGGTGTTGCCATCGTCCTCGTGTCAGGTGCCATCATCATTGGTGGTGTGCAGCGCATCGCCACCATGACCCAGTTCATTGTCCCGTTCATGGCGGGTGCGTACCTCATTGTTGGTTTTATCGTCGTGGCCCTGAACTATGACAAGGTTCCGGACATGATCGCCTCCATCATCGGCTCGGCCTTTGGCTTCCGTGAGGCCGCCGGCGCCACCTTGGGCTTGGCCATGCTTAAGGGTATTCAGCGAGGCTTGTTCTCCAACGAGGCCGGCGAGGGCTCGGCCCCGAATGCTGCGGCAACGGCCACCGTTTCCCACCCGGTCAAGCAGGGTCTGGTTCAGACCCTCGGTGTCTACTTCGACACCCTCGTGGTTTGTTCCATCACGGCTTTCATCATCTTGTTGGGCACTGATTTCGAGACCTTTGGCTCGGATGCCATCGAGGGCGTGACGCTGACTCAGAACGCTCTGGCAGGAACAGTAGGCGAGTGGGGCATCCACTTCGTGACCTTCATTCTCTTCTTCCTCGCTTTCTCCTCCATTTTGGGCAATTATTACCTTGCCGAATCCAACGTGGAGTACCTCTCGGAAAAGAAGTGGGTGCTCTGGGGCTTCCGCATCATCGTGCTGGCGTTTGTTTTCTATGGCGCTGTCGCTCCGCTGGGCACCATCTTTGACCTTGCCGATACGGGCGCAGCCATCATGGTTCTTCTCAACATCTGCGCCATCGTTCCGCTCTCGGGCGTGGCAATCAAGCTGCTTAAGAACTATAACGAGCAGCGCCGCAAGGGCGTTGACCCGGTATTTCACCGTGATATGCTGCCGGAATTGAAGGGCGTCGAATGCTGGGATGGTTCTGACCCGGTAACCCGCCGTAGCCTGGAAGACCGTCGCGAACTTCGCCACCAGCGCGACCTTGGTGACCACACGAACTTGAGGGAGTACTAAATGGCAGAGCAGCGCTTGACTGCATTCGTTCACGGCTCGGTCCAAGGCGTGGGCTTTCGCTGGTGGACGCGCTCCCGCGCCCTTGAGTTAGGCTTGGCCGGTCATGCAACGAATATGAAGGACGGCCGCGTCCAGGTGGTCGCTGAAGGCTCGCGCGCTGACTGCGAACGCCTGCTGGAGCTGCTTCGTGAAGAACCGTCCACCACGCGCCGCCCGGGCGTGGTCGACACCGTGGTGGAGCAGTGGGCTGAACCACGCGGCGAGACCGGGTTCATCGAGCGCTAAACTAGTCCGAATGCACCTCAAATCGCTCACGCTGAAAGGCTTTAAGTCCTTTGCGTCCGCGACGAACCTGAAGTTCGAGCCCGGCATTTGCGCCGTCGTGGGTCCGAACGGCTCCGGTAAGTCCAATGTCGTCGATGCCCTGGCCTGGGTCATGGGTGAGGGCAGCGCGAAAACCTTGCGTGGCGGCAAGATGCAGGACGTCATCTTCGCCGGAGCCGGCGACCGCAAGGCCTTAGGCCGCGCCGAGGTTACCCTCACCATCGATAACTCCGATGGAGCCTTGCCCATTGAATACTCGGAAGTATCCGTCACGCGCCGCATGTTCCGCGATGGTGCGAGCGAATATGAGATCAACGGCGCCAAAGCGCGCCTCATGGACATCCAGGAGCTGCTCTCCGATTCCGGTATCGGTCGTGAGATGCACATTATCGTCGGCCAGGGAAAGCTTGCGGAAATCCTGGAATCCCGCCCGGAAGATCGTCGCGCCTACATCGAAGAAGCAGCGGGTGTGCTCAAGCACCGCCGCCGTAAAGAAAAGGCACAGCGCAAGCTCACCGGTATGCAGGCAAACCTTGACCGCCTGCAGGATCTCACCGATGAGCTAGGTAAGCAGCTCAAACCGTTGGCGCGGCAGGCGGAGGCTGCGAAACGAGCCGCTACGGTGCAGGCCGACCTTCGTGATGCCCGCCTGCGCCTTGCGGGTGACCGCGTGGTGCGTGTGCGCGCTACCTTCGAGGATGCCGAACGCCGCGCCGCGGTCCTGGCTGAGCAGGTCGAGGAGGTCACGGCTCAGCTCGAAGAAGCGACCGAGAACCAGCTCGAGATCGACGCCGAACTGGGGGATGTCTCTCCGCGCGCGGAGGCCGCCCAGAAATTGTGGTTCGATTTGTCGACTCTCTCCGAGCGCATCTCCGCCACGCAACGCATTGCCGCGGAGCGTGCCAGCAACGTGGGTGCGCAGGTGGCTTATGCCGGCCAGGATCCGGATGAGCTGGAGGCGAAGGCTCAGGTCGCCGACGATACCCATGCCGAGCTCCTCGCCGCTGCGGAGGAGGCGGCGGAGCGCCTCGAATCGATTCGGGAAGAGGTGGCCGAGCGCCGTGAGGCCTTCGAAGAGGCTGATAAGGAACACATGGCGCAGTTGCGCGCCATCGCTGACCGCCGCGAGGGTGTTGTTCGCCTCATTGCTGCCGAAGAAAAGGTGGCAGGCCAAGTGTTGGCCGCGGAGGCGGAGCTAGGCCGTCAGGAAGAGACCCTGACCAGCACCAAGGCCCGCACGCGGGGCGCTCAAGCAGAAGCCGATGAGGTTGCTGACAAACTCAGTACCCTGGCGTCGGAGCGCGAGCCCCTCGAGGAAGCGCATGTGCGTGCGGCCAGCGAGTCCGATGCTGCGGATAAGCGCCTTGAGCAACTGCGTGATGCCCAGCGTGAGCGCGAGCGTGCCGTGTACTCGCTACGCGCCCGCATCGATACCCTCGGACAGACTACTCCTGAGGCGCTCGACTTGGGCGAGGGTTTCTCGCCACTAGCGGATTTCATCTCCACACGGTACGAGACTGCCGTTGCTGCGGCCTTGGGATCTTTTGCTGAGGCGCAGGCGGGTGCGGTGAGCGAGGACATCGTGGCTAACGTGGCGGAGGCAAGCCGCACGCCGCTTGTCGACGTCTCCATGGCCGACCCCAGCACAAGCTGGCGCCTCGACGCGGATTTGCCGCAGGGGGCCGAGTGGTTGCTCGATCACCTGGTCCTCGTTCCGGAGGTGTCGACGGCGCTGACGCGGTTGCTGTCCGACGTCGTCCTCGTCAAGGACTTCGCCGCTGCCCGGGCCGTCGTTGCGGAGGATCCGCGCCTGCGTGCGGTGACGCCGGAGGGCCTGCTCGTGGGTGAGGGCTGGGTTGAAGCCGGCACTGGTAGCGCCTCAACCGTGGAGGTCAGCGCCCAGATTGCTGAGGCCGAGGCCCAGCTTGAGTCAGCGACCCATGAGCTTGAGGAACTCTCCGGAACCCTGGAAGGCGCGAAGCTCGCCGCCGACGATGCCCGCGTGACCGCCGCCAGCGCCAAGGCGGCTCTCCGCGAGCACGACCATGAGGTGGAGGCCTGGAAGCGCGACCACCAGCGCCTGCTTAAACAATACGAAGCCAACAAGGCCGAGCACGAGAAAGCCGCCGCCCACGCCACCGACATCGAGATCCAGCTGGTGCGCCTACGCGAAGAGTTGGACGAGGCCCGCGACCGTCTCTCCCGCATCGACGCCGATGAACAGGCCGACGAGCCCTCCTCCGTCGAGCGCGATGAGGCCTCACGTGCCCTTGAGCAGGTCAAGGCTATGGAGGTCGAGGCCCAACTGGCCGCCCGCAGTGCCGAGGAAAAGGTCGGCCAAGCGGCGGGTAGGGGAGAAGCACTGCGCCGCCAAGCGCAGCATGAGCGTCAAGCCAAAGCCCGCCATGATCAGGCGATGGCACGCCGCCAAGCGCAGGCCCGACTGGCGGGGGCTGTAGACAAGCACGCCCAAGACCTCGCCGCACGTGTCACCCATGCCTTGGAGCGTGCCGCAGAGGAACGTGATGAACTTGTGACCCAGCGTGGAGTGCTGCAGGGCCGTGCCCAGACGGCGAAACAGGCGGTCTCTGCCACCCGCCAGCAGCTGGATCGGCTGACGGATTCCGCACACAACTCGGAGATTGCCCGCAGCCAGGCGCAGGTTCGCGTCGATGAGGCCGAAGCCAAGATTGTGGAGCAGCTCGGCATCGCGATTCCGGATCTTTTGAAGGATTACACCCCGGGCGAGGATTTCGACCGCTCGGAGGAAACGGCTCGTCTCAAACAAGCAGAGAAGGACCTCAACTCCTTGGGTAAAGTCAACCCCTTGGCACTGGAGGAGTACAAGGCGTTGGAGGAGCGCTATACCTTCCTGTCGACACAGCTTGATGATGTTATCCAAGCCCGCAAGGACCTCACCGGTGTCATCGAGGACGTTGACGCGCAGATTCTGCAGCTGTTTACGGATGCCTGGCATGACGTGGAGGCGGAGTTCCCCAAAGTCTTCCAGACTCTCTTCCCAGGTGGTGAGGGACGGCTCATCCTCACGGAGCCCGATGACATGTTGGCCACCGGCATCGAGGTGGAGGCCCGCCCACCGGGCAAGAAGGTCAAGCGCCTGACCTTGCTCTCAGGTGGCGAGAAGTCCCTGACTGCGCTAGCCATGCTGGTGGCCATCTTCCGGGCACGCCCCTCACCGTTCTATGTCATGGATGAGGTGGAGGCCGCGCTTGACGACGTCAACCTCCGCCGCCTCATCGCCCTCTTCGAAGAACTGCGCAAGGACTCGCAGCTCATCGTCATTACCCACCAGAAGCCGACAATGGATGTGGCCAACGTTCTTTATGGCGTCACCATGCGCGGCGACGGCGTCACGCGCGTCATCTCGCAGCGCATGAGCCGCGCCGGTGAGGCCCCCGGCACCGCTCAGGCCGCTGAGGACGCCACGCGCCTGGGCGTTGATGCCCCGCGTTAACCTCGGTTTCCGGGCTCGTGGTGCCTGTCACGGGTAAGCCTGGCACTATAGAGGGCATGAATACTTACCTGTGGATTGTGTTAGCAGTCATCGTTCTAGTCCTGCTAGTCATCGTGCTCGTTGTGCTGGGCAAGAAGCGAGGCGAGTCGAAGAAGGTTTCTTTTGACAAGCCCGTTGAGGAGCCGAAGGAGCTTACTCAGCAGCAGAAGTCTGGAAATTACCAGGCCAAGTCTGGCTTTAACTTTGCCCCTGCCGGAGGCGGCGCTGCCAAGCAGCCTGCTACTGCCCCCAAGGCTAGCCAGCCGCAGAAACCGGAGCAGCCGCAGAAGCCGGAGCAGCGAGATGCTACGCAGCTGGCTAACGATCAGCTCACCGGTACCGAGAAGACCCCGAAGACCGCGCCTACCACGCCAGCTGAATCTGCTGCGCCGGCCGCCGCTGAGCCAACCACGCCTGTAAAGCCAGCGGAGTCCGAGACTGCTCCGAAGTCAGAGCCGGCCAAGAAATCTGCGCCAGTGGCTGAGCCCACTGAGGAGGAGGACTCCACCGCGGGTGCTGTCGCTTCGGGTGCTGCAACCGCTGCGGCCGCAGGTGCCATGGTTCCGGGAGTCGTTGCCGCCGAGATGGAGGAGCGCGAAGCTAACGCGCCCGAGGCTGATGCCGAGGCAGACACGACTGCAGATGAGCCAGTACTTGACGAGCCTGTCGCAGAGTCCCCAGCTACGGAACCGGTCGCGGAGGAACCCCGCGAAGAGACTCCCGCTGCCGAGACCGCGGAGGAACCGGCTGTTCCGGCAGTCGAGAAAGCCGCAGTTGAGGAAGCGGCAGTAGAGGAAGAGCCGGCGGCTGAGGCAGACGCAGAGGCCGAAGAGGCAGCCGCAGCGGCGGAGGCCCAGGCGGCGTCGGCAAGCGCGGCGCTTGAAGCTGAGCCGGACGAGCTCGAGGTCTCCGAGGACGCCGAGGTAGTTCAGGCCCCAGCGCAACCGCAGGACGGCATTGCGCCGGCAGCTGGCCGTCTGGGCAAGTTGCGTGGCCGCCTCTCGCGTTCGCAGAACGCCATCGGCCAAGGTCTTATGGGAATTCTCTCCGCTGGTGACTTGGACGATGATGCCTGGGAGGACATCGAAGACACCCTCATCATGGCGGATCTGGGAACCAAGGCAACGATGCAGGTCACTGACTCCCTGCGCGAGAAGATTGCCGAGCGCGGTGTGAGCTCCGAGGACGAAGCACGCGCCATGCTGCGTGAAGCTCTCATCGAGGTCGGCCACCCGGAGATGGATCGCTCCATCAAGGCCATGCCGAACGAGGGCAAGCCGGCGGTCATCATGGTCGTCGGTGTTAACGGCACCGGTAAGACAACAACGACCGGCAAGTTGGCTCGTGTACTTGTGTCGATGGGCCACAACGTGCTGCTCGGCGCTGCCGATACTTTCCGTGCTGCCGCCGCAGACCAGCTGGAGACCTGGGGCCGCCGCGTAGGTGCCACTACCGTACGCGGCAAGGAAGGCGCAGACCCAGCCTCCGTCGCGTTCGATGCCGTGGCAGCTGGTGTGGACCAAGGTGTGGACGTAGTCCTCGTCGATACTGCTGGCCGTCTGCACACCTCCGTTGACCTCATGGATCAGCTGGGTAAGGTCAAGCGCGTCGTGGAGAAGAAGACTGAAGTCGATGAGGTTCTTCTCGTGCTCGACGCCACCGTGGGGCAGAACGGTCTGACCCAGGCGCGTATCTTCCGTGACGTCGTGGACATCACCGGCGTCGTCCTCACCAAGCTTGACGGAACCGCCAAGGGCGGCATTGTCTTCCAAGTTCAGGAAGAACTTGGTGTGCCGGTGAAGCTCGTGGGCCTCGGCGAGGGCGCCGACGACCTCGCCCCGTTCGAAATTGAGGGATTTGTGGACGCCCTGCTGGGCGAAAAATAGAAAAAGATTCAGGCGGATTTTCTGCCTAATCTATTCCTCTATCTCTTCAGTGACCGTAGTGCTTTCGTGCGGAGGTGCTACGGTCTTTTTTGATCATAAAGAATGTGCTTAGGGGGAGGTCACAATGGTAGTCTGGGACAGTCCTGTCTATGTGAGGCTGAATTAACAGCCCTAACAACGGTTCGTGAGGCTACTCTTTCGTGACACTCTTGTATGTCCTAATCCTCGCAGCTGTCGCAGTGGCGCTTGCACCAGTAGCTGTCAAAGTTGCTGATCGCGCAGCCGGCTATCCGTTAGCCGGCATTTTTATTATCGCAGCGGCACTGTTAGCGAGAGAATTTCCTGCCCTTGCCCGCGGCGAAGAACTGTCCTACTCCGTGACCTGGGTTCGCGATGTCGTCGCGCCTGGTGTTGACGTCAACCTCGCCTTCCGTGGCGATGCACTGGGTATTTTCTTCGCCATGCTGGCACTCGTCATTGGCGCGGTGGTGTTTAGCTATTCCGCAGCCTATCTGCCCAAAGGCAAAGGAAACGTCAGTTTCTACGTGCTGATGACGGCGTTCACGCTGTCTATCTTGCTGCTGGTGCTGGCTAACGACGTCGTCGTGCTCTTCCTTGCCTGGGAGCTTGTCTCGCTGGCGTCCTTCATGCTCATTGCGCGCAGCGGCAAATCGGGCGAGGCGGGTTCGCAGCGCACGCTGATTCTCACCTTTGTCGGTGGCCTGACGCTGCTGTCCGGTGTGGCTATTGCTGCAACGGCAGCGGGGACCACGAACCTTGAGGACATCCTCGCCTCGGATGTGTGGGCAGAGCGCCCTGGCCTGACCACTGGTGTGGCCGTGCTCATCGCGCTTTCGGCCTTCACCAAGTCGGCACAGTTCCCGTTCCACTTCTGGCTGCCTGAGGCCATGGCTGCGGCGACGCCGGTGTCTGCCTTCCTGCATGCGGCGGCCGTCGTCAAGGCTGGTGTCTACCTGCTCATTCGCTTCTCTACCATCTTCCATGACGTGGCTGCCTGGAACTGGCTGCTCATCGTCGCCGGTATGGGAACTGCCGTCATGTCGGCTGTGTTCGCCGTACAGAAGACCGACCTCAAGAAGCTCACGGCGTATTCCACGGTGTCTCACCTGGGGTGGATTGTGGCCACTATTGGTGTGGGCACTCCCTTTGCCATTGCCGCGGCACTGGTTCACACCTTGGCGCACGCCCTGTTTAAGTCCTCCATCTTCATGCTCATCGGCGTGATTGATCACGAGGCTGGCTCCCGTGACATCCGCCGTCTTGGCGTGCTGTGGAATAAGATGCCATGGACCTTTGGCTCCATGCTTATTGGAGCGGCATCGATGGCAGCGGTGCCGCCGCTCTTCGGCTTCGTGTCCAAGGAGGGTATGCTCACCGCCTTTGAGGACGCACCCATTGGATCGGCGGGCCAGATTGTCTTGCTGATTGTCGCCGGTATCGGTGCCTTCTTTACGTTCACCTACTCGGCCAAAATTGTCTTTGGTGCCTTCTTCGACGGTCCCCGTGACATGTCCTCGACACACGAGGCGCCGGTTCGTCTATGGTTGCCGGCGGCCTTGCCCGGTGTCATGTCCGTGCTTGTCGTTTTCTTCATGGGAGTTCTGGACGGCCCGCTCGATGACGTCGTTGCGGCCGTCGGCATGGAAGCACACACGCATCTGGCACTGTGGCACGGTCTGAACGTTCCTTTCGTGATTTCGGTTCTCGTGCTTATCGCCGGCGTCGTAGGCGTTCTTTTCCGCAAGCCGCTGTGGACTGGGATGGAGGAGCGCGAGTTCCTGCCACGCACCGGTAACGATGTCCTCAAGTGGATTCAGGATGTGTGCACCAAGTTCGGTCGCTTTGTTGGCCGCATGTCTGACACACACAACCCGACGCTCTTTATCCTGCCGATCGTCTTCCTCATCATCTTGCTGACAGGCGCCACGCTGGTATCCGACGGCATCGATGGAGTTGCCCTTAACCCGCGCGTTGAGGGGCTTGACAATCCGTGGGATCTGCTCCCGCTGGGCATCGTCGCCCTGTCCATGTTTGGGCTGGTGCGTACGAAGAATCGCCTGACGGGCGCGGTCATGATTGGTACTGCCGGTACCGGTGTGACCCTGCAGATGTTCCTGCTGGGTGCTCCCGACGTCGCTTTGACCCAGTTCACGGTTGAGGCGCTCTCCGTCATTGTCATGATGATGGTGCTCCGCTACCTGCCGGAGAAATTCCACCAAGTGTCCCACAAGGGCCGCCAGACGGGTGCCATCGTTATCTCGGTGCTGGCGGGTGCCGCGGCTTTCCTCGGCGTGTGGGCACTGATGGGCCGCCACGAGCGCTCCGACTTGGCCATGTGGTACCTCAACAACGCTCCGGACATTACTGGTGGCGACAACGTGGTGGCCACTATCATCGTTGAGTTCCGTGCACTCGATACGTTGGGTGAGCTGTCCGTGCTTGGTATGGCTGCCGTCGTTATCGCGGCGGTGACCTCGACGCTGCCGCGCTTCCCATTCACCTCGGGTACCCGCCCAGCACCGTTTGGCCAGTCACAGCTGAACTCCGTGCCGCTGCGCAAGGGCATCGCGGTGACCATCCCGATTCTGGTGGTCCTGTCGGTGATTGTTTTCTACCGCGGTCACCAGGCCACCGGTGGTGGCTTCCCGGCAGCTCTCATCATGGGTGCGGCTATTGGCCTGACGTACCTCTCGCGAGGTACGGATGAGATCGTCTTTGGCCGCATGACTCCGATTCACCTCACTGGCATCGGCATTATCGTTGCGCTGACGGCGGGCTTCATCGGCTACATCCCGACCTCCCACAACGATGGTGGCTTCCTTACCGCTATCCACGGCCACGCCCTGGGACAGCATTGGACCACCTCACTCATTTTCGACCTCGGTATTTACCTCGCTGTTCTGGGCATGCTCAGCATGGCCATCAACGCCTTGGGTGGCTACCTCCGTCCAGGTACCGAGCGCGACTACCTGCCGTGGGTCCACGATGATGATTCGGCGCTGCCGAATACGCCACGCGTGGTGCTTGACGACGTCGACGATCCTTACCCCGAATCCATCAACCCGTCCTCCGACCCGGAGGCACTGCTGAACGACGCCCAGGCGCGCCAGCGTGTGTCCTCGCCTCACTTCACTCCGGATGAAGAGGAGAAGAATTCATGATCCTCGCACTGACCATCGCGCTGCTTATTGGCAGTGCCGTCTACCTCATTCAACAGCGCAGCCTTGTCCACATTGTGTTGGGCATGATGGCCTTTGGCCACGGCGCCAACCTCATGTTGTTGGCGACAGGTGTGTACTCCTACCGCGGGGAATCTTTCCCATCGCAGGTTCCGATGGACCAGATGGCAGATCCGCTTCCACAGGCTTTCGTCCTGACCGCGGTTGTTATTTCTATGGCGACCTCGACCATCCTGTTGACTTTGGCGGCCATGGGCGCCAATGACGACACGGACGTGGTCGAGCCGGTGGACGATAACACCATTGACCATGCCTTCTCCACGTTGGGCCGTGACACGCAGAATCGTGACATTCTGGAGCGCTCGGCTAACAAGATGGATCGTTTGAAGGAACTCGAACACGGGGAGGACAACTAGATGTATGACACCGTAAGCGCCCTCCTCCCGCTCTTCCCGGCGGTTCCCCTCGTATCGGCGGCGCTGGCGCTCCTTGCTCCGTGGCACCGCGTGCGTGATGCCATCATGCTCATCGTTCCGGGCGTGGGAATTTTCGCTTCCTTTGCGCTGCTGCTCTACACCATGAACAACGGCGTGGTGGCGCACAGCGTGGGTAACTATGTGGGCAACGCGGGTATCGCCTTCGCGGCAGATACCTTCTCGGCACTGATGCTCATCACGACGATGATCGTCGCCTTCGGGGCCAACTGGTTTGCCATCGTCGGCGGTGAGACGAAGTCTCGCTACTATCCCTCGCTGACGCTCATCTTGATTACCGGTGTGTGCGGAGCCCTGTTGACCGCTGATCTCTTTAACTTCTTCGTGTTCATTGAGGTCATGCTGCTGCCGTCCTATGGCCTTATCACCATGTCCGGAACGTGGTCGCGCTTGGCAGCAGGCCGCGCTTTCGTGTTGGTGAACCTGTTTGCGTCGACGCTGCTCGTTGTCGGTGTGGGCTACATCTATTCGGTGACGGGTGTGGTCAACCTTGGCGCGCTCAAGGGCGCGGCGGCTGGCAACGGCCCAGTGACCGTGGCGGCCGGCATCATTGTCATTGCTATTGCAGCCAAGGCTGGTGTCTTCCCCGTCCAGTCCTGGCTGCCACGCACCTACCCAGGCACGTCGGCTGCCGTCATGGGCCTCTTCTCCGGCCTGCACACCAAGGTGGCGGTGTACATGCTCTACCGCCTGTGGGTTCAGCTGTTCGATATGGACGAGCGCTGGGGCACCCTCATTATTGTGGTCATGATCATTTCGATGATTGTCGGCTCCTTCGGCGGTCTGGCAGAGAACTCCATCCGCCGTGTCTTGGGCTACCAGATGCTCAACGGCATGCCCTTCATTCTCGTGATGATGGCCTTCACCACGCACGACGCGCAGCGTGCCCTCGCCGCCGGTATTCTCTATACGATTCACCACATGCTGACGGTGGGTTCGCTCATCCTGGCCTCGGGTGCCATCGAGGAGACCTACGGCACGGGCCGTCTCAACAAGCTGTCCGGCTTGGCGCGCCGAGATCCCATCATCGCCTGGATTTTTGCGGCCGGTGCCTTCTCCGTTGTCGGATTCCCACCGTTCTCCGGCATGTGGGGCAAGGTTCTCATCGTGGCCGAGATTGCCCGCACTGGCGGGGGATGGGCGTGGACCGTCATCGCGGTCATCATCATTGCGTCCTTCGCTGCCTTCCTGTCGATGCTGCGCGTCTGGCGCCGTGTCTTCTGGGGCAAGGACCTGCCGAAGGAGAAAGTGCCCAAGGAGCTGGTTATCCGCAAGAAGCTCATGGCGCCCTCGGCAGCCCTTATCCTGGGTTCGCTGACCATGTTCCTTCTGTCGGGTCCTCTCATCGAGGTCACCATGGGGGCTTCGGCGGACCTGCTGGACACGGAGGCCTATTCCCACGCAGTGCTGGGTGATGAACCCGTAGCCCTACCCGATATCGACTCCATCCAGGAGGGCCGTTAAATGAAGACCGCCGTGAACTCAGTAATTTACGCGTTTTGGTTAATCAAGGAAATCTTCGTGGCTGGCTTCTCGCTCGCCATGGAGTCCTTTAAACCAAAGAACAACTATCACCCCGTCGTCGTGCGCTATCCGCTGCGCGTGACGAGTGCTTGGGAGATCTTCTGGTTTACCTCCTCGATTACCGCCACGCCGGGGACCCTCTCCCTGGGACTCCGCGAGCCGGTCAGGGAAGGCCTGCCGCGCATCGTCCTTGTCCAAGCCGTGATGGGTGATGATCCCGCGAGCATCGTGGCGGACCTTGCCGATATGGAAGAGCGCCTTGCCCCACATGTGAAAGGCACTGACTATGGTGTGCCGGGACAGGGTCCCACGACGGAGCTGGCTCCGACCTTCTACGAGTACACCCTCGATACCTTGGGCCGTCACATGCGTGCCCCGGACATTGCACAGACGGATGACACCCCGTTGGCCGCTGACGAGGTTGAAAAATATTCCGTGTGGCCGCTGCGCCACGCCGTGCCAACCAAGGCCCGAAAGGATGACAAGAAATGATTGATTTTGCCTCGTGGAGCGCCTTCAATTGGGTCGTCTTCGTGTGCGTTTTCATCATGGGAGCCTGCGTGTGCGCAGCCCTCGGGTTGGCGTTGCGTTCCCGCGATGAGCTCACACGAACCGTGATGAGCGATATGGTCTTTTACGGCATGATGTGCATGTACTTTTCTTGGGCCATGACGAACAATGCATCCATTGTGTACGACATCGCCATGTTGGCGGGCATTGCCGCCGGCGTGCTGCCAACGTTGTCGATGGCCCGCATCATTTCGAAGGGCAGGAGGTAGATCATGACCATTGCCGAAATCATCGCCAGCATTCTGTTGATTCTCGCGACGATTCTCGTCATCGCAACGGTTGTCGCACTGTGGCGCGCCCCTGACGCCCTCACCCGAGTCAACTTGCTTGGACCGACCGTGGGGCTGGCCGTACCGCTGCTGCTCGTGGCCAAACTCGTCGTGGATTTCGCTGAGACTGGTTTCTCCCTGTGGTCGCTCGTCCGCGTCCTCATTGCCTGCTTTGGCGTGTGGATCATCGGTTCGGTCGGCTCGTTCTACATGGGCCGCTCCATTTACGGTGTGACGGTCACGGACGTGAAATACGCCAAGCGCATGCATCAGCGCGCAGATACCGTCGAGGGCACCGACGAGGACGTGTAGACAGGATAGGATTAACCTCATGAAGCTCATCACTGCCATCGTCAAGCCGTTTACTCTGCCGGATATCCGCGAGGCCTTGGAACAACATAATGTCCACGGACTCACGGTCACCGAGACTCAGGGCTTTGGCCAGCAGCGCGGCCACAGCGAGGTCTACCGCGGCGCTGAGTACGCAACCGACTTTGTGCCCAAGGTCAAACTGGAAATCGTCACCTCCGACGAGCAGGTGGAGGAGATCCTGGCCGCGGTGGTCGACGCTGCTTATACCGGAAAAATCGGCGATGGCAAGATCTGGATCACACCGGTCGAGGACGTGATCCGCGTTCGTACCGGCGAGCGTGGCGACGCCGCCCTTTAAGCGCTTGCTTACTGCCGCCGAGCTGCGCGAGGAGGCCTGCGCGGCGGCCGATCGTCTCACGCAGTCTCTGGTTGTGCCGCCCGGCTGTGCCCTCGCCGCTACGGGCTCCTTTGCCCGCCGCGCCATGACCCCTTTTTCTGATCTCGATCTCATCCTCCTGCACCCCGAAGGAACAACGCTGTCCGAGGATGTGGTGTCGGAGGTCTGGTATCCCATCTGGGATGCCAAGTATCGCCTGGATTATGCGGTGCGCACTCCGAGTGAATTCGCCGCTATCGCCGGATCAGACCCAGCCGCGGGCTTTGCCCAGCTCGACCTATCGTACGTTGCGGGCGATAAGCAGCTGGTTGATTCCACCCGTGCGCAGGTCTATGCCACTTGGCGCCGCCTCCTCCAGGGCAATTTCGATGACTTCGTCGATATCGCGATTGCCCGCTGGCGCCGCTCTGGAACCCTTGCCACGATGACCCATCCGGATATCAAAAATGGGCGCGGGGGCCTGCGCGATATCCAGTTCATTCGTGCGCTGGCCCTGGGAAACCTTGCGGACGCCCCACGGCTTGAGAAGGAGCGAGCATTGCTTCTCGACGTCCGCACGCTCCTTCACGTCACCGCGCGCCGCCACCGCGATGTCCTGGATCCAGAGTTTGCTGCGGAGATAGCCCACGAGCTTGGCTTTGCTGACCGCTATGAGCTGTCGTCGGCGGTGGTCACAGCCGCAGCGGCGGTGGATAAGGCGATGGAGCGGGCGTTGGCGACGGCTCGCGGGCTTGTGGCCAAACGCAGCGCCACGCGTTCCCGGAAACCATTGGATATCGGCGTTGTCGATGTGGACGGCGAGATTCATCTGGCACGGACGGCGGATCTGACCGAGCCCTGGCTACTACTGCGTGTGGCCGCTGCCGCGGCGCGTTCCGGCCGAACGGTTGCCCCCAAAGTGTGGGAACAATTGCGCGAGGTGCCCGATCTTCCGGATCGCTGGACGGCTGCGGCTACCGACTCCTTCTTCGCCCTTCTGTCCTCACCGGTCAACACACCACGGCTTATTCAGGAGATGGAGACTCATGGCCTGTGGGAGCGCATCGTACCGGAGTGGTCACACATCCGTGGACTCTTGCCGCGCGAGCGCACTCATGCGCACACGGTGGATTATCATTCAATCCTCACGGTCGCGCGGTGCGCCAACGCCCGTACGTCCGTGGCGCGGCCAGATTTATTGCTGTTGGCGGGGCTCTACCATGACATCGGCAAGGGCTATGGGCGCCCGCACGAGCTGGTGGGAGCGGAGATGGTTGCCCGGGCAGCAGCGAAGATGCGCCTTGACCTAGCGGATCGATCTCGCGTGCAGACCGTCGTCGCCGAACACACGACGCTCGCTCGGATCGTGTCGCGCACGGACCCGCTTTCCGACGCCGCCCGAGACGAACTCCTGGAAGCAGTTCGATACGACTACCTCACCCTCGCCCTTCTCGTTGTTCTGGCTAAAGCTGATGCGGAATCGACCGGACCCGGCGTGTGGAACCGGCGTCTTGACCGCGGCATTGATGCAGTCAGTGGCCGTGCCTTTGCGCAGCTGAATGGTCTGCGCCCCACGAAGCCGTTGGTGTCGGTTGACCGTGAGATAGGGCTGCGTCACAACCCCGACAAGGACACGTTCACCGTGGTGTGGCGCGGCAGTTACCAACGTGAAGCCGTGCGTCCCCTGGCGCTCATCGCTGCCTTGGGCTGGTTCATTGTTTCTTCGCGCCTCGTCCGCACCGGCGAGGGCTACGCTGGCGAATTCGACGTCCGCGCCTTGCACGGCACCATTGACATGGAAACGGCGGAGGAACACCTTATCCAGTCCTATAAATCCGGAACCTACACAGTGCTGCCGCCCTTTGTGCCGGGGCCTGCGACGGCCATGTGGACCGGGGGAATCTTCGAGATCCGCATCGACGACTACACCGGAACATTGGGGCATGTGCTGGCACTGCTGCCGGACTGCGAGTGGCTCTCAACGAGTACCCCGGGTGCGACGATGGTGCTCCATGCTCTCCCACACGGAGAGATTCCCCGCGCGGCGCTGGTCCGGAATGTGACCCAAGCACTGGTCAACGGCTAAGCTGGGGGAGTTAAAAATTATCGACGATAGTTGAGGGAGCACTCCGACGTGTTTGAGTCTTTGTCTGACCGCTTGCAATCAGCCCTGTCAGGCCTGCGCGGCAAGGGCAAGCTGACCGAAGCGGACATCAATGCCACCGCGCGCGAGATCCGCCTTGCGCTGCTCGAAGCCGATGTCTCGCTCACCGTCGTGCGCGGCTTCATCAAGCGCATCAAGGAACGTGCCGCCGGCGCAGAGGTGTCCGAGGCACTCAACCCGGCGCAGCAGGTCGTCAAGATTGTCAACGAGGAACTCATTGAGATCCTCGGTGGTGAAACCCGCCGCCTCAACTTGGCGAAGAACCCGCCGACCGTCATCATGCTTGCGGGTCTCCAGGGTGCTGGTAAAACCACCCTCGCCGGTAAGCTCTCGAAGCACCTTGCTTCCAAGGGGCATGCCCCGATGCTCGTGGCCTGTGACCTCCAGCGCCCAGGCGCCGTGCAGCAGCTGCAGATCGTCGGTGAGCGCGCCGGCGTCGACGTCTTCGCTCCGGACCCGGGCACCTCTCTGGACTCCCTCGAACACGAGATGGGTACCTCGCATGGTGATCCGGTGGACGTCGCCAAGCAGGGTATTGAAGAAGCCAAGCGCACGCAACACGACATCGTCATCATCGATACCGCCGGCCGCCTCGGCATCGACGAAACCCTGATGACGCAGGCGCGCAATATTCGTGACGCCGTCAACCCCGACGAAGTCCTCTTCGTCATCGATTCCATGATTGGTCAGGACGCCGTCCAGACCGCCGAGGCCTTCCGTGATGGCGTGGACTTCACCGGTGTCGTCCTCACCAAGCTGGACGGTGACGCCCGTGGTGGTGCAGCGCTGTCCATCCGTGAGGTCACGGGCAAGCCCATCATGTTTGCCTCCACCGGTGAAAAGCTCGAGGATTTCGATGTCTTTCACCCGGAGCGCATGTCCTCGCGCATCCTGGGCATGGGTGACCTCCTGACACTCATTGAGCAGGCGGAGTCCAAGCTGGATCAGTCCAAGGCGGAAGAAGCCGCCAAGAAGATGGGCTCGGGCGACATGACGCTCAATGACTTCTTGGACATGATGCTCATGGTTCGTAACCTGGGCCCAATGGGCAACCTGCTCAAGATGATGCCGGGCGGCAACAAGATGAACCAGATTGCCGATATGGTCGATGAGAAGCAGCTCGACCGCATTCAAGCCATCATTCGTGGTATGACCCCACAGGAGCGCGAAGACCCGAAGATTCTCAACGCTTCGCGTCGCAAGCGTATCGCTAACGGTTCCGGTGTCTCCGTCTCCGACGTCAACCAGCTCATCGAGCGCTTTACTGAAGCCAAGAAGATGATGGGCCAGATGGCGGGCCGCTTTGGCATGCCGGGCATGGGCGGTGGCCGCTCGGCAACAAAGAAGAAGCCCAAGGGCCGCAAGGGCAAGAACGGCAAGCGCAAGCCGCCGAAGCGTCGCGGCGGCGGTGGCGGTATGCCGGGAATGCCGGGCATGGGTGGCGGCATGCCGTCCATGGAGGAGCTGCAGAAGATGCAAGAGCAGATGGGGGGCGGCGGAATGCCGGGTCTTGGTGATATGAAGATGCCGAAGGGCATGGAGAATATCGACCTCAACAACCTTGACTTCGGTCAAGGAAAAAAGAAATAGCGTCCGAACGATAGCGGCCCGTGGAGAGAAACTCCACGGGCCGTGTGCGTGTGCGGGCTTGACTTAGATTGCCTGGCCCGCCGGATACATCGGGTACGGGACTGGCCGCGGCGGGGTCGGGGCAGGTGGCGCCGCGGTGGTGGTGTCGGCCGCAGCGGCCTGCGTGGGCATCTCCGGGGCCTCCTGCTGAACCGTTTCACCGTTGAGAATGGGCGTGATGATGTCCCGGATGAGCGGAATCATGGAATCGGCGAAGGCCTTAGTGAAGTGGTGCATATCGCGGTAGACCATCACGTTGCCGATGACAACGGGGCAGTCGCCTGCGTCATTGCAGAACCACTTGGAGGTGTCAACAGCCAGCATGTTTTTGTACTGGGAGAGAACTGCAGCGCCGGGGTCGTAGCTCTCGTAGACCTCTTCGAAGCGCATGCCACAGCCCAGGGAGTCCTTCGTCGCGACGTAGCATTCGTCAAATTCGCGGCCATTGCCTTCATCGTCAAAGCCCCACGGATTGTCGCGGAAACCTACGAAGGGAATCTCGTGCTTGGCCAGCTCATCCCAGAAGGCTTTGTATCCTGGAGGGACGGCGTCAGGGCCGTGGCCGAACGGCTGTCCGGGGCGGGTGGAGGTGGAAACCACCAACGCGGGGTCGGCATCGATCAAGCGCTGGACGACGTGCTTGCTCCACTCGGCGCATTCAGGCTTCACATCGACCTCATCGCCCAACACGATTGGGCAACCTACACGGGTCAAGGGAACGAGCTTAAAACCCATTTCGCGGCCCAAGTAGTCAAGGGCGGAGGAATACTGCTCGGCGTGCGAGCCACCGACCAGGTACACCTCGACATCAGAGTCCATATCGCCGAAGACGCACGGCGTTGTGCCGTCCCTGCGTGTCTCGAAGAAGAAGTCGGTGGGCTGGTCTTCTGGGATGAAGCACCAGTTATCCGCCACTGGTGGGGTGATGCCACGCGCCAGAATGGGATCGGGTTTGACCGCTACGTTGTCTGGGGGCGTGATGTTGAGGGGGAAAGTGGTCGCTCCTGGGTAGAGTGCTGGGTTCAAAACCTCAGCGTCGGCCTCGTCCAAGGTGCGGGCCCACAAGGGTTGAATAGCAATGAGCGCGATGGTGCAGGCAGCTACGACAACGCCACCGACGGCGCGTGTGGCACCAGTAGTGGTGCGCAGATCAGCAAGGCCGCGGCGGACCGGGAGGTCGTCGGCAAGCGGGCGTTTGCGGTGCTGACGCAGGGGCTTCTCGACGAATCGGTGCGTCAGATCCGCCAAACCCAGCGATACCGCAATGATGATGACACCCAGCCACCACGGTGGTGTGTCGAAACCGAGGGCTACCGTGGAGATGATGAGCAGAGGCCAGTGCCACAGGTACAGCGGGTAAGCGATGTCACCGAGCCAGCGTGATGGCCGCGAGGTGAGTACGCGGGAGAAGGAACCACCGGAGCCGATGATGATGAGCACCGCGCCGCCGATTGGCAGCAAAGATAGTGGTCCGGGGAATGCTAGCGTGTCAGAAATGACGAGGCCCGTACCGGCAAGAGCGGCTAGGCCGACGGCGGTGGCAAGGTTCGACAGGTGTTGCGGCATCCGCAGCCGCGAGCCATAAATCACGAGGACGGCGCCAAGTGTCAGCTCCCATGCACGGGACCACGTGGAGTAGTAGTTCGCCGGGGTACCGAACAGTCCGTCGCGGCTGGCGTAAGCGAAGGACGCTACCGTTGCCACGATGAGGATGGGGCCCGCGATGGAGTTCACGGTGGGGAAGCGTTGCGGAGTGAGGCCGGACGGCTTTGGGCGCACACGCATGAACGCTGCAAGGACGAGGGCAAAGAGGATACCGATGAGGTAAAACTGGCCCTGCACCGCCATGGACCACATGTGCTGAAGCGGAGATGTGGTTGCTGATGCCGCAGCATAATCCGCGTCCTGGCGGGTGAGCTCCCAGTTCTGGTAGTAGAACACCGTTGCCGTGATCTGCTTGGTCAACTCAGTATTCATGAGCTCAGGAGCGAAAAGCCGAACCAGGATATAGCTTGCGCCGATAACGAGCACTAGCGCCGGCACGAGGCGGCGAATGGTACGCCAGATGGGCCACCACGGATTGAGCGAGGCATTGGGGCGGGCGGCGTAGCGCAGCTGGGAACCGAGGAAGAAGTAACCGGACAGCAGCAGGAAGACGTCCACGCCACCGGAAACGCGTCCGACGAAGACGTGGTAAATCACGACCAAAGCGATCGCGATGCCACGCAGGCCGTCAAGGTCGTAGCGGTAGCGGAATCTGGAGGGGGCTTGTTGAGTCATAAAGTAAGGTATGTGCGGCAGTGAAATAACCGCATTACAGACTACCCCTTTCGCGGGGTGGGGCCTAATACAGCGTTGGGGAAGCGGATTTCCTATTTTCCTTCCTGATCGTTAAGGTTAGTGGGGTTGCCCATGCATCGCGCGTGGATGACCGTGGGTGACACTGACAACTTCATTTCTGCGTAACGCCGTCACCGCCTACGGACGGCCGGCATGTCACGCGCAGGATAAATCCAAGGGCTGAACCGGCGCGCCGAACCTGGCGCGCGTCTGCACTGCCCGGTGACTAGAAAAGGAGCCAAAACATGGCTGTAAAGATCAAGCTGCAGCGTATCGGTAAAATCCGCAACGCTGAGTACCGCGTCATCGTTGCTGATGCACGCACCCGCCGCTCTGGCAAGGCTATCGAGAACATTGGTATCTACCAGCCGAAGCAGGAGCCGTCCCTCATTCAGATCGATTCCGAGCGCGCGCAGTACTGGCTGGGCGTTGGCGCGCAGCCGACTGAGCCGGTTCTCGCTCTGCTCAAGGTGACCGGTGACTGGCAGAAGCACAAGGGCCTGCCGGGTGCAGAGGGCACCCTGAAGGTTGCTGAGGAGAAGCCGTCCAAGCTGGACCTCTTCAACGCTGCTCTGGCTGAGGCTAACAATGGCCCGACCATCGAGGCCATCACCGAGAAGAAGCGCAAGGCTAAGGAAGAGGCTGAGGCTAAGGCTGCCGCTGAGAAGGCTGCCGAGGAGGCCGCTGCCGCTGAGGCTGCTAAGGCTGAGGAAGAGGCAGCAGAGTCTGAGTCCGCTGAGGCTGAGGAGTCTGCAGAGTCCGCTGAGTAAAAATCTCGCGACTTAAAAAAATTCCCCGTCGACCATCTGGTCGGCGGGGATTTTCTAATTCTTTGGATAGTTGAGGTAAGGATCCGAGGGGTTTTCGAACTCCAAGCCACGGATTGCGGCGGCGAAAACGGACGTCGCGATATCGCGCTTATGCTTATCTGACAGCGATGCTAGGTGGCCGCTTGTGCACAGGACTGTAAAGCCATGGACCGTAGACCATCCAGCGAGGCAGTTCTGCACCATGAACTCCCAGTCGGGCTCTTGGCCGATAGCCTGAGCGTATTGCCCCATGTAGTCATAAAAGTTGAACGCTGCTCGCACGCGCGGATCCTCGCCGGGGCCGTCGGTGGCGGCGGCGAGACCCGCGGGGATATCGAAACCACGGGATGCCATCATGCATTCGAAAAAGTTCTGCTCATCGTGGGCGTAGTCGAAGTAGGCAAAGGCAGCCGCCATCAGCTTGTCCACGATGGAGCCCTCGGTGTCTTGAAAAGCAGCGCTGAGGTTCTCGATGAGTTCGGCGGTGGCGATGTCCGTGACGGAGTCGAGAAGCGAGGATTGGTCTTTGAAGTGGCGGTAGGCTGCGGTGGGGGAGACTCCGACTGCACGGGTCGCGGCCCGGATAGTCACCGCCTGAGGCCCGCCCTCGCGGGCTAGAGTGATGGCCTCGCGGAGGATGGCCTCATGCAGGTTTCCGTGATGGTAAGGCTTAGGGTTGCTCACAATCTGATGATAATACTAATAGTCTAGACATTCGCGCTAGTGTTCGGTGTTAACATGGTGAGCAGCATGAGCGCTGGTTCCTTGTCGCACGTGACGGCGTGGGGGACGTAGGCTGGCAGGTGCACGATCCGTCCAGGGACCAGTTCTTCCTTATTATCTCCACATCTAAAGGCCACGGATCCTCGCACAACCTGGACAGTGATGGGGTGTGCTGCTTTATGGTCGGGAAGCTGGTGGCCGGGCAAAAAGGAAAAGAGGATGAGATTGGCGCCGTCTGCACTCAAGACTCTCTTGACCGCCGGCCGTGGGCGTTGAGGGTCTGGCTCAGGGGCCTCATCGAGCAGGTTGAGTGTGGTGAGAGCAGAGCCGGTGTGGGCGGCATCTCCAAAGGTGGTGAGGTCATTGATGGGAAGCTCAGTCATACCTTTCTAGGGTAGCCCGTTAAGCTAGCAGGCATGGAACTACTTATTGGTCGCGTGGTGAAGTCCCACGGCATTAAAGGCGAGGTCGCCGTCGAGGTGACTACTGATTCCCCCGAGGCGCGCTATACCGTCGGTGAGGTTCTGCATGGCAAGCAAGGCAAGAAGGAGCACGAGCTCACTATCGCTACGGTGCGTCCTCACAAGGGCCGTCTGCTCATCAGCTTTGACGAGATTCCAGATCGCACGACTGCGGATTCCCTGCGCGGCACGCAGTTCTTTGCCGCCCCCATCGAGGATCCGGACGATGATGGTTTCTACGATCATGAGCTTGAGGGGCTGCGCGTGATGCTGGATGGCCAGGATAGTGGGGAGGTTACTGGTGTGACCCATGGTCCGACTCAATCTCTGATCGAGGTGTCTCTGCACAGCGGTAAGAGCGCCCTTGTGCCTTTCGTGGAGGCGATTGTTCCCGAGGTCGATCTGGATGCCGGCACGTGCACCATCACCCCGCCGGAGGGGCTGCTCGACCTATGAGAATTGACGTTGTCACTATTTTCCCCGAGTACCTCGATCCGCTGCGCCATGCCTTGTTGGGCAAGGCCATTGAGCAGGGCGCCCTTGCCGTCGGCGTGCATGACCTGCGTCAGTGGGCCACGGACGTGCACAAGTCTGTCGACGATTCTCCCTACGGCGGCGGTCCCGGGATGGTCATGAAGCCCGAGGTGTGGGGCCCTGCGCTTGACGACGTCTCCTCCGGCACCGCCTCCACCCAGGACCTGGTGAGTGCGCTGCCGCACCTGAGCAAGCCGCGCCACGATGATATTCACGGTGTAGAGGCGCGCTCGTATGCAGAGGCCGGTGGCGAGGACAAGCCGCTGCTCATCGTGCCCACCCCGGCAGGGAAGCCTTTTACTCAGGAGGATGCTCAATCCTGGTCCGCAGAGGAACACATCGTGTTTGCCTGCGGGCGCTATGAAGGCATTGACCAGCGCGTCGTGGATGATGCCGCCAAGCGTTACCGTGTGCGGGAGGTGTCCATCGGTGATTATGTACTCATCGGTGGGGAAGTGGCTGTGTTGGTTATCGCGGAGGCCGTTGTGCGTCTCATCCCAGGTGTGCTGGGTAACCGGCGCTCCCACGAGGAAGATTCTTTCTCCGACGGCCTCTTGGAGGGGCCCAGCTATACCAAGCCTCGCGAGTGGCGCGGTTTGGCGGTGCCGGAGGTGCTGACCTCGGGCGACCATGCCAAGGTGGACCGGTGGCGTCGTGAGCAGTCCTTAGCCCGGACATGGGAGCGCAGGCCGGAACTGTTGGAAGCGGCTGAGTTGAGCACCGCCGATCGTGCATTTCTTGACGCCCTGAAGGAGGATAATCATGGACGTGAGCACTGACCTGTCGATTCTCATGACCGAGGCCGAATGGAAGAAGGTCTTGGCAGGTATGCCCGAGACACTGCGTGAAGGGGGCGTCGAGCCGCGTGACATTAATGCGGAGATTGTGTCTTTTACCTGCGAGCCAGACAATATTTTGGTCAATGAGTACATGGACAATAACGGGCACCCACCGGTGAGCGAGCACGTGTGGCGCGTTATCGTCAACGGTTCATCGGACCTGCCGCTGACGAAGGTGACCGCGGCCGTCGCGGACTGCTTGCCGGCGCACACCTTGTGGTACGGCACGTCTGAAATTGGCCATACGGAGTTTGGGCTAGGCACCGCCTGTGCGTGGCAAGGCGGGGTGTAGGTTAGGGAGGTCTTGTCCCCGACCCCAAAAGAGGTTTTGTGAACATCGCAGCCACCATCGCCGGCGAGCTGGGCGTCAAAGAACAGCACGTCGACGCCGCCCTCAAGCTCATGGCGGAGGGTAATACCGTTCCCTTTATCGCCCGATACCGCAAGGAGGCTACCGGCGGGCTGGATGATTCCCAGTTGCGCATCATCGAGGAGCGCTCCACGTACCTGCGCGAGCTGGAGGAGCGCAAAGAGACGGTCCTTGCGGCGATTGAGGAGCAGGGCAAGCTGACGGAGGAACTGCGCGCCCTCATTGCGGGGTGTGAGACGAAGGCTCGCCTGGAAGATCTGTACCTGCCCTATAAGAAGCGCCGAAAGACCAAAGCAGATATCGCGCGTGAGGCGGGGCTTGAGCCGCTGACGGACAAGCTCATTGAGAACCCCACGGCAGACCCAGCCGAGTTGGCGGGGGAGTATCTCACCGAAGGGTTTGAGGAGACCAAGAAAGCTTTGGACGGCGCGCGGGCAATCCTCGTGGACCGTTTCGCGCTTGACGCCGACCTAGTGGGTGAGGTGCGCGAGCGCATGTACACCACTGGCTCCATGAATGCCGGTGTGGTCGAGGGCAAGGAGGCCGAGGGCGCGAAGTTCAAGGACTACTTCAAGTTTTCCGAGCCCTTTGAGAAGCTGCCCTCGCACCGCATCCTGGCGCTCTTACGCGGTGAGAATGAAGGAGTGTTGCAGCTCACCCTCGATGCCGGTGATGATGCTGTATACGAGGGCCTGATCGCAGACCGATTCGACCTGGATACTTCCGCCTCGCGCTGGCTTGCCGATGCCGTCCACTGGGGCTGGCGCACCAAACTTTCCATCTCCTCGGGCCTTGATGTCCGCATGCGCCTCAAAGAGAAGGCCGAGGAAGGCGCACTCAAAGTCTTTGCCACGAACTTGCGCGATGTGCTGCTGGCTGCCCCGGCAGGGCAGCGCGCCACTTTGGGTTTGGATCCGGGCTACCGCAACGGCGTGAAGTGCGCGGTTGTGGACCCCACAGGAAAGGTCCTGGACACCACGATCGTCTACCCGCACCAGCCGCAGAAGAAGTGGGCTGAAGCGGTGAGGGAGTTGGCGTCGCTCAGCGCTGCCCATTCCGTCGATCTCATGGCCATCGGAAACGGCACCGCCTCACGCGAGACAGAAAAGCTCGCGGGAGAGGTTGCTGACCTCATCGCGCAAGCAGGTGGCACTCGCCCGAGTCCCGTGGTCGTGTCGGAGGCCGGCGCGTCCGTGTACTCAGCATCGCAGCTGGCTGCTGACGAATTCCCCGACATGGACGTCTCTCTGCGCGGCGCGGTGTCCATTGCGCGCCGCCTCCAGGACCCACTGGCGGAGCTCGTGAAGATTGACCCGAAGGCCATCGGTGTGGGGCAGTACCAGCACGATGTTAACCAGGTGGCGCTGGCCCGTACCCTCGACGGCGTGGTCGAGGATGCCGTCAACGGGGTTGGTGTGGATCTCAACACTGCCTCCGCGCCGTTGCTGGAGCGCGTGGCTGGCGTGAATTCCACGATTGCCGCCAACATTGTTGCCTACCGTGATGAGAACGGCACGTTTGCCTCGCGTAAGGAGCTCAAGAAGGTTCCGCGACTGGGACCGAAGGCTTTTGAACAGTCCGCCGGATTCCTGCGCATTAATGGCGGTAAGGATCCGCTCGATGCCTCGGCCGTGCACCCGGAGGCCTATCCGGTGGTGGCGCGCATTGCGGAGAAGACTGGGTTGGGTGTCGCGGAGCTCATTGGAAATTCGCGTGTGCTGACCAAGCTTGCACCGGCGGACTTTGCCGATGACACTTTCGGTGTTCCGACCGTCACGGACATCATCGCGGAGCTGGACAAACCAGGCCGTGACCCGCGCCCGGAGTTCAAGACAGCCACCTTCAAGGAAGGCGTGGACAAGGTTTCGGACTTGAAACCCGGCATGATTTTGGAGGGGACCGTCACCAATGTGGCGGCGTTTGGCGCGTTTATCGATGTCGGTGTACACCAGGATGGCCTCGTCCATGTGTCCGCCATGAGCCATAAGTTCGTCTCCGACCCGCATGAGGTCGTGCGCTCGGGCCAGGTGGTCAAGGTAAAAGTCATGGAGGTCGACGTGGAGCGCCAACGTATTGGGTTATCGTTGCGCCTCGACGATGAACCAGGGCAACCTGCTCCCAAGCGCCGCGGCGGCAACGGTGGCGGCCGTGGCAATTCCCAGAACCCGCGACGTGGCTCGAACCGCACGGGCGGCAGCCGTGGCCGCTCAGAACGCGGCGGTGGCTCGATGGCTGATGCCCTCAAGAAGGCGGGCTTTTAGCAGGATGGAGCCCTCGGCTAACCAAACGGTCGAGGGCGCGGGATCGCCGATGGTGCCCACTGGCCGCGATGCGTAGTTCACACTTCGCAACCGGAAGGGGGGAATAGAGGAAGCGAAAAGCTAATGCCCATAAGTTCACGTTAGTAACTCCACTAGTGGTATGTTTGTGGAAACAAATGACAGAGTGGCCTCGCTCACGCTTGGCCTTCCGGTAAAACTCCCTGGAAGGACGGCTACAAGCGGACCTAAACAATCACTTTGAGGAGGCAGGCATGGACCGTGAAATGGATTCGCGTCACGTGCACGGAGCGAATGGTGCTTCGCCAGTGAAGGGGGGCGAGGGAGCTGAGGGGAGCGAAGCGATGGGGTGGCACCGCGTTCTGGATTGGCGTCCCACGAGCACCTTATCGCGGGTGCTCATCGTCTTTCTTCTCGTGGCGCCCATCATCGTCGCCGGCACCATGATGTGGGCAATGTGGGATCCCTCCAAATACATGCGCAACATTGACTTGGCGGTGGTGAATGAAGATGTGGGCGTTGATAAGCAAGGAGAGTTCACCAACTACGGCGATCAGGTCGTAGAAGGCCTCATGGAAACGGAGTACCTCAACTTTGCGGAGGTCACTAAGGAAGACGGCGATGAGGGCCTCTTGAAGGGGAAGTACCTCATGGTGGTGACCATCCCCAAGAACTTCTCCGAGCAGGCGGTCACCATCATCAGCGATAAGCCCGTGAAACCGGAGATTCATTTCGCCACCAACGATTACTACGGCACGAATGGTTCGGTAATTTCTTCGAGCCTCATCCCGCAAGTGCAGACCAGTGTGGAAAACGCGATTTCTAAAAAATATGCGGATCAGGTCATTGAGGGGCTGAATAAACTTAGTGATGGGCTGGGGACAGCCGCTGAAGGAGCAGGACGTCTCGATGAAGGAGCAGGCAAACTGCAGGACGGAGGCGGGCGGGCTGTCGAAGGTATCGCGAAGCTCGATGCCGGTGCAGGGGATCTCAACGATGGAACCGGCCAGCTGGTGAACGGTACGACCCGCTTGAATGACGGCGTCGGGCGCCTTGGCGCCGGTGCCGCACAACTGGATGACGGTGCCGCTCAGCTTGCGGACGGTTCGGACAAGCTGCTTGCAGGAACCGGGCGCCTTGCTGATGGCGCGGGACAAATCGATGGGGGCGTCAACCAGCTCACCGGTATGCTTATCCCGCTGCTCAAGCAGGCCCAGATGGTGGTCCCGAGCTTGGTACAGCTTGTTGATGTCTTGCGTAGTCTCGGCATGGCTGAGCAAGCCGATCAGCTTTACTCGCTGGTGTCGGAATTGGATCCGGCGGCAAGCGGAAACATGGTGGCGCAACTCGAGAAGCTGGCAGAAGGCACCGGGCAGTTGTACTACAACCTGTCCGACCCGAACTCGGAATACCTCGGTGGTATGACCGCACTGAATGACGGTGCTCATCGGCTGGCTGGCGGAACAAAGGAACTACGTAGCGGTGTAGGTGAGCTGAGCAACGGTGCCGACCAGCTGCAGGATGGTGCTTCCCGCCTTCATGAGGGCACGGGCACGCTTAAGGACGGGACGAGCCAGCTCGCTGCTGGCGGAACCGAACTGAAGGATGGTATGGATCAGCTCAAAGCGGGGTCCAGCGAATTGGCCACCAAACTTGCTGACGGTGCCGCCAAGGCCCCATCCATTACCCAGCCGGACACGTCCGCTCGCAACATGGCCGTGCCCATCAACTTCACCTCCTCAAATGTGCACCCGGTACAGACCGTGATCAACCCGGTCGATCCGACGCAGAAGACCATCACAGGCGGTGCCTCCATGCTCTTCGTTCTGGTCTTCGGCTTCCTTGTCATGCTGCTCCTCGCGATGACGTTGCCGTACTACCTAGGGCGTCGCGGCCAGGTCGCTACCAGCCCGGTACGCGGTATCCTTGCAGCCTTCGGCGTGGTGACTGGGCTGAACTTCCTCGTGCTGGCCTTTATGGCTTTCATGTCCTCCACCATGGGGTGGGCTCCCGCAAGCTGGCCGATGATGATGCTGGTTATCGCAGCGATTGCTGCCGTGGGTGCTGCAACGTATCAGTTCTTCCTCGTGACCTTTGGTCGGAAGATTGGGGCCATTTTTGCGGTGGGCGCATTTGCACTAGGAGTCATGGTCTTCGGCGGAGTCTGGCCGGTGGCTGCGATTCCGCGCCCGCTGAGTGTGCTGCATCCGTTCCATCCGATGTCTTATGCGAAAAATGCGTTCACCCGCGCCACCGACGGCATCCACGACGGCACGTTCTGGGCCGGTATCGTAGTTCTGTTCATCGTGACCGCCCTGGCGCTGGTTGCATCGTGTGCGGTGTTCCGTGCCCGCCACCACGGCACTGCCCGCGTTCTGGATGAGCACCTTTTCCGCCCGAACGTTGTAGCAGGAGCCTAAAACATTGCGGGGTAGGCGGTGAGACCGCCGGGCAGGTTGCGCAGCTCAATTCCCATGTCAGCGGCTAGATCTGCGTAGCGCAGGGCGAATCCAGCGCTGCGTCCACCTGAGGGGCAGGCCACATAAACCAGTGCGGAGTCGCAGGACAACAGGGCGCCGCGGACGGAGTCATCGTCGGAGACGGTGTGCCAGGGCAGCGACACCGCGGGGGCTGGTGCGGTGGGGGTGTCGGAGATGTCGAGGAGGCAGGCGTGGCCGCTGCGAAGCTCAGGCGGTAGCGAAGGTTGGCCCGGAAGCGCGGTGACGAGTGCGCGGTCAGGGTCGGCACCCACCTGTAGTGTGCGAAAGCTGCCGGGAAGAGCCTCGTAGGACGTTACGCGTCCCACGAGCTCCGAGTGGTGCGGCAGCTGCGCGAGTGCGGCAATGGTGGCTGTGGCCATGATCCCAGCTATCACTGATGTCGTCGCTCCCAGTACGCCGGCGGTGGAGCATTCGAGCGCTTCGCCGTGGGGAGGCTCGGGGAAGAGATCACGCAGGCCCACGCCGCGGCCGTCGATGCAGTCTGTACCGGAGCGCCATAGCCCGGCCTGCCCACCATAACGAAGCACGGTTCCCCAGGCTAGCGGGGTGGAGGTGATTTCGCAGGCATCGGCGACGAGGTACTTCGTGTCGAAGGTATCAGAGCCGTCGAGAACGAGGTCGGCGTCGTCGCACAGGTCGAGGACGTTTGAGGCATCGAGGCGCTTCTTCAACGGGGTGATGGTGAGCTCGGGGTTGAGCTCACGGGCGCGGGCGGCAGCCACATCCGCCTTGGGCTTACCGACGTCTCCCGTACCAAACAGCACCTGCCTGTGCAGGTTGCTCATATCGACGGTGTCGGAATCGATGAGGGTGATGGTGCCGATTCCAGCCGCAGCCAGCTGTTGGAGGGCCGGGCAGCCGAGCCCTCCAGCGCCGACAATAAGGACGTGGGCGGCGTGCAGCCTCTCTTGGGCATCGTCGCCGAAGCCGGGCAGGATACGCTGGCGGGCGGTGCGGGCGCGTTCGGTATCGCTGAGCACTGAGACCTCCGTGTCGTCGTGGTGTGGTGCGACTACAAAACCTGGTCAGCCCAGTTCGCTAGACCGTCGAAGGTGGACGATGCTTGGGCATGTTCGCGCTGGGGGATGCGTCCAGCGCTGCGGGCGAGCCTGCCGGCCTCCACTGCGTGGCGCATCGCGGTGGCCATGGCTTCGGGGTCTTGGCAGCGGTTGACCGCGCTGGCAAGAAGAACACCGGAGCACCCCAGCTCCATGGCGAGGGTGGCGTCGGAGGCGGTTCCTATGCCGGCGTCGACAAGCACGGGCACCGACGCACGCGAGCAGATGAGCTCGAGGTTGTGTGGGTTGAGAATGCCCAGGCCGGTGCCGATTGGGGCGCCGAGCGGCATGACGGCCGCAGCCCCGGCATCCTCGAGGCGCTGCGCGGCTACGGGATCGTCGCTGGTGTAGGCCAACACAGTGAAACCATCGGACGCGAGGAGTTCTGTGGCGTCGAGGGTTTCGAGGACGTCGGGTAGCAGCGTGTGTTCGTCGGCGATGACCTCGACCTTGACCCACGAGGTGCCTAAGGCTTCGCGGGCCATGTTGGCGGTGAGCACAGCCTCGCGCGCGGTGCGACAGCCGGCGGTGTTGGGCAGCGGGGCGATGTTCAGTCGGCGCAATAAGTCGAAGACGCTCTCGCCGCTACTGGTGCCGGTGTGGCGCCGCATGGCTACAGTGGTGAGCTCCGTGCCGGAGGCAACCAGCGCGCGTTCCAAGGCATCGTGGCTGGTGGCACAGCCAGTGCCCATGATGAGGTGGGAGGAAAAAGTGGTATCAGCAATAGTGAGCATTTAGCCTCCTTGGACAGCAGTGAGGATTTCAACGACAGCGCCTTCCATGAGCTCAGTGGCTTCCCATCGCGAGCGCGGCACGACCTGCTCGGCGAGTGCGACGGCAGTGCCGTCGACGGCGATGCCTTTCTCATCCAGCAGCTCGGCGACGGTGGACGCTGAGGTGTCATAGGGTTGGCCGTTGAGGGTGAGGATCATGGTGTCTCCTTGAAGTGTCGCAAGGGCGAACAGGCGGTGAGATCGATGCTGGACTCGGCGTGCTCGATGAGCTCTCGTGTGCAGCGCGCTGCGAGGGCTGTGAGCAGGATGCCGTGGCGGAAATAACCGGTAGATACGACGAGCTTAGCGCCCACGCGTCCCAGGTAGGGCAGGTCATCCGGGGTGCCTGGGCGGGCACCTGCACTGGCCTCAAGGAATTCGCATTCCTCGACGGCAGGGAGAATACGTAGGGCATCGCGCAGCAAGGCATAAACTCCGCCGGCCTGGGCAGAAGTGAGCGAATCCTCCCGGGTCGTGGCACCGATGGCCAGAGTGCCATCGAAGCGAGGAATGAGGTAGACGGGACGGTCCTCCACGAAACCACGAACCACGCGGGTCAAAAGCGGCTGTAGGTGATCCGGCACCCGAAGGCGAAGGATGTCGCCGTACACTGGGCGCAACTGGAGGGGCATGCGGGCAAGTCCCGCGGACTCAGCCCAGTCGATGTCGCGCGCCCCGAGGCCAGCGGCGAGCACGACGTCGTCGGCCTGGAAGTCACCTACCGGGGTGGTGACGGCACCCGTGGAGGCATCGATAGCCTGGGCCGGCGTGCGAAACAGACGCACGCCCAGCGCTTGTGCGGCGCTGCCGAGGGCCTCCGCCCACTGGCGAGGAAAAACCTGTGTGTCGCCCGGAATACTCACTGCGCTGGCTAGACGCGGGGAGAGAAGCGGCTCGGAGCGGCGGGCCTCGCGCACCGTGATGCGCTCGACCTCCATGCCGTGGAGGGATTGATAATCGGCCAGGTCAGTGAGATGCTGCGCGTCTGCGCGATCAGCCGCGACGACAAGCGTGCCCTCCGCGCGGTAGCCCGTGGGCACATCCGTGTGAGCGGAAACGAGGTCAATGAGCTCTGGGTACCACGCACTCGAGGCGCGCATGAGAGGAAAAAGCGGATCTTGTTGGTAGACCACCTCGGCAGCGGGCGCGAGCATGCCGCCGGCATGGTGCGTGGCGCCCGAAGCTGGTGCTGGGTCGAGCACGGTGACCTCGTGGCCGCGGGCGGCTAGCTCCACGGCGGTGGCCAGACCCACCAACCCGGCTCCGATAACGATGACCGAGGAATCAGAGGCAGTACTCATCGTGCACCTTCGTCGAAGCCGGAAATCAGCGACCGGCAGTAGGCTTCCGGGTCGGTGGCGTGCATGATGCCGCGCACTACGGCCAGGCCAGCAACACCCGTGGCCGCGAGGTCGGCGGCATCATCAGCGGTGACATCCCCAATGGCCACGAGCGGGACACGGGACAGTTCGGCTAGTTCGGGATAGGCCTCAAGGCCCAGCGGCGCGCGGCCGGAATCTTTTGTCGGCGTCGCCCGGAACGGCCCGCAGCCGATGTAATCGATAAGGTCAGCTACCTGGTTGGCGTTCTCCACGAGCTCGCGGGTGCCCGTGGTGAGCCCAATGATGGCTTCCGGTCCCAGCACGGCTCGAGCCTGCGCCACGGGGAGATCATCCTGGCCAATATGGACACCATGAACCGGCTCGCCGTCGTGGCGCAGCGCGAGGGCGACGTCCACGCGGTCGTCGATAAGCACCTGCGTCTGAGGGTTGGCCGCTGCCACCGCGCGGGCGACCTCCTTACCCAACAGGTAGAGATCGCGCGCTGTAATCGGCTTTGAACGCACCTGCACCACCCCGGCTCCGCCCCGGGCTGCTGCCGCAGCGATGCGCACGACTTCCGCTGGGGAGTCCGCGGCGCCCGTGACGAAATAGCAGCGCAGATCAGGCATGCGCGGTGTCTTCCTTCTGGTAAAGCTGTGAGCCCTGGGCCTTGAACTCCGCCGACTTGCGCTCTTCGCCCGCGCGGGCGGCAGCAACCACGTCTGGGTCGACGGAAGCCTGGCCTGGGAAGCTGGGCATGCCGAGGGAATCGGAGAAGGTGTCGCGGATGTCCTGGCTGATGCGCATGGAACAGAACTTCGGCCCGCACATGGAACAGAAGTGGGCGGTCTTCGCTGGCTCCGCAGGCAGGGTCTCGTCGTGGTAAGCCTGTGCGGTATCCGGGTCCAAAGAGAGCGCGAACTGGTCGTGCCAGCGGAACTCAAAGCGGGCTTTGCTCATCGCGTCGTCCCAGGCGCGCGCCCCGGGGTGGCCTTTCGCCACGTCGGCAGCATGGGCGGCCAACTTGTAGGTAATGACACCGGTCTTGACGTCATCACGGTTGGGCAGGCCCAGGTGCTCCTTAGGGGTGACGTAGCACAGCATGGCTGTGCCACCCATGGCGATGTTCGCCGCACCAATGGCGGAGGTGATGTGGTCGTATCCCGGCGCGATGTCGGTGACCAGAGGGCCCAGCGTGTAGAAGGGGGCATCAGAAGCCCAATCCTGCTCCAGCTCGTTGTTTTCCTGAACCATGTTGAGCGGGACGTGACCGGGGCCTTCCACCATGACCTGGACGTCGTACTCCCAGGCGCGCCGGGTGAGCTCGCCGATGGTCTTGAGCTCCGCGAACTGGGCGGTGTCATTGGCATCGGCGAGGGAGCCCGGACGCAGGCCGTCGCCGAGTGAGAAGGCGACGTCGTAGCGCGCAAAAATCTCACAGAGCTCGTCGAAGTTCTCGTAGAGGAAGGACTCCTTGTGGTGCGCAAGGCACCAGCCCGCCATGATGGAGCCGCCACGAGAGACAATGCCCGTCACGCGCTCGGTGGTGAGCGGCACGTAGGGCAGCAGAACGCCGGCATGGATGGTCATGTAGTCCACTCCCTGCTCGCACTGCTCAATGACGGTATCGCGGAAGATCTCCCAGGTCAGGTCTTCTGCCACGCCGTTCACCTTCTCCAATGCCTGGTAGATGGGCACGGTGCCAATCGGGACGGGGGAGTTGCGGAGAATCCACTCGCGGGTGGTGTGGATGTCATCACCGGTGGAAAGGTCCATCACCGTGTCCGCGCCCCAGCGCGTGGCCCAGCGCAGCTTGGAGACTTCTTCGGCGATGGAGGACGTCACCGCGGAATTGCCGATGTTGGCGTTGATCTTGGTGAGGAACTTGCGGCCGATGATCATCGGCTCAGATTCCGGGTGGTTGACGTTGTTGGGCAGGATGGCACGTCCGCGCGCGATTTCGGAGCGGACGAATTCTGGGTCGCAGTGCTCGCGGAGTGCTACAAACTCCATTTCCTTGGTGATGATGCCCTGGCGTGCGTAATGCATTTGGGTGACGCGCTTGCCCTCCTTCGAGCGCAGCGGCTGTCGGCGCTCACCTTTCCATTCCTGAGAGGCGGCACCGCGGCGCTCGGCGGAGCGGCCATCATCGGCGAGGTTGCGGGCGCGGCCCTCGTACTCTTCGATGTCCCCACGCTCCGCGATCCACTCCGCGCGCAGCGCCGGGAGTCCTACCTCGGGCTCGCACTCTGGGCCGCGGGTGCGGTAGACGCGGAAGGGCTCGTTGGGCCCGGTGGGGGAATCATCCAGCTGGATTTCGGTCTCTGGGACCTCAAGGCCGTTCTCCCGAATGGGCGCGTAGGTGTGCTTGGGGTGGATCTCGCCGGAGTCAGAGTTCTGGGTTGGGTGATGGGTAGCCGTCATGGCTGCTCCTCTCTTCCTTCGCTGGTGCTAACCAGACAGGTTCGAACGGTGCAGGCGCGGTGTCAGCGCCACTCTCAGCCCACTTCCTGTGGGCACCCGTGGGGTATCAGTGCGTTACCCACCTTAGAATGCAAACAACATCCGTGTCAGGCGTTTGAAGCAATTTGTCCGGTGGGGATGGGATATGGAAAGATATCCCTGTTCTGTGTAACAGGCACGAACCGGTCAGCCGCCGTGAGGTGGCGCTAGGGTCCTCTGTCTTAAACTGAAAAGGAAAACATTCAATGGCAAACCTCATTGACAAGATCGACGCAGCCCAGCTGCGTGACGATATCCCGTCCTTCCGCCCGGGCGACACCCTCGACGTCAACGTCAAGGTTATCGAGGGCAACACCGAGCGTACCCAGCTCTTCAAGGGCGTCTGCATCCGCCGCCAGGGTGCCGGCATCCGCGAAACCTTCACCGTGCGTAAGGTTTCCTTCGGCATCGGTGTGGAGCGTACCTTCCCGGTTCACTCCCCGAACATCGCCTCCATCGAGGTTGTTCGCCGCGGCCGCGTTCGCCGCGCGAAGCTGTACTACCTGCGCGACCTGCGCGGTAAGAAGGCCCGCATCAAGGAGCGCCGCTAATCCTCGTGCGCTTCGGCCCTTCGTCTCTCACCATTGTTCGGTGGGGAGGCGGAGGGCCTGTGCTGTTTTAGACCCGCGCCGCGCCGCCTTACCGAGATGTCGCGGCGCATTGCTAGGATTTAGCCCGTGAATAAAGACAAGGACATGACCGAAGATGTCGCTGAAGATGTCACTGAAGGTGCCGCGCGGGACAGCGCTGACGCGGACAGGGCTGACGCTGCTCGAAGTGAAGGCGCTGCGGTAGGGGGGACGTCGCCAAGCACTGCGGAGCCGGCTTCGGCGTCACGCGAAGACAAGAAGCAGATGCCGTGGTTCCTTGAGACCATCATCGTGGTGGTGTGCGTGCTTGCAGTGGTAGGCGTCTTCCAGAACTTCGTGGGCCGGCAGTACGTCATCCCGTCGGGATCGATGGAGCCCACCCTGCATGGCTGCACCGGCTGCAACAATGACCGCATCTTCACCGAGAAGGTCTCCTACTACGGCGACAAGGAACCAGAACCCGGTGACGTCGTTGTGTTCAAGGGCACCAAGGATTGGGATACCAACTGGCAATCGCCGCGCTCAGACAACCCCGTGATTCACCGCATACAGGACGCCCTGAGCTATGTGTCCCTCACTCCGCCGGATGAGAACACGTTGGTCAAGCGCGTGGTGGCTACCGGTGGACAGACCGTCTCCTGTCAGGAGGGGGATCCTGCCGTCATGGTGGACGGTGAACCGATTGAGCAAGACTATGTCCAAGACCCGCCAACCTACCGAGTGGACGAAACCACCGGTTCCTATGCCTGCGGCGGTGCCTACTTTGGGCCGGTGACCGTGCCGGAGGGCAATATCTGGGTCATGGGTGATAACCGCACCGCCTCGGCGGATTCGCGCTACCACATGCAGGACGAGTACCAAGGCACCATTCCCGTGGAGAATGTCCGCGGCAAGGTGATGTTTGTTTTCTTCCCCTTCAACCGCATCGGTGGGGTCGATGACCCGGACATCCAGTCCTAAGCGCTGCGCGGAGACCGCGCGGCTGCGCACCCGGGATGTGGTGTGGGCACTCGCGGTCACCTTCGCCGTGCTGGCGCTGATTCAGGCCTGCGTGGGGCGGATGTACCTCATTCCCTCCTCCTCGATGGAGCCGACGCTGCACGGCTGCCCCGGTTGCACGAATGACCGCATAGTGGTGCAGAAGGTCAGCTATTACTTCTCCGATCCTCGCCCAGGGGACGTCGTGGTCTTTTCGGGGCCGGACTCGTGGAATACCTCTTTCAACGTTGACCGCTCCCAGAATGTCATGCTGCGCGGTCTGCAAAACCTCGGTGCCGTGGTGGGGCTCGTGCCCAATGGTGACAACATCTTGGTCAAGCGCGTCATTGCCACGGGTGGACAAACCGTGTCCTGTGAGGAGGGTGACCCCTCCGTCATGGTGGACGGCCATGCCACGAATCAGGAGGTGGTGCTTGACCCACCGGAAATTCCCATTGATGACCGGGTTGGCTCACAGGCATGTGGCGGCGCCTATTTTGGTCCGGTCACGGTGCCGGAGGGGCACCTGTGGGTCATGGGGGATAACCGCACGAACTCCCTGGATTCGCGCGCACATCTGGGCGATAAGCTGCAGGGGACGGTACCCGTAGGCAATGTGCGTGGCAAAGTAGCGGCCGTAGTACTGCCGGTGAGCCGGGCGCAGCTCATCGACCACCCAGGGTTATGAGACGTCTCAAACAGAAGCGCACCTATGAGGTAGCCCTGTCAAAGGCCGGTTTAGGCCCAGTGGCAGGCGTGGATGAGGCCGGGCGCGGGGCTTGTTGTGGACCGGTGACTATTGCTGCCTGTATCCTTCCGGACCGTATTATTCAAGGCCTAGAGCGCCTTGATGATTCCAAGAAGTTGAGCCCCGCGGCCCGAGCACAGTTGGAGCCCGTCATCAAGCGTCGCGCGCTGGCGTGGTCCGTTGTGCACATTGATGCCGGGTCCATTGACACTTTCGGCATTCAGCACGCCAACGTCTCTGGCATGCGCCGCGCGGTGGCGCAGCTCGAGGTGCAACCAAGCTATGTGCTTACCGACGCCCTCCGCGTCCCCGGCATCCCTGCCCCACAGCTGCCGATCATTGGTGGAGATGCGGCCGCGCGGTGCATTGCGGCGGCCAGCATCTTGGCCAAGGTGTCTCGGGACCGACTTATGGATAGCTTGGCGGAGCGCTACCCGGGCTACGGGCTGGGAAGTCATAAAGGCTATGGCACCGCTGCACACCACGATGCCATTGCGCGCTTGGGAGCGACCCCGGAGCATCGGATGAGTTACCGCAATGTGGCAGGCGCTCATGCTCAATTCCTCGCGCGCGCCTGAGCCGTTCGGAGCGCTGCGGGAAGTAAGCTGAGGCACGTTCTGTCAGAAAGAGTGACAACGACCGGACATGTGAGCGAAGGAGAAGCACGCCGTGAGCGCTGAGGAACTCGATAACTACGAGGCTGAAGTCGAGCTGTCACTGTACCGCGAATATCGCGATGTGGTCAGCCAATTCTCCTACGTGGTGGAGACTGAACGCAGGTTTTACCTGGCCAACGCGGTCGAGCTTATTCCGCATACCTCGGGGCCAGATGTCTACTACGAGGTCCGTATGTCGGATGCATGGGTATGGGACATGTACCGCTCCGCGCGTTTCGTGCGCTATGTCCGCGTCATCACGTACAAGGACGTCAACATCGAAGAGTTGGACAAGCCCGACTTCGTGCTGCCGGAATAAGCAGGTAGCCAGCAGCAGCTGAGTCCTCGCTCGGCTGCGGTGAGTGTGGATAACCGTCGGGGAGAGGGGGCCCAATCGGTGACCCCGGACTAGTTATCCACAGAACTATGGCTTCTTGGGGCCAGGTCCTCGCCAGGAGGGGCGTTACTGGGGTGTTCTGGACAGTGTCGTGAGATTAACGGCATAAGGAAAGTGCTTGTGTCGTGCTTGCGGCGTGCAACGAACACGATCACTCCAAGGAGCACCTCCATGACCAGATCTACAGCGACCACGCCCCGCGTTGGGGACCTCCATGCGCCTATAGGGCAGACTATGCGTCCGAAGGACGCTTTAGGGCGCGCTGGCGAGAAATTCGCGGCCGACTTCTACCGGGCACGCGGAAGCCAGGTGATAGCCGCCAATGTCCACTATCGCGTGGGCGAGATTGACCTCGTGGTCCGAGAACCAGATGGAACCATCGTTTTCGTCGAGGTCAAGACCCGCGCCTCGCGCGAGTACGGCGTGGCGGAATCAGTGACGAAACGGAAGCTACAGCGCCTACGCAAGGCGGCCGCGCAGTGGCTGGATGGTAAGCCGATCTCCGAAATCCGCTTTGATGTCCTCGGCCTAGTGAAATCCGGCACCGACTTCGATGTCGAGTATTTCCAGGGGGTGGAGCATGGCTCTCGGTAGATGCGACACCATTGCGCTCGATGGCGTCCTGGCCAAAGTCGTGGTTGTGGAAGCCAACGTCGGCCCCGGGCTGCCTGGGGTTCATGTGGTGGGCTTAGGCGATGCCGCAATTTCTGAGTCCCGTGACCGCATCCGCACCGCGGTGAGTAATTCACGCCTGCCCTGGCCGAAAACTAAGGTGGTTGTGTCTATGTCTCCGGCTTCCTTACCGAAGGCAGGCGCACACTTCGACTTACCCATGGCGTTGGCCATCCTGGCTGCGGGGCAAGCCGAGAATTGCCGGCTCAACGGTACTATTGTCCTGGGAGAACTAGGACTTGATGGACGTGTCCGGCCGGTCTCTGGAATTATCCCCGCACTGCTGGCCGCCCGTTCACAGGGCTATGACACGCTCATTATCCCGCCGGGCAATGCTGCCGAGGCAGCGCTTGTGCCAGGCATGCGGGTACTGGTGGCAGAGACCCTGTGGGATGCTTTTGCCTGGGCATGCGGCAATGATTGCTTGCCAGCGGCAGAGCACGTTGCGCGGGACGTGGTGCCCGTGCGCGAAGAGTTAGCTGACTTCAGTGAGATTGCTGGGCAAAAGGAGGCAAAGTGGGCAGCGGAGGTTGCTGCAGCCGGCGGCCACCACGTCATGATGGTGGGCCCACCTGGCTCCGGCAAGTCCATGATCGCCTCCCGCTTGCCGAGCATCCTTCCGCGCCTGACCACGGATCAAGCGGTCGAAGCCACAGCTATTCATTCAGTGGCGGGTTCAGTAGGAACAGTCATTTCCCGCGCACCTTTTATCGCCCCGCATGCTTCGGTGTCCAGAGCGGCGCTGATTGGCGGCGGTTCAGGTAGGCCACGGCCCGGCGCGGTGAGCCTGGCGCATCACGGCGTTCTCTTTCTTGATGAGGTCAGTGAGGTTCCCGCCCAGGTTCTCGATGGGTTGCGGGCACCTCTGGAGGAAGGCCAGGTACGGCTCGCGCGGGCGCGCCGGGAAGTAACCTTCCCTGCACGGTTCCAGCTTGTACTCGCGGCGAATCCGTGTCGGTGCGGTACAGAGGACCCGGCACGCTGCGAATGCAGATCGGTCGACAGAATGAACTATCTTTCCAATCTTTCGGGGCCGCTGCGGGATCGTCTCGACATCGTGGTGTCACTGTCAGGGCAATCAGCCGTGCTCAATGCTGAGGGAGAAGAAACCTCAGCGGTGATCGCTGAACGCGTAGCGATAGCCCGTGAGCGCATGGCCCAACGCTGGGCCTCTGATGGGCTTGACGTGCTCATCAATGGTGCGGTGCCGGCGTCCTACCTGCGCCGCCATCGACCCGCAGCGGAGTCAGCCATGGTCATGCTTGCGGCTTACTTGGCCGAAGGAGAGCTGAGCCAACGCGGAGTCGACCGCGTTCTGCGCTTGGCCTGGACGTTGGCGGATCTGGAAGGTTCACAGCGCCCGGACCTCGACCATGTCAGTAGAGCGCTCGATTTGCGTGGCTCCGGCACTATTGAAAGGTTGGCGGCATGAGCGAGCTCAATCTGTCGACGCCCCAGCACACGTGGGCCTACCTTAACCGCGTGGTGGAAGGCCCGTCCCCCGTACTTCATGGATTGCTTACCCACTATCCAGCGGAGGAAATCGCGCATGGAATCTACAAGGGAGAGGATTGGATAGGTCCGCTGCGTCAGACCACGGCGTCGCGCCGTGACTGGCTCCGCCAAGAGGAGGACCTAGCTGCTGCCGAGGCGGTAGGGGCTAGACTCATTACTCCGGAGGATACCGAGTGGCCAGGCGAGGAATTCTCCAGTGCTTTCGGTTTCTATCAACAAGGCGTGGTGGATGCTCCTGCGACCTTTGACGATCAAGCGGTGCCACCCCACAGCCTGTGGGTACGCGGCAGCAATCTGCGTGAGACATTGGCACAGTCGGTGGCGTTGGTTGGCACTCGGGCGATAAGCCGCTATGGATGGGAAGCTAGCCGTCTCCTCGCTGGCGGATTAGCCTCACACCAGTGGACGGTGGTTTCCGGCGGGGCAGTAGGCGTGGATACCGCGGTACACGAGGCCGCTGTGGAAGCTGGCGGGCAGACCGTGGCCGTGGCTGCCTGCGGCATTGATATTTCCTACCCGGCGCGCAATGCCTCACTTTTCAAGCAGATCGCCGGTTCTGGTTGCGTGGTGTCGGAGTTCGCGCCGGGAACGCGGCCGCAGCGATTCCGATTCCTCTCTCGCAATCGCCTCGTGGCGGCGATGACTGCTGGAACCGTCGTGGTGGAAGCTGGTTTTCGCTCAGGGGCACTGAACACGTTGAACTGGGCCGAAGCTTTGGGGCGAGTGGCCATGGCGGTACCAGGGCCGATAACGACGTCTGGGTCGCTAGGGTGCCACCAGCGCATCCAAGAAGGGCGCGCCCAGTTGGTCGCCTCGGCTGATGAAGTGCGCGGCTTGGTGGGGCAAGCCGGAGCCGTGGACGCAGCGGGGCAGTATGAATTGGAGTTTCAACCCACGGCAGTGCAGCGCCTCTCGCGCAACGAACTCAAGGTTTATGACTCGACCCCTCCGGAAACTGCGGATTCGGGCGCTAGTGCTGAGGACATCGCGGCTGCAGCGGGGATGCGGGTTGCCTTAACGGTGCACTTGCTCGTGGCGATGCAAAAGATGGGGGTGATAGCGCGCTCGGGGGCGCTGTGGCAGCGCACATGAGTAGACTTATGAGTCATGAGTGGCGCAAGTGAAAGAAGTGGGCGGCGCGTAGGTGGGCAGCTAGGTGAGGCAATTGAGGATTTCGCCGAGCACCAGCGCATCGTACGCGGCCGTTCCGAGGCCACCGTGCGCGGATACTGCTCCGATCTGCGGCTTTTGGCTTGCAGCGTGCCTGATTTTCAGTCTTTCACGTTGAGCTCCCTGCGTGCGTGGCTAGCCCAAGGCGTTGAAGAGGGTAAATCGCGCTCCACGCTGGCACGGCGCACTGCTTCCGTGCGTGCGTTCTCGGCGTGGGCGGCGCGCGAAGGTCACCTTGACGCTGATGTTGCCCAACGTCTTGTTACACCAAAAGTAGGCAAGCATCTGCCCACGGTCATGTCTCCCACTGCAGCTGGCGAGCTGATGGGCAATGCGGTCTCTTCGGACGAGGTTCACTATTTGCGTGACAGTGCCATGCTCGAATTTCTCTATGCCACTGGCGTGCGTGTAGCCGAGATCGTGGGCCTTGACGTGGACGATGTTGACCTCTCACGCCGTACCGCACGCGTGACAGGTAAAGGAAACAAGCAACGCGTTGTGCCTTTTGGCGAGGCGGCTGCCGACGCGCTCACCGCGTGGCTTTCTGCCGGCCGTGCCCAGTTAGCGGGGCAGACAGAAGCAATGTTCGTAGGAACTCGTGGCGGCCGCATTGATGCCCGTCAAGTTCGGCGTGTTGTTGAGCGTGCCGCCCAGGTTAGTGGTGCCTCGGGGCTTACTCCGCACGGCCTGAGACACTCCGCGGCAACGCATTTATTAGAAGGCGGCGCGGATCTTCGTATGGTCCAGGAATTATTGGGCCACTCATCGCTCCAAACAACGCAGGTCTATACGCACGTCTCGGCACAGCGTCTCAAGGACGTGTACGCGCAATCCCACCCACGGGCTTGAGTCGAATGATGGGTTCTCCCAGCAGACTCAGTGGATCAATGTAGTCGTCGCGGCCTTCAATAGCTCCCCAATGCAGCCCAGGATAGCCATCGACGGAAGGTGCGAGAGTCCCGATAACCTGTCCTTCGCTCACGTGGTCGCCCTTTTCCACCCGCGCGTGGACGGGCTGGTAAGTCGTGCGGATACCGTTAGCGTGCGCGATAGACACCACTGGTGTGCCGGCCACGGAACCAGCGAAGTGCACGACGCCATCGCCAGCGGTTCGTACCTTGCCGCCTACGGGTAAGGCCAGATCCACTCCACGGTGGCCGGCCAGCCAACGCTTTTCTGGTGGTTCGAAGCCACGGACAACTTGCGTGGCGGTGGGTGTCCCGGTAGTGGGATCGACGAAGGCGGCGGAGAGGGGTACGGCGATAAGCGCCGACCAGAGAACGACAACAAGCGCGACGGTGACGGTGAGAGGATGAAGGCGGTGAACCATGCTCTCAGCATGACTGTGGGGTGACATTGAGGGAAGAAGGCAGCGATGCCCTGTGGATAACATGTCAACGATGGTGCTTATGGTGAAGCAGTGAAGAACTGTGTGAAACCTTCAACAAAGAGCATGTGAAAATAGGCCTGTCGTTTTGGACTCCTCATGGTTGCGGTATTAAGCTGGCCGTCAGCAGTCTGTGTTCACTGTGCTTGTGCTTCCCTTCGGGCACGATGTCCTCGGAGCATAAAGGTAGGAACATCGGATTGACTACGCGCGGCGAAGTAGTCGCTTCCTGGGTTAAGGGAGAGACAGTCCGTGGTTGACGTGGTCCCCATGTAAATGGGGTGTTGGCCTGGGCCTTCGTTGCTAGGGTGCGGAATAAAACACCGCACAATTTTTGTAAAACCGAAACAACCTAAAAGAAAGCGAGCGAATCATGGCAGTTGTAACCATGCGCGAGCTCCTCGACGCTGGTGTCCACTTCGGCCACCAGACCCGTCGCTGGAACCCGAAGATGAAGCGCTACATCTTCACCGACCGTAACGGCATCTACATCATCGACCTGCAGCAGACGCTGACCTACATCGATGAGGCCTTCGAGTTCGTCAAGGAGACCGTTGCGCACGGTGGCACCATCCTTTTCGTGGGCACCAAGAAGCAGGCTCAGGAAGCAGTTGCTGAAGAGGCAACCCGCGTTGGCATGCCGTACGTGAACCACCGCTGGCTGGGCGGTATGCTCACCAACTTCCAGACTGTCTCCAAGCGCCTCAAGCGCATGAAGGAGCTGCAGGCCATGGATGCCGCTGAGGACGGCTACAAGGGCCGCACCAAGAAGGAAGTTCTCATGCTGAACCGCGAGCGCATCAAGCTTGAGCGCGTTCTGGGCGGCATCGCCGAAATGAGCAAGGCTCCGTCCGCACTGTGGATCGTTGACACCAACAAGGAGCACATCGCGGTCAAGGAAGCTCACAAGCTCAACATTCCGGTTGTGGCCATCCTGGACACCAACTGCGATCCGGATGAGGTGAACTTCCCGATCCCGGGCAACGATGACGCTATCCGCGCCACCAAGCTGCTCTCCGGCATCATTGCTACCGCAGTGGAAGAGGGCAAGAAGGCCCGCGAGGAGCGCCAGCTTGCACAGGCTAAGGAAGCCGCTGGCGATTCCGCTGAGAAGGACGCTCGCGACGCCGCTGAGGCTGCCGCAGCTTCCGACCCGGCCTCCGCCGACAAGGCTGAGGACGCCGAGAAGTCCGCAGAGTAATCTGCGTCCCCTAAGCCCCCGCACCGCGTGGTATTTATCACCCGCGGCGATGGGGGCTTTTTCTCACGCGCCCAACCAAGGCGTGTGACACGCCACCACATGCACACTGTGCCGCGTGGTGTTCCACGCGTTACCCTCGCGGGGGAGTTGAAGAATCACTAACACCCCCTCAACGCGACGTGGTGGTAGCGATTCAGCTACGCTGTTTCATCGAATACCGTTTAATTCCAAGGAGGAACGCTCCAACTATGGCTAACTACACTGCTGCAGACGTTAAGGCATTGCGCGAGGCCACCGGCGCCGGCATGCTCGATTGCAAGAAGGCCCTCGACGAGTCTCAGGGTGACTACGACAAGGCTGTCGAGTACCTGCGCATCAAGGGTGCAAAGAACGTATCCAAGCGCGCTGAGCGTGAGGCTACCGAAGGCCTCGTTGCCGTATCCGGCAACACCATGGTCGAAATCAACTGTGAGACCGACTTTGTAGCTAAGAATGATGCCTTCAAGGCTTTCGCTACCAAGATCGCCGAAGCAGCTGGCGAGGCCAAGGTCAACTCCGGTGAGGAGCTGAACAACCTTGAGCTCGACGGCAAGAAGGTCTCCGAGGTCGTTGACGAGGAGTCCGCAAAGACCGGTGAGAAGCTGCAGGCACGCCGCGCTGTCACCATCGAGGGCGACAACGTTGCTGTCTACCTGCACCAGCGTTCCGCTGACCTGCCGCCGGCAGTGGGTGTTCTCGTGTCCTACGAGGGCAACGAAGAGGGCGCACACGCTGCGGCCCTGCAGATTGCTGCGATGAACGCTGAGTACCTCACCCGCGAGGATGTCCCGGCTGAAATCGTGGAGAAGGAGCGCGAAATCGCTGAGGCTACCACCCGCGAGGAGGGCAAGCCGGAGGCTGCTCTGCCGAAGATCGTGGAAGGCCGTCTCAACGGCTTCTACAAGTCCGTCGTTCTGCTTGAGCAGGCTTCCCTGTCTGACTCCAAGAAGACCGTCAAGCAGGTTGCTGAGGAAGCCGGCACCACCATCAAGAGCTTCGTTCGCTACGAGGTAGGCGCCTAAGCCCTCTCTAAGCATCACGTGCTTTTAGCGCGCGTCCCCCTTACTCCCTCCCGCGTCTGCTGGGATGAGAGAGAGGGGGACGTTGTCGTTTGGGGGCGTCGCCAAGCACTGCGTGGGGACAGGCGCGGGTGAATATTTATGACGACGGCACCTATGGTTAAGATGGAACAGAATAATTCAAGTGCTTACCTCGGATGCTCAATTTGGAGCACCGCCACGCGTGAAGGAGACGATGAAGGCCGTGACCACCCCTGAATCGAAGCGAACCGGATACAAGCGAGTCATGCTCAAGCTGGGCGGTGAGATGTTCGGCGGAGGCAAGGTCGGCATTGACCCCGACGTTGTGGAAAACGTCGCCCGCCAGATCGCTGAGGTGGCCAGTCAAGGCACCGAGATTGCCGTCGTCATCGGCGGAGGCAACTTCTTCCGAGGCGCCGAACTCTCCCAGCGCGGTATGGACCGTGCCCGCTCTGACTACATGGGCATGCTCGGCACCGTCATGAACTCCCTAGCACTCCAAGATTTCCTCTCCCAGCAGGGCATTGACTGCCGCGTTCAGACCTCCATTAACATGGCGCAGATTGCGGAGCCCTACCTGCCGCTGCGAGCTGACCGCCACCTGGAGAAGGGCCGAGTCGTCATCTTCGGCGCCGGCATGGGCATGCCGTACTTCTCCACCGATACCACCGCCGCACAGCGCGCTCTGGAAATTGGCGCAGAGGTTCTGTTCTTGGCTAAGGCCGTTGACGGTGTGTATTCGGCAGATCCGCGCACTAACCCGGATGCGGAGCTCTATTCCGAAATCACCCCGCGTGAGGTCATCGAGAAGGGCTTGAAGGTTGCTGATGCCACCGCATTCAGCCTCTGCATGGACAACAACATGCCGATGCTGGTGTTCAACCTCCTCACCGAAGGTAACATCAAGCGCGCTGTCAATGGTGAGAAGATCGGCACGCTGGTCCAGTCTTAGTACAAACGGGCCGCGACCTGCTAGATTCTTTCCCAGAACTTTTAACTATTTCAAGGGAGTTGTAAACCCTCATGATCGACGAGATCCAGCTCGAAGCAGAAGAGCACATGACCGCCTCGGTGGAGCACGCCCGCGAGCAGCTTCTCACCATCCGTACTGGCCGTGCGAATCCTTCCATGTTTAACGGCCTGGTGGCTGACTACTACGGCGCTCCGACCCCGATTACGCAGATGGCCACCATCTCTGTTCCGGAGCCGCGCATGCTGCTCATCAAGCCCTACGAGCAGTCCATGATTCACGAGATCGAGAACGCTATCCGTAACTCGGATCTTGGTGTTAACCCGACTAATGACGGCCAGGTACTGCGCGTCACCGTGCCGCAGCTGACTGAGGAGCGCCGCCGCGACATGGTCAAGATGGCCAAGAGCAAAGGTGAGGATGGCAAGATTGCTATCCGCAACATCCGCCGCAAGGCCATGGAGCAGCTGAAGAAGCTCCAGAAGGATGGCGATGCAGGCGAGGATGAAGTCATCGCCGCCGAGAAGGAGATGGAGAAGATCACCTCCGGCTACATCGACCAGGTGGACAAGCTCGTCGCCAACAAGGAAGAGGAGCTCATGGAGGTTTAACCTCCTTTAATGAACTCCGATTTGCCGCCGCGCCAAGGCACCGACCAGCACGGCGGCCTTTTCTGTGTAGGAACCCACCACGTGACAAGGAGCTAGCGTGACCACTGAGCACTCGCGGCATACCCGCCGAATGCCCAAGCCAAAAAATAGCGCGGGCCGTGATCTGCCCGCCGCCATTGGCGTCGGAGTGGGACTGGGCGCACTCGTTGTTTTCGCGGTCTGGGCCGGGCCCTTTGTGTGGTATCTCGTTGTCGCTGCGGCCCTTGGTGTGGCCATGTGGGAGGTTCTCACCCGTCTTCGGGAGCATTCCTACCAGGTACCACGCACGCTGCTTATCGTCCTGGGCCAGGCGATGGTGTGGGTGTCGTGGTTTCTCAACGCCCCGGGGCTCGTAGCGGTCTACGTGGTGGCTGTTTTGGCGCTCATGTTTGGCCGTCTTTTCCACAATGGGCGGCACCGCCCACCGATTAACTATCTTCGCGATATGTCCGTCGGTATCTTCGTGCTGACCTGGATTCCCCTCTTCGGAACCTTCGCGGCAATGCTGTCTCGGGTGGAGACGCCCTTTGCCTCAGGAGCGGCGTCAATCGTGGTGTTTATGCTCTGCGTCGTAGCCTCCGATACCGGCGGCTTCATCGCTGGCGTTATGTTTGGCTCACACCCTATGGCCCCCGCGGTAAGTCCTAAGAAATCCTGGGAAGGCTTCGCCGGCTCCGTCATTTTTGGCACCGTAACCGGCGCGCTGTGCTTTGCCTTCCTGCTCCACCACACCCCCTGGGTGGGCGCCCTCATGGGCCTTGGCCTCGTGTTCTGCGCCACCTTGGGCGATCTGGTGGAGTCACAGTTCAAGCGCGAACTGGGAATCAAGGATATGTCGGCTCTTCTGCCAGGACACGGCGGCATCATGGACCGCCTTGACGGCATGCTGCCGTCCGCAATGGTGACGTGGGTGGCCATGAGCTTCCTGACCACCCTCACTCCGTAGCGTCTGTTTGTTGTTTAGCGCTTGGCCTGCTTGCGCACCTGACGGCGCAGCTCGAACATGCGCCAGCCACCGACGAGCGCCATGATGAGCGCACCCGCAATCGCGCAGATCAGATACGTAACGCCGGCCGGGAACTCAACGGACCAGTTGAGGAAGTTTAGCGGTACCTCATGCTGGTTCTGAAGAATGAAGATGATCAGCACGATGAGGAGCAGGAAGCCCACGATGAGGGCAATCCAGGTGCTGGCGGCGAAGGAGCCCTTTACCTTGCCATCGGACCCGTCTGTGGTGGTTGCCGGGGACGTCTCAGTGGTGGATGCCGGGGTGGTTGCGGGCGCATCGTACTCAACGGCGCTCGGGGTTGGTTCCGCTGAGCCAGTGGTGTCGTAGCTAGGGGTTTGTGCGTCATTGTCCGTGAGTGATTCATTCTCAGGGAACGTACCGGACGTGGGGCGGAAGTCTTCAGAGCGATTCTCGGGATTTGTCATACATCTATTAAATAGGTCAACATGTCACTTTCGCCACTTCAGCGGTACTTCGATTGGATAATGTGGCTAAAAACGTGGAAAATGGGCTTCACCATGGCTGAACCACTGAAACTGAATTTCTCCGCTCCGCGTCGCGGTCTACCCCCGAAGCACTTCGCGGACTTGACCGAGGACGAGCGCATCGAGGCACTCGCCGAACTTGGCCTGCCCAAGTTCCGAGCCAAGCAGTTGGCCAAGCACTACTACGTCCACCACACTGCTGACGTCTCCGAAATGACGGATATCCCGGCCGCGTCCCGTGAGGCCGTCCAGGAGAAGCTCTTCCCGGAGCTCATGACGCCCATTCGCCAGACCTCTACGGACGATGGTGAAACCACCAAGTCCCTCTGGCGTCTGCACGATGGCACGATGCTGGAGTCGGTGCTTATGCGTTACCCAGGCCGCGCCACTTTGTGTATTTCTTCGCAGGCTGGCTGCGGTATGGCGTGTCCCTTCTGCGCCACGGGTCAGGGAGGCCTCGACCGGAACCTCTCGACCGCCGAAATCGTGGAACAGTTCCGTCACGCTGCCCGCCTCATGGAGGCAGAAGGTGGCCGCCTGAGCAACGTCGTGTTCATGGGCATGGGTGAGCCGCTGGCCAACTACAAGCGCGTGGTTCAGGCGGTCCGCCAGATCACCGGCCAGGACCTCACCGGTTTCGGACTGTCTCAGCGCAACGTCACCGTGTCCACTGTGGGTCTGGCGCCGGCTATCCGCAAGCTGGCGGATGAGGATCTGTCCTGCACACTGGCTGTCTCCTTGCACACCCCAGATGATGAGCTGCGAGATAGCCTCGTGCCGGTCAACAACCGCTGGCCGGTCGACGATGTGCTCGATGCCGCCCGCTACTATGCCGATAAGTCTGGCCGCCGCGTCTCTATTGAGTATGCGCTTATCCGTGACAAGAATGACCAGGACTTCCGAGCGGATATGTTGGGCCAGAAACTGCATGCAGCGCTGGGTTCCAAGGTTCACGTGAACGTCATTCCGCTCAACCCCACCCCGGGCTCCGAGTGGGATGCAGCGCCGAAGGCACGCCAGGATGAGTTCGTTCGTCGCGTCATCGCTCAAGGCGTGCCCTGCACGGTGCGCGACACTAAGGGCGATGAGATTGCCGCGGCCTGCGGCCAGCTGGCAGCTGATGAACGGGAGACTGCGTAACTAGCGGCTTACAGTTGTCTAACAAAACAGTGGAAGACAACCCGACACCACTGAGTCTTGATACCGTTAACCGTTATGACTCACCCTTATCGCGAGACACTTGTGCCGGATCCGCGAAGCCAGGCTTTGGCCGTGCGCGACTTCTGCAAATCCTTTGGTAATCAGATAGCCGTCAATCACCTCAACCTCGATGTTCCGCGCGGCTCCATCTATGGAATAGTGGGGCCGAATGGTGCAGGTAAGACCACCATGCTCACCATGGCCTGTGGCCTGCAGCGCCCCGACGCCGGTCAGAGCTTTATCGCTGGCCATGACGTGTGGGCAGAGCCCATCCCAGCCAAGCAGTCCATGGGTCTGCTCATGGATGGTGCTCCTGTCTTCGACCGCCTGACTGGCGCCGAGTATCTCCACTACTTGGGCGCGCTGCGCAAGCTGGATCGTGAGGAGTCCCTGCGTCGTGCGCAGGAGCTTCTCGACGCCCTCTCCCTCGCCGACGCCGCCGACAAACGCATCGTGGATTATTCCGCCGGAATGACGAAAAAGATCCTCTTGGCTGGTGCTGTCCTCCACAACCCAGAGGTTCTCATCCTCGACGAACCGCTAGAAGCGGTGGACCCGGTGTCGGGACGGCTTATCCAGCAGCTGTTGCGTGCGTATGCCTCGCGCGGCGGCACGGTGATTCTGTCCTCACATGTCATGGAGCTGGTTGAAGGCGTGTGTGACCACGTCGCCATCATTAACGGCGGGCAGGTCATTACTGCCGGCCACGTCGATGATGTGCGGCAAGGGCAGAGCCTTTCTGACCTGTTCATCGCGGCCGTGGGCGGGCGCGACTTGGATGCCTCGAAGTTTGGATGGCTGCGCTCACCGTCACAAGGCATGCACGATGCAGAGGGAGGGGAGTAATGACCTCAACACTCTTCCGACTCCATCGCACTTTGTGGTGGCGCAGTGTGTCCTCCAATGCTTCGTCCATCATGATGATGCTGATGATGGCCTTATACGGCTTTATCGGAGTAGTCAGCCTGCTCCTGATGGCGTGGACGGACATGTCAGAGCCAGGCAATGGCTATCATTCCCTGACCCTTGGAGCAGCCGGCGGCATGCTCATCTACGTTGTGCTCGCCATCTTCATGCCGGCGGGGGAGAACCAGCTTTCACCGTCCACGCTCGGTGCGCTTCCGCTGACCCCAAAGGAGGTGTACCCGGGACTGCTCTGGGCTAGTGTGCTGACGACTCGTGCACTTTTGGCGGTACTCTTTTCCACGGTGTATGCGGTGGCCGGAGCCATCATACTTGTGCTGCAGGGAGCGGCTTTGTACGCGTTTCCCTTTGTCGTTGGCATGATTCTGGCATGTATCACCACCATTGTCTTTGGCGAGTGCGTGGGATTCATTGCCTCCGCCATTGCTAACTCCCAAAAAGCGGGCGTCCAAGTCGCTGTGATGATCGTCATCGGCCTGCTCGTGTACGGCATCCTTCAATTGCAATCTGTGCTGGAGACCCTTCCCTCTCTCGGAGTCATGGGTTCCATCGCCGCCTGGACGCCATTCGGTGCTGCGGTGGGGTGGGGGCTTTCGCTTGCCGCTGGTCACCTCATCGCCGCCTTAGCCCAACTACTGATCGCGGTTCTCACCGTTGTTGCGCTGTTCTGGCTGTGGGCGGGGCAGGTTGCCAGGGTCATGCAGAACCCCGAGGCCGGCAGTGAGCATACCGCCGAAGTAACAGGGGAGGGAGTGTCAGCTTTTGAGCTTGGCACGTGGTCGTATACGAGTCCAGCCGCAATGGAGTTCACTCGCGCATTGCGCTATATTCGCCGTGATAGGCGCCTTATGGGCATGATTGTCGTGCTGCCTTTGTTCGCCATCTTTGTTTTTTACCAGCTGTGGCGCGGCGATGACTTCGTGGCCTTCTTTATGTTCTGTTTCAGCGCCGTCATGATGTCGACCATCCTGGCCAACGATTATGGATTTGACGGTCCGTCGAACTGGGTGAGCATGGTCGCACCAGTTCCCCCGCGCACCATTTTGCACGCCCGGCATCTTGCCCACATCGTGGGCCCTTTCGCAGTCCACCTCGTCGTAGCGCTGATTATCATTGTCTGTGCTGAGGACACACGCATCGCAGCGTTGGCGGTAGCGGTGGGCGTCGGTACCTTTATTTCAACGGCCGCCATCAGCATGGGGCTTACCGTGCTCAATCCCTATCCTCTGTCGGAGCCGGGGGCGAATCGCTGGAATGACAAGTCTGGTTATTCCGGTGGCGCTTTCCTCGCAGCGTTTGCCGGCATGCTCCTCGCTTGGATGCCGGTGGTGCCGGGCATTATTGTTTCGTGGATGGCCTATGACCATGGCTGGCCACTCTTTGTGGGGCCTGTTGTGTCCCTGATTTTCCCGGTGATTGCCTACGTCGTGGTGTGGCGCCTGGCCGGAAACTACGCGGACAAGAACATGCCCGAGATCTACTCCAAGGTTGATCACTACGTGAGCTAGCATCCTTGTGTGTGGGCATCAATGACGTGCGCACAAGAAAAGCTCCCCCGTTTCCACTCATCGTGGAAAGCGGGGGAGCTGTGTTTGTGAGGCGATTTCTCTTACTGAGAAACCGGCTTGGCGGCATGGCGGCCGCTGGATACCGGGGTGGCATCGACACCGGTGGTCGCAGCAGCAGAGGTGCCGCGCAGGTGAGTGAGGCGGGACGGCTCAATGTTGAGGGCGCGCAGCTCATCATCGGTCAGAGCCGCGTAGACGTTGTGAACGGTCTTCTGCTCGTAGGCCCAGTCCGGCTCCTGGTGGCCCACCGGCTTGTTACGAGCAGTCAGGGTGCGCACCTGGGAGAGCTTCGGCTGCAGCGCGTAAATCACCAAACCAAGGGCGATAAGAACTGCAAGGGCGATGAGCCAGATGGTCTCCACATGCCCCTTGTGGTTACCGAAGTTGTAGGCCAGCAGGAACAGGACGGAAATCCAGCCAGCGATCTGAACGCCCGAGCGGCTGATGCGGGACCAGCCAAAACCTGCGGACGGGACGTCATCGGTGGATACGCCGTCGAAAACCTGCGATGCCGGCTTGTGGGAAGACACTTGCTCTCCTTTGTCTGTACACGCAGCTCACCACTAGATTTGTGAGAACCAATTGAGGTGAGCGCACGATAATGCCAGTTATTCTGTGTAGTAGTTTAAAACATCCCGCCGCCAACCGCGATTAAACACCCCCGCGGGATTATCTTCGGCCGCCGCGCGAGTCCGACTAGGGTTAACAGGGTGAGTACCCAACGCATTCTAATTCTCGGATCTACTGGCTCGATTGGCACCCAGGCACTGGAGGTTATCGCAGATAACCCGGATAAATTTACCGTTGTTGGCATCGCTGCCGGCGGTTCGAACCCCCAGCTGGTCATAGAGCAAGCTCGGGCCCTCAACCTTTCGTTTGACCACGTGGCCGTCGCAAAGCCAGAGGCGGCACGTGAGGTTTCCGAAGCACTCGGCGGTACCGTGCTTTCCGGCCCAGACTCCGCTGAACAGCTCGTTCGGGCTGTTGACGCAGACAAGGTCCTCAATGCGCTGGTTGGTTCAATGGGGCTCACATCCACCATCGCCACCCTTGAGAAAGGAGAGGTGCTGGCGTTGGCGAACAAGGAGTCTCTGGTGGCGGGCGGCTCAATCGTTACCCGTTTGGCTGCAGAAGATCAGATTGTCCCTGTCGACTCTGAACACTCCGCCATGGCCCAATGCCTGCGCGCGGGCAGTGGAGTAGAGCTTGACCACCTCGTCCTCACCGCGTCCGGCGGCCCTTTCCGTGGCTGGACCCGAGATGAGATGTGGGATGTCACCCCGCAGCAGGCCGCCCAGCACCCGACGTGGTCCATGGGTCAGATGAATACGCTGAACTCTGCCACACTGGTCAACAAGGGGCTCGAGCTCATTGAGGCGACGCTGCTTTTCGACGTCCCCGCGGACAGCATCGAGGTCACGGTCCATCCCCAGTCTATCGTTCATTCCATGGCGACTTTCACCGACGGCTGCACCATGGCCCAATGCTCCCCGCCGTCCATGAAGCTGCCTATTTCCCTGGCCTTGGACTGGCCGCATCGCGTGCCCGGTGCGCAACCGGCTTTGGACTTTTCCACCGCGCATGAGTGGCGCTTCGAGCCGCTGGATGATGAAGCTTTCCCCGCAGTGCGTCTTGCCCGCGAGGCGGCCGCTGCTGGTGGTACGCATGCAGCGGTGTATAACGCCGCGAATGAGGAAGCGGCTGCTGCTTTTTTGGCGGGGCGTATCCACTTCCCCGAGATTGTTGACGTTGTTAGCCAGGTCCTAGGGGAGGCCGCGCAGTTTGCTGGTGTACCCTCAACCGTCGATGACGTCCTCGCCGTAGAAGGCGAGGCCCGCCGCCGCGCAAATGCGCTGGTAGATTCACTCGCTCATTAGAAAGCCCCCTTACTTATGGCAAACGTCCTGGGCATCATTCTTTTTGCTCTCGGAATCGGCATTACTGTGGCGCTCCACGAGGCCGGTCACATGCTCACCGCGCGTGCTTTTGGCATGCGCGTGCGCCGCTTCTTTATCGGATTCGGTCCTCGCGTGGCGTCGTTTAGCCGCGGCCACACCGAATATGGACTTGCGGCATTCCCTGTCGGTGGTTTCTGCGATATCGCAGGCATGACTGCTCAGGACGAGTTCCTCACTGCGGAAGAAGAGCCCCATGCCATGTACAAGAAGCCGTGGTGGCAGCGTGTCATGGTGCTGGCCGGCGGAATCACGGTCAATCTTTTGCTGGGCTTTACCATTCTGCTCATCATCGCGATGACCACGGGCCTCCCGAACCCGGACGCGGATGTGCGCCCACGTGTGGGTAAGGTGTCCTGTGCCGCGGACCAGAATATCGATGGCGAACTCGAGCCCTGCCAGGGGATGGGGCCGGCGGGAGAGGCCGGCGTCGAGCCTGGCGATATCGTTCTTGCACTCAACGGTGAGACGATGGACTCCTTTAGGCAATTGCGCGATTCTGTCATGCAGCATCCAGGAGAGACCGTCACTCTCGAGGTGGAGCGCGATGGTGCGATCCGGGATTTTGATATTCCACTGGCTACCGTGACGCGTCTTAATGCCGAGGGAGAGCTCGTCACTGTTGGCGCTATCGGTATGACCAACCAGACCATCGACATCGTGGAGACCTACTCCTTTATTGAGGCCTTCCCCGCCACTGCCCGCTACACAGGGCATGTTCTCGATGCGACGGTGCAGGGCATTGCGCAGTTCCCCGCGAAGATCCCCGGCGTCGTGGCCTCTATTTTCGGCCAAGAACGCGATGTCAACGGCCCCATGTCCGTCGTTGGTGCCTCCCGCGTGGGCGGTGAACTCGTAGAACGCAGCCTTTGGTCGTCCTTCTTCATGATGCTGGCCTCGCTGAACTTCTTCCTTGCACTGTTCAACCTCATTCCACTCCCGCCTTTCGACGGCGGCCACATCGCCGTCATTATTTATGAGAAGGTGCGCGATGCTGTGCGGCGCCTTTTGGGTAAGGAGCCGAAGGGCCCGGCGGATTACACCAAGCTCATGCCGATTACCTACGCCCTCGCGTTCCTTCTCATGGCGGTAGGTGCTCTGATTATCATCGCCGATGTGATCAACCCGGTTCGCCTCTTTGGCTGAGCACAGGCGGTGCTAGAGTGGGGGCGTTAAACCCCGATTATCCAAGGAGCGCACATGTCGACCCCCATCGGTCTTGGAATCCCTGACGGCCCACCCCCCACCTTGGCGCCGCGCCGCAAGACGCGCCAGCTGATGGTCGGCCAGGTGGGCGTGGGCTCAGAACACCCCATCTCCGTGCAGTCGATGACGACGACGAAGACGCACGACGTTAACGCCACCCTGCAGCAGATCGCGCAGCTTACCGCTAGCGGCTGTGACATCGTTCGCGTGGCCTGCCCGAAAACGGTAGACGCGGAAGCTTTGCCCGCAATTGCGAAGAAATCGCCGATCCCGGTCATCGCGGATATCCACTTCCAGCCCAAGTACATCTTTGCCGCTATTGATGCCGGTTGCGCCGCTGTGCGCGTCAACCCGGGCAACATTAGGGAATTTGATGGCCGCGTCAAGGAAGTAGCCAAGGCCGCTGGTGATGCGGGAATCCCAATCCGCATCGGCGTGAACGCTGGTTCGCTGGATAAGCGCATTATGGACAAGTACGGCAAGGCCACTCCAGAAGCACTCGTAGAGTCTGCGCTCTGGGAAGCCGGCCTCTTTGAGGAGCACGGCTACGGTGACATCGCTATCTCCGTGAAGCACAATGACCCAGTCATCATGGTGGAGGCTTATCGCCAGCTAGCTGCGCAGTCTGACTACCCGCTGCACCTCGGTGTGACTGAGGCAGGCCCGGCTTTCCAGGGCACTATCAAATCCTCCGTCGCTTTTGGCGCGCTGTTGGCTGAGGGTATCGGCGACACCATCCGTGTGTCGCTGTCCGCAGATCCGGTAGAGGAAATCAAGGTCGGTGACCAGATTCTGCAGTCGCTGAACCTGCGTCCCCGCAAGCTGGAAATTGTGTCGTGCCCGTCCTGCGGACGTGCCCAGGTGGACGTGTACAAGCTGGCCAACGAGGTCACCGAAGGTCTCGATGGCATGGAGTTCCCGCTGCGTGTGGCCGTTATGGGCTGCGTGGTCAATGGCCCGGGTGAGGCGCGCGACGCCGATCTCGGTGTGGCCTCTGGTAACGGTAAGGGCCAAATCTTCGTCAAAGGTGAGGTCATCAAGACCGTCCCTGAGTCCAAGATTGTGGAAACCCTCATCGAGGAAGCCATGCGTCTGGCTGATGAGCAGGGCCTTGAAGCCGTTGAAGGCGCCAAGGCAGAGGTCCGCGTCACCAAGTAGTTACCTTGCTCGGTGTGGGGCGGCCGCTGCGCCCCCTCCACCTGCTACGCTGCCCAAACATGAAGAGGTTGGTGGCGCTCCTAGGCGCGGCAAGTATCGCGGCGTCCTCCTTGGTTGCCTGCACACCCAAGCCGGTTTCGGCGGAGCCCGTGGCCGAGCAGTTCCTAGCGGACATGGAGACCCGCAATAACGAGGAGCTCGCCACGCTCATCGATGATCCCTCCACCGCTACGTCTACCCTCGATGCCACTTTCGCTGGCCTCCAAGCCGAAGAACTCGACGTTGAGCTCACCGGTGTAGAACAGGAAGACGCTCGCGCCACCGCTCACTATTCCGTCACGTGGACGCTGCCACGTGACCGAACCCTCCGCTATGACACGTCCATGGCCCTGACCCGCAAGGACAAGGAATGGACGGTGCGCTGGCAGCCCAGCATCGTGCACCCAGACCTTGGTGCGCATCAGCATCTTGAGCTCCGCTCCGTTGCACCCAAGCGGGCAGGTGTGGTCTCTTCTGACGGCGTGGAGCTGATGTCTCCTGGCCTGCAGTACCGCCTGGTTGTCGACACCGACGCGGCGGGGGATGTACGCCCGCTCGCGGCTAAAATTTCAAGCGCGCTGGGCCAGGCTCACCGTGACGACGAGTCAATCCCTGAGATCGATGCAGGCGAGCTGGGAAAGAATCTGAGCGAGGCGGATGGGTCCTATTCGGTCGCCGTCCTCAGCGACGGGCAAGTCGGTCGAGTGCGCCCAGCATTGGAGAACCACAAAGGTATCCGTTTCAACGAAGAACCTGCCCTGGTGACTCGCGATACCGGTTTGGCGCCGGACATCCTTTCCCGTGTCCGCTCTATGGTCTCCGAAGAGGTGAACGGCACGAACGGTTGGTCAATCTCCGTAGTGAATGAGCACGGTGCCGCGTTGTCTGACGTTGAGTATCACGAGCCCGAGGCCGCTCCATCCATCAAGGTATCGCTCGATTACGACGTACAGCGAGCAGCCCAAGAGGCGGTCAATCTACGCCCTGAATACGAGGCCATGATCGTGGCCATGCGGCCCTCAACTGGTGAGATTCTCGCTGTCGCCCAGACTCCTGAGGCTGATAAGAAGGGCGACATTGCTCTGCAAGGCCAGTTCCCACCGGGCTCGGTGTTTAAGATTATTACGGCCGCGGCGGGCGTCGATAAGCAGGGGCTCAACCCTGACTCCATCGTGCCGTGTCCCGGAACCATGGACCTCTACGGGCGCATCGTGACGAATTACAACGGTTTCTCGCTGGGGTCGGTGCCACTGCGTCAAGCCTTTGCTCAATCGTGCAACACCACCTTCGCTGAAATCTCAACGAACATGGACAAGGGCGAGCTGCAGAAGATCGGCAAGCAATATGGTCTTGGCATCGACTATGAGATTCCTGGCCTGTCTACAATGACGGGTTCCATCCCGGAAGGGGAGACGCCTCTGGACCGTACCGAGGCCGGTTACGGCCAGGGCCTAGACCTTGCTTCTCCCTTCGGCATGGCGCTCGTATCCTCTACCGTGGCGGCAGGCAAGACGCCAACGCCGACCCTCATTGAGTCTCACAAGACAAAGGCCTCTGAACAGGTCGAACCGCCCAGTCCAGAAACAATTAATCAGGTGCGCGACATGATGCGCCAAGTGGTCGTGGGCGGTACAGCTGCCGGTATGCAAGCAGGGGGCACTATCTACGGCAAGACCGGTGAGGCGGAAATCAACGAAGGATCACACGCGTGGTTCACCGGTTACCGTGACGACGACATCGCGTTCGCCACGCTCGTAGTGCTAGGCGGTGGCTCCACTATTTCGGTCAACATCACGGATAATTTCCTCCAGCGTCTCGATGAATATCGCGCTGAAGGTCACGGCGACTTACCCGTGGCCGGGGAACAGCAGCCGCCTTTGTGAGCCTTGAGGCTACAGGGCTACCATGGGTAGTCATGACTACGCGCGCGAAGCTGAAGCAAGAAAAAGATACTCCTATCCGCACAGTTCCGAAGGACATCGAGCGCCCTGAATACGTGTGGAAGGACACGGTGCAGGAGGCCCAAGGCGAGCCCTTCATCCAGACCCCGGAGGTCATCGAAGCAATGCGTGAGGCATCCCGTATTGCTGCCAACGCCCTCCAAGAAGCTGGCAAGGCCGTAGCACCTGGTGTTACCACGGATGAGGTGGACCGTGTGGCTCACGAGTACATGTGTGACCATGGTGCTTACCCCTCCACACTGGGATACCTGGGTTTCCCGAAGTCGTGCTGTGTGTCCCTCAACGAGATTGTCTGCCACGGTATCCCGGATACGACGGTGATTGAGGACGGTGACATCGTCAATATTGATGTCACCGCCTTCAAGAACGGAGTCCATGGTGATACGAATGCCACTTTCTTGGCTGGCAACGTTTCTGAGGAGCACAAGCTGCTTGTGGAGCGCACCAAGGAAGCAATGATGCGCGGCATCAAGGTAGCGAAGGCCGGCCGTGAGATTAACGTTATTGGCCGTGTCATCGAGTCCTACGCCAAGCGCTTTGGGTACAACGTGGTGACAGACTTTACCGGCCATGGTGTGGGCCCAACCTTCCACAATGGACTCGTCGTCCTGCACTACGACTCCATGACCTATCGCGACGTCTTGGAGCCGGGGATGACCCTGACGATTGAGCCGATGATTAACCTTGGCTCCCTCGACTATGAAATCTGGGACAACGGTTGGACCGTGCAGAACACTGATGGCAAGTTCACGGCGCAGTTCGAGCACACTATCGTCATCACTGAGGACGGCAATGAAATCCTCACCCTGCCGGGTGAGCTTGACTAAGAGCTAACCGCTGGCACACCAAACCAACTAAGTAACCCAAGGGCCCTAACTGACGCAGATCCGCTAGATTTTGGCGGCGAGTTCAAGATCTGCGTCAGTTAGGGTCCTTGCCTTGGGCCTTGAAGAGTAAAAGCGCCCCACTCCGGAATGGAGTGGGGCGCTGTTTACGGCGCTAAAGAATTAGCGGCGGAAGAACGGATCCAGAACGTGTGCCGGAACGATGTGGTTGTACACAGCGAAGTTGTAGGCAGCGAACAGGGCGCCAGCAATAGCGGTGCCGAGGGAAGCGTAGAGGCCCTCGCGAGCAGCCTTAGCCCAGGTCGGGTTGGTGGTGTCATCAGCAACGTTCTCGCCGAAGAGATCGGCGCCAGCTACGTCCTGGTCAGCGTCGGTAGCGTCGCCCCACTTGGAGGACAGGGTGGCGTCGCTGTCGTCAGCCTGGACCTTGTCGTTTGCGGAGGAGAGCTCGGAGGAGAGGGTGGTCTCCTCGGTCTCAGCTGCGAAAGCAACGGAGGTGCCAGCGAAAGCAACGGAAGCGGCGGTTGCAGCAGCAACGGCGGCGGTGCGGAAGTTACGCATGAAGTTTAAGCCTTTCGGAAAAGTGTGTGTGAGTCAGACGTCTTAGAAGGACGGGCCGTGGACGAAGAAGTTGTAAACGACGCCGATGAGGCCCATGACGGAAGCGACTGCGCTAGCAACGCCAACACCGTAAGCGGTCTTGGCCCAGGTCGGCTGACCCTCGAAGGTCTCCGTCGGGCGAGACTCATCAGCGTCGCCGTACTCGGACTTGGAAGAACCGAAGAGGGCACGGCCGTTGGCCTTGGTGCCAATGTTGTCGTCCTCAGAGATGTTGAACTGGCCGCCAACCTTGGAGGACAGGGAGCCCTCCGGCTTGTCGTATGGCTGGCCAGACTCAGCGTCGTTGATGGCGGTGGTGGTGTTGGAGCCGTCGAAAGTAGCTGCGGTGGCAACGGTGGTGCCGCCGAAGACAACTGCGAGAGCGGTAGCGCCGGCGAGGGCTGCATTGCGGATACGCATATCAAATGTCCTTAAAGTCGTACGTTCAAGGTCTCCGAGTGGAGATGCCTAGATTCACAGGGATAGGGATGAGTTGGTATCCCCAGAACACACTGAGCCGGTGAGAGCATCGACTCATTCCGGTGTCTGTATAAAACGTAGCCAACAGCTACTCAAAATGCACGTTTGTTGGAACATTTACCTTGGTAGGGGTGCTTGTTACCCCCCAAATGTAGTTGGGTTCTGGACGTACGCTGTGAGAAGTTACCGTTGTAAAGGGTGGCATACCGTGCGATTTGCCAACGGTTACGTGGCAGCATTCCCTGTGAAGTGAAATGCGTCACAGCGGTGAATCTAATTACCACTCGAGGCCGAGTACAGCATTTTCTACGACCTCGGGCAGGGCCGGGTGGATCCAATACTGTGAACGGGCAAAGCTCCGCATGTCGATGCCATATGCCATCGCGGTGATGAGCTGCTGAATCAGCGTCGAAGCTTGCGGTCCCATGATGTGGGCTCCGAGGAGTTTTCCTGATGCACGGTCGGCGACCAGCTTGCAGATTCCCGTCGAGTCCTCCATAGCCCAGCCGTAGGCAACATCCCCGAAGTTCTGGATCTTCACCGTGACCTCGTAGCCCTGCTCGCGGGCTTGTGCTTCTGTGAGGCCCACCGTGGCAATCTGTGGGTGAGTAAAGATGGCAGAGGGAACGTGGTCGTGCGGCATAGCGCGCAAGTCCTCTGGGTGGAGAAGGTTGTGCTGGACTGCACGCTGCTCAGCGTTCGCAACGTGCTTGAGCATGTAAGGTGAGGAGACATCTCCAAGGGCCCAGACGCCATCGCACGTGGTGCGGCCAAAGTCATCGACCTTGATGCGACCATCGCTGCGCACCTCAATGCCACTGGCCCCGAGATCCATCTGGTCGCCATTGGGACGGCGGCCCGTGGCGACGAGGATGGCATCGGCTGCAAGGACAGTTCCGTCATCAAGGGTGAGGCGAACGCCCTTTCCGTCGGATTCAAGGGCCGTTCCGGTGCCGGTATGGACATTAAAGCGTTCGCGGGCGATCTCAGTGAACCGTGTGCTCACATCCTCGTCGAGGAAACGTAGGAGCTTCTCGGAACGGTTGACCACGGTAACCTCCGTGCCTAAGCCGTCAAAGACGTGAGCAAACTCCATCGCGATGAAGCCTCCGCCGACGATGATGAGGCTCTTTGGCTGCTGGGGCAACCGCATGATGTCTTCGTTGGTGTGGACGGGGACTGGGGCGCTTGCATACGGCTCAGGAAGGATCGGACGCGAACCGGCAGCGATCACAATCTGGTCGCCGGTGATGATGTCGTCACCGCACTGGAGGGTCTTCGGGCCAATGAAGCGAGCGTGCTGGTCAAAGACCGTGATGTTGGGAGTCTCATCGCCGCGCCGGTACGCTTCGCCGCCCTCGGCGATCTGGTCGATGCGGTTGTGAAAGACGCGGCTGACAATAGATTGCCAATCTACGCTGTCTACATGGGCGCTGACCCCGAGGCGTTCGCTCTCGCGGGCTGCGAGAGCAACGTCGGCGGCGTAAACATACATCTTTGTGGGGATGCAGCCGACGTTAAGGCAGGTACCGCCGAATGTTCCCTTCTCAATGATGGCGATGCTTTTGTCATCAAGGTCAGGCGAAGGAATGGAATTTCCGGAGCCGGTGCCGATGATGACGAGATCGAAGTGCTGTGGGGTAGTCATAGATGCCATTCTAGGCTGCGTTGACTACTCAACCGGTACGACCGTGCGGAGCCACTCGGTGGCAGCAGAGAAGGCATCATCAAGCGGCTCGGGGCGCGACAGGAAAAGATCATGGCGTCCGTCTTTTACCACGTGGAGGGTGTACTGCGAGCTGAGCTCCTTTGCCCAGCGCTGGCTTTGGCGCTGATCGACGACCGTGTCCGCCGTGTTCGCCGATTCTGAATACTTCTTGCCAAGTTCCGACCGATGTGACGTCATAGTCAATAGCGGTACGCCGATGTCGACGTGACCCGAGTGAATGGCGTCGAAACCCTTGAACACAGCTGCGAGCCAGCCGAGATATTTCGCATGCCCGCCCAGGGGCTTGAACGTGAGGTCGAAGTCCCAATCGCCGTGCTGGCTGGAATGCACGGACTCGCCGTACGTGGTGAGATCGCCGGCGGGGATTTCGAAGCGCGGAGCGATTGTGGCGCCGGCATAGATTGCGTACTTTAGCGCCTCATAGGCGGCATCCGAGACACCCATCATGGCGAGCCACGGGCTATTAAAAATTACGCCGGCAATGCGCTTGAAACGCGCGGAATCCGTTCGGCGAAGACGATCGAGCCACAGGGCAACGATCGTGCCTGCGGTGGAGTGTCCCATGATCACTACGCGGGAATGTGGGAGCGCGTCGAGCGCTGCATTGAGATCCGCATCGTAATAGCGAAGGTCACTAATGTAGTGCCACGTCTGGCCTTCCTGTCGGGAGCGACCGCACTTGCGGAGATCTAGCGCGTAGAACGCGTAGCCCTGCTCGTAGAAGTATTCGGCGACGTGGCTGTGGAAGAAGTAGTCCGTCATGCCGTGAACCCACACGAGGGCTGGTCGATCGTCGTAGGCGGCGTCTGCGTCACCGCCGGGGCAGTAGCGCACCAGTGTGGCGCGGACATCCCCTTCACCGTCGGGATCAGCGCCAAGTTCGAGGGGGACGGACTGGAAATCAGGTCCGAGAATGTCCTCGGTCCACGCGAGTTCATTAATAGTCATGACCCATATAGTAGGCTCTTGAACTAAATGCGTGCTCCGGATCGCGCTCAGGTGGGGGATATGGTCTGCACCACAAAGGGGGTAACTCGCTGCGGATCGGGCATTTCTTTCTTACAGAATGCCTATTTCACCTCAAGGGGCGTAAGGTGAAGATAATGCTTGACGGATCTCCCTCTGCGGGTGATCTGCGTGCCGGCTTGGTTCCTAGCATCGTCGAGCGCTTTCTCACCGCGCTCTGTGTAGCCCGACTACGCAGGGCACTTGACCACATCGAATACATCGACTCAAAGAGGTAATAAGTACAGTGTCCTCCGATAAGAAGACAGCACAAGTAGTAGACGAGGTTGAGGTTGCCCTCATTGGTGCGGGTATTATGAGCGCCACTCTCGGCGCCATGCTCCGCGAGCTCGAGCCGAGCTGGACCCAGATGGTCTTCGAGCGCCTCGATGGTCCCGCGCTTGAGTCGTCCTCCCCGTGGAATAACGCCGGTACCGGCCACTCTGCACTGTGCGAGCTGAACTACACCCCAGAGAAGAACGGCCGTATTGACGTTTCTAAGGCCATGAACATTAATGAGAAATTCCAGATTTCTCGCCAGTTCTGGTCTCACCAGCTCAACAACGGCATTCTCACCGACCCGAGCGCCTTCATTAACCAGGTCCCGCACGTGTCCTTCGCTCAGGGCTCTATCCAGGTGGATTACCTCAAGCGTCGCTTCGATGCGCTCAAGGACAACCACATGTTCCCGAACATGCAGTTCAGCGATGATGACGCTACCTTCCAGGAAAACCTGCCGCTCATGTCTGAGGGACGTGACTTCAACTCCCAGAAGGTTGCTATCTCGTGGACCGACGCTGGTACCGACGTGAACTTCGGTGCCCTGACTAAGCAGTTCTTTACTGCAGCTAAGGCCGCGGGTACCGAGATTCGCTACGGCCACGAGGTCGTTGATATTAAGCGCGATGGCTCCAAGTGGCGTGTGACCGCCAAGAACCTGCACACCGGAGACTATGAGGCAGTCCACGCCAAGTTCGTCTTCGTCGGAGCCGGTGGCTACGCCCTGGATCTGCTGCGCAAGGCTGGTGTTCGCGAAGTCTCTGGTTTCGCGGGTTTCCCGGTCTCTGGTCTGTGGCTGCGTTCCAAGAACCCGGAGCTCGTGGAGAAGCACAACGCCAAGGTCTACGGCAAGGCTGCCGTCGGCGCTCCGCCGATGTCCGTGCCGCACCTTGATACCCGTGTCATTGACGGTGAGAAGGGACTACTGTTTGGGCCGTACGGAGGTTGGTCGCCGAAGTTCCTCAAGAAGGGTTCTTACTTCGACCTGTTCAAGTCCATCCGCCCCGACAACATCACCTCCTACCTTGGCGTTGCAGCCCAGGAGTTCGGTCTGACCAAGTACCTGGTTTCTGAGGTTCTCAAGGACTTCGACAAGCGCGTCGAGACCCTCAAGGAGTACGTCCCGAACGCTGACCCGAACGACTGGGAGACCGTCGTTGCAGGCCAGCGCGTTCAGGTCATCAAGCCGGCCGGCGCTCCGCAGTTCGGCTCTCTGGAGTTCGGTACCACCCTCATCAACAACCCAGAGGGCAACATCGCCGGCTTGCTCGGTGCTTCCCCTGGTGCGTCCATCACCCCGGCTGTCATGGTTGAGCTGTTGGAGCGTTGCTTCGGTGAGCACATGATTCAGTGGGGCGACAAGATTCAGGAGATGATCCCGTCCTACGGCATCAAGCTTTCCAAGGATAAGAAGCTCTACAACGAGATGTGGGAGTACACCCAGAAGACCCTGCGTCTCGAGAACAAGTAGGCAACCAGCCAACTCTCAGGAACTGACAGGAAGTGTTCAGTGCTGTCGAACGCTTCCTCAAGGACAACGCTCCATACTTATGTTGTGCGTTTGAGAGAGCGCATGCGAGAGATAGAGAGAACCCCAGCTGCGCGGGGCGGTCGGCCTGAGAAACCGACCGGGAGCGCAGCAGTGAGAGATAGAGACACACCGGCGCCCCGAGCCTCCGTTTCCTTTCCGGCGGAGACCTCGGGGCGCCGGTGGTTTTCTTTGTCGGCGCAGCCGCAGGAGAGCGCCGGAGGGAGCCTAGGTGCCGCAGAAGGTGAGATAACCCTCGGTGCCGCCGGGCTTCTCGTATTCCTCCGCGGCGTCAAAGGGGTGGGTCGCCGCTTGGAGGAAGCGGGAAAACTCGGTCACATCAGCAAGAGCTGCTTCCACCAGCCGCGGGCGGGGCACTACCCGTGGAGTGGACGTCTCGAGGACTGTGGGGTTGGGGGAGCTGGCGCAGTACGCATCGAGGAATTCCTCGGTGCCGAAGAGCTCGTAGGCTTGAGCGCGGTCGCCGGAAGCCGCTGCCACGAGGGCCCGGTTGGCTTGTGTGAGATCCGGGCGGGACTGCTCGAGCGCTGTGGCGTAGTCCGCATACAGTTCCTCAGGCAGCTGCAGGCGGCGTGCAGCTTCGTCCTTGCGCGCGTGTGAATAGCGCTCGCCGAAGGAATTGATGGTCTCCTGCGCCCAGGTGAGGGCGGTGGTGGGGGAGGCGTCGAGAAGCGGCAGCAGTGACTCCGCTAAACGCGCCAGGTTCCAGCCCACCATGTCCGGCTGGTTCCCGTAGCGGTAGCGGCCCTGCGTATCGATAGAACTGAAGCATGTATCCGGGTCGTAGTCTTCCATGAAGGCACACGGACCATAATCAATCGTCTCACCGGAGAGGGTCGTGTTATCGGTGTTCATCACGCCATGGATGAACCCCAGCTGCATCCAGCCGGCCACAGTTGCGGCCTGAGCATCCATAACTTGCGTAAAGAGCTCACGCGGGTTGGCGCCGGGATAGTGGCGCTCGATGGTGTACTCCGCGAGTTGTGCGAGCAGCCCGGGCTGCTCGGAGTGGGCTGCGAAGTGGAAGGAACCCACACGGATGTGGCTGGAGGCCACCCGTACGAGCACACCGGCTTCCTCTACTCGTTGGCGCTGGATGGGCCGGCCGGTGGCAAGGACCGCTAGCGAACGCGTCGAAGGAATGCCAAGCGCATGCATGGCCTCAGAGAACAGGTACTCGCGCAGCATGGAACGCAGCGTGCCGCGACCATCAGAGCCATAGCGAGAGTACGGCGTGAGCCCGGTTCCCTTCGCATGCAGGTCCCAGAGCCCCGTCGGATTCTGGGGGGTGGTGGGGCCAGTAACCTCGCCGAGCAGGAGTGCGCGGCCATCTCCCATGGAGGGGTTGTAGTTCCCAAACTGGAACCCGGCATAGGCCATGGCATGAGGAGTGTCCGGGCCGCGGCCAAGGAGAAACTCAAGCCCCTGTTCTGTGCGCAGCCACTCCGGGTCAAGGCCCAGCTGGGCAGCTAGTTCCTCATTGAGCATGATTAAGCGGGCGGTGGGCTGATCCTCGCCGCGGGCAGCGGACACCATGCTGGGAAGACGGTGAGCAAAGTCGTGATGGAGTTCAAATGGAAGAGAAGAAGCGGCCATTTTAGGACTCCACAGTTCCGCGCACGCGCACGTGCACCTCGCCGCCGACCCAGATATTGTCGCCATCGTCGGTGATGTACACGCGACCATCGCGGCCCACCTGAGAGCCTTGAGCGGCGGTATAGCTAGCGGGCACGGCATTCTTGGCGCGGAGGAATTGGGCGGCGCCGCCATTGAAAGAACCCGTCACAGGGTCTTCGAACTGGGCAGTGATGGCACGCACCTCATAAGCAGGATCCGAGCCGGCATCGCACAGACCCACCACCCCGACCTTGACGCCCTTCGTCGGCGTGGGAGCCAGCGCACGGACGGAGTCCGCAGACTCGAGCTGCACAAGACGCCAGCCTGGGCCGTTATCGACCCACCCGGAGTCCACAACGTCAGCGATGTCCACGCCGAGGGCCGAGGCGGCTTCCTCAAGCTCAGACTCAGAAAGTTCCCCCTCGCGCACCAGCGGTGGGGTAGCGAAGGAGAAACGGCCGTCCTCTTGGCGCACCGTGACGAGACCCACGCCGCATTCTTGCACCAACGTGCCGGTCGTGCCGTGGAGCTCGGCTACGACGCGCGCGCTGCCGAGCGTGGGGTGTCCGGCAAAGGGGAATTCCTCGTGCGGGGTAAAAATCCGCACGCGATAATCGGCAGCCGGGTCAGTAGGCGAGCACAGGAACGTGGTCTCAGAAAAGTTGGTCCAGTGTGCGATTCGCTGCATCTCCTCGGTGCTCAAACCGTCTGCGTCAGCTATCACAGCGAGTGGATTTCCGCTGAAGGGGCCGGTGGCAAAGACATCTACTTCGAAGAATCGGTGCTGCATGGCCTTTAAGTCTAGTCGCACGGTGCTGTGAGGAGGTCTACTCTGGGCTGCATGAGCGAAGCACTCTTTAGCCGCGTCGAGCCGATCCAGACGATGGCGGACGGAACCGTCAAACAGATCAATCCCTTCTCCGGGACTGAGGTGTGGACAGTTCCAGGCCGGGGCAACCGCCCGCTGTCACACCCGGCTCAAGACCCGAATCCGTTGACGGCCGACGCCCACTCGCAGACCTGTGCATTCTGCTCCGGGCGCATGCTCGATACACCGCCGGAGAAGTCCCGCATTCTGCCTTCGGGGGAGATACAGCGCGGCCTTCTACCTCATGAACTCGACGCGTCAACGCCTGCTTTCCGGCGCGTGCCCAACCTATTCGAAATCGTTTCTTATGATTACTGGCACGATAACTACGGCTACACCATGGATCCGGATGTGGCCCGCCATAAGGAGCGCTATGTGGCTGATGAGGCTGGGCGTGCGCACGTGCTCAATGTGGTGCGGACGAAGCTCAAGGCGGCGGGTAAGGACGCTGAGCTTGATGACGACTCCCTCCTCGCCCTCGCCGATGGCTTCTTCGGCGGCGGCCACGACGTCATTATTGGCGCGCGTCACTTTGTCGACGGTGCTACTGATGACAGCCAACTGGCTTCCTCCGGCACGCTAACCCCCGATGAGCATTTCTTGCTCACCACCTTCACGGCGGAATCCACGCGGGAGCTCTACCAGCGCAACCGCTATGCGGACTATGTGGCCGTCTTCCAAAATTGGCTGTCACCGGCCGGCGCGTCCTTTGACCACCTCCACAAGCAACTCGTTGCCATCGATGCCTTGGGAATGGCCGCTAACCAGGAAAACGCCATCCTGCGCAAGCACCCCAACATGTACAACGACTGGGCGGTCGGCTACGCAGCCAAGCGCAACCTAGTCATCGCGGAGAACGAGTACGCCGTGCTCTTCGCTGGCTTCGGTCACCGCTATCCCACCTTGGAGGTGTACTCCAAGTCGCCGTGTTGTGAGCCATGGGAGCAAAGCCCCGGCGAGGTCCGCGGCATGTCTGATCTCATTCACGCAGCCCACGCGGCTGTGGGCCCCGATGTGGCCTGCAATGAGGAATGGCATCACCGCCCGCCGAGCATGGATCTGCCGCAGCCGTGGCGCGTCATGATCAAGCTGCGCGTGTCCACCCTCGCCGGCTTTGAAGGCGGCACGAAGGTCTACATCAACACCATTGATCCGTGGAGCCTGCGCGATCGTATTGTGGACGCTCTCTTCCGACTTCGCGAGCGCGGGAAGATTGCCTCCGGTATCGCCATCGCCACTGAATGCGAGCTCAAGCGCAATAGTTTGCGCTATCACCCGCTGGTGTAATCGGCTAGGTTTAATCCACGTAGGTTTGTTCGCCGCCTGCGTGAAGATAATTGCGGAGGTATGGCAGCGCTAGGGCAACTGTACCGTGCCGTGGAGCGTCGATAAGCCCCTGTTCTAGCAAACGCGCGCGCACTTCACTGAGAGACGTTGTTGTTGTCTTGAGCTCGTGAGCGATAGCACCGGAGGTGGCCGTTCCAGCTTCATCTGCTATGTCTGCCAGCGCGTGTAGGTACTCAAGTTGGCGTTGGCTTAGTGCACGTACCGCAGGATCATGCACATGCGTTCCTATTGTCGTGATTGCCTCATCGAGAACAGCGTCAACGGTTGTTGAGGAAATGGTCGTTTCACTGGCTTGTGACGCGGCGTTCCAGGCCAAGTACCCGATGAGCTGGATGAGGAAGGGATAACCGTGGCTAGCTTCAGTAGCGCGGTCGGCAGCTTCGTCGTTGAAAGCAATCGATGTTAGTGCTGCCGTATCTTTGAAAGCGCTGGTTGTAGCTTGCGGGTTGACAGGTCCAAGGTGAAATCGGCGGGCACGGCGCAAAAACGTTGTTCCCGGTAGGTGTAGAAGCTTGTCAACACCAGCAGTAAGCCCTGCCATCACAATGGCAACGTCGAGTTCATCGCGAACAAGATGCTGGAATGCGACTGCGATGTTCTCAAGGTCATGAGGATCGGCGTCTTGAATCTCATCGATAGTAAGTAGAATTCCGCTGTCTTTGAGATGAGCGGAGAGTTCACGCAAGCGTGATTCCAATGTTGGCACCGGTGGCGTACCGATCTCTTCAGTACCAATGCCACCGAGGCCCGCAATGCGAATGTCCTTGATTCGACGGGTTGATGGAGAAGACAGCTGGTTGATCTTTTCTGGAATGATGGAGTCGATGAGCTGAGTGACTGAATTGCTTCGGCCACTGACTCGAATAACAGCCCATCCTTGTTGGGCTGCGAGGTCCTCGAGCTCAGTCAACAGGACTGTTTTGCCCATCCCACGATGGCCGCTAATAAGCATTGCGCGATTGGGGTTTCCAACTCCGCCGCCGAGCCCAACCGTGAAGTCATTGAGAACTGCACTGCGGCCAGCCCACTTTAGCGGGCTAGCGCCAAAGGTTGGGCGAAAAGGGTTTCCAGTCATACTGAGAGTATATAGCAGTCAGATAAATTGATAAATAGATAAATCGGCGGGCGTTGATAAATTGATAAATAGATAAATCAGACCACGAGCACCAGCTCGCTGCCGCGCAGTTCGGTGCGCATGCCCGCGTCCTGAGCTATGTGGGCGGCGTCCTCGATAGTGGCCACCTCATCGCCGTGCAGAGCCAGCACGCGGGCGAGCTCGCCCTTGTACTTCTTGTTGAAGTGCGAAACAACCTTGCGCGTTCCATCCTCCTGCACGGACTCCACGCGCACCGTAGCAGCGTCCTTCAGCTTGCCCAGCTGCTGGTACGTGCCAGAGCGCATATCGATAACAAGCTCGGAGGCGGCAAGCGCGCGGAGTTCATCCGTAATCGCCGTGCCCCAGCGCGACTTTAGTGTGCGCCCACCCAGCTTGGTGCCGCCGGAGAGCCGGTAGTGCGGGATGAGGTCGTCTGCGCGCACAAGACCAAATAACGCATCGCCCACAGCGAGGAACTCACGCGCGTCGGAGGGCAGACTAGGTGCATCGAGGGCGTCGTACAGCACGCCCGTGAACCGTTCCAGAGCAGGCATGGTGGGAGAAGACTCCAACTCGCGATTGGACTCGGCCTCACCGCGCAGCTTCTGCGAAATCTTCAACACAGTGAGGGCCTCGTCGACGTCGAGAGCTGACAGCTCAGCGGCAATCTCTCGACGTATAGGGGTCAGCTCAGGGAAGGAGAGCGCGTCCCAGTTCACGGGTGCGCCGTTGCCGCCATGGGCCTTGGTCTCAGAAGGAGGGAGGATGATCAGCATGGCTACATGCTAGCGATGTAGACTGAACAACCATGATTACACGTCTTTCTGAGCTTTTCCTCCGCACTCTTCGTGAGGATCCGGCTGATGCCGAAGTACTCAGCCACAAGCTTCTTGTCCGTGCAGGTTACGTGCGCCGCGTCGCGCCGGGCGTGTACACGTGGCTGCCGCTGGGCCTGCGCGCGATGCGTAAAATTGAGGACGTTATCCGTGAAGAGATGAACGCCATCGGTGGCCAGGAAATGCTGTTCCCGGCTCTGCTGCCGCGCGAGCCTTATGAGACCTCGAACCGCTGGACAGAGTACGGCGATAACCTCTTCCGCCTCAAGGACCGCAAGGGCGCTGATATGCTCCTCGGGCCCACACACGAGGAAATGTTCGCCACCGCTGTCAAGGACATGTACTCCTCGTACAAGGACTTCCCGGTCACGCTGTACCAAATTCAGACGAAGTATCGCGATGAAGAGCGCCCGCGCGCCGGTGTTCTGCGCGGCCGCGAATTCACCATGAAGGATTCCTACTCCTTCGATATGTCTGACGAGGGCCTTGATGAGTCTTATGCTCGTCACCGCAAGGCCTACCAGAACATCTTCAACCGCCTCGGCATCGACTACGCCATCTGCAAGGCCACCTCCGGTGCGATGGGTGGCTCGGCCTCCGAAGAGTTCCTCGCGGTCTCCGAGGTCGGTGAGGACACCTTCGTGCGTTCCACTGAGGGCGACTACGCCGCTAACGTGGAGGCAGTCGTCACACAGGCTCCGGAGGAAATTCCTTTCGATGGTTTGCCGGAGGCCCAAGAGCACGAGACCCCGGACGCGGAGACCATCGAGTCGCTGGTGGAGTGGGCCAAGAGCGCGGGCGTCACTGTTGACGGGCACGAGGTCAGCGCTGCCGACACCCTCAAGTGCATGATGATCAAGGTGGCCGCTCCCGCGGCCACGGAAGAGGAGAAGGAATGGGAGCTGGCTGCGGTTCTTATTCCCGGTGATCGTGGCTTGGATGAGAAGCGCCTCGAGGCGTCCCTGGAGCCGGCTGAGTTCGAGCTTGCCGGTGAAGCTGACTTTAAGAAGAACCCCTTCCTAGTCAAGGGCTATGTGGGTCCGCGCGCACTCAACGCTAACGAGGTGAAGGTTTACGCCGATCCCCGCGTGGTGTCGGGCACTGCCTGGATTACGGGTGCGGATGCCCCGAACCGCCATGTTGAGGGATGCGTCGCTGGACGTGACTTCACCGTCGATGAATTCATCGAAGCCGCTGAAGTCAAGGAAGGCGACCCAGCCCCGAATGGTCAGGGCACTCTGACCTTGGAGCGCGGCATTGAGCTCGGCCACATCTTCCAGCTGGGCCGCAAGTACACCGAGGCCTTCGACGTGCAGATCCTGGATGAGAATGGCAAGCGTGCTGTTCCGACCATGGGCTCTTATGGCATCGGTGTCACTCGTATGCTTGCGGTTCTGGCGGAGCAGCGCCACGACGAGAAGGGCCTTAACTGGCCGGTGGCTGTGGCTCCGTATCAGGTGCACGTGGCCGTGGCCAACAAGGATGCTGCCGCCATGGAGGCAGGGCAAAAGCTCGTGGAGGACCTAGACCGCGCGGGAATCGAGGTGCTTTTCGACGATCGTCCGAAGGTCTCCCCAGGCGTCAAGTTCAAGGACGCTGAGCTGCTCGGTATGCCGTTTATTGCTATCTTGGGACGCTCCTTCGCTGACGGCATCATTGAGCTGCGTATCCGCGGTGGTGAGACCCGTGAGGTCCCTGCTGACGAGATCGTCGATACCCTCACTGAGCTCATCCGCGGATAAGAGGGGAGCAAGCGTAGGCTAGCGGGCATGAGTTCACACAAGCCCGCCCTGACATATCCGATGGCCGGCGCCCTTTCCACAATGGGCATTCTGCACTTTGCTAAGCCAGAGCCATTCGAGTCGATCATTCCCCCGCAGTTGCCGGGACCGGCCCGCTTCTACAACTTCACTTCTGGTGCCTGGGAAGTGGTGACAGGTGGGCTGCTGGCCAATCCCTCGACGCGCAAGGTCGGCGGCCTGTCCGCCTTTGCTTTGCTCGCAGCCGTCTGGCCAGCGAACTTCTATCAGGCCTACAAGGACCTTTCGAGCGGCAAAGCGTCGACCGGCAAGAAGATCTATCACGCGGTGCGCTTGCCGCTGCAGATCCCGGTGATGCGCTACGCCTGGTCGCTGTACGCGGACAAGAAGTAGGCCACACGCTTAGGCGGTGTGGAAGCGGTGTGATTGCGCCGCAACCGCGATAAGCCAACGCTGCCACGCCGCCGTGGCTTCAGCCTCGCTATCGCTTCCTGCAGTCGCCGCGGCCTGCGTGGCAGCATCGGTCCACTTCAGAGTGTCATTGTGTGCGACGGTGTCGATGAATTCACGTGCTGAATCTGCATCCTGGGGTAGTGCCCCACCGGGGGATTGATATGCCGCTGCGGGCTGGGGCACAGCGCCAAGCTTGTCCAGAACTACCTGCAGCTCCAGAATGCGGTATTCATGTACGTCGAGGCGCTCATCGATGGTCTCCTCCAGCTCCGGTGCAGCGTAGGAGCGCGCGAAGTCGAGGGCGTAGACCTGTTGGTATTCCCACTCGAGGAGATCGACTGCGTGGTCTCTTTCAGGCTTCGTTAGTGCCGGGGCCGCGCCGAGCTCGTCACCAGTCCACGCTTCCAGGGCGATGGCCTGGGCCACGACAAGCGCACGGGACTCCGAGGACACGTGGTCGAGTTGTTCTTCGGTGGACGTGGAGGCGTCGTGAAGCACTGTGGAAACATCGGCGGCCTCACGCGGCGCCACATCCCTGTCAACCGCACAGGAACGTGGGGCTTGACCGTTCTCATCCCGTCCGCACAGGCGATCAATTTCCCCATAGAGTTCTTCCGCGTGCTGCGAGCGTAACGCCGCCGCGTCGGCATCGAGCGCCTGTAAAGCTTCAGCATCGGCGCTCGCGGCATGAGCGAGGGAGGTCAAGGCGGGATCCGCGCGCGGACCAAAATAGTCCACAACGGCATTGGTGGCTTGGCAGCCACTGAGCCACGGCGCGGCTACGAGGGCGAGGGCAGGCACAACTACTCGGCGGTTCACGCGATAGACCCTACCCGTGTGGCCTAGTCTAGAGCGCATGGCATTCCCAACACCCGCGCAACTTACTGACATCCTGCAGCCAGTCGTCACCCCACGCGGCCTCGACATCGAGGACGTGAAGACCACGAGGGCTGGCAAGAAATCCCAGGTCATTATCCGCGTTGACGGTGATGAGCGCCCGAGTTCAGACCTTATTGAGGAGTTGTCTCAGGAGATTTCAGCACTGTTTGATGCGAAGGAAGACGCCGGTGAACTGAACTTTGGTGCCGGCTACACGCTCGAGGTCTCAACCCCCGGCGTGGACTTCCCACTCACCGCCGCACGTCACTGGCGCCGTAACCGTGGACGGCTCGTGGGCTTCGCGCTTGCCGACGTCCCCGATACCACCCACGTCGCTCGCATCGGTGCTCTTTCAGAAGATGAAAAATCCGTGGCGCTCGTCACGACTGTGAAGAAGGAGGTGCACTACCAGATCGAGCGATTGGAAAACCTCACCCGTGCGGTGGTAGAAATTGAATTTGCTCAACCTTCAGCACAGGAGCTGGAGGCGACTAAGCAGACGTTCGATTTCGCCGAGCAGAACTCGGCAACCCGAGAGGACTAATAAGTGAATATTGACCTAGAGGCACTTCGTACGATTCAGCGCGAGCGTGGCGTCCACGTGAAGGACCTGCTCGAAGCCATCGCGGGTGCCCTTTTGTATTCCTATCTGGATTACCGCACCGAGTCAGCCGAGACTAAGGCAGCAGGCACGAAGTCACGTGTCGACATCGATGCAGATTCCGGCGCGGTGGCGGTCATTGTCACGGAGAGCGATCCCGAAACTGGTGAGGTCATCAGCGAATACGATGACACCCCAGAGAACTTCGGCCGCATCGGCGCGCAGGCTGTCCGTGACGCCATCCTGCGCAAGCTGCGTGAGGACGAAGCTGAGCGCACCTATGATTCCTATTCTGAGCTCATCGGCACCGTCGTGTCTGGTGTGGTGCAGCGCGACATTCACGCCAACAAGCGTGGCGTTGTTGTGGTGCAGCTGGGTACCGAGCACGATTCCCAGGACGCCATTCTCCTGCCTGCCGAACAACTGCCGGGGGAGAAGCTCGAGCATGGCGATCGTGTCAAGGCCTACGTGGTGGGCGTCAACCGCACTGGTGCGAAGGTGCAGATTACGCTGTCGCGTACTCACCCGGAGCTGGTGCGTGGTCTTTTTGAGCTGGAGGTTCCGGAGGTTGCTGATGGCACCGTTGAGCTCATCGCGATCGCCCGTGAGGCGGGGCACCGTTCCAAGGTGTCTGTCGTGGGACATGCGAAGGGCCTGAACGCCAAGGGTGCTTGTATCGGTCCCAAGGGTGCGCGAGTGAGCAACATCATGCGCGAAATTGGCGGTGAGAAGATCGACATTATCGACTTCAACGAAGATCCCAGCGTATACGTGGGCAATGCGTTGGCGCCGTCCAAGGTTGTACGCGTGGAGATCCTCGATGAAGAAGCGCAAGTGGCCAAGGTGACCGTGCCGGACTACCAACTGTCCCTAGCCATCGGCAAGGAAGGCCAGAACGCTCGTCTGGCTGCCCGCCTCACGGGCTGGAAGATTGATATTCACTCTGACGCAGCGCGTGATTAACCCGCGGCGGAATTAAAGGTTTGGCGTATTTTCGCGTAGACTAGACAACGGCCCACATGCAGGAATGCTGTGGCGTAGTAGCAGTGGCGAAACAACGTAAGGAGTTGGATGTCTCAAGGACAGCGACTCCGAACCTGTATCGCTACGCGCCAGAAGCATCCCGACACGGAACTGCTCAGGGTTGTCGCCGATAGGGACGATCCCGAAGGTCGCCGTGTCGTTCCGGACCCGCGTCGCCGGCTCCCTGGGAGGGGAGCATGGATCAGACCAGATCTGGAAGCAGTAGCGCTGGCGGAGCGAACTCGTGCCTTCAAGCGCGCGCTCCGAATGTCCACTGACGTGGACACAGGTCACGTACGTGAGTACCTTGCTGCCCAGCAGCAGGTGCCGTCGGCGGGCGTCAGTCCGTGCGACCCAGAGTTAAAAAGGAAGACCGAACACTGATGAGCGCACAACCATGAAGCAGCATCAGCGATGACAGTCCATAGCCATTAACTAGGGGTCAAGCCGTATTTTCGCGGCCTTGGCTCCTAGGAAGATTAAAGAGGAGACAAGTGCCCGGAAAGCTACGTGTACACGAGTTGGCAAAGCAGCTCGGTGTAACCAGCAAGGAACTACTCGCCACGCTGAAAGAACAGGGCGAGTTCGTGAAAACCGCATCCTCGACCATCGAGCCTCCGGTGGTTAAGAAGATGCGCGCGCACTACGAAGCTAAGGAAGCTCAGAGCGGCGAGAAGAAGGATAAGCCTGCAGCTTCCGGCTCCAGTGCGCCTAAGCCTGCAGCAAAGAAGTCTGCAGAGAACAAACCGGCAGAGAAGAAGCCCGCTAAGCCCGCTGCGCCGAAGCCAGGTGCTGCAGCTCCGAAGCCGGGCGCCGCTGCTCCGAAGCCAGGTGCTGGCGCCCCCAAGCCAGGTGCCGCAGCTCCGAAGCCGGGCGCCGCAGCGCCGAAGCCAGGTGCTGGAGCCCCTAAGCCGGGCGCACAGCAGAAGAGCTCTGCTAAAGGTGGCGAGCGTGGTGCTACGCCGCGCTCCATGCCGAAGCCGGGTGGTACCCGCCGTGTAGCTAATAACCCGTTCTCTACGGGTGGCTCTAGCGGTGACCGTCCAACCCCTGGGCCGCGTCCGGGTGGCTCGAAGGGCCAGCGTTCCGGCGCTAAGCCGGGCGATAACCGCGGCGGCAAGGGTGGCGGTCGCCCGCAGGGTGACGGAAACAAGGGCGGCGGCGGTCGTCGTCCATCGCCGGCCATGATGCCGTCCCACCCGAACCCGGCAAGCATGCCGTCCAAGTCTTCCGGTGGCGGAGGAGGCGGCGGCCGTGGTCGTGGCGGCCGTGGTGGCCCGGGCCACGGTGGCCCCGGTGGCGGACCCGGCGGTTTCCGCGGTGGTCGCGGCGGTCGTCGCGGCGGCACCGCTGGTGCATTCGGCCGCCCAGGCGGCGCTCCGCGTCGCGGCAAGAAGTCGAAGCGTCAGAAGCGCCACGAGTTTGAAGAGCAGCAGAAGCACGAGGTAGGCGGCGTACGCCTGCCTGACGGCGGCGGCAAGACCGTTCGCCTGCGTCGCGGTGCTTCCTTGGCTGACTTCGCTGAGAAGATCGGCGCAGATCCAGCAGCTTTGGTTCAGGCACTCTTCAACCTTGGTGAAATGGTGACTGCAACGGCCTCCGTTTCTGAGGACACCCTGCAGCTGCTGGGCTCTGAGATTAACTACGACGTTCAGGTCGTTTCCCCAGAGGACGAAGACCGTGAGCTGCTTGAGTCCTTTGACCTTCAGTTCGGCCAGGATGAAGGTGGCGAAGAGGCTCTGGAGAAGCGCCCGCCAGTTGTCACCGTGATGGGTCACGTCGACCACGGTAAGACTCGCCTGTTGGATACCATTCGTAAGACCAACGAAGGTGCGGGTGAGGCCGACGGTATTACCCAGGGTATCGGTGCCTACCAGACCGTCGTTGACCTTGAGGACGGCCCGCGCACCATCACCTTCCTGGATACCCCGGGTCACGAGGCCTTCACCGCTATGCGTGCGCGTGGTGCGAAGTCCACGGACTTGGCTATCCTCGTCGTCGCTGCTGACGACGGTGTGATGCCGCAGACCGTGGAGGCTATTAACCACGCCAAGGCCGCAGATATCCCGGTCGTGGTGGCAGTCAACAAGATTGATAAGCCGGAGGCTCAGCCGGATAAGATTCGTGGTCAGCTCACTGAGTACGGCTTGATTCCGGAAGAATACGGCGGCGACACGATGTTCGTGGACATCTCCGCTAAGAACAACATCAACATCGATGAGCTGCTTGAGGCAGTTATTCTGACTGCTGATGCGGCTCTTGAGCTCACCGCGAACCCGGACATGGACGCTCAGGGTGCTGCCATCGAAGCACACCTCGACCGCGGCCGTGGTCCGGTGGCTACCGTCATCATTCAGCGCGGTACGCTGCACATCGGTGATTCCATCGTTGTCGGTGATTCGCATGGTCGTGTTCGTCGCATGCTTGATGAATTCGGCCAAGACGTCGAAGAGGCAGGTCCGTCCCGCCCGGTTCAGGTACAGGGCCTCAATGGCGTGCCTGGCGCAGGTGACAACCTGCTCGTGGTCGAGGATGACCGCGTTGCACGCCAGATTGCCGCACAGCGTGACGCCCGCAAGCGCTCCGCTCTGCAGGCAAAGGCCCGCAAGCGTGTGTCCCTCGAGGATCTGGATGCAGTGCTCAAGGAAACTTCGACGCTCAACCTCATCCTCAAGGGCGACAACGCCGGTTCGGTCGAGGCCCTCGAGGATGCCCTGCTGGACATCGAGGTCGGCGACGAGGTACAGCTCAACATCATCGACCGTGGTGTTGGTGCAGTGACCCAGACCAACGTTTCCCTGGCCGCGGCTTCCGACGCCGTCATCATCGCCTTCAACGTTCGCGCTGAGGGCAAGGCCACCGAGGAAGCTAACGCTGAGGGCGTCGATGTGCGCTACTACACCGTGATCTACCGTGCTATCGAAGAGGTGGAGGCTGCTCTCAAGGGCATGCTCAAGCCCATCTACGAGGAGCGCGACACCGGTGCAGCTGAAATTCGTGCGCTGTTCAAGTCCTCCGCTGTCGGCACCATCGCTGGTTGTATGGTCACCGAGGGCAAGGTCAAGCGCAATGGCAAGGTTCGCCTCGTGCGTGACGGCAACGTCATCACGACCGATGCAAAGATCGAGTCGCTGCGTCACGAGAAGGACGATGCCAACGAGATCAACGCCGGCTACGAGTGCGGTATGGTTCTGTCCTACCCGGACATCCAGGTAGGCGATATCATCCAGGCCTACGAAGAGGTCGAGGTTCCGCGCGACTAATCGCGTGTGACTCTTACACTCGTTAGCAAAGCCCAGCCAGGATTCCTGGCTGGGCTTCAGCGTTCTTTCCCCGTGGTTTTCGCAGGCCGAGGGGGATCGGTATCCTAGACTAGTTATCACGAGTAGAAGCTAAAGGAGCATCACCATGGTTGATCACGCACGCGCCGCACGCATGGCCAAGCGCATCCAGGCCATCGTGGCCAGTGCTATTGAACGCCAGATCAAGGATCGCCGCCTCGAACTGGTAACCATTACGGACGCCCGAGTTACCGGTGATCTGCATGATGCCACTGTGTTCTACACAGTTCGCGGTAAAGATATTGACGCTGAGCCTGACTTCGAGCAGGCGGCGGAAGCTCTGCACCGTGCCAAAGGTCAGCTGCGCAAGATCGTGGGAGATCAGCTCTCCGTGCGATTCACGCCGACGCTGTCCTTCGAACTCGATACTGTCCCGGAAGCCTCCGCACACATGGAGGATCTGCTCGCCCGCGCCCGCGCGCGCGATGAGGAGCTGGCAAAACTCAAGGAAGGCGCGAAGCCAGCAGGTGACGCTAACCCGTACAAAACCTCGGAGAGAGAAGAGGATTAAGTGTCACGAACCAACTACCAAAGCGCAGTGGATGCTCTGGTCCAGGCCAGCAGCATCTGTATCATCACGCACCTGCGCCCCGATGCTGACGCTGTGGGATCCGCAGCTGCGTTGACGCTTGCATTGCGTCAGCGCGGCAAGGAGACCCGTACGGTGATTGGTCAACGCCGTGATATTTCCGCCAACCTCTTTTCCATTCCAACCGTGGATGAAATTGAGCTGGTCGATGATCTCCCTAAGGGCTATGACCTGTACGTCACCGTGGACTGCGGATCGCTGGATCGCACAGGCTCAGTAGCCGCCGAGATTGCTGAGATGGCGGCTGCCGGCCGAGTCTTGTGCATTGACCATCACGCGTCCAATGAAGGCTTCGGCTCCATCAACGTGGTAGACCCCGTGTGCGAGTCCACAACGGTGGTGCTTCTGGACATCCTCGACAGAGTCTCCATTCAGATCGATCGCGTCATCGCTCACTGCCTCTACGCAGGTCTCGTGACCGATACTGGTAATTTCCGCTGGGGTCGTCCTGCGATGCATGACATTGCGGCACGCCTCATGCTCTATGGGCTTGATACCAAACAAATTGCGCTCGAGCTTATGGACTCGAACACTGCCGATGATCTGCAGATGATCGGGCGAGTGCTCTCCGGACTCAGCATCGAAGAGGCAGGGGAGCACCGCCTTGCCGTCCTCTTTGTGCCTTATGAGGAGGTTGCATCCCACGCGGATTCCGCGATTGAATCTTTCGTGGATTACGTCCGTGCCCTCAAAGGCACGGATATTGGTGTCGTGTTCAAGGAGCAGGCTCCTCAGGTGTGGGCGGTGTCCCTGCGCTCTTCCGTTGTAAACTGCGCGGACGTGGCTCTTACATTCGGTGGCGGCGGACATGTTCCGGCGGCCGGTTACACCGCACACGGCACGCCCGAGGAGGTCACCGCACAGCTAGTAGGTGCACTGACCTAAATGACCTCGGAGCAACCAGTCAAGGTCACAGCCGGTGAAGTCTTTCGACTTGCTGTGCCTGCGCTCGGCGTTTTGGCGGCAATGCCGCTGTACCTTCTACTTGATACTGCTGTGGTGGGCCGTCTGGGCGCTTCCCAGTTGGCATCTCTAGGAGCGGCTGCCACGCTGCATTCCGTTGTGACTACCCAGCTCACCTTCCTGTCCTATGGCACCACGGCTCGCGCGTCGCGTCTGTTTGGAGCGGGCAAACGTGAGGAAGCAGTAGCTGAAGGTGTGCAGGCAACATGGGTCGCGGTAGGCGTGGGGCTGGTGCTGGCAACCATCATGTGGCTGTTTGCCGGTGTCTTTGCCATGTGGCTGACCGGTAGCCCAGAGACTGCTGAGGGCACCGCCCAGTGGCTGCGCATCGCGGCTTTCGCCATTCCTCTCACGCTGGTGGAAATGGCCGGAAATGGTTGGATGCGTGGTGTTCACAACACCCGGAAGCCTTTGTATTTCACCTTGGCTGGCATGATCCCAGGTGCCATCGCTGTTCCCATCTTCGTGCATGTGTGGGGGCTGCCAGGTTCAGCCGTCGCTACTGTCCTCGGCATGGGGATCATCGCGGCTTTTTTCGTGCGGGAGCTGCGCCGAGAGCACACAGGCTCCTGGGAAGTGAAGTGGGATGTTGTCCGTCGCCAGCTGGTGTTGGGCCGTGATCTTATTGTGCGGTCGATGAGTTTTCAGGTGGCCTTCCTCTCCGCGGCGGCAGTCGCCTCCCGTATCGGAACTGCTCAGCTAGCGGCACACCAGATCATGATGCAGATGTGGAACTTCCTCGCCTTGGTGCTCGATTCGCTTGCTATTGCTGCTCAAGCCCTCACTGGAGCTGCGCTCGGTGCTGGTTCCGCGCGTTATGCACGAACGGTGGGAACCAAGGTCACTCTGTACTCCACGACGTTCTCCGTGGCCTTGGCCGCTGTTTTGGCTCTCGGCGCTGGGGCGATCCCACGCATCTTCACCACGAGCTCGGAGGTCCTTGACGTGATCTCGGGGCCATGGTGGGTCATGACCTTCCTTGTGGTCATTGGAGGTGTGCTCTTTGCCCTCGATGGCGTGCTTTTGGGAGCGGGGGACGCTGCCTTCCTTCGCACGTTGACGCTGGCATCTGTGTTGCTGGGCTTCCTGCCTGGTGTGTGGCTGGCCTACGCCCTGGGTGCCGGCCTTGTTGGGGTCTGGGGAGGCATTGCAGCCTTCATCGTGATCCGCATGGTAGGCGTGGTGTGGCGCTTTTACTCCATGCAGTGGGCGCGAATCTAACCCTGTGGTAAAAGTAGAGGGAATGTTCGTGTGAAGGAGGCGCCATGACCACCCTGTGGGCCGTCTCTGATCTTCACGCCGCGGTGCGCGTCAATGGTGAGCGTATTGACGAGCTCGTCCCCCCAGACCCCAGCGATTGGTTGATTGTGGCGGGGGATGTTGCCGAGCGAATCGACCTCGTGCTCAGCACCTTGGCTCGACTGAAAAACCGCTACGCCACAGTCATCTGGGCCCCAGGCAACCATGAGCTGTTCTCTCGCGGCCAAGACCTCTACCAAGGGCGCAACAAATACGATCGCCTCGTTGAGGGCTGCCGCGAAATCGGCGTCGTGACTCCGGAGGATCCATTTCCAGTCTTTGGTGGGGTCACCGTCGTACCTCTCTTTACCTTGTACGATTACAGCTTCCGCCCACCCGGAACGACGGTGGAACATGCACTCGCCAGTGCGAAGCAAAAGCAGATCGTCATGACGGATGAGTTTGCCATCGCACCGTTCGTTGATGTGCGCGCGTGGTGCTGGGACCGGCTGGCTTATTCCATCAAGCGCCTATCCCGCGTGGAAGGCGAGACCGTTCTGGTCAATCACTGGCCCTTAGTGCAGGAACCGACGCTCTATATGCGCTGGCCGGAAGTCGCACTGTGGTGTGGCACCCGCCATACAAGGTCGTGGCCGCGGCGCTATAACGCTAAGGCCGTTATCTACGGGCACCTGCACATGCCGAACCGCACCAACATCGACGGCGTGGACCACATCGAGGTGTCTCTTGGCTACCCACGTGAGTGGCAGACCCACGGCGACGTACAGCAGTGGCCGTATCCGGTGCTGACTATTGATGAGGAAACAGGGAGGGCAGATCATGCTTGAGCCCTTCCTATTCCCGGAGTCCGCGCGCTATTGCTACGTGCGCACGGATGAGTCGATGACGGATCTGCTGAATTACAACCATCTCTCCCCAGAGGAGCGCTCGGTGGTTTCTCAAGCAGTGGATATCCGCAAAGCGGAGTTCGGTGATGCGCGCTGGTGCGCACATCGCGCCCTCGAAGAATTGAATTACACCCGCGGTGAGCCCATCTTGCGCGGCGAGCGTGGCATGCCGCTGTGGCCGGAGGGTTTCACAGGCTCGATGACCCACACAGATGGCTTGCGTGCCGCCGTGGCCGCGCCGACGACCCATGTGCGGTCAATGGGCCTTGACGCGGAGCCAGCCGAACCATTGCCGGAGCATGTGCTCACCATGATTGCCAGGGCAGGGGAGATGCCGCAGTTGTCTCGGTTGCAGGATGCTGGTATCACCTGTCCGGATCGTCTGCTGTTTTGTGCCAAAGAGGCGACGTACAAAACGTGGTTTCCTATGACGCGGCGCTGGCTCGATTTTGACCAGGCGGAAATTGATCTCCGCCTTGATGGCACGCTCATTTCGTACATCTTGGCCCGGCCCACACCCGTTCCTTTCATCACGGGTCGCTGGATTATCCGGGAAGGCTACGTCATCGTGTCCGCCTCGGTCCCGGCACTCAACTTTGACTCCTAACGCGGCAGGTGAGAGCCAACGCTACAGGTTAGCTCCATCGCTTCAAGCTAGAGCGTCGACGGGCGCGCTACGAAAACCGTGGCCAATCGCTTGCCCTTCTCTTTAACGAGGGCGATCGAGCGGCCGTTCGGGTCCACGGCGGCATGGATGCCCTTCAGCCCACGCGGTTCGAGCCACTTTCCCATGGCCAGTGCTTGGGCTTCCTCCTCGGTGACGTCCAAGACCGGGTAGCTGCGCGCGAGCGCCTCGTCGAGGCTCAATGAGAGCACGGGGGATTCCTCCAGGGAGGCGAGGGGGAGGGCGTCAGCAAGCGTAAAAGGCCCCACCTCCGTGCGCCGTAGCGCGGTGAGGTGCCCGCCCACGCCCAGAGCCTCGCCGAGATCACGGGCCAGGGAACGAATATACGTTCCTGAAGAACATGTCACCGACACATCCAGATCCACATAGTCGCCGTCACGTCGGGTGTCCAGAACCTCGAATCGGCTCACCGTGACTGGACGCGCGGGAATGTCCACATCCTCGCCAGCTCGTACCCTTTCGTGGGCGCGTTTGCCATCGATTTTGATGGCGGACACGGCGGCAGGGCGCTGCATTATGTCACCAGTGAGGTTCTGGATTTCGTGGGCGATGGAGGTGGCGTCAAGCTCAGCTGCTGATTCTCCCCATGTGCGCTCACCTTCGGCGTCATCGGTGTGGGTTGCCATGCCCAGACGAATCGTCGCATCATAAGCCTTCGTCGATGCCACCATGTGTGCCAGGAACTTCGTACCGCGTTCTAGTCCCACCACGAGCACTCCCGTCGCCATCGGGTCAAGCGTGCCGGCATGCCCCACTTTGCGCGTGTGGAAGTAGCGGCGGAGCTTGCCAACGACGTCGTGTGAGGTCATGCCTGCGGGCTTATCGACGACCACCAGGCCGGAACGTGCGAGCGGATCAGTCATGCACTGCAGTCTAGGGCAAACGTAGTTGTGGGATAGCATGGTGTCCGTGGATATTTGGTACGGAATCGATAACATCCCCACGGACCTCGGTCCGACGTCGGTGACCATCGGAGTTTTCGATGGCCTGCATCGCGGCCATCAACAGCTTGTGACTAGGGCTGTCGAGTATGCGCGCGACCATAAGGAACGTGCGGTAATGGTGACCTTCGATCCGCACCCGGTCTCGGTGTTCCTTCCGGAACGAGCACCTGTGGCCGTCCTCACCATGGAACGACGCCTGCAGCTGGCGGAGGAGATGGGTATCGATGCGGTGCTCGTTATCGACTTCACCCAAGAGTTACGCGGTGCCCAGCCCCGAGAATACGTCGAGGATTTGCTTGTGGGACGTCTCTGCGCCGAGCACGTCGTAGTGGGGGAGAACTTCACTTTTGGTGCAGGTGCTGCCGGAACCGCGCCTGCATTGGCAGAGTTTGGCGCGGAGCTTGGCTTTAGCGTGGACATCGTGCCGCTGCTCAACGACGATGGGGAGCGCATCTGTTCCACCAACATCCGCGCTGCTCTGGATAGGGGCGACATTGCGCGTGCAAATTGGGCCTTGGGGCGCCATTTCTCAGTAACGGGGCCCGTTGTCCGCGGCGCGGGTCGGGGAGGCAAAGAGCTGGGCTTTCCGACGGCCAACCAGTACTTCCCGGAATCCGTAGCTATCCCAGCTGATGGCGTCTATGCCGGCTGGTTCGTCATCGAGCCGACGGGCGCGCCCGTCGATGGTGATATGGAGCCTGGTGTTCCGTACCCAGCGGCCATTTCCGTGGGTACGAATCCCACCTTTGGTGATGAGGAACGCTCAGTTGAATCTTTCGTCCTTGACCGCGACGCCGATCTCTACGGCCACGAGGCCACCGTGCGTTTCGTGGACCACGTGCGCGACATGGAAAAATTCAACTCCGTCGAGGAGTTGTTGAGCGCAATGGCACGTGATGTGGAGCGGGTGCGCGAGATTCTTGCCCTGGAGGCCTAAGTGAAACTCATCCTGGATCTCGATACCGGCATTGACGACGCCCTCGCTCTGGCCTATGCGCTGGCACACCCTGACCTCGAGTTGATCGGTGTCACCGGAACGTATGGCAATGTTCCCGTGGGCCTTGGAGTGCGTAACGCACTCGCCCTCCTTGAGCTCCTCGGTGCCGAGGACGTTCCCGTTTTCACCGGGCCAACCCGCGAGGGATTTTCAGTGGCTCCCATTTCTGCCTTCATTCACGGCCGCAATGGGTTAGGCGACGTGCTGCTTCCGCCACCCCGTCGCGCTGCACAGGGCGACGCCGTCGATTTCCTTCTTCGCTCCGTCCGGGAGCATGGAGAGGACCTGGTGATTGTGCCCACGGGGCCGTCGACAAGCATTGCGGCCGCCATGCAGAAGGGCCCAGACTTCGCACGCAACGCCCGCATCGTCATGATGGGCGGCGCCCTCACCGTGCCTGGCAACGTCACCCCGTACGCTGAGGCCAACGTCTACCAAGACCCGCGGGCCACGGATTATGTCTTCCGCCATGCTCACGACCTCACGATGGTGGGCCTCGACGTCACGCTGCGCACGCTACTCACCACTGAGAACACGACACAGTGGCGTAATTCCCGTGTCGGCAGAGTCTATGCCGACATTGTGGACTATTACATCCGCGCATACGCGACGACCTCGCCACATCTGGGTGGATGCGGCCTTCACGACCCGCTCGCTGTTGCTGTAGCTGCAGACCCGTCCCTGGTGACCTGCATCGATCTCAACTTGCGCTGCGAGGACACTGGACGCACCATTGGTGACCCTGAGCGCTTGTCCGCGCCAGCTACCACCCGCGTGGCGGTGGGTGTAGACACCGAGCGATTCCTCGCTGATTTGATGTCGAAGCTTATGAGCCTCTATACTTCTTCTTCGGCTTGCTGACTGCGGTTCACAGTAGTCACGGGCAGCGCTGTACAGCGCACTATTTCATGTGGACTGAAATACAATAGGAGATTTTCCATGGCTTTGACCACCGAGAAGAAGGCAGAAATCCTCAAGGAGTTCGGCCTGCACGAGACCGACACCGGCTCCACCGAGGCACAGGTTGCTCTGCTGACCTCCCGCATCAACAACCTGACCGAGCACCTCAAGGGCCACAAGCACGATCACCACTCCCGCCGTGGTCTGCTGCTCATGGTTGGTCGCCGTCGCGGCCTCCTGAAGTACTTGGAGGCTAACGATGTTGATCGTTACCGTGATCTGATTTCTCGTCTGGGTCTGCGTCGCTAAGCACGCACCCCGTCAACCCCCGCACTGTCTGTGCGGGGGTTTTCTCATGCCATCTGGTAAAATTCTTGGGCGTTGTCAGAAACACCGAATCGAAGAGGCGACACCGAAGATCGCCAGGACACCTCCAAGGAGAGTCACAGAGATGAGCGCTAGAAACGCCAAGAACGTAAAGAACGCCGCCACCAACACCGTCGAGTTCGCCATCGACGATGAATATGGCATCACCGAGGCCATCGCCACTTTGGACAATGGCGACTTCGGCACCCGCACCATCCGTTTTGAAACCGGTCAGCTTGCTCGCCAAGCTGGTGGCTCCGTGACCACTTACCTGGACGAAGACACCATGCTCCTGTCCACCACCACGGCGTCCAACCAGCCGCGCGAAGGCTTTGACTTCTTCCCGCTGACCGTGGACGTGGAGGAGCGCATGTACGCTGCGGGCAAGATCCCGGGCTCCTTCTTCCGCCGTGAGGGACGCCCCTCCACCGAAGCTATCTTGGCCTGCCGCCTTATCGACCGCCCGCTGCGCCCGACCTTTGTCAAGGGCCTGCGCAACGAGGTCCAGGTCGTTGTCACGGTGTTGTCCATGGACCCGGAGGAGTACTACGACGTTGTCGCCATCAACGGTGCTTCTGCCTCCACGCAGCTCTCCGGCCTGCCGGTTTCTGGCCCGGTCGGCGGCGTGCGCATGGCACTCATCGCCGACGACAAGCACCCAGAAGGCCAGTGGGTAGCCTTCCCGAACAATGAACAGCATGAGCGCGCACTGTTCGACATGGTTGTGGCCGGCCGCATCGTGAAGAAGGGCCGCAAGGATGACGTCGCCATCATGATGGTGGAGGCCGGCGCCGGGGTCAACGTGGCTGAGCGTATCAAGGAAGGTGCTCCGGCCCCGCAGGAATCCACCGTGGCTGAGGGCCTCGAAGCCGCCAAGCCTTTCATCAAGACTCTGTGTGAAGCCCAGGCTGGACTGGCTGAGCGCGCCGCGAAGGAGACCCAGGAGTTCCCGCTGTTCCCGGCTTACAGTGACGACGTGTACGAGGCCGTCGAGAAGGCAGCTTCCAAGAAACTGGAGAAGCTGCTCACCATCCCCGGCAAGCAGGAGCGCGACGACGCGACGAACGAGTACATGGAGAAGGTTGAGGCCGATCTCCTTGGGGACTTCGATGATCTCGAAGAAGCTGATGCCTCCAAGCAGATCCGCAATGCCTTCAACGCTGTGATGAAGGATATCGTGCGCACCAAGATCCTCACCGAGGGCTTCCGCATCGATGGTCGTGGTGTCACCGACATCCGCGACTTGGGCGTCGAGGTCGACCTCATCCCGCGTGCCCACGGTTCCTCCCTGTTTGAGCGCGGTGAGACCCAGATTCTTGGTGTGACCACCTTGGACATGCTCAAGATGGAGCAGCAGATCGACTCGCTGACCCCGGTGGAGTCGAAGCGTTACATGCACCACTACAACTTCCCGCCGTACTCCACCGGTGAGACCGGCCGCGTGGGTTCTCCGAAGCGTCGCGAGATCGGACACGGTGCTCTGGCCGAGCGCGCACTGCTGCCGGTTATCCCGTCCCGTGAGGACTTCCCCTACGCCATCCGCCAGGTCTCCGAGGCTTTGGGCTCCAACGGCTCGACTTCCATGGGCTCTGTCTGTGCGTCCACCCTGTCCCTCTACAACGCCGGCGTGCCGCTCAAGGCTCCGGTCGCAGGTATTGCCATGGGCCTCGTCTCCGGTGAGGTTAAAGGCAAGGAGAAGTTCGTTGCGCTGACCGATATCTTGGGCGCCGAGGATGCCTTCGGTGACATGGACTTCAAGGTCGCCGGTACCTCCGAATTCATCACCGCCCTGCAGCTGGACACCAAGCTGGATGGCATTCCTTCGCACGTGCTTGCCGACGCCCTCGAGCAGGCCCGCGACGCCCGTTCCGCCATCCTTGAAACCATGGCTGAGGTCATCGAAGGCCCAGACGAGATGTCTGGCCTGGCTCCGCGCATCACCTCTGTGACCATCCCGGTGAACAAGATTGGTGAGCTTATCGGTCCGAAGGGCAAGACCATCAACACCATCACCGAGGAAACCGGCGCTGATGTCTCCATTGAGGAGGACGGCACCGTCTATGTTTCCGCCGCCACCGGTGAGGCTGCTGATGCTGCCATCGAGCGCGTCAACAGCATTGCTAACCCGCAGCTTCCCAAGGTAGGCGAGCGCTTCCTCGGCACCGTGGTCAAGACCGTGGCCTTCGGCGCCTTCGTCTCTCTGACCCCGGGCCGCGACGGTCTCGTTCACATCTCCAAGCTGGGCGGCGACGAGCGCATCGAGAAGGTCGAGGACGTTGTCAACGTGGGCGACAAGATTCAGGTCGAAATCGCGGACATCGATAACCGTGGCAAGATTTCTCTGGTTCCGGTTGAGGAAGACTAATTCCCTAACCTCATAAGCCAGAGCCCCGCTCTCCAGCTCGTTCATGGGCTGCGATGGCGGGGCTCTTAGCTTGTTGGGTGCTAGCTGCTAGTCCTGGAAATCAAGTACAAGTCGTTTGGGGTCCTCGAGAAATGTCACCGAGTACGGCGTCCTCTTCTGCAGACCAATGATGAATTGCGATTGTGACTCAAATGAGCTGGTGTAGACGACCTCACTCACGACGCCGGAACCTGGAGTGACTCCTGGCTTAATGTGCCGTTGTTCAAGCTCAGGCGTAGATGGCCAAGGAGTTCCCTCGATTCCGACGTCGAGAAAAGCATTTCCTTCTGCCTCAACCGGGTAACCGGAGGCCTGTTGAGTTGGGCTATCTGTGTAGGTGGTAAACCAGCCCGGTTCGCCGCTTCCTTCGAGATCAATGACTACGCGGGTAAACCCATCGTGGGCACCCACACGCACATTAGTTGGCGTGAGATCTCCAAGCCGTTCGGGCATGTGATGCTGATTATCCAGGGCTGCTGTACCCATGCCCGCAAACTGTGCTGAAGTCGTTGTCTGCGAGCTGCTTTGCGCTCCCGAGTCCTCTGGGGTCACTTTTTCACTGGCTGGAGCTTCAGCAACTCGCGGACTGGATTCAACCGAACTAAAGGCAGGTGAATTTGTGGTGTGCGAACCACCATCAGAGCATGCGGTGATGGTCAACGCACATCCGGCAATGATGACCCCGATGACGGTGGTCGGTGCAATCAAGCGAGCCATTTTTATCCCTTCAGCTGTGACAGCAGGATCCAGCTTCCTAGACCATCATAACGAGCAGCAACACGTGGGCATCACTGCCTAACCCCGCTGGACCCCGAGGGGCATTCTCAGGCCATCTAGCCTCCCTAACTCTTAAAAGTTCCGCTCAGTTCCAAAAAACTGCGCCGACTTTTTACCATTAGGGAGGCTTTTCTTTATCTCCCTCCGGCCCCGGCTCCCGTGACCCTTCGTCGTTTGATTCGACGGCTTGGGGTTGTGCGGGGTGAGTTCTGGGTTCATCGTTTGTTTCGACGGCGCGGGGCTTATCCGTGTGTTCATCCTTCTTAGTTATGCGTACCGAACGGAGGTTCTATGGATTTGAGAGGACTCTCCATCTACTGTCATGAGTGAAGTGCATTCCCAACGCTAAGAAAGGTAAAGAATATAGTTAAAAAGTCTGCAAGAAAAGTTCGTTTGGCATTGGTTTGTGGTGCTGTCTTGGCTCTTGCCGCCCCCAGTAGCGCGTTTGCTCAGGATGCAGAAGCGACCTTGGATGGTGATACGGTTCCTGCTGCAGACAGTGAATCGGGATTTGAGTTGTCTTCCGGAGAAACCAAGACTGTAGACCTGTCGGATGCCAAGGAGAAACAGTCAGCGGAAATCCATGTGGAAGGTGAGCCGACTATAAGCTTCTATGATGCATCAAACACTGCCCCTGCGTGTGTGTCTGCTGAGCATCATCTATCTGAGATCAAAATTCGGAATAATTGCCCTACACCTGTTCGGGTGAAAGTCATCATGACGGGTTGGGTGGGTTCTCAGGATATTGAGTGCACAGGGGTTGCCCCGGGCGCTGAAGAAACCGTTTCCAAGTTGAAGGTTCCAGGTATTACTCGCATCGATCGAGTGGAGAATTGCTAATGAAGAAATTACGTGCTTTGGCGCTTACACTCGCTCTTCCTTCTGCAGTGTTTGCTCAAACGCAAGTCGCGCAAGCAGCGGGTGTTGTTAAAAATGAACTAGGCATGATCACCATGAAATGCCAGGTAGTGGAGAATGCCCCCGGAAATCCTATTGTGGGCTTTGTCATAGGTAATCATCCAACAGATCCTAATGCTGCCAAATCCGATGCAAATTTGTATGAAAGCAAGTTTAACAATGCTCATAAGAGGCATTGCTATCCTCAGCGGAAGTACCGTCCGTCGGGTGCCTATGACACGAGTTGGAACCCTAAATGATGTCCAGCGAAATTACCCTGACAAAGACCTATTTCCTTGCGAGAGAAGAGGATTTGCCTCGGTTTTATCAGCGCTATCTTGAACGAGTGGAGCGCGTGAAACAGTTCACGACCGTCTATCTGGTCGCTGATGTGGAGATTGATGAGTCGGATTCCGTTGTGAAAAAGAACTTGCTCCATGATCTCCAGGCTCAGAGTGATGAACCGGTTAACGAGGATGAATGGAATATGTATAGCTATTCCACCGCATTAGGGACGATCGACGAGCCTATTGAGCCTGGGGCGGCTGTGTCACGTTTGTGGGAGGACATGCTTTTGACCGACGATGAGGAGTGGCCTCGGTCTTTTATCAGCTCTGTTGATTTCGCGTCGTTTATGTCACGGCCGAAGTAACGGACTGGAAGCCGTTCGGTGCAGGTGGTGAAGTTTTGTCGAGGGAGTCACGCTTAACGTGACTCCCTGAGCTATTGTTCTCTATTTTTGTGAAGCTAACCCGTTAAGAACATTTGTTCCATCTTTCCAGAGAGTGTGTCTCCCTCCTGTTAAATAATCAATAGTGCTTCGCGGGTTGAGCTAAGCAGTAATCTAGGACTTGACATCCTAGGTACCTTAGCAATAGCAGTGTTATACCTGATTGCTCTTTGGATTATTGAAAGTGTAGGTCAGCCTTTTTCAAAGAAGTTTCTTGTTCGCATAAATAAAGAAAAGGAGCAGAGAATGGGTCATAACAATCGCAGTCGCATTATCGCGTCAATTGAAAATATAGGTACTGGAGCAATCGGTAGCTCACTGCTCATGCTGAACTCGTGAAGCAAAGGTTAGAAGCCCTAGAACCGTTTATACGAATCTAGGGCTTCTTTGTCGTTTTAGAAATTTCGTGCGAGAGCTTCCGGGTTATGATTGCGAAGCCTTCATGACCTGATGTCCAACGAGCCGTAGGCGAGGCGGGAGAAGGATACTCGTCATGCTCCTTCAAAGCGCGTGATAATCTGTCGTTTCGTTGGCGCATTAGGGTTTGCACACTCTAATGCGACCATTACTACATGGTGAAGAGTATTCATGTTTCAGACCAGAGGTTACGACCGTTTCGTACGGCCAAGCAATTTGAGTTAACTGAGCGAGATCGGCTCCTCTTGACTGTTTGGTTGCGTTTGAAGCTATGGCGCGCGACCACGTTGCCAGGCTGTGGGGAATTTACGATTCGGGAGCTTGTAAGCGTCTTCGATTGCTCCGGGACAAAGGGTTCATTGACGATAAAAGCGTTTTCACGGGCTTCCCCAGCATTCTCACCATCACCAGCAAAGGCTGCAGGCACAGTAGATGGACGCACATTACTGATAAAGGAAATGTTGTCGGGGATTTCAAGCCTCCTCGCTTTAGCGCGGGTGGAACCCTGGCACACACGCTTTTGGTTATGGATTCAGCTCTATCCTGGTCAATTTATGCGCACACGGTCGTAAGCGAGCGAGTGATAAAGGCCCAGGACCGGTAAGCATCTCAGTAAAGGAAACCACCACCCGGTAGATGCTATCGATAGGTAAAAGGCGGATGCTAGGTGCTGTTATTATCCGGATTTTTTATCCCTACCGGACTGAAGCGTCCTGATGCTAAAGAAGGCGTCCGGCAGGATGGTGGTGCTCATTGGCGTATCCCCCCGAGAAAATAGTGTTAGAAGAAGTGTTCTACAACTAATCCTAGTGCCGGCACAAACCAAGGTCTATAGCCTGCGGGGATAAACTTCACAAACCAAGAAGCATGGGGGTGTTGAGTAATGCTTTAGGTTGTGTGTTCGACTCTTGTCGAGCTGGGGGTATAGGTTTTGCTGATACACAACAACGGGGGTAGGTGAATGGTGCAATCGAAGAAAGATGGCGCCACATGCCCCTTTCTGAGCGCTGCATATCTTCAGGGATAGACTGGACACAATTGACCGCACGAACACGGATGAAGGGATTGTGAATGACTATCAAGGTGGGCGTTCTCGGCGCGAAGGGGCGCGTGGGACAGGCAATCGTGGAAGGTGTCACCGCGTCGGATGATCTGGAACTTGTCGCCGAAATTGATCGTGATACTCCGCTGCAGCAGTTGGTTGATGCAGGCGTTCAGGTAGCCGTCGATTTCACTCAGCCAGCGTCCGTCATGGACAACCTTGAGTTCTGCACTCAGAACGGTATTCATGCCGTCGTCGGCACCACAGGTTTCGATTCCGAGCGCCTTGCGCAGGTAGAGGAATGGACGAAGAAGGACGGCGCGGGCCACGTGCTCATCGCGCCAAATTTTGCTATCTCGGCCGTGCTGACCATGGTCTTCGCTGCCCAGGCTGCGAAGTTCTTTGATAGCGCTGAGGTTGTGGAATACCACCACCCCAATAAGCTTGATGCTCCTTCAGGTACCGCTGTTCACACTGCCCAAGGTATTGCGAATGCGCGCAAGGAAGCAGGCCTTGATGCCATGCCGGACAAGACTGAGCAGTCGCTTGACGGAGCGCGTGGCGCAGACGTCGACGGCGTTCATGTACATGCAGTGCGCATGCAGGGAATGGTGGCGCACGAAGAGGTTATTTTCGGTACTCAAGGTCAATCCCTGACCATCCGTCAAGATTCTTATGACCGTTCCTCCTTTACGCCTGGTGTACTCGTCGGCGTGCGTGAAATTGCCTCCCATCCGGGCCTGACCGTGGGTCTTGAGAACTACCTGGAGCTGTAATGGCGAAGGTTACTGAGCTTGATGTTCAGCTCATAGCGGCATCCTCCTTTCACGCGCCGCAGGGAGTGAAGTGGGAGGTGGATGAGGGAGCGTCGGAAAGCGAAGCTCTCGTCGAGTTTGCCGGGCGCGCTTGCTATGAGTCCTTCGACAAGCCGAACCCCCGGACAGCCTCCAATCAGGCTTATCTGCACCACATCTTGGAAGTCGGTCACGATGCACTGCTGGAGCATGCGACGGCTACGCTCTACATCCGCGGCCTGTCGCGTTCAGCTACTCACGAGCTGGTTCGACACCGCCATTTCTCGTTTTCACAACTCTCGCAGAGATTTGTTCACCCCGAGGAGACCGAGGTGGTGTTGCCGAAACTCATCGCGGAGGATGAACAGCTTACTCGCCTGACTTTGCAGGCCGCGGATGATGCGCGCTTCGTCTACGAAGAGCTTCTTGATGCCCTCGAGTCCAAACTCGATCAAGAGCCCAACGCGCTTCTGCGCAAGAAGCAGGCGCGTCAGGCGGCCCGAGCGGTTCTTCCCAACCTCACTGAGTCGCGCATCGTTGTGACAGGAAACTATCGCGCGTGGCGGCACTTTATTGGTGTGCGAGCAACGGAGCAAGCAGATACCGAGATGCGTCAGCTCGCGGTGACATGCCTGAAGCTACTGCGGGAGCAATCGCCTGTGCTTTTCGACGATTTCACTATCACCACCCTCGCCGACGGCACAGAAATGGCATCGAGCCCCTACGCCTAGGGGAGGCAGAGAAAGACTCGCGCAAGGCCCCGATGCAGCCAACGGGGCGCAAAGCGGGTAATCTTGACGCCTATGAGCACAGGTATGGCAGTACAGGCAGGCGTTGACATCTTTGGACGCGTGGGCGTAGCCATGGTCACTCCCTTTGACCAGGCTGGTGCGCTGGACGTGTCTGCGGGGCGTCGCCTAGCAGCTCATCTCGTTGACAATGGCATCGATTCACTCATCCTGGCAGGTACCACGGGTGAGTCGCCGACAACGTCACTGGATGAGAAGCTGGAACTGTTTACAGCTGTGAAGGACGAGGTGGGGGACCGCGCCAAGCTGTGCGCTGGTGCAGGAACCAACAACACCGCTACGAGTATCGAGGCAGCCCGCGCTTTTGCAGATGCTGGGGCGGACAGCCTCTTGGTCGTCACCCCGTACTACTCCAAGCCCTCCCAGGCTGGTGTGTATGCGCACTTCACTGCCGTAGCGGACGCCGTAGACCTCCCCATTTGTCTGTATGACATCCCTGGCCGCTCGGGTATCCCGATTGAGACGGAGACTCTTCTTCGCCTCGCGGAGGTGCCGAACATCCAGGCCGTTAAGGACGCCAAAGGCGATCTTGTTGCGGCCGCACCGCTAATCCAGGAGACCGGTTTGGCGTGGTACTCCGGTGATGACGGCCTGAACCTGCCGTGGCTTGCCCTCGGTGCCTCAGGTGTCATCTCCGTGATTGGCCACATCGCACCGCGCGCCCTGGCTGATCTTTACGTCGCCTTCGATGAAGGTGATATTGCACGCGCACGTGAGATCAACGCGAAAACTTTAACCCCGCTCATTCAGGCACAAGGCCGACTGGGCGGAGCAACATTTGTTAAGGCAGCCCTGCGCCTGCAGGGCATTGAAGTAGGAGATCCTCGCCTCCCCGTATCCGCGGCAGACGCGGATGAGGTCGAGGCCCTCCGCCACGATTTGGAGAAGGCTGGAGTCTTTAAGAATGACTGAACCCCGTAACCGTTCCCGCAAGGTGACCCGTAAGGCGGGTCCGCCTTCGGAGACTGAGACCGCCTCGAATGAGGCGGCTTCGCCGGTTTTCCAAGCACCGAATGATGCGGCTGCTTCTGGCAACACCGCAAACGAGTCCGGCAACTCGAACGATTCGAACTCTGACGACGGCAATCGCCGCTCCCGTTCCCGTGGTTCCCGCGGTGGCCGTGGTCGTGGCCGCGGTGGCAATGGCGGCAACCATAATGGCAATAACAACAACGGTAATAACGGCAACAACGGCGGCCGCAACAACGGTCGCAACCGCAATAACAACCGTGGTCGCCGCAATGTGCCTAAGTCCATGCAGGGCGCGGACCTGACTAAGCGCCTGCCGGAGCCGCCGAAGCAGCAGAAGGATGCCCTGCGCATCTACGCCTTGGGCGGTATCTCCGAGATCGGCCGTAATATGACCGTCTTCGAGTACCAGGATGAGCTGCTCATTATTGACTGTGGTGTGCTCTTCCCATCCTCTGGTGAGCCGGGCGTGGACCTAATTCTGCCGGACTTTGGCCCGATTGAGAAGAAGATCCACAAGGTCAAGGCCCTCGTCGTCACCCACGCGCACGAGGACCACATTGGTGCTATTCCGTGGCTGCTCAAGCTGCGACCTGACATCCCGATTGTCGCTTCGCGTTTCACCATCGCGCTCATCGCTGCGAAGTGTAAGGAACACCGTCAGAAGCCGAAGTTTGTTGAGGTCAACGAGAAATCTGACGTGAATTATGGCCCATTCCGCTGCCGCTTCTGGGCCGTTAACCACTCCGTCCCGGATGCGCTCGGTGTCATGCTAGGCACCCCAGCCGGCAACATCATCCACACCGGTGACATTAAGCTGGACCAGACTCCGCTGGACAACCGTCCGACGGATCTTCCGGCACTGTCGCGTTATGGCGATGAAGGCGTTGACCTCATGCTGTGTGATTCCACTAACGCCAATATTCCTGGCGTGTCGGCCTCTGAGGGCGATATTCCGGCAACCTTCCGCCGTCTGGTGTCGGGTGCTAAGCAGCGTGTGATTATCGCGTCCTTTGCATCTAACGTCTACCGCGTACAGGCGGCTATCGACGCGGCCGTCGCCGCCGGCCGTAAGGTTGCGTTCAACGGTCGCTCGATGATGCGCAACATGGAAATCGCGGAGAAGATGGGCTTCCTTAAGGTTCCACGCGGCACGATCATCCCGATCGATGAAGCCGCCAAGATGGCTCCGCACAAGGTGCTGCTCATCACTACCGGTACTCAGGGAGAGCCGATGGCGGCGTTGTCCCGTATGGCACGCCGCGAGCACCGTCAGATCACGGTACGTGATGGTGACCTCATCGTCTTCTCCTCTTCCCTGATTCCGGGTAACGAGGAAGCTGTCTTTGGCGTCATCAACATGCTGTCCCAGATTGGTGCTGAGGTTATCACTAATAAGGAAGCTAAAGTTCACGCTTCTGGTCACGGCTACGGCGGCGAGCTGCTGTTCCTCTACAACGCAGCACGTCCAAAGAACGCCATGCCAGTTCACGGTGAATGGCGTCACTTGCGCGCCAACAAGGAGCTCGCGATCTCCACGGGTGTTGCCCGTGACCGCGTAGTCCTGGCACAGAACGGTGTTGTGGTCGATCTGCGCAATGGACGCGCTGAGGTAGTCGGCCAATTGCCAGTGGGCAATCTTTACGTTGATGGTGTGTCCATGGGTGACGTCGACGCAGATACCCTCGCAGACCGCACCAACCTTGGTGCCGGTGGCGTTGTGTCCATTACCTGTGTCATTGACAACCGCACGTCCCGCCTGCTGGAGCACCCGACGGTCTCCACGACGGGCTTCTCCGATGATGACCGCGGCATCGTACCGGAGGTTGCGGAGATGGTCGAGAATTCCATGAATGACCTCGCCGCTGAAGGTGAGAATGACACCTACCGCATGGTCCAGAAGATCCGCCGCAAGGTAGCCAAGCTGATGTCCTCGAAGTACAAGCGTGAGCCGGTCATTTTGCCCACGATTGTCCCGACCAACTCGGATATCCTGCTCCCGGATGATGACGAGGTTGAAGCCTCCCGCGAGTCGCTCTAAAGCGTCTGTGACTGCACCCCAGCGTTCCTACTCCAGGCAGGTATGCTGGGGTGCATGTCGTTTTCATCTGCTGAGCGCACCAAGATGGTGGCGCTCTTTCATGAGCTAGGCCCCGATGCGCCGACATTGTGTGAGGGGTGGACTACCCGTGACCTCGCCGCACACCTGTGGGTGCGCGAAAACAGACTGGATGCCTCTGCAGGTCTCTTCATTCCGGCGCTGAAGCCACGCTTGGACACGGTGACCGAGGAAGTACTCGAGCGTGATTACGATGAGGTTGTTGATGACTGGGGGAAGGGCGCACATAAGTTCAACCCACTTCGCTATGTAGATAAGGTTCTTAATTCAGCAGAGCACTTTGTTCATCACGAGGACATTCGTCGGGCAAATGGACGCACCGAAGCGCGGGACTTTTCTGCCGCGACACAGAACGAACTTCACCTTCCTTTGAAAATGATGGGGCCGAGTTTTCTGTCGAAGTCGACGCTGCCGGTAGTGCTGGAGGCAGAGGGTTTCCCGCCCATCGTGACGGCGGATAAGCACGGTGTGGCCGATAAAGGCGATGCAGTGGTGCGGGTTCGCGGAACGGTGTCCGAGGTTCTGCTGTGGGCTTTTGGTCGCGATGCTGCACAGGTGCAGATTGTGGGTGATGAGTCCGCGATCGTTAGGTCAAGTCTATAGCCTGAACTCGACAAAAAGATCGCCACACGCGTGTGGCTTATGTTGTTAATGGTGTGTTTGCTACTAGAGTGGCAGACATGTCTGTCAAAAACGCTCCGTCTCGCGCTTCTGGTCGAGGTCGTGCCGCTGATCGTTCGCGGCCGTCCGGCCGAAGCACTTACTCGTTGACGTCTGCTCATCGCGCTGCCGAGACCTCTGATGAGAGGACCGGCAGTGCCTTTCGTGCCGTGGGGCGCGGGTTTGGAACGGTTTTTGGCGCAACTGCTCGCGGCATGGGCGGTATGGCCCGGGGCGTCGGGCATGGCCTTGCAGGGCTCAAGCCCGTGGGGCAGGGCGGTCGGGACGAGGATGTCTACGACGATGATTATGATGCCTATGACGCAGAGGCGTACGAGGATTACGACGAGTTGAGGGAGCCAGGGGAAATTTCTGGGCGCGCGAAGAACAAGAAGGCTACACACACCACAACTGAGCAACCTGCAGGTAAGGTCCCTCAGAAGAAGAGCAAGGTGACCCGCGCACGGGGCTTCGATGAGGATGCCGCCACGACCGTTCTGCAGCGCCCTTCCCGCCAGGAAGCGAGCATTCGGGTATCCAATCCGGATGCGGTTGCTCTCGTTCTGATTGGCGTCGCCATCATTTTGGCATGCGCTACCTGGTTCCAGATTGCCGGCATTATTGGTGAATACCTCACTGACGCCGTGCGCTATGTCATTGGCGCCGGCGCCTATGTTCTTCCGGTGGCGTTGCTGGTAGTAGCCATTGCACTCATGATGGATCTCTCCGGGCCAGCTGGGCATTTCAAGCCGCGTGTTGTCGGCGGCACCTCGCTCATTGTGGTGTGCATGCTAAGCCTCATACATATTTTTGCTGGACTTCCGGACTTGACCTGGAAGGATAATGCTGCTGGTGAGGCCGGTGGCGCTATTGGTTTTGCGATTGGTGAGTTGCTCGTCGCGGCATTTTCCAGTTATGTCGCGGTTCCATTGCTGTTCCTTCTCATCGTCTACGGGGCGCTCAACATTACGGGAATTACCCTGCGTGAAGCTTATGACTTTGTGGCGGCACAGTTCTCCGCCTTGGTAAGCGGCCTGCGTGATCGTAAGCGAGGCGGGGAAGAAGAGCTGCTTGTCGGCGATTCGGAGGACGATTACGGCTACGTCAGCGATGATATCGATGCTATTGCTGAAGGTCGTGAGCGGCCGGTCCGTCAATCCTATACTCCACGTCCCCGCCCGCGCCCAGCGAAGACTTACCCGGTAGCGGAGCCCGGTGAGAACGCTACGGTGTCTTTTGACTCGGCTGCTGCTCAGCCTGTTCAGCACGAGCCGGTGCAGCATGGACGCCCGTCCTTCGACAGTGAGCCGACAACCACGCTTGGTGACACTGACGAGTTCCCAGCCGTGCCGGAACCCACCGAACCCCAAGCAAAGCGCGAGCCCACACCAGAGCCAGAGCCCAAGGCAGAGCCCAAACCTCAACCTAAGCGTGCGCGTGTCGACGTCGGTGGGGCGGCTGGTGCGGCATTGGGTGCGGCGGCGGGGGCGTCGGCAAGCGCAGCTCAACCTGGTGCAGCCAGCGACGATGTTGTTTCCGCTGCGCACTCCGAAGCCGTGCGCTTGTTCCAGCAGCGCTCCGGGCGTGATGCGACGACCGGCGCCAAGGTGGACGAGCCAGCCCGGACCGAAGCGCAGACAGCCCCCGTGGAACCTAGTGGTGCGCAGGATACCGCTCTGGGCGGTGGCTATGATGTCCCGACCACGGAGCTTCTCACCGCGGGTAAGCCCGCAAAGGCTCGGACTGAGGCCAACGACCGAATTATCGAAGCCATCACTGATGTCTTTGAGGAGTTCAAGGTCAACGCCCAGGTCACTGGCTTTAGCCGTGGCCCCACAGTGACCCGCTACGAGATTGAGCTAGGACCAGGTGTCAAGGTTTCGAAAATCACGAACCTGCAGTCCAACTTGGCGTATGCCGTCGCTACGGACAACCTGCGCCTGCTGACCCCGATTCCGGGCAAATCTGCTGTGGGTATTGAGGTTCCCAATGCCGACCGCGAGATGGTGCGTTTGCGTGATGTGCTGGATTCCCCGGCGCTGCGTGCGGACAATGACCCGATGCTCATCGGGTTGGGCAAGGACATCGAGGGCCAGTACACCTCCTTCTCTGTTAAGAAGATGCCGCACCTGCTCGTGGCTGGTGCTACCGGCTCTGGTAAGTCGGCATTTGTGAACTCCATGCTGGTGTCGCTGCTGACGCGCGCAACACCGGAGGATGTTCGCCTCATCTTGGTTGACCCGAAGATGGTCGAGCTCACCCCTTACGAGGGCATCCCGCATCTCATCACTCCCATTATCACGCAGCCAAAGAAGGCCGCGGCCGCCTTGCAATGGCTCGTGGAGGAAATGGAGCAGCGCTACATGGATATGCAGGCTGCCCGCGTGCGCAAGATTGAGGACTTTAACCGCAAGGTCCGCAGCGGCGAGTACCAGGCCCCGGCCGGATCTCAGCGTGAGATGCGCCCATACCCGTACATCGTGTGTGTCGTCGACGAGCTCGCCGATCTCATGATGACGGCGCCGAAGGAAATTGAGGACTCCATCGTGCGCATTACCCAGAAGGCGCGTGCGGCCGGTATCCACCTGGTGCTGGCAACCCAGCGCCCGTCTGTCGATGTTGTCACGGGCCTTATCAAGACGAACGTGCCTTCCCGCCTGGCATTTGCCACGTCCTCGCTGACTGACTCGCGCGTCATCCTGGACCAAGGCGGTGCGGAGAAGCTCATTGGTATGGGCGATGGCCTCTTTATTCCGCAGGGAGGCCGCCCAGTGCGTATGCAGGGTGCCTTCGTCTCTGATGACGAGGTACAGGCGGTTGTCGACGCCGCAAAGGCCCAAGGCACCCCGAACTATACCGAGGGCGTTACCGACGATAAGACGTCCGAAGCGAAGAAGGAGATCGACGAAGAGATCGGTAAGGACATGGACGACCTCCTTGAGGCCGTTGACCTTGTCGTTACCTCCCAGTTGGGCTCCACATCGATGCTCCAGCGCAAGCTTCGTATCGGTTTCGCCAAGGCCGGTCGCCTCATGGACCTTATGGAATCGCGCGGCGTCGTGGGTCCCTCCGAAGGATCAAAGGCGCGTGAAGTTCTGGTGAAACCGGAGGAGCTCGACACCATCATCTGGATGATTAAGGGCGCGGATCCTGCAGAGGCCCCGAAGGAAATCCAGGACGCTGAGGGCGCTGAGGGATCCGCGGACGGTACTGCTGAGGGAGATGGGGCAGTGCTTGGCGACGACACCCGGACCGTCCAGATCAACGCCAACCCCTCCGCCGGCGCGTTCTAGATTCCGTGTAGGATAGGACAGGTCCTGGAGGGGAGTACCCCATTGTTTCGGCGCTGATCGTCAACACGGCAACTGCACGACAGTTCCCGGTCGCGCCGGCTAGCTGAGTTATGAGTGAGCTTAGCTAGCGGGGGAGACCTCCGGTCTCTGTTGTTATGCCGACCGGAGGGATAGTGCGCTATGCATGTACCTGTATGGGTCTGGGTCATCACCATTGCAGTGATCCTGGGCTTTTTTATTTTCGATTTCTACAGCCACGTACGCTCGCCGCACGAGCCGACCATTAAGGAGTCTGGTGGCTGGACTCTGTTCTACATGGGTGTCGCTGTCGTGTTCGGCGGCGTCGTGTGGGTGTTGTGGGACCATGAACATGCCGCACAGTTCTATACGGGTTGGATTACTGAGCAAGCCTTGAGTGTGGACAACTTGTTCGTCTTCTCGCTCATCATGGGTTCGTTCAAGATTCCCCGCAGGTACCAGCAGAAGGTACTGCTTATCGGTATCGTCTTGGCGCTGGTGTTCCGCCTCATCTTCATCATGTTGGGTGCGGCTATTATCGCAGCCTGGTCTGATGTGTTCTATCTCTTCGCTATCTTCCTCATCTACACCGCGGTGAAGCTGCTCATTGATGAGATCAATGACGCTCCTGAGACTGACCCCAACGACATGGTGGTGGTGAAGTGGCTGCGCAAGGTTGTCCACGTGACCCCGCGCTACCACGGTGACAAACTCACGCACCGTGAGGAATCTGGTGAGAAAAAGGGAAAGTTTGCGCTGACGCCGTTGTTCGTGGCACTGGCTGCCATCGGTCTCATCGACGTGATGTTTGCGTTCGACTCCATCCCAGCCATCTACGGCATTACCTCGGAGCCGTTCTTGGTCTTTACCACGAATGCTTTCGCGCTGATGGGGCTGCGCCAAATGTTCTTCCTCATCGACGGCCTGCTTGATCGCCTGGTGTACCTGCCCTATGGACTGGGCATTATCTTGCTCTTCATCGGTGTGAAGTTGCTCTTCCACGCCCTGCACGAGAACAATCTGCCATTCATCAATGGTGGTGAGGATGTCAGCGCCATACCGGAGATTTCCACGCTGATGTCGCTGCTCGTCATTGTGGGTGTGCTTGTCATTACGGTTGTGCTTTCCCTGTGGAAAGACAAGCGCGACCAAGCGCAAGGTGGTGTAGTCATTTCCCACAATCACTACGACTGGGATGACTTTGGCAACAAGATCGTCCGCAACAAGAAGGGTGAGTTCCTCGGTAAGGCGGAGGAACTACCAGAGAACCAGCTGCCGTAAGCCTAAGCAGCTGGTGGGGGTGTTTTAGAAAGAGTTGATGACGGGGTTCCACTCACGGAAGGCGCGGGCAGTGACCGCGCCTTCCGTGTAGAAGGGATCCTGATCCATAATTTCGATGACCTGGGCAACCTCGACAGACTCGTCCTCAAACTGCAGGACAATGAGCGCGCCGCCCTTGGAATCAGTGAAGGGGCCAGAACCGCAAACCTGGCCCTTCGCATGAAGAGCGCCGATGAATTCGCGGTGCTTGGGGCGGGCCTGGGCGATGATCGGGTTGGACGGATTGTAGTCGTAGGACACTGCGAAGTACTTCATGCTGATAATGCTAGTGCGCAGTGCGGGGATCTGTGGTCTGTTTAAAGCGTAGGGGCGATGCGGGACATGAGCCATGACGTCACGGCCCTTCGTGACGGGTGTACACGGTAAGATGAGCCGTGTGAACAAGTCTCAGGATGCGCGAAACCAATCTCATGCCACGGATGTTAACCCCGAGGTGTCTAATTGGAACCTGCCGAATATCCTGACGAGTCTGCGAATTCTCTTCATCCCACTCTTTGCTTGGCTGGTGCTTACTGGGCACGGCTGGTGGGCGTTCGGCTGCTTCGTGCTTCTCATGATCACGGATAAGTTGGACGGCGATATCGCGCGTTCGCGGGGGCTCATCACAGACTTTGGCAAGATTGCTGATCCCATTGCAGACAAGGCCTTGATGACCGCAGCGTTTGTCTGTCTCAATATCACTGGGGCCTTGCCAGTGTGGGTGACCGTTCTCATTCTCGTCCGCGAGTTTGGAATCACCATCTGGCGCTTCTTTTTGCTGCGCCAGGGCAAGGTGGTACCTGCTTCCCAGGGCGGGAAACTTAAGACTGCGCTGCAGACTGTGGCTGTGGCTCTCTACCTGTGCCCGCTTCCGGGCTGGATGGACGTCCCTAGCTTCATCGTGATGCTTGCGGCCGTCATTGTGACTGTGGTGACGGGTGTTCAGTATCTCGTCGATGGACGCAAGGAAAATCAGTGAGTCTAGCGGCGCAGCTTGTCGCAGCCCTGCGAGATCGAGGTGAGACGGTAGCTTTCTGCGAATCGCTGACCGCAGGTCTAGCAGCCGCCACTGTAGCGAGCGTACCTGGAGCCTCAGCGGTCCTGCGGGGCGGATTGGTGACGTATGCGACTGAGGTGAAAGCGCACTTCCTCGGCACCAGTGTTCAGCACCTGGAGAAGCAGGGGGTCGTGTCCGCAGAGACGGCTATCGAGATGGCGCGGGCCGCTTGTGAGGAGACCAGCGCTGACTGGGGAATAAGCCTCACAGGAGTAGCTGGGCCCGATCTACAGGAAGGGAAGCCGGCCGGAACTGTCTTTGTGGGGATGTGCCGGAAGGGCGGGGCGAAGCGTGGTGTTCTTTTCGAACTCGAGAATGCCGGGCGCAATGTGGTACGTGAGGCGGCCGTTAACGCAGCCTTGAGCCTACTTCTATCAACTATCCAAGAAAAGTAGGAGAACTCGGGAACAAGCACGGCTGCTCATGCGTTATACGGGGTGATGAACACTTCAGTTGCACTTCTTGACAAGCCCACTCAGACCACCGTGCGGCCCGCAGAGCGGACCCCAGAGCCTTTGCTGCGTGAGGCCTTGGGGATCACCCTCCGCGCCTTCCGCGCGGACAAAGGCGTGACCTTGCGTGAACTCGCCGGTGTTGCGCGTGTGTCCCCGGGATACCTCTCGGAATTGGAGCGCGGCCGCAAAGAGGTGTCCTCCGAACTTCTTGCATCCGTATGTCATGCGCTGGACGTGAGCGTGTCCGATGTCCTCATTGAGGCCGCAGGCTTCATGGCGCTGCCCTCGATGGATGAGGAACTGGCGTCCACGGCGCCTGCGGCATCCGAGCTTTAGTGAGCTGTGGCTCAGCCTCGACCATAAACTCTGACGTAATTCATTCCACTTCGCTACTATTGAGCGGGTAGAAAACACTCGTGCAGAGTGGTTTAACCGTTAATGTGAACATTCCCAACTGCTGAGAAAGGCCCCTTCTGACATGGCGAATCCATTCGTAAAGGCGTGGAAGTACTTGATGGCTCTCTTCGATTCCAAGATCGAGGAGAACGCCGACCCGAAGGTCCAGATTGAGCAGGCCATCGAGGAAGCGCAGCGCCAGCACCAGGAACTCTCCCAACAGGCAGCCGCCGTGATTGGTAACCAGCGCCAGCTGGAGATGCAGCTCAACCGTCGTCTTAGTGAAATTGAGAAGCTGCAGCAGAACACCCGCAATGCCCTGAACTTGGCTGACAAGGCTCGTGCTGAAGGTGACGCACAGAAGGCGACTGAGTACGAGAACGCCGCTGAGGCTTTCGCTGCTCAGCTTGTGACTGCAGAGCAGTCCGTGGAGGACACTAAGAAGCTGCATGACCAAGCCCTGCAGCAGGCCGAGCAGGCCAAGAAGGCCGTTGAGCGCAACGGCATGGCTCTGCGCGAGAAGGTCAACGAGCGCTCGAAGCTGCTGTCCCAGCTTGAGCAGGCAAAGATGCAGGAGAAGGTTTCTGAGTCCCTCAGCTCCATGAATGAGCTCACGGCCAATGGAAACACTCCGTCCCTCGATGCCGTTCGCGACAAGATTGAGCGCCGCTACTCCAAGGCTCTGGGCCAGGCTGAGCTGGCAGAGAACTCTGTGTCGAACCGTATGCAGGAGATCGAGCAGGCTGGTGTGCAGCTAGCTGGCCACTCACGCCTTGAGCAGATTCGTGCGGAGATGAATAATCCGAAGGCCGTGGAGGGTAACTCGCAGCAGGCTATCGGTGCGAACGGGAACAACGCACAGTCGAGCACCGCGGATGACGCTGTCCAGGCTCGTCTGCGTGAGCTGCGCGGCGAATAAAGGTGCCTTGAGGTTCTAGTCGCCTACGCCGCGTGCTTGGAGGGCCTCGCCCATGGCGCGGGCGCGGCGAATGGAACGAATAATCACCGGGGTGCCGAATGCGGTCAGTGAGGCCGTGGCGCCCCGGGCTTTTCGTGCGTCGAGCACTTCGAGCACCGTGCCTAACATGAGGGGGAGTAGGCGAATGGTCAGAGACATTGCAAGGGTGATGTTCTCCACAGGGACTCCCCACCGGCCTAAGGGGGCAAGGGCGCGGTCAAAGGAATCCATCATTTCGGAAACCTTCGTGGTAAGCGTCAGGAGGATGGCTGCGGTCACAGCGGCGTAGACCGTGAGAAACATGATGGCCGCCGATGTGAAATCCTTTTGCCACCACTGAAAAGCTGCGAGTGCTACGAGCAAGTAAAGCGGGGGCGCAAGTTGTCCTGCTGCGACGCGCAGGGGGATACGCGCTATGGGGAAGAACAGGAGGGGAAGAACAAGGCTCACTGCTGCCCACGGTATCGTGCGCACCCCGAAGGTAGTCACAAGAACGAATGTGACGAGTGCGATGAACTTCGCCGCTGCTGGGAGGCGGTGAATGACGGTGTCAGCGTCGACATAGAAGCCGAGGGGGATGTTTCTTGGCATGATGCTAAAGCGGGCGGGAGGCCATGAGGTCGGTGTAGAAGGGGATGACCTCCTCTGGGGATCCATCGGCGGCGACCTTGTGGTTATCGATGCACAGGACACGGTCGAAGTCGGAGAGGAAATCAAGATCGTGCGTCACCACGATGAGCTGCTGTTCAAGTCGGGCGAATTCGCGGCGAATACGATCGCGGTTGCGTAGGTCGAGCAATGTGGTGGGTTCGTCAGCGATGATGACCGTTGGTTCCATGACGAGAACTGCGGCCAGCGCGAGTAGCTGCTTCTGCCCGCCCGAAAGCGTGTGTGGAGATTGCTCGGCGAGTGGGGCGAGACCGAAACGCTCGAGCGCGGCGTCAACGCGCGCCGCGCGTTCGTCTTTAGGTAGCTTGAGCCGGCGCAGAGAAAAGTCCACGTCATCACGCACATTGGGCATAACGATTTGGTTCTCGGCATCGGAAAAAACGAAGCCCACCTTTCGGCGTATGTCTTTGCCGTGCTTGGCGACGTCCACTGAATCCACCAGGACTTCCCCTGCCGTCGGCTCTCCGAGACCATTGATGAGGCGCACAAGCGTGGACTTGCCGCCGCCGTTGGCGCCGATGATTCCAATTCGCTGTTCGTTCAGGGTAAGCGAGATGCCGTCAAGAATCTGCTTCTCATCGAAGGCGACGGATACGTCGCGGAACTCAATCTGTGGCACGGCAGTGCCCTAGCGATGCGTCGACTGAGCGCGGCGTCCCATGAGATCTGGGAAGGCGGCGTGGACACCGATGGCGATAACGACCATGACAACGACCTTGATGAGATCCGGGACGATGAAGGGGCCTTGGGCCAGGATGGCCGCACCGAAGGACATCCCAGAGCGGATCATAAGACCAATGCTGCCGCAGAAATACTGGATGGCCAGGCCGACGATACCGGCGATGGCGAGCGTGACGGTCATACCCGTTTTATTGCGCGGAGCGCGGTAGGCGATGAGGCCGGTGATCGCTGGGGAGATGATGTAGCCCACGAGGTAACCCACAGTCGGGCCCGCAATGGCGCTCAGTGCACTACGCCCACCTGCAAGGATGGGCAGGCCGACGAGGCCCAGCATCAAGAAGAGGAGTCCCACGAAAAGGCCTCGGCGCCCACCCAAAACGAGGCCCGCGAGGATGATTACTGCATTCTGCAAAACAATGGGCACACCGGCGGTCGGCGTTGGGATGGAGACAAAGGCGAAGACAATGATGAGCGCAGTGAAGACGGCGACGTACGCAATGTCGAGAGCGACGGAATTCTTTTTCATGGACCAAAGCTTATCCAGAGGGATAAGTGTGCAGCAAACGGACACTTTTGAACACTGTTCAAGCTTTGCTTTTGGTGGATGGAACTACCCCAAAAGGGGTACTCTTGTGGCATGGGTAAAGCTCTACCGATACGAGTTTTGGGGACAGGTGTGGTTGCCTGTGCCGCCAGTACCGTTTTGGCGGGTTGTTTCCTGTTTGGCTCTTCAAACATTATCGATAACATCGACGCCGCTGCGGGCGTAGAGGATGGGGAACCTGGCAGGGTGTCAATGGCGGTCGGCGATTTCTTCGATTCGTCCTATCAGCGTGTCATCTTTATTTGCTCAGGTGCCACCGAATGGGATGTAGATGAGGCAAGTGGCGGCACGTGGCAGGGTGGCTCCGACGACGAGGATAAATGGAGTCCGCCATCGCGGGGCCAGGTGGAAATCTATCGTGACGTCAACGAGCCAGGTTTTTCGAAATATGTGACGACTAAGGCTTCGCAGAAAGACCTCGATGTGTGTGGGACCATGGGTGGCGTTGTGGCAGTGCTTCCTGCGGATGAACAGGTGACCTTTGTGCGATCCGAACAAGATGGCCCTTGGGTGAAGCAGTAGCCGTTCGACACACCATCGGGGAAGTGGGAAATCGAACACATGTGTGTGTATTGTGTGGGTGGAGTCCGGCAGGGGCGATAGAGTTTCGGCGTGGCTTGGAACAAGGGCGGAATCGCACTTGTTGACAGGCCTGGGAACCGATTCCCTCGCACTGAAGTCTAAATAAGTAACTCCCGTGCATTCGTCACGGGTCCGATAAAAGCAAGAATTACACCACAGTTAGAACGCTCGACATAGTGAGGAAGTAAATGGCTACTAAGAAGAAGTCCTCGGCAGCAAACAAGGGTGACGATCGTCAGAAGGCCCTTGACGCCGCGATGTCCATGATTGAAAAGGATTTCGGCAAAGGCGCGGTCATGCGTCTGGGGGACGATGAACGCCCGCCAATTCAAGCCATTTCCTCCGGCAACACCGCCATCGATATTGCTTTGGGTGTCGGTGGTTTCCCGCGTGGACGCATCGTGGAGATTTATGGGCCAGAGTCCTCGGGTAAAACCACTGTGGCTCTCCACGCCATCGCATCTGCACAAAAGGAAGGCGGCATCGCGGCATTCATCGATGCTGAGCACGCGCTTGATCCGGAATATGCACGTCTTTTGGGTGTCGATACGGACAATCTTCTGGTGTCCCAGCCTGACACGGGTGAGCAAGCGCTGGAGATTGCGGACATGCTGGTGCGTTCCGGTGCTATTGACATCATCGTGATTGACTCCGTGGCGGCCCTGACGCCGAAGGCAGAGATCGAGGGCGAGATGGGTGATAGCCACGTCGGCCTGCAAGCTCGGTTGATGTCCCAGGCACTGCGTAAGATGACTGGCGCGCTGTACAACTCCGGTACCACCGCCATCTTTATTAACCAGCTGCGTGAAAAGATCGGTGTGATGTTCGGCTCGCCGGAAACCACCACCGGTGGTAAAGCGCTGAAATTCTATGCGTCCGTGCGCTGCGATATTCGCCGTATTCAGACTCTCAAGGACGGCCAGGACGCCATTGGCAACCGCACCAAGCTCAAGATCGTGAAGAACAAAGTGTCCCCGCCGTTCAAGATCGCTGAGTTCGACATCATGTATGGCGAAGGAATCTCCCGCGAATCCTCCATCATTGACTTGGGTGTTGAGCATGGCTTCATCAAGAAGTCTGGCTCTTGGTTTACTTATGAAGGTGACCAGTTGGGCCAGGGCAAGGAAAAGGCTCGCAACTTCCTCAAGGAGAATCCGGATTTGGCGGATGAGATTGAGAAGAAGATCTTCGTCAAGCTTGGAGTAGGCTCCGCTGCTGCTGCTGAGGCAGGGGAGGATGTTGCCATGGATGTGCCCGGCGCAGACGATCCGCTGACTGATGAGGCAGTAGATTTGGTTCCGAACGTCGATTTCGACGACGACTAGGCCCAGAGATATAGATGGTTCAACCGTCGCCCGAGAAAATAGAGAAGCTCCGCCGCACACTTGAAGACTATGAATCAGGTGCTGTTGGTGGGCATCTCATCGACGTTGAGGCTGAAGAGTCTAAGGCCGACGTGAGGTCACGTGCGCTTGGTCTTTTGGACCAGCGAGCGCGTTCCCGTAAGGAACTTCGTGACCGACTCATCGCAGCTGAATTCGAGCCAGATGTGATCGATGCGGTGCTCGATGACCTCGCAGAAGTTGGCCTCATCAACGATGCAAGTTTCGCGCGTGAGTGGGTACGCCAGCGGCATGTGCGCCGTGGTAAATCCGCACGAGCTTTGAACTTGGAGCTCAAGGATAAGGGCGTGGAGGCCGCAGACCGTGCCGCGGCCTTGGAACAGGTCACCGAGGATTCCGAGGAAAGCGTAGCTCGCCAGGTGGCGGAGAAGAAGGCCCGAACGTTAAAGAAGGTGCCGGCGGATCGTCATGAGCGCGACAAGTTCTTGCGGCGCATCGTGGGGACGTTGGCGCGCCGCGGCTACAGCCAAGGGCTGACGATGCGGGTGTCCATTGAGGCGCTGGATGCCCGCATCGCTGAGCTCTCTTGAGCGTCAGCTCTCCTGAATGTTTCTGTGTAGAGTCCTTATTCGGCGGGGTTGCGGATTTCTTTGTAGCTCTCCGAGTGCCAGTCCACGTTAATGTTGTCCTTGGTATCGAGGCCTTGGTCTCGCTGCTCAGGAACTTTTGCCATGATATTTCTGCGGGCACGGCCAGCACGTAGCTGGCGCTCGATGCGCTCAGCAAGAAGGCTCAAGCCCCAGTTGATGAGAATCATGATGATTGCCACAACGACGAGCGAGGCTACGTAGTTCTTGTTGTAGGACGCTGACTGGATTCCGGAGCGCACCACCTCGATGTAGCCGATCTGATAGCCCAAGGCCGAGTCCTTCAGCGCAATGATCATCTGCGAGATCAGGGCCGGAAGCATCGCGGCTACGGCTTGGGGCAGCAGGATCGTCACCATTGTTTGGTTATGCGAGAGACCCAACGCGCGCGCCGCTTCCGTTTGTCCCCTCGGTAGTGACTTGATCCCCGAGCGCAGGATCTCAGCCACGACAGAGCCGTTGTACAACGTGAGAGCGAAAACCACGGCACTAAAAGCCAAGTGCTTGGACGGCACCACGTTGTAGATGGCAAAGAGCTGATAGGCAAAGATCATGAGCAGAAGCACCGGGATGGCGCGGAAGAATTCCACAACCACACCGCACACGCCGCGGATGATGGCATTCTCGCTCAAACGGCCAAGGCCAAAAATCACACCGAAGATGATCGCGAAGATGATCGAGGCCACCGCCGAGAAGATAGTGCCGCGAAGGCCGGGGAGCAGATAGGTCGTCCATGTTTGGCTGTTGAGAAACGGGGTCCATAACTCAGACGCGAGCTGACCGCGCCCAGCCAACGTGGACAATACCCAATACAGCGCTGCTGCTCCCAGCACCAAGGTGAGGATCGTGTAGATAAGGTTTCGACGCTTACCTTTCGGACCAGGGGCGTCATAAAGCACAGTTGCGCGTACAGCCATTACTTCTTCACCGCCAAGGTCTCAGAAAGCTTGCCCAGGCCAAGGCCCATGGGCAGGGTCAGAATGATAAAGCCCACCGCGAAGATGAAGAAGATGAGGAACAGCTGGCTCGCGTGCATCTCAATCGTCGACTTCATGAGCAGGGAGGCTTCCGCGACGCCGATAGCGGAAGCGATGGTTGTGTTCTTTGTCAGAGCGATGAGCGTGTTGCCCAACGGAACGATGGCTGCGCGGACTGCCTGGGGAAAAATGATTGTGTTGAAGGTCTGCGAGAAACTCAACCCCAATGAACGAGCTGCCTCAGCCTGACCAAAGTCCACCGTGTTAATGCCGGATCGCAGTGACTCCGCAACGAAGGCTGAGGTGTAGAGAATGAAGCCAACAATAGCGAGGCGGAAATTGTTGTCCACGAGGAAGGTCGAAGAATCCCTGCTTGCCAAGGTCAAGCCCAAATTCTGGTACAAGCCGAAGGAGCAGAACAGGATGATAAGTGTGAGCGGGGTATTGCGCACTATGGTGATGTACGTGGTGGCAATCCAGCGCAAGATGCCTACTGGGGAAACACGCATGGCTGTAAGGATGGTGCCCACAATCATTGCGCCTAGTGCGGACCAGAAAGTCAGCTGGATGGTGAGCCAAAAGGCTGGCCATAACTCGGGGCCGAGTGTAGCCCACATGGAGTCCATAAAATTCTCCTACTAACGAGTCTGCGCCGAGGAGTAGCCCCGGCGCAGACTATGCGGTGGATGTGACAGGTCGCTTCTGGCCTTTAGGAATCGAGGAAGGACAGGTCACCGATGGTGGCCTCGTCGATGCCCTCACCCTTGTCCAGGTTTGCGGAAACGAGTTTGTCGAATTCGCCAGAGGAGTGCAGCTCCTCCAATGCCTTGTTCACGGCGTCGGTTGCTTCTTGGTCATCCTTCTTCAGGCCCGCGCCGTAGTACTCGTCCGTGAAGGGCTTGCCGTCCTTTTCCAGCTCTACGACCTTGAACTTGCCCGGGTTCTGCGCTGCGTAGCCGTTGAGGATGGTCGCGTCTGTGGTCATCGCGTCAACGTTGCCCTGGCTCAAAGCTTCCACACAGGAGGAGTAGGTGTCGTACTCCTGTAGCTGAACACTCGGTAGGGCTTCCTTGACTTTCTGGGCCGGGGTGGATCCGGTGACCGAGCAGAGAATCTTGCCGTCGAGGCCATCGAGGCCGGTGATCTCTTTGTTGTCTTCCTGAGTCAGCAGTGCCTGGTGAGTGATGAGGTACGGGCCGGCGAAATTCACCTTCTCGGCGCGGGACGCGTTGATCGAGTAGGTCGCGGTGATGAGGTCAACCTCTCCGTTCTCAATGAGAGTCTCGCGCTGTGCAGATGGGGTCTCACGCCACTCGATCTCCGGCTCTTCCCAGCCATTCTCCTTAGCGATGTGATTGACCACGTAGGTGGCGATATCTACGTCGAGTCCGGTCATGGAACCGTCGCCTTCACGTAGGCCGAGTCCCGGCTGATCGAATTTGGTGCCTAGGGTGACGTTGCCCGACTCAATGTGGGCGAGCAAACCCTCGCCGCCGCCGGCAGAGTCGGAGGAATCGCCGCCACAGGCAACGAGCAAGGAGCTTGAAGCAGCGAGAGCAGCAACGGTGGCAGTGATGCGGGAAATGGAACGAGACATGAGGTTCTCCTTAGATAGAACAGTGGGTGGATGAGTTGAAAAAGAGCGAGGTGGTCGTGGTGTTTAGTGCTGAAGGATCTTGCCTAGGAAGTCCTTGGCGCGGTCTGACTGCGGGTTAGTGAAGAAGGAGTCAGGATCCGTGTCTTCGACGATGCTTCCGTCTGCCATGAAGAGAATGCGATCAGCAGCGCGGCGCGCGAAGCCCATTTCGTGGGTAACCACGACCATGGTCATGCCTTCCTTGGCAAGGTCCGTCATGACATCGAGGACTTCGTTGACCATTTCGGGGTCGAGCGCCGACGTAGGTTCGTCGAACAGCATGACCTTGGGGCGCATCGCTAGGGCGCGGGCGATAGCCACGCGTTGTTGCTGGCCGCCAGAAAGCTGAGCGGGATACTTTTCTGCCTGGTTGGCAATGCCGACGCGCTCAAGAAGCTGCATGGCCAGCTCTTCGGCTTCCGCCTTCTTCATCTTGCGCACCTTGATGGGGCCCAAGGTGACGTTGTCTTTGATGGTTTTGTGCGGAAAGAGGTTGAACTGCTGGAACACCATGCCCACGTCCGCGCGCAGTTTGGCTAGGTCGCGGCCTTCCTCGGGGAGGAGGGTGCCGTCGATGGAGATGCTCCCTTCCTCGATGGTTTCAAGGCGGTTGATGGTGCGGCACAGTGTAGATTTGCCGGATCCGGACGGGCCGAGCACAACCACCACGTCGCCGCGGCCGATCTCCAGGTTGATGTTGCGGAGTGCGTGGTAATCGCCGAAGTACTTGTTGGCTCCGGAGATTTCTATCATGGGGCGCGAAGTGTCATCCATGCCACACCACCCTGGTATACGTGAACTGAATCATAGTTAGAAGGATAAGGTGCGGGGAGAGGGTGATGGAGGAACTTTGTGTAACGAATGCATAACGCTTGGCGTGCGTTGCCTCATTATGAGTAGCTGCACAGGGCCGTTAGAATGTCCCCACGTGAGCACCCCTGTAACTGAAAACCAGCCGCGCACCTACGAGGTGCGCACTTTTGGCTGCCAGATGAACGTGCACGATTCCGAGCGCATTTCCGGCCTGCTTGAAGAAGCCGGCTACACGGCCGCGCCTGCCGACGTTGAGCCGGACCTCGTTGTCTTTAATACCTGCGCAGTACGAGAAAACGCCGACAAGCGTCTTTATGGCACTCTCGGCGCCCTCAAGAAGACCAAGGAAAACCACCCGGGGATGCAGATCGCCGTTGGTGGTTGCCTAGCACAGAAGGATAAAGACACCGTATTGGACCATGCCCCGTGGGTCGATGCCGTCTTCGGCACGCACAATATGGCGGCATTGCCTGCGTTGCTCGAGCGCGCTCGCCATAATGACGAAGCTCAGGTCGAAATTGTTGACTCGCTTGAAGCTTTCCCGTCCGTGCTCCCGGCGAAGCGCGAGTCCGCATACGCTGGCTGGGTGTCGGTCTCGGTGGGCTGCAACAACACGTGCACGTTCTGCATCGTTCCTTCCCTGCGCGGCAAGGAAGAAGACCGTCGGCCCGGTGACATCCTTGCGGAGGTTCAGGCTCTGGTGGACCAAGGCGTTTCTGAGGTCACGTTGCTGGGACAGAACGTCAACGCCTATGGCGTGAACTTCGCTGACCCGGATATGCCGCGTGACCGTTTTGCCTTCTCTAAGCTGCTACGCGAGGTAGGCAAGATTGAAGGGCTGGAGCGCCTGCGCTTTACCTCCCCGCACCCGGCTGAGTTCACCTCAGATGTTATCGATGCGATGGCAGAGACTCCGTCCGTGTGCCCACAGCTGCACATGCCCCTGCAATCGGGTTCGGATAAGGTGCTCAAGGACATGCGCCGCTCCTACCGCACGAAGAAGTTCTTCGGCATCCTCGATGAGGTGCGCGAGAAAATGCCGCATGCGGCGATTACCACCGACATAATCGTGGGCTTCCCCGGTGAGACCGAGGAAGACTTCAAAGCCACGATGGACGTGGTGCGCCGCGCCCGGTTTGCCTCGGCATTCACGTTCCAGTATTCGCCTCGCCCGGGCACCCCTGCAGCGGAGATGGACAATCAGATCCCTAAGGAGATCGTCCAAGAGCGTTTTGAGCGTCTCGTGGCTCTGCAGGATTCTATCCAAGCAGAGGAAAATGCCACGCTGGTTGGCACAGACGTTGAACTTTTGGTTCAGGCAGAAGGTGGCCGCAAGAACGATGAAACCCACCGCATGTCTGGTCGCGCGCGCGATGGACGCCTCGTTCACTTTGCGCCTGTCGACGCCTCCGGGAAGGACATCTCCGCCGAAATCCGCCCTGGCGATGTTGTACACACTACGGTGACGGATTCGGGCTCCTTCTTCCTCGTTGCTGATTCTGGAGTGACCGAGCATCGTCGTACCAAGGCCGGGGATATGTCGGCCGCTGGTCAGACCCCGACTACAGCGCCGATTGGTGTGGGGCTGGGCCTGCCGGGCGTCGGCAAGCCAAGTGCGCCTGCTGGACCAGCGGATGCCTGTGGCTGCTAGCGAAGAGTAGGCTCCGAAGACATGAGTGATGATGTGACCACCGCACAGGATGCCATCGCAGCCGAGCGCCGCGCGGCCAAGACCATCGAACTGGGCGCACACCGCTATGCGCTGATTGCAGCGGTTGTCCTGTGGGTGGCCTATCTGTTACTTCCGTACGCCGGAGCGGCTCGCGGATGGGAAGCTTTGCTGATGGGAACAACAGCTGAGGGCGTGAAAATGTCCATCGTTGAGGCCATCAGCGCGTGGCTGGCGCTGGTGGGCATCGGTGTGTTCACCACCGCCACGGTTATGACGCGGCGTACCACGCTGGCGCTCGTGGCGTGGATGATGGTGACCATCTCTTTCTTCTCTAACCTGTGGGGCTTCTGGTACCGCGGCAGCGCGGCGGACGGGGCCTCCATCGGAATGTACGTAGGCGCGCTGGCGACGTTCGTGGCCTTCCTCGTCTACTGCCAAGTGGCCCTTCGTCGCAGTCCTGAGCAGCTTGCCGCGCAAGAGCGCGTGCGAGAGGCCTCCGGAAAACTCGATCAGGTAGGAATCCTGCAGTCCGAGGCCGCCACAGATGTCCCAGCCGAGCAGAATCCGTTGCTCATCGATAATCGCCGTTCCCAGGCAGCCTCCCGCCATCGCCGTAGCCTTCACGAGCCCAAGGACTCCAACGACGTGGAATAATACGGGGAATGGTCGCTGATATCTCCGCGTTGTGGAGTGCATGGCTACACTTTTTGATTCCCTTGAGCTGGGAGCCTTGACCCTCCCTAACCGTGTGACGATGGCAGCGCTGACTCGCTCCCGCGCTGGGCGTGACGGTATTCCCACGCAGTTGCACGAGACCTACTACACGCAGCGAGCCTCGCTCGGTCTCATCGTCACCGAAGGTGTCTTTCCGGCAGTGAGCGGCCGTGCTTTCCCCGGCCAGCCAGGTATCGAAACCCCAGAGCAGAGTGCCGGTTGGCGTCGGGTTGCAGACTCCGTTCACAAGGCAGGTGGGCGTATCTTCATGCAGGTGATGAATGGCGGGCGCTTGTCCCACACGAGCCTTCTAGAGGGTGCTGAGCCGGTCGCGCCATCGGCGCTGGCATCTGGCACTGCGGTGCGCGACTTCGAATCTCGGAAGGAGTGCCCTGTGCCGCGAGCACTTGAGAGTGATGAGATTCCTCGCATCATCAATGAGTTCCGTCAAGGTGCACGTAACGCCATCGATGCTGGCCTCGACGGCGTGGAAATTCACGGTGCCAACGGGTACCTCCTTCACCAGTTCTTAGCCCCGAGCTCCAATCACCGCGATGACGCCTATGGTGGTACACCAGAGAATCGATTTAGACTCGTCGAGGAAATTGTGCGAGCCGTGGCAGAGGAGATTGGGGCAGACCGAGTGGCGATTCGCCTGTCCCCGCAGAACAACATCCAAGGCATTGAGGAGATGGACCCCGCTGACGTGCTTGCCACCTATGGCGGGCTTCTCGACGCCACCTCAGACCTTGGCCTTGCCTATGTTTCCTTCCTTCACGCGGATCCCACGGGTGAGCTGGTGAGCGAGCTGGTGACGCGTGCGCGCGCGAATGGGCGCACCCGCGTCTTCCTCAACTCTGGGTTCGGGCAGGTAACCCAGCACGAGGAAGCTGCGGAACTCATGCAGCACGGCGACGCTGTTGCTGTTGGCCGCCTCACCATTTCCAACCCTGACCTGGTACGCCGCTGGAAAGAAGAGCTACCAGTCACGGCGCCGGACGAGTCCACCTTTTACACGGGTGGTGAAAAAGGCTACACCGATTACCCGTTTTACAGGGTGAGCTCGTAGGCGCTGCTGGCCGAGATAGCGTGGGCGCCCAGCCGTGCATAGAGCGCGTTCATGGCGGGATCAGCATCCGCGACGGAGCAATAAGCACGGCGCACCATGGGCCAATGCTCGGCCACTGCATACTGGGCATGCTGCTTGGCCTTGGTAGCAAGTCCTTGTCGGCGATGCTCGCGGTCCGTTACCGTCAACGTCCACTCGCAGACCTCAGGGTCGGCATCACCGTGCCGTGAGAGTTCGGTAAGCGCAACGACACGTCCGTTGTCAATGATCCCGACCAGCAACGTATGTGCGCCCCGGGAGCGCAGTCGTGCGTGTGCTTCAGCGAGGCGCTGTCGCGTCCAGACAATGGGCTCCACACTCAAGTCGCCGAAAATGGCGTCGGTGGAGGCAAGGGTGAGCAGACGAAGGACATCATCGAGCATCTCGTCTGGGATGTCATAATCAGCCCACACCTGGGCCCCAAGAACCGGGGGAGTAGGACTGATGTCGACGTACATCTGGTGCTCTGCGTGCTTCTGCTTAAACCCGAGCTCGAGGTAGGCCTGCGACATCGGGTCATAGGTATAGTCCGCATCCGGTGGATAAAGCATGCCCACCTGGACGGTGCTGCGCCCCAGATGGCGGGTTAAGAGAAGGGCTTCCTTGGCCAGCGCCCGAGTTACTTCGAGGGCCTCGGGCTCAAGATCTTCACCGGGCATGGGTAGAAGGTCAGCAGCGAGAACGCACTCGATGTCGGCGTTTTCCGGCTCTTCCAATAGTGGGAGAGAGATGTGGATAAAACCATCGAAATCAGTTTCCGGGCTAGGCTCGGCCGCCGAAATGACAGGAAGGCCGAGTTCACCGGCTTCTCCGAGGGCGGAATCTGTCAAACCAAAGAGCAGTGTGCGGGACTCTGTTGAGCCTTGCAGACGCTGAAGAACTCGGCGCGGTGAACCACTAGCGGCAGGGTCGCCGCTGGCTTCTTGTGCAGCGAGGTTGGCATCAAAGACGAAGCTGCGAAGGCAATCTGCCGGCTCAGCGGTGGCCGAGCCCGGCGGGGCGACAATCTGGACAAACACCTCAGTGTGGAGCTGCGAAACGTTCTACTTGTCGTTCACAGCAGCCGCGGCTGCGTCCGCGAACTCCTGCCACTGCGCGGCCTGGGCGCGCAGGTCCTCAGCCTTCTTGGCGTTGCCCTTGGCCTCCGCGGCCTCTGCCTGGGCGTTGAGGTCATCTACCTTGGACTGGAATTGTGCCACACGTGCCTGGGCTTCTGGGTCGGTACGGCGCCACTCGGATTCTTCGGCATCGCTTACGCGCTTCTCCAGTGCAGAAATCTTTGCCTCGTACTCGCGAACTTGATTGCGCGGTACGAAACCGATTTCCTCCCACTTCTCCTGAAGCTCGCGCAGCTTAGCTTTGGCAGCCTCGATGGACTTGGAGGGGTCAATCTGGGCGTCATACTCCGCAATGAGTGCATCCTTGGCAGCGGCATTCTCAGCGAACTGCTTATCGCGCTCGTCATTGACCGCATTGCGGGCGTTGAAGAAGTGATCCTGGGCGGCACGGAACTTCGCCCACAGCTTGTCGTCCACCTCACGCGGGGCACGACCGGCGGCCTTCCACTCCGTCATGAGATCGCGGTACGCGCGGGCGGTTTCTCCCCAGTTGGTGGAGTCCTTAATGGCTTCGGCGCGCTCGACCAGCTCTTCCTTCTTTCCACGGGCAGCAGCGCGGTTGCGATCCAGCTCGGCAAAGTGGGAACCACGACGGCGGTTAAAAGAATCACGGGCGCGGGAGTAGCGCTTCCACAGGGCATCATCGGTCTGGCGGTCGATGCCGCGGATCTGCTTCCACTCCTCCAGGATGGCGCGGATACGGTCACCGGCGGCCTTCCACTCGGTGGAGTTCGCAGCTATCTCCTCCGCTTCAGCGGCCAGCTTTTCCTTCTTCGCAATCGCTTCCTCGCGGCGGCGGGCCTTGTCTGCCTGAGCTTGCTCACCGGCCTCAACGGAGTGCTCGATGACCGCTGCTAGGCGCGTGTCAAGAGCAGCGATATCGCCGATGACGGCTTGCGTAGGAAGAGATTCGCGCAGCTCTGCCGCGGTGGTTTTGATGGAGGAAGCATCGCCCGGGTGAGCCTTAAGGCGGGATTCGAGCAGTTCGATCTCGGTAGAAAGATCGTCATAACGTGCTCCGTAGTGTGCCAAGCCCTCTTCTGGGGTGCCGGCCTGCCATTCACCAATTTTGCGTTCGCCTTCTGGGGCGTTGACAAAGACCGAACCATCAGCATCGACGCGGCCCCACTGTGCGGGGTCATTCTTCAGGGGCTGAGCGGGGCGTGCCGCTGGTGCAGAGGGCTTAGGGCCGGGACGGGCGCCCTTGCGGGGCATTGCTCCAGGAGTAGGGATAGCGGACATGGTAGGAAACCACCTTCGGTACAATCGCGCCGCGCGACACGGCTGCCAGAACTTATGTCACACAACACTACCGTTTGAGCCGCGCAGCCGCGTGTTAACCCCAAACTTTTGACCTTATAAGATGGGGAATGATGCAGAATCTCATGATTATGCCGGCTTCACCGGCGCTAGCGGAAGAACTCTCACCGAGCGACGATGCCTCCCGAGCACTCCTCAGGGCGGCATGCGAGCTAGTCCGTGACGCCGCACGCGTTATCACCGGCGGGTCCGTGCCACTTCAGGTGGACATCGTAGGCTCACAGGATGCGCGTTGGCGCACGGAGCTCACCGGTAGCCTGCAGGCTTGGGGCGCCCCGCAGGTCACGGTGGGCGGCGGCAACTATCTCCCTGAGCTGATGGCTCGCTATGTGCTCACCGCGGCAGTAGGAGCCGAGGGCTTTGAAGTCACAGATTCTCGAGCCGACATTGAGGACATTGAGGAAGGGCGACTTACCGTGGTGTGTGTCGATGGCTCTGCAGGGCTCACCGACCGCGCTCCTCTCGCACTGGTGGACGGTGCCCGTGATGCTCACCTGTGGTGTGAGTCAGTGTTGTCAGGGGCGGATAGCCACTGTGATGAGGAGAAGCTGCACGACGCTGGAGTTCTCGAAACGTCGTTGTGGGCGCAACTGGCTACCGTGCATCCGCATTATGCGGAGCTGCGGGCAGCCGATTCCACCCTGGGGGTAGGTCGTTATGTGGCGGGGTGGCAACGCTGATGACAACGTCGACGCGTACCCCCATTGCGGTGGTGGGACCCACCGCTTCTGGAAAGTCAGCGCTGGGCGTGGCTTTGGCCCACGAGCTGGACGGAGAGGTGGTCAATGTTGATTCCATGCAGCTCTACCGAGGGATGGATATCGGAACCGCGAAGCTGACCTTGGAGGAGCGCGAGGGAATTCCACACCACCAGCTAGATGTCTGGGATGTGACCGAGACAGCTTCGGTCGCCCGATATCAGGCCTCTGCTATTGCTGATGTCGAGGACATCCTCGCACGCGGCAAGACCCCCATCCTTGTGGGTGGATCCATGCTCTACGTTCAGTCGCTGGTCGATGATTGGCACTTCCCGCCCACGGACCCAGAGGTGCGCGCTCGCATCGAAGCACGCCGCTGCGACATTGGGACGGATGCGCTGCATGCCGAACTCGCCGAGGTCGATCCCGCCGCCGCAGACATCATCGAGGACAAGGACCCTCGCCGCACCGTTCGAGCGTTAGAAGTCATCGAGCTCACCGGCAAGCCATTCAAAGCCAGCCAGCCTCCCAAAGATGCACCGCCGCGCTGGGGTACGCGCATCCTGGGCCTACGCACCGAAGCAAGCTGGCTCAACCCTCGCATTGAATTGCGCACCCGACGGATGTTTGACAAAGGCCTCGTGGAGGAAGTGGAACGGCTGCAAACACAGGGCCTTATCGCCGACTCTACCGCTGGGCGCGCCATCGGCTACGCCCAAGTGCTCCAAGCCCAGCGCGGCGAGCTCACGTGGGAGGAAGCCGTGGAGCGCACCATCACCGGCACACGGCGTTATGTGCGCCGCCAACGCGCCTGGTTCAACCGGGATAAGCGCATCTCATGGTTGGATGCGCTGGGTGATACGCGGGACGAGGCCTTGCGCGTCCTCGCGAGCCGTTAGACTCTTAAAGCATGAACTTTGCCAAGGGACACGGAACCGAAAACGACTTCGTCATTGTTGAGGGAACCCAGCCGCTTTCGGCGGAAAAGGTGCGGGCACTGTGTGATCGCCGTGCCGGCATCGGCGGTGACGGCGTTTTGCGCGTCATCCGTGCGGGAGAGCTGCTCGCAGCCGGTGAAATTGAAGAACTCGCGCCGGGAATCGATGACCAGGACTGGTTTATGGACTACCGCAACGCCGATGGCTCGGTAGCGGAGATGTGCGGTAACGGAACGCGCGTCTTTGCCCACTGGGTACGCTCCCGCGGATTGGTCGGGGAGGACACCTTCACCGTAGGAACCCGCGCTGGGGCGAAGCAGGTCACTGTGCATTCGTGCACGGAGGCCGAGGCGGACGTGAGCGTGGAGATGGGGCCGGCAACGGTGACGGGAGTGTCCACCGCATCGATGGCGGGGGAGAGCTTCGCCGGACTAGGCGTGGACATGGGAAACCCCCACTTGGCCGCAGTGCTTCCGGGCCTGAGTCCAGAGGCGTTGGCGGAGAAGACACTGGAGCAACCGGTCATTGATACTGAATTTTTTCCAGCAGGTGTCAATGTCGAACTCGTGACGCCCCTGCAGGACGGTGTTATCCACATGCGCGTGTTCGAGCGCGGTGTGGGGGAGACCCGCTCCTGCGGTACCGGTACGGTGGCGGCGGCATGCGCCGCGCTTGCCGATGCCTCCCATGCCACCGGCTCCGTGCGCGTCATCGTTCCTGGTGGCGAGGTGACGGTTGATATCACTGAGGAAGGCTCGACACTCACTGGCCCGTCGCGCATCGTGGCCACCGGCGAGACCACGCTGTAGTGGCTGAGGCGGGCTCAGCGTGAACGAAGCTTGGCGCTTATTTGTAGTCTGTGCCTAATGCCAGTGCGGCGCGGCGCGCGGACAGCCAGCATTCCTTGAGTTCGGCTGCACGCTCATCTGCAACCTTGAGCAAAGACTCCAACTCGCCCGTTTCGATGTCCGGGGCGTTGACTCGGGCATTGAGGCGACGAAGGAACCGCTGCGCGCCGTGCATCTCATAGTGGAAGGCTTCGATGGATGGGTTGGTACAGTCAACGTCGACAAGCGCAGGGCGGTGTAGCGTGCGATCCGCCAGCGCATCAGAATCCTCACTCGTTGCGAACGTGGTGTAATCCTCGATGACGTCGGTGATGTCCTCTACCGTCAGCGCAATTGATGCGCGCAGCGCGGCGTGTTCGGAAGCATTCGGGCGGGAATCTGCAAAGAGCCACAGCGCTCCGCAGACGAGAACAGCGAGAATAACTCCCTGCAGCTTCAGCGTCACTACCAGCACCACGGCCGTAACCGCGGCGAGGAGCAGGGCGAACCCACGACGCTGAGATGCAGAAAAGTTCATAGTTTCAACTTTACGGCAAAAGCCCTAGAGATGAACCCTCTAGAGTTGAGCCTTAGTGACCGCCGCAGCCGCCGGACCCACAGCCACAACCGCCTTCACCACCGCAGCCGCCAGTCGGCATGGCGATAGACGCTGTGAGCATGGCCGTGCCGGCCAGGACAGAATCCTTGTCCGGCAGCTCTCCGAAGCTTTCCGGAAGACACAGGTCGAAGGGGAAAACACCATCCATGACAAGGTGCATGAAGCGCTGTCCCGTGAGCTGGTTGTGGCGCCACTCAGACTCCATAACGCGGGCAGCAAACGTGCAACCAGGGGTAGGAGCCGCAGCACCAGATCCGGAGGCGACGATCTGAGCACCTTCCGACTCGAAGGTAGCGGGGAAGGAGCCTTTCTCCGCTTCATAGGCCTCGGTGCTGTCAAAGCGAGCGACATCGAGGCCCAGGGCGGTGAGTTCCACTTGTTGCCACTGCTGCGTGTCTTCGTCGACAAGCAGCGGACCCTGTGCCAAGTTTGCCGTAGCCTGCGCCACAACAGTGCCAAAGGGATCGATAATGTCGAGATAAGCTAGGACGTCATTGATCATGGATACGTGGGCGAAACCCTGGGTCACGGACTCAAAACCAATGAAGGTGGCAAAAGGCTCGACCGCCAAGATGTTGATCTGTGCGCCGGAGGCATCCGCAAACTGGATGAGCTGTCCACCCCGTACCTCACCGGTCACCGCCAATTGGTTGGTGGAAATCGCTGCCTCAACGGCGTCCTGCCAGCGTTCATAGTTGAGGCCGATGGCCCGCATTTCTGGATGGGTCTTGTGGTTGACGGTCATGGCCACCATTGTATCCCCAGTCAATGGGAGTCAAAAATGGCCCCAGGCACCTCCTGTCACCGGATCGAGAGGACCGCAATTCCCGCATTACGGCCCCGACGTGGAAGAATAGGGAACATATGACGAAACAGACCCATGATGAACTCCTCGCGCAGGCCTTCGGAGAGCCTGCTCCTTCTTCGCAGGACCCGACGACGGGTGATTTGGATCTTGCCGAGCGCAACGCCTTCCGCCGTGTGACGCGGGATACCACCATCCGTGCCGAGGACACCACTGACGGATACGAGGTGGAGTACCGAAAACTCCGATTGGAGCGAGTGATCCTCGTCGGCGTGTGGACCGAGGGAACCGTGGCCGAAGTAGAGGCCACGATGGCGGAGCTTGCCGCGCTGACGGAAACTGCTGGCGCCGAAGTCGTGGAGGCGTTGTACCAGAAGAGAGAGAAGCCAGACCCCGGTACCTACATTGGTTCAGGCAAGGCCGCGGAGCTCAAGGACATCGTCGCCGCCACAGGCGCGGATACCGTGGTGTGCGATGGTGAGCTCACCCCCGGCCAGCTCTCTGCCCTTGAACGTGCGCTCAACACCAAGGTCATTGACCGCACCATGCTCATTCTGGACATCTTTGCGCAGCACGCAAAGTCCAAGGAGGGTAAAGCCCAGGTTTCACTGGCACAGTTGGAGTACCTCTACACGCACACGCGTGGTTGGGGCGGCAACCTCTCGCGTCAGGCAGGTGGTCGTGCGGGTTCCAACGGCGGAGTCGGCCTGCGTGGTCCTGGTGAGACAAAGATTGAGACGGATCGTCGCCGCATCCGTACCCAGATGGCGTTGTTGCGCAAGGAACTGAAGGCGATGAAGACCGCACGCGAGGTTAAGCGCTCGAAGCGTCAGCGCTCCACCGTGCCGCAGATTGCGATCGCCGGCTACACCAATGCCGGAAAATCCTCGCTCATCAACGCGATGACGGGCGCGGGTGTGCTCGTTGAGGATGCCTTGTTCGCCACGCTTGATCCGACCACTCGCCGCGCCGAGCTTGCCGACGGCCGCCAGGTCGTCTTCACCGACACCGTCGGCTTCGTGCGTCACTTGCCCACTCAGCTGGTGGAAGCCTTCAAGTCCACCCTTGAGGAGGTGCTCGCGGCTGACCTTATGCTGCACGTGGTCGACGGTTCTGATCCGTTCCCGCTCAAGCAGATTGAAGCGGTGAACAACGTCATCTACGACATCGTGAAGGAGACGGGCGAGGAAGCCCCACCGGAAATCATCGTCATTAACAAGATTGACCAGGCTGATCCGCTCGTGCTGGCGGAGCTGCGCCATGTCCTCGACCGCGACAATGTTGTCTACGTTTCGGCGAAAACGGGCGAGGGAGTGGATGAGCTCACCGCCCGGGTGGAGCTCTTCCTCAATTCCCGCGACGAGCACGTGCAGCTGCTCATTCCGTTTACCCGCGGGGACGTGGTGGCACGTCTCCACGCGGAAGGTACCGTGCGCAGTGAGGAATACTCGGGGGAGGGCACGCTTGTCGACGTCCGCCTGCCCGCCTCCGTGGCCGCCGAGCTCACCGACTACCGGGTAGAGGATTCACAGGCCTAGTCTCGCTTAGGTTTCCGTGCTCTGGTGGGCCATAATGAGAGCTCGTGAGTAACTTTGGCTGGGACGTCCACGGAGACGGAAAAACTATTAAGCCGGGTGCAGTTGTTGCACCCGAGGAACGATTGAGTTGGGGTCGCACCATCGGCATCGGCATGCAGCACGTGGTGGCCATGTTTGGCGCTACGCTGCTTGTGCCTACCCTGACCGGATTCCCGGTTAACACGACACTGCTTTTCTCTGGTCTGGGAACGATCCTGTTCCTGGTGATGACGCGCAACCGCCTGCCCTCCTATTTGGGCTCGTCCTTTGCATTCATCGCCCCACTAGCTGCCTCTCAGCAGTATGGCATTGGTGCGCAGGCCGGCTCGGTTCTGGTGACGGGTCTGGTGCTGGTCGCTATCGGATTCGGAGTAAAGGCGGCGGGCCGTAAGGTTCTGGACGCGGTCATGCCGCCTGCAGTAACCGGCGCCATCGTGGCGCTTATCGGATTGAACCTGGCGCCGAACGCTGCCTCCAACTTCTCCAGTCAGCCGCTCGTGGCGACCGTAACCTTGGCGGTCATTATCTTGGCGACGGTAGCTGGGCGCGGCATGGTCTCGCGTCTGTCCATCCTCATTGGTGTCGTCGTGGGCTGGGCTTTTGCTGCGATAACGGGCAACCTCGGTGAGGGCGCTGTGGAGTCGATTCGCCAGGCAGCCTGGATTGGCTTCCCACAGTTCCATGCCCCAGAATTCCACCTGTCTGCGATTCTGGCGGCGCTTCCGGTGCTGGTCGTCCTCATTGCGGAAAACGTCGGCCACGTGAAGGCAGTCTCCGAGATGACCAAGCGTGACCTCGATGACCTCGCCGGTGATGCTCTCATTGCTGACGGACTAGCGACCTCCCTGGCCGGTGGCTTTGGTGGTTCCGGTACCACGACGTATGCCGAAAACATCGGTGTGATGGCCGCGACCCGAGTCTATTCCACGGCTGCTTACTGGGTTGCTGCCATCACCGCTATTGCGCTGGCCTTCATCCCAAAGTTCGGTGCTCTCATCTTTACCATTCCTACGGGCGTGCTGGGTGGTGCGTGTCTCGTTCTCTATGGCCTCATCGGCATGCTGGGCGTGCGCATCTGGATGGACAACAAGGTGAACTTCAACAACCCGGTCAACCTAACGGCCGCCGCCGTGGCTCTCATCGCCGGCATTGGCAACCTGACGCTGGACATCTTTGGCGTGACGCTCGAGGGAATCGCCTGGGGCTCGGTGGGCATCATCGTGCTCTACCCAGTCATGAAGCACCTCTACGACCAAGTCGGGGAAGGGCAGAACGCGAAGTATTAAGGGCGCCGTACTTGGGTAATTGTCACTCACGATAAACGTGTTCGTGCAATTACCGATAATGTTTTGGTGCTCGGGTAGCGTATGCCCTTTAACAAGATAGGAGTTGTGGTGGTTGCAATAGTTTGGAATAAAATCTCTTATCGATACTCGAAATATGGGCCATATATTCTGCGGGATGCCGCGCTGTCGTTGTCACGGCCTGGCATCTACGAAGTCCGGGGCCCATCGGGAAGCGGTAAATCCACGGTTCTGGATCTGTTAGCCGGTCTGCGCGCACCTAGTGAAGGAAGGGTAACCATCGACGGTAAACGGTTCGGAAAGGGCGCGGCCAAGAAGCTAACCTCGTGGCGAGCCACGCACGTCGGGTACGCACCACAGGCACCGACCCTCCTGCCTAGCCTCAGCTGCCGGGAGAACCTCGAGCTTGCAGTTCACGTCGCCGGACGGGGCCTCGACGCCCACGGCAGGGAAGAGCTGCTTGGCACGTTGGGCATGCAGCCTTTCACAGAAGCCCTGCCGGCGGAGCTATCCGGGGGTCAACGCCAGCGCGTTGCGGTGGCCCAGGCACTAGCTTCCCAACCGGACCTGGTGCTCATGGATGAGCCCGTCAGCGCGCTTGATGGAGCGAATGTCACCGTGGTCGAGGACTTGTTGCGCCAGTCGGCGAAGCGGGGAGCGATAGTGGTCTATTGCTCCCACCGCGAGCTTTTCGACGGGCAGGCAGAAACGCTGCTGCAGATGGGGGTATAGCTCATGAAGACCATGACTCCCACCGCCGCCTACCGGAGAGAGCTGTCGGTGACGGCGCGCCCCTTCATCGGGGGAATCGTACTGGCTGCGGTAGTAATCGGCACGCTCGTCGGCACCATCCTTTACGTCGCATTTTCGACTGGCGGAAGCAGCGACTTCAAGGCCGGCGTGACGAATATGAGCCTGATTGCGATCATCCCGGCATTCGCCGGGGTCCGGTTGGCGCATCAGAATTTTATCGCTGACCACCGAAATACCGTGCAAGCGCTGAGGATTCTTGGCATAGGCAGGGCGTTTTTCACTAGGCACCTGCTCCTGCAAGGGGCGTGCCTGGCGCTTCTAGCAAGCATTTCGGCGGTCGTGTTGGGACGGTTGTTGGCGACGCCGCTTTTCAAGGTGATTCTGCTAGGGCTCAACAAGCAACTGCCAGATCACTGGGGCTCGCCCATTGACGTTGCCTGGTCGTCACTGCTGGTCTTAGTCCCCCTGTACCTCCTCGGCGTGGGGATTCTCAACGTCGACAAGGTGCTGGCCAAAACCGGGGATCGGGGAGCGGCAACAGTAGGTAAGTCCAAATCCTTGGTGGGGCTGGTTGGCCTAGTGCTCGCAGTGGTCAATATTGCCGCGGGTATCTGGTGTATGGTGACGACTCCGCCAGGGCCTGTCGTGTTGATATTCGTCTTCACCTTGCCGTTCCTCGCTGTCACACTTGCCGGCCCCTTCGCCCGGGCGCTAGCTCGCTGGGCAGCCGCGGCGATCAAAAAGGTGAGCGGATGGTCGGCACCCGCGCTAGGCATCCGCTCTTCCGAAACCGTCGGGACGACCTCGAGGGTGGGGCTTGCTACCGCGCTCGTAGCCATTCCGCTGGCAGGCTTCACAGGTGCACAGACCTCGTTATGGGCGGCAAATTACGTAGGCTCCCAGAATTTCCAAACGGTCCCAGTCGTCGTTGGCCAAGATTCTCGCTTGCTGGAAGCGCAGGAAGCAGACGGTGTATGCGAAGAGATCGGCGACGACTGCCGTGGGGTGGTCTACTGGCAGCCTTCGGACTTCGAATCCGCGGGGCGGACCTCCGTATCGATGGAGAAGGCGTCTGACTATTCTCTGGCCGGATCGAATGACCACGTGATAGGGCAGCTACTCTCGCCCGCGGCGCCGGTGAAAGCTCACAGCCCCTTCTACCCAGACTTCATGGTGCCGTTCTCCGGTATCTCTAGCGAGTCTCCGGTCAAACCGGAATGGGGGCTCCCCGTGGTCGCAGAATCGGCTAGCGCACCGGATCATCTCCGGGTGGAGTCCGCGCAGGATTGGGTACGGCACGTGGATATGGATAGCCAGATCATGTACGGGCCCCACGGCGACGGAACCGCCGGCTTCGTCCCCACCGCGGCCTACACTCTGCTGGCGATCTGCCTGGTCCTCGCGGTCTCTGTGATGGGCAAGCGGGCCAATTTGCATGCGTTCTTCTCACCACTGCGTCTTCTGGGCCGTACCCAAGGCGCGATCCAGCAAGCAGAGTTCTGGGCAATCCTCTTTCCGTACTGTGTTGCCATGCTGACAGCGCTCCTAGTGGGCATCTGGTACACGGTCGCCGTCCATGTCGCAGTCTCGGCGTACCCAGGGGCGCTGCTGCCTTACCTTCCCCCAGGGCTATGGGTGCTCTTTGTCCTCGTCTTCTTAGGTACGAGTGCGACTGCCTTCTTGCCAACTCCAGACAAGGACGAGCGTGGCGCAGATGCGCCCTAGACACTGGCGTGCCGGCGCCTAAAGATGCAAAAATCCCGCCGCGTGGACGGGATTTTTTGCTAATTACTGCAGATTACGGGCCGCAGCTTTAGGACCTTCTATTCGGCGTCCAAATCCTGCTCGATGAGGCCAGCAATCTTCTCAACAGCAGCCTCGTTCTCTGAGGTCACGGTGACTTCGTCGCCCTGCTCGGCGCCGAGTGCCATGATCATGAGGGAAGAAGCAGCATCGGTCTCGTCCTCGTCCTCATCACCGACGAGGTTCAGGAAGATATCCTCATCGAACTCCGCAGCAGCGTCAGCGATGATGGAGGCAGGACGTGCGTGCAGTCCAACGGAGGAACCAACCTTGACGGTCTTAGAAGCCATAGTGATAGTCCTTTCGACTTAAAGAATTTTCGTAATGACAAGTGTACGCGGGTTCCGAACTGGACGTCCGGAATTACGCGGCAGCCGCAGCTGATTCAGCCTTGGCAGCAGCCTCTTCAGCTGTCTTATTGGGCCAGAACTGTTTCATGGCAATGACAGCGATCGCGGCCACCGCCACGCCAGCGAGGATGGCTACGAAGTAAGCCCATGCAGGCTCGATGGCGAAGATAACGAAGATGCCGCCGTGCGGAGCGCGGGACATGACACCCAGCGCCATCGACAGTGCTCCGGTGACCGCACCGCCAAGCATCATGGACGGGATGACGCGAAGCGGGTCGGCCGCAGCGAACGGGATAGCGCCTTCGGAGACGAAGGACAGGCCCAGCAGCCACGCGGACTTGCCGTTCTCCTGTTCCGCCGGGGTGAAGAGGTTCTTACGCGCGAACGTAGCGATAGACAGTGCGATGGGGGCGACCATACCGGAGGCCATGACGGCGGCCATGATCTTCATGGAAGCCTCGTCACCAGTGGACAGGCCCGCGGTGGCAAAGAGGTAAGCGGCCTTGTTGACTGGGCCGCCTAGGTCAGAGCACATCATGAGACCGAGGATGATGCCCAGCAGAACAGCAGAAGAGCCAGACATGGAAGCCAGCCAATTCTGTAGACCGTTCATGATAGCGGCCAACGGGGCACCGAGCAGCAGGAACATGAGCAGGCCAGTAATCATAGTGGCAAGCAACGGAATGATGACGACAGGCATGAGGGAGCCGATCCAGCGCGGCACCTTCCAGTTTCCAATCCACATGGCAACGAAGCCCGCAATGAGACCGGTGACGAGGCCGCCGATGAAGCCCGCACCCACAGTGACAGCAATGGCGCCGCCAGCGAAGCCCGGCGCGATGCCAGGGCGGCCTGCCAGTGCGAAGGAAATAAAGCCGGAGAGAGCTGCGACAATGAAGCCCATCGCCGCTTGGCCAATGGCGAAGAGTACCGCGCCGAGGTAGAGGCCAAGGCCTGAGTGCTTGAAGGTCATCGTTGCGCCGTCGACCACTACGTCATGGCCTGGCAGGTCCGTCAGTGAGTATTCGGTGGTAATAGCCTGCCAGCCGTTGGCTACGTCGTAGCCGCCAAGCAAGAATCCCAGCGCCAACAGAAGGCCGCCAGCTGCGACAAACGGCACCATGTAGGACACACCGGTCATGATGGCCTGCTGGATACGCTTGCCCCAGCTCAGCCCTTCGCCTTCTTCTGCCGAGTCGGAGTGCTCGGTGCGTGCGGTACCCGCGACTTTTCGGGCATGCGGGTTGGTGGAGGCGGTGATGGCCTCATCAATCATGACGCCTGGTTCGTTGATGGCGCGCTTGACGCCAGATTCAATGACTGGCTTGCCTGCGAACCGCTCGCGGTCGCGGACACCAACGTCGGTGGCGAAGATGACGGCGTCGGCAGCCGCGATGGTGTCGGCGGAGACAGCAGTGTTATTGGAAGAGCCCTGAGTTTCGACAGTTAGCTCGACGTCATCGCGTTCCTCGGCGGTCTGTGACAGGGCATCGGCAGCCATGTATGTGTGTGCGATACCGGTTGGGCAGGCGGTGACGGCGACGATGCGTGTCTTTGTTGCATCTGAGGCACTCTGCGCGGGGCGAGATTCCGAGGCGGGAACAGCGGCGCCGGCAGAAGCTGCTCCTGCTGCAACCGCAGTAGTTGGAGCGGTGTCGGTGGTCTTTTTCTTAGGCTTTTCGGCGTTGACGACGTCCAGGACCAGTGTCACAATCTCGTCCGTGGTCTTTGCGGTGCGCAGCGACTCAAGAAAGTCCTTCTTAACGAGTGCTCGGGCGAGTTTGGACAGAATTTTAAGGTGTGCCTTGCCACCGCCTTCGGGAGCCGCGATGAGAAAGACCAGTTGTGCGTCGCCATCGGGCCCCGAGAAGTCCACGCCGTGGGAGAGTCGGGCGAAAGCTAAGGTGGGTTCGCTGACTGCCGCTGAACGGCAGTGCGGGATAGCTACGCCGCCGGGGACACCAGTACCAGCTTTTTCCTCACGGGCGATGGCGGGTGCTGCGAGTTCGTCGACAGAGCTTGCTCGTCCGGTCTTGTGGACCAGCGTGGCGAGGTTGGTGATGACGGATTCGATGCTGTCACCGAAGTCAGCGTCGAGAGCAACGAGGTCGGTGGTGATGAGATCGGATGCCATGTGGGTGCACTCCTAACAGGTGCTAGTGGGCGGGGACTGCACTGACTGCAGTGCCTTCGATATCAAGTTCTTCGGGGGTGGGGAGTTGTGTTCCGGGAAGGCCGGCGGCTGCGGAGCCGTAGGCCACAGCGCTACGCAAGGCGTCTGCGCTCGAGGCGCCGCGACGGCGAGCCAGGATGTATCCGGACAGGGAAGAATCACCTGCGCCTACGGTGGACTTCACGGTCACTGGCGGGGGAGTAGCGGCCCAGGCTTCATCTTCGGTGACCAAAACCGCGCCGGCGCTGCCTAGCGTGACAAGGACCTCGGAAATGCCGCGCTTGACGACGTCCCTCGCGGCCTTCACAACGCCTTCAAAATCACCGTTCTCAGCGGATACCTCTAGGGCTTGGCCGTCGACACCAGCGAGCTGCCCCAGCTCAAGACCGTTGGGCTTGATGAGATCGGGGGCGGCAGTATCGAGGTTTTCACCGAGCGCGACCATAGGGGCGTCGGACGTATCGACGGCGATGTGGAGCTGAGGGTTGGCCTCGCGGGCGACGGTAATGAGGTGTGTGTACCAATCAGCAGGAACGCCTTTGGGCAAGGACCCAGCCATGATGAGCCACTCAGCACGAGGCGCGTACTCGGCGAGCGCTGCGGCGATAGCTTTCTGATCTCTTTCGCTGAGCGTGGGTCCGGGGCCGTTGAGTTTGGTCGTTCGGCCATCAGGCTCCGTCAACGTGGTGTTGGTTCGCACAGCACCGTCAATCTCCACCGCGTGGACGGGGATGGAGTCTGCCGCAGTGAGTGCGAGGAAGTGATCACCTAGAGCGGCTGGCAGGAGAGCTAGGCTGTCGGCGCCTGCTTTCGTCACCGCATGGGTGACGTTGACGCCTTTTCCACCGGCTACGTGGGTAACCGACGCGGCTCGGTGGACTGAGCCGGGCTGTATCGCTTCCTTGAGCGTAATGGTGGCGTCGATGCTGGGGTTCGGGGTCAAAGTAAGGATCATTCTGGAGAGTCGTCCCCTTTCGCGGCGTACGTATATTGGGAGCCACCAGTCATCGTGGCGTACCTGCCACGTTGAGGTTGTCTCGGCCATTGGAGAGTGAATGTTGTTTCATTTCCGATTGTTGCCCGATTGTGTCTGGTTGTCAATAGGATCACTCTGGTTTTCATTGAATTTTTGGGCAACATGTGGTGTTCTGGGTTAAGGAAAAATCGTCTCCGTTAAGGATTTGTGTCATGGAAAACGCATCCCCATCCACCATCAAAGGAACCGGAGTTGTTGCCGGTGTTGCTTATGCCGAAGCGGTGTGGGTTCGCCCCCGCCCGGAGCTACCTACTGCCGGAGAAACCATCGCGGAGGAAAACCGCGATGCAGAATACGACCGTTTCCTCGAAGCCGTCGATATCGTCGCCAGCCGCTTAGAACAGCGCGCTGCTGGTGCTGATGGCCAGGCTGCGGAGGTGTTGACAGCCACCGCTGGAATGGTGAAGGACCGCGGCTGGCATAAGGCCGTCCGTAAGGGTATTCGCGGTGGTAAAAATGCTGAGTACGCGACTGTTGGTGCAACGGACAAATTCGTCACCATGTTTGAGGCCGCTGGCGGAGTTATGGCGGAACGCACCACGGACCTGAAGGACGTGCGAGACCGAGTTATTGCGCAACTTCGTGGGGAGCAGGAACCGGGTCTTCCCATGGTCGACGGTGAAGCGGTTCTGCTCGCTGATGACCTAGCCCCCGCAGATACCGCAACCCTTGACACCTCCCACATCAAGGCACTGGTGACTGAACTCGGTGGCCCGACTAGCCACACTGCGATTATCGCCCGCCAACTGGACATCCCATGCATCGTGGCGGTTGGAGCGGAATTGCGCACGATTGACGCCGGCACGCAGGTCTTCGTTGATGGTTCCGTGGGCACGGTGTCCCTCGGTGCAGACCGTGAGAGCTCGCTCAAGGCCGTTGAGGAGTACCGTGAGAAGGCAGCCCGTGTTGCCGAGTGGCGTGGCCCAGCACAGACCAAGGACAGTCACCGCGTGCAGCTGCTGGCCAACGTGGCCGATGGCAACGCTGCGCGTATTGCCTCGGATTCCCAAGCGGAAGGCATTGGACTTTACCGTACGGAGTTGTCCTTCCTTTCTGCGAGCGAGGAACCTACCGTCGATGAACAGGCACGTATCTACGGCAAGGTGTTTAACTCGTTCCCCAGCGCCAAGGTGGTCGTTCGCACACTCGATGCTGGATCGGATAAGCCGATTTCTTACGCCACCCTGGACTCCGAAGAGAACCCTGCGTTGGGCGTGCGAGGTTTGCGAGTCGCGCGCGACAATGAGGCACTGTTGACCCGCCAGCTCGATGCCATCGCGCAGGCGGCCGCTCAACGTGATGAGGATTCCACCACGTGGGTCATGGCCCCGATGTTGGCCACTGCGGTTGAGGCAAAATGGTTCGCGGGATTGTGCCGTGAGCGTGGCCTGACCGCCGGTGCCATGATTGAGGTTCCCGCTGCCGCACTGATGGCAGACACCATCATGCCGCACCTCGATTTCGTTTCTATTGGCACCAACGATCTCACTCAGTACACGATGGCTGCTGACCGCCTGTCCCCGCAGCTGGCCTACCTGACGGATCCATGGCAGCCTGCAGTTCTGCGCCTCATTCAGCACACCTGTGTGGTTGGCCGCGATAACAACGTTCCGGTCGGCGTGTGTGGTGAGGCAGCTGCTGATCCAATGCTGGCGTGCGTACTAACCGGCCTTGGGGTGACCTCGTTGTCCGCAGCTTCGACTGCAGTTGCTGGAGTGGGCGCACAACTGGCTGAACTTACTTTTGAGCAGTGTGAAAAGATGGCGGAAGCTGCTGTCAATGCAGAGAGCCCATCTGAGGCCCGTTCTGCAGTTATTGCGCTGCTTGAGGAGTTTTAAAGACCCCTTCATGCCTTAACGAAAACCACCCCTGACACCTCAATCCTATGAGGGGTCAGGGGTGATTGATCTTTTAAGTAGAGCCAGAGACCTCAGCCGGGAACTAATGTTCGGGGGCGATGATGACGTCGATGCCATGCTCCTTGAGCGCCTCGACAAATGTCTCTGGAGCTGCAGAGTCGGTGATGACAACATCAATGTCGTCGAGAGAAGCGAAGCTGACTAGGTAATCGTTACCCAACTTCGACGAATCGCACAGAACGACTACGCGATGGGCATTGGTAACAAAAGCGGACTTGATGGCAGCTTCTTGCGAATCTGCAGTAGATAGACCGTGGTCAACGGTCAAGGCGTTGGTGCCGATGAAGGCGACGTCGGCGCGCATCAGCGCCATTGTTCGCAGTGCCGTATCGCCCACAACCGCTTGGGTAATAGCGCGAACGGTGCCACCCAACAACTGGACATCGGATACACCATTGTTGGCCAAAGACAGGGCGATTGGCAGACTATTCGACACGATGTTGAACTGGCCTGCTGAATAGCGCTGGCCGATTAGGTCGGCGAGGGCATTAGTCGTTGTACCAGCGTCGAGGAAGATACTTCCTCCGTCTGGAAGCTGATCCAGGGCGGCACGGGCAATAGCCATCTTCGCTCCAGTTGCAGAACGCTGACGCGTATCTAGGGTGAACTCGGCGGTTTGGAAAGATTGGGAGGCGACAGCGCCGCCATGAACTCTGTGGACAACTCCCTCACGGTCGAGGACGGCAAGATCACGGCGAATAGTTTCGGCAGTGACGTCGAAGCGTTCGGACAATTCAGTGACGTTAACCCGGCCTTCCACGGCGGTTAGCGAGGCAATCTGACGGCGACGTTCTTCTGCGTACATAGTTCCTCCCTTTGAGGGGCTCCATGGGGGACGGTCGCTGCGCCGGACTGTGGCTCGGAGAAAGTCTCGAAGCGGCGAACGAACGAAGCAACGAATGTTGTGGCAATGTCTCCATTCTCGCATTAAGTGCGGGCAAAGCGGAACTAAACAAATCAAAACACATAGAATGCCATAAGATTCATCTCCAAGTCCTGCGTTGGCCTGCACATTTGGGATTCTGTGATTTAGCACGCTGATTGGGTGCAGATCGGGCACATACACACACACAAGGGGGTGGAAAAAGAAAAACTCTCCGCTCGATTCGCCCGCACCGTGTGGAGTGTGGAGGGGAGATTGAGCAGGGAAAGAGGCGCTAGATGCGACGTGGGGCGGGGACTGTCTAAAGCTTGCGGAAGACTGAGACGACCTTACCCATGATCTCGGCCTCGTCACCCTTGATCGGGGAGTAAGCCTCATTGTGCGGAAGCAGCCACACGCCGGAGGAATCGCGGTGGAACTCCTTGACCGTGGCTTCCTCTCCATCAAGGAGTGCTGCAACAAACTCGCCCTCCTCAGCGACTGATTGCGAACGAATGATGACCCAGTCGCCATTAAGGATGCCCGCGTCCTGCATGGAATCCCCGACTACTTGCAGCATGTAGAGCTCACCATTGCCAACGATGTCATCGGGCATAGGGAAGTAGGTGTCAATATTCTCTTCGGCGGTGATGGGGGAGCCCGCTGCGATGCGACCGACAACCGGAATATAAGTCGGTGCGGATGCTTCTTCCGGAATGTCACCCGTGACGGCTTCAACAGTTTCCTTGGCTGAGCTGGCTTTCCGGCCTGGTTTCTTAGAATCATCGGCACTAGGGAAGTGGCGAACGTCTACGGCGCGCGGCTTGTTAGGGTCACGGCGCAAAAAGCCCTTTTCCTCGAGCTGTTTTAGCTGGTATGCCACTGAAGAAGTGGACTGAAGTCCAGTGGCGTCACCAATTTCACGAATGCTTGGCGGGTATCCACGCAGCATTACGGCATCGTGGATGACCTCGAGAATGCGTCGTTGGCGTGGGGATAGAGATTCGAGAGTAGGCTGGTCGTTCTTTTTGGGTTTACGGGCCATGTCAACTCCTAGGAAGGCTTGGAGGGTGGTCGGGGAAATGCGATCTATTGGGTGATGTATCTGGGGCAGATTGTGTTGTCGCCTGGTTCCTTTGTATCACGTAAAGAAAAAATGTTCGAGAGTCGGCGCGCAGATGTGGACAAATTTTCGAGGAGGTGTTATAAATCGAACATACGCATCAATTCGAACTATTTAGCGATGGAAGTGTTCGATGGTGTCGGAGTGCTTTTCTACACTTCAGCTATCGCCATCACCTAGTGACCAACCAACGAAAGGCAACAACATGGCTATCGCCCTCAATACCAACCGTAACCACAGCTTCTCGGCTCGCGGCGAAAGTTTTTCGCGTCCTTCAGTAGTGCCACCGGCGTCGGTGTGGGAGCCCTCTGCGCTTGGTAATGACTCCGCGCGCCGAATCTCACCAACGGAACATGTTCGAACTTTATCGCCGTTAGATAGAACACAGAGGCGTGATGTACGACGGGTTGAAAGCGCCGCAGTTGCGCGATGCAGGGGTGAGAATCGTCTACACGGTGGATCGAACGTAGGTAACTATGTCCTTGGCGCAGTATTCGGCGCTGCGGTGTTTATCGGCACGGTATGGGGCGGGTTGAGCATCGACGGACAAGCTCCGTCCGCACCCTCCGCTACTCAAGACGTGGCCGCGGCTTCCCAGTAGAATTCCGGTAACCTCTACTCCCGATACCGGGCGGGGCGATACAGTGAGTAAACTACGGGGCGATACTCCGCGTCCGAGTTTCTTGCAGTGCTAAACCCACCTTGGGGTGAGTAAGAAGGGCGCAGCTCAAGTCACCGTGAGGAAGGATACCGCGCCGTGTATTGCCCGTTCTGTCACAACGAACAATCACGAGTTATTGACTCCCGTGTGGTGGACAGCGGTACGTCGATACGTCGGCGCCGCGAATGCTCAGCCTGTAAAGGCCGATTTACCACTGTTGAAAAAGCGGTCCTCCTGGTAGTCAAACGCAATGGTCTTGCTGAGCCATTTAGTCGCGACAAGCTCATTCGTGGCGTGCAACGTGCATGCCAAGGCCGTGACGTGAGCGATGATGCACTGAAGAAGCTGGCGCAAGAGGTAGAGGAAACAGTGCGCAGCCATGGATCCTCCCAGGTGAATGCCAACGACATCGGCCTAGCCATTCTCGAGCCGTTGCGTGACCTCGATGAGGTGGCCTATCTACGATTTGCGTCCGTATACAAGTCTTTCGAAAGCGCGGATGACTTCGAATCTGAGATTCGCCTTATGCGTCGACGCGATCGAGACTACTTCTAGCGCACTTTGTCGGCGGCCTTCTGCACTCGGCGAAGGGAAACTGCGTGGGCGGTTCCCAGGCGTTGGGCAAAGAGTGAGACCCGCAGTTCCTCGATCATCCAGTAAATGTCCTTGACCTCACGCGTCTTTTCGCGGCCAGGGGGTAGAGCCCGCAGACGGTTAGCCAGATAAGCCTTGGCCTCGTCCACGTCTGCCTGACGGTCGGCATCACGGTCTGGATCGAGGTTCATGTCCTCGAGGCGAATCCGCGCGGCCTGTATATAGCGCGGAAGATGACGCAGGTGCTGGATACCATGGACCGTGAGCGCGTTCGGAGGCAAGAGGAACTCAAGCTGAGAACGAATATCGTCGATGGCTGGGCCCTCCCACTGCTTCAGCTCCGCGGAGAGGTTCGAATACTCAGCCAAACCGGGGGCAATCGCCACGACAGCTTGTCGGACTCGGCCAGGTACTTCTGGTTTCACCGCATTGAGTAACGCGGTGAATTCAGCGGGGCTGCGGACCGGGCCTCCTTTCTCCATCATGATGTCTCGAACCGCTGCGACTCGAGCGTCGTTGATGAGTCCCTTAGCTCCGCCATGCGGGTAAGCATCGACAGCCACTCGCTGCTGCAACGGCAGGCCCTTGACCATCTGCTGGGTATTGACGGAAATCTCCCGCAACAAAAGTGTGAGCGTGGTGGTGATCATGGAGGCATCGGCAGCTGCCTTCGTGGGGTGCACCTTGAGGGCCACACCCTCCTTGGTGGCCACAAGAGCAGGGTAGGCCGTGACTTCGTGGCCATCCACCACGGTGGTGACCTCTTCGTCGATGCTGCCAAGGGTATCGTCAGACCATTCCTTGACTACTTTGGATTCTGATTTGCGGCCGACTCGGGACACAGAGGAAGAGATGTGCCCGGCTTGACGCTGGACTAGAGCCTTGAGGTCGCGGTCGGAATCGATCACCTTGCCGCGCTTATCCACCGCTGCGAAGTTCATCCGCAAGTGTGGATCAAGTTGATCGGGGCGGAAATCAGTGGCGTTAATGCCTTGGCCACCCATCTCCTGCAGCACGGAAGCCAGCTGTTCGGTGAGGCGTCCCTCGTAGGGAAGAAGCTTAGGGAGCGCACGTTCCGCAAACTCAGGGGCCGGCACTACTGTGCGGCGCAGTGCCTTAGGAAGGGACCGAATAAGTTCCGTGACCAGCTCAAGCCGCAGGCCCGGTACCAACCAGTCGAAACCCTCGGTGTCGAGGCCCGCGAGCAGCGGCACGGGAACCATGAGCGTGACGCCATCGAGCGGGTCGCCAGGTTCGAACTTGTAGGAGAGGTCGTAGTCGATGCTGCCCTTCAGCCAGCGGTCGGGGAAAGCCTCCTCGGTGACGTCATGGTCATCCTCAAGGAGCTTCTCTGGATCGAAATCGAGGGCATGTTTGTTCTTTTGCTTCTTCCACCATGAATCGAAGTGCCGAGCCGTGGTGACCGTCTCCGGAATGCGCTGGTCATAGAAGTCGAACAAGGTATCGTCGTCGACGACAAGTCCGCGGCGACGAGCCTTCTCCTCGAATTCGGAGGCCTCAGCAAGCTTGCGCTTGTTGTCGTGGAAGAAGTGGTGGTGGGTCGTCCAGTCGCCGTCGACAAGCGCATTGCGGATGAACATATCGCGGGCCGCTGCTTGGTCGACGCGGTGGTAAGGCACAGTACGGTCAGCCACTACGGTGACCCCGTAGAGGGTCGAGCGCTGGGTGACCACAGCGGAACCGCGTTTTCGTGACCATGTCGGGTCGGAATAGTTGTGCTTTAGAAGGTCCTTCGCCAACTTTTCCACCCACGCTGGATCGATAGCTGCGACGTCGCGTGCCCAAAGCCTGGAGGTCTCCACAAGTTCGGCAGCCATAAGAAACTCCGGTGGCTTCTTTGCCAGGGCAGAACCGGGGAAAACAAGGAACCGCGTGTTGCGGGCGCCGATGAATTCCTTCGAGTTTCCATCACGGGCGCCGATATTGGAGAGCAGTCCGGACAGCAGGGACATGTGGATGTCATCCGGGCGGCGTTCGGTACCTTCCTGGGCTTTCCATCCGAGTTGCTTGGCCACATCGCGCAGTTGGCGTACAAGATCGAACCACTCACGGATGCGCATATAGTGCAAGAAATCAGCCTTCATGCGCTTGCGGAAGGCGTTGCCGCTCATTTCTTCGCGGGTTTCCTGCACAAAGTCCCACAAGTTGAGCATGGACAGGAAGTCGGAGGTCCTGTCCTTGAACCTGGCATGCGACTGATCAGCCTGGGTTTGCTTGTCCATGGGACGTTCGCGCACATCCTGAATCGTCATCGCAGCGACAATGATCATGACGTCCGTCAGACATCCAGAGCTGTTGGCTTCTACGAGCATGCGGGCCATACGTGGATCGACAGGAATGCGCGCGAGGTCGCGGCCTACGCGGGTGAGAACCGGAAGGCCGTCCTTTTCTTTGCCTTGGAGTGCGCCCAGTTCGTGGAGAAGAAGAAGGCCATCGCGAACGGCCTTGGGCTCGGGAGGCTGGACAAAGGGGAACTCGGAAATATCGCCGAGGCGCAGCGAGATCATCTGCAGGATGACGCTGGCAAGGTTGGTGCGCAGAATTTCCGGATCCGTGAATTCTGGGCGAGAAAGGAAATCCTGCTCGCTGTAGAGGCGAATAGCAATACCATCAGCGACACGGCCACAGCGGCCCGAACGCTGGTTGGCGCTGGCCTGAGAAATAGGCTCGATGGGCAGGCGCTGAACCTTGGTTCGGGTGGAATAACGCGAGATACGTGCCGTACCGGTGTCAACAACATAGCGGATACCGGGCACGGTCAGTGATGTCTCGGCGATGTTGGTGGACAAAACGATACGTCGACCGCGGTGCGAGCTGAAGACGCGGTGCTGCTCCTGGTTGGAAAGGCGGCCGAAGAGGGGAGTGACCTCCACGCCGCGCCATCGTCGGCCCTCGATAGCTTCCATCGCATCACGAATATCGCGCTCGCCAGGAAAGAAACAGAGGATATCTCCTTCGCCTTCGGCCATGAGCTCCTCAATGGCTTCGCACAAGGCGTCCAAGGGGTCGAGGTCAATGGTCTTACCACCGGACTCCACCTCAAGGGGGCGGTAGCGGATTTCTACCGGGTAGGTGCGGCCAGAGACTTCGATGATGGGAGCAGGTTCTCCTTCCGCGTTGGAAAAATGCTCTGCGAAGCGTTCTGGGTCAATAGTTGCGGAGGTAATAATCACCTTGAGATCCGGGCGCTTGGGCAGCAGACGTTTGAGATATCCCAGCAGGAAGTCGATATTGAGGGAGCGCTCGTGAGCTTCATCGATGATGATGGTGTCGTACGCGTTAAGGAAGCGGTCTCGTTGCATCTCCGCAAGCAAAATGCCGTCCGTCATGAGCTTCACCGCAGTGGTGGCAGAGACTCGGTCATCAAAGCGGATGGCATAGCCTACCGATTCCCCGATCGACTGATTGAGCTCATCCGCAATGCGCTCGGCCACAGTGCGGGCAGCCAGACGGCGCGGCTGCGTATGGCCAATGAGGCCACGACGTCCGCGGCCGAGCTCCAGACAGATCTTTGGGATCTGAGTGGTCTTACCGGAACCGGTCTCACCGGCAATAATGACCACTTGGTTGTTCTCAATGGCCTCAGCAATGTCGTCTCGCCGTGCGGTGACAGGAAGCTGCTCTGGGTAGCTAATATCGGGAACCCCAGCGTCGATGGCCGCCAAGCGCTCGTGCGCGGTATCAATATCGGCTCTGATGGCCTCGAGAGCGTGGGGCGCGCGGGCTTTGCGGAGGCGGCGGCGGAAAGCTCGCTCATCACTCAAAGAGACATTGGTGAGAGCGCTATAGAGTTCATCGCGAGTGGCAGTCATAATCGCTCTAAAAGCTTACTCTTTCACCGATTAACGTGAAGTTGTTGGTACTCTCGTGTTGTCTATGTGACCAAAGATGTAAAGGACACAAGTGATGACCAATCCCTTTGACCCTAATTCAGAGAACAATTCCTCCCCGAACGGCTTCGGTGGTGGTGTCAATAATAATGGTGGCTTGCCGCGTTATGAGCCGACCAACCACCCAGAAGACCAAGCGGGTTTCGGCCAGCCTGGTGGCTATGGCTCCAACGAAGGATTCGGCGGAAGCGCCTACGGAGGCAGCTCATCTGGCAGCGACTCCTTTGGCGTTGGCCAGGACTACGGCGGCTACGGTGCCTATAACGCTGGCCAGGAGGGCTACGCGGGCGCAGGCTATGGGGGTGACAGCAGTTATAGTGGTCCTGGCCCGCAGGCTGGCCCAGCTTATACCGGTCCGGTGAGCGCTGTTGAAGCCATCAAGTGGGGATTCAACGCCACCCTGAAGAACCCGTTGCTGTGGATTCTGGGCGCTGTCGTCGTTGGTCTTATTCAGCTTGTTAGCCAGGCAGGGGTCAACGCAGCGCAGAATGCCGAAGGTGATGGAGTCAGCGTTGTCTTCGACCTCCTCTCCTTCGTGACGAGCATTCTTTCTCTCGTCATTGGACTTGTGGTCTACCGCTTGGCCTACCGTGAGATTGACACGCCAAAGCCGACGTGGGGGACCCTTTTCCAAGGGGTCCGTTGGATCCAGCCGTTTGTTGTAAGCCTTGTATTGGGCTTGTTGGCCGCTATAGTCATTGTCGCATTGGTAGTCATAGCTATCGTGGTGGGCTTTGGTGGTCTGTCAGCGTCCGAGTTGGACAGTCTGGAACAGCCTTCTGATGGCCAGGTGATGACCTTGGTGGGCTCCATACTCGGCCTGCTGCTAGTGTCTTTTCTTGTCGCGCTGTTCATCCAGCCTTTCTTCGTCCTCATGCCGTGGCTTGCCGCGGACACCTCCTCCATCGGTGAGGCATTCTCGAAGGGGCTGAAGCTGGGTAAGGACAACTACGGTCATATCCTGCTGTTCATTGTTCTTTCTGCTCTGCTATTTGCGGCCTCGCTCATAACGCTGGGCCTTGCGCTGGTGGTCATTGCCCCGGCTATGCAGTTGGCTACTGCGCATCTGTGCCGTCAGTGCCAGGGTCGATATGCTCCGGCGGTGCAGTAAGGCATAACACTCGCGCGTAACGAGTGATCTCGCCCCTTTCCTCTGTCCATCCACACAGGACGGACAGAGGAAAGGGGCACCTCTCGTTTTAGGGAACTGGGAAGAGCTCGCGGGAACGCGTCAGCGCAGCATGGTAGGCGGCAGTGACTAGAGCTCCGAAGGTTCGGAATTCCTCGGCGCGGGCCGCGGATGAGCGAAACGTGAGGCCTACCTGGCGCTCGGCGGCGACAGTGGGGGCAAAGCGGGCAACGGCGAGCTGTGGATGGGTGCATTCGGTAGCCAACGCTGACTCGGGAACCAGGGTGGCGCCGAGGCCGCCCATAACGAGCTGAAGAATGGTGGTGAGAGAGGACGCGCGAGTCACAGCGTTGGTGGCCTCGGAGGGATTGATCTTGGCACGTCGGCACAGATCAAGGACTTGGTCGCGCAGACAGTGGCCGTCATCGAGAAGCAGAAGATCAAGGGCGTCAAGCTGCTCGAGCGTGAAGTCCTCGCGTCCCGCGAGGGGGTGGTCGGTGGGTGTGACGACCGTGAAACTTTCGGTGTACAGAGGGACTTCCACCATTCCGGAGGCTTCGGTGGGAAGGGCTGTGATTGCCAGATCGACGGTGCCCTCGCGCAGCTTAGTGAGTAGGTGCTGAGTCTGCTCCTCGACGAATCGGGGCTCGAGATTGGGATAGACCTCCGTGATGGACTGGAGCAGTGCGGGAAGTATGTAGGGGGCGATCGTGGGGATTATGCCAATGGTCAGAGGCCCAGACAACGTACCGTTGGTGCCTCTGGCGCGAGCGAGGAAGGCATCCGCGGCCTCGAGGGCAGCCTTGGCGAAAGGAAGAAGTTCTTCGCCTGCGGACGTGACGATCACCTTGCGGGTAGAGCGCTCGATGAGCTGGATGCCCAGGCCTTGTTCGAGGGCCACGAGGGCTTGGGAAAGGGAGGGTTGGGAGATATCGAGCTTGGCGGCTGCGGTTCCGAAATGCTTGTTCTCCGCGATGGTAACGAAGGTGCGTAGCTGCGCCAGCGTCGGCCGATACTCCTTATTGTTCATGCCTATAACTCTAACACTTATAAATAAGTCAAACTATTGACTTGCGAAGGTGCTGTTGGCATACTTAGCAACTGAGTGGCTACATGCCAGCGTAATGGCGCACTGACATATAGCTACAGAGATTTGCATCACAATTTCTGCAAGGAGTTGACTCTTTCTATGCCTATCCTGACCGTCGGCGAACAGTTCCCAGAGTTCGAGCTAACTGCGCTGAAGGGCGGTGACCTCCACGACGTCAACGCGAACCAGCCGGAGGATTACTTCGAGCAGGTTTCCCTGGATAAGTACCGCGGCATGTGGAAGGTTGTGTTCTTCTACCCGAAGGATTTCACCTTTGTGTGTCCGACCGAGATTGCGGCCTTTGGCAAGCTGGATGAAGAGTTCCAGGATCGCGATACCCAGATTCTTGGCGGCTCTACCGATAACGAGTACGCCCACTTCAACTGGCGCGCTACCCACCCAGAGCTCAAGGAAGTTCCGTTCCCGATGTTCTCTGACATCCGCCACGACCTGATCCGTGCCCTCGGCGTGGAGAACGCTGACGGCGTCGCCGATCGCGCCACCTTCATCATCGACCCAGATGGTGTCATCCAGTTCGTCTCCGTGACTCCGGATGCGGTTGGTCGCAACGTCGATGAGGTGCTTCGCGTGCTCGACGCGTTGCAGTCGGAAGAGGTTTGTGCCTGCAACTGGGAGGCTAATGACCCGACGAAGAACATCAACAAACTGGACGTCGTTAAGTCTGCCCTTTAATTAAGGGCGGTGACTGACAGGGAAAGTCCGCGAAAGGAGACCGCCAGTGTCTATTGATAACCTAAAGTCCGCGCTTCCGGCCTATGCCAAGGATCAGAAGCTCAACCTCGGCACGCTGTCCCGTACTACCGAGCTGAACGAGGAACAGCTGTGGGGCAGCCTGGTTGCCGCCGCTGCAGCTACCCGCAATGACCTCGTACTCAAGGAGATTCTTGAGGACGCCCGCGAGCACCTCAGTGAGGCGGCGCTTGACGCAGCCCTCGGCGCTGCCACGGTAATGGCCATGAACAATGTGGCTTACCGCGCCAAGAGCTGGTTGGGTGATGACTTCGCCCAAGTTAAATTCGGCCTGCGCATGAACATCATCTCCAAGCCGGGCGTGGACAAGGCCACGTTTGAGCTGTGGAGCACGGTTGTTTCTGCGATCAACGGCTGTGAGCACTGCCTGTCTGCCCATGCCAACACCCTTCTCGAGGAGGGCGTGACCAAGGAGCAGATTTGGGAAGGCATTAAGGTCGCCGGCGTTGTCGAGGCTGTAGCCCAAGCACTCCAGGCAGAGTCCGTCCGAACTGCGTAACTGCTTGGCCTCATGCTCACACCGTACCGCCCCACGACTGCATCAGCGGCGTGGGGGCGGTGGTGTGTGCGGAGTAGCGCGCGCCGTTGGTGCTTATCCTATGACTCCACCGAAGGCAACGCCGATACCGTAGGTGATCGCCAGGCCCAAGGCGCCGCCGAAAACGAGACGCAGCATGGAATGGGTTGCATCAGTGTTTGCCAGACGTGCAGAAACGTAGCCTGTCACAGCCAACGCGACGAGCGTGATGATAGCAACGACGGCTGCTGCCATCTCCATTGGCGCGAAGAAAACCGAGATGAGCGGCAGGGCAGCACCCGCCAAGAAGGACACGGCTGACCAGAACGCTGCATGCCACGGGTTGGTGAGGTCCTCGCCATCAATGCCCATCTCTAAGCGCAAGTGAGCCTCGAGGAGTCTGTCTTTGGCAGCGATTTCCTGTGCGGCAGTTTCAGCCGTCGTTGTGTTCATTCCATAACTAGAGAGCATCGAGACCAGCTCCTCGTGCTCCGGTTCTGGGAGCTCGGCAAGCTCGCGGGTCTCTTTGGCAATCATCATTCTTTCGGAATCACGTTGTGCGGAAACGGATACGTATTCACCTAATGCCATTGATGCTGCGCCTGACACTGTGGCAGCGAGTCCAGCTGTGAGAATTGCGCTTGCCGACGCCCCCGAGCCCACCACGCCTAACACAAGCGCGGCGACGGAGACGATTCCGTCGTTAGCGCCAAGCACACCGGCACGTAGCGAATTCAGCCGCGCGTTGTGGGAAGCACCGTGAGGCTCATCGTCATGAAGAGTCATGGCCCGCTCCTTATACTAACCAGGTTCTCAATTGTCTAGAGAACTTCTAGTACTTAAGTATCATCGCTGGTCACGCGCTTGTAAAGCGTGTGTAGGCTAACTTGAGCGGGCGCAGTGCAGCCTTAGATTGGATGGGTTTAGGCAGCCTTAGATAACCGTTCCGGTCCACTCGCCGCAGGACGTGCCGTCCACGTAGAGCGCCATGGTGAAAACTTCGTCATGCAATTCAAAATGGGAGGAAGGGATGGTGACGGCAAGAGCTTCTGGAGTGTAGGCGTAGGCATAATTCACAGTGCGGTGAATGTCACGAGTGTCCTCGCCAAAGGACGCGATCTCCATGGAGTTCAGCTCGTCCTTGTTGAAGAGGATGGTGAGTTCGAGGTCGCGGGTATGGAGAGTGTAGGTGACGTCTCGGTAGTGTGGCAGCCCACCAAGGAGCCAGTGGACGGTGACGGCATCGTCATGGACATCGAAATGCACCCCGGCGAGGCGGATAGTGGTGGCTGAAGAATCTGGTCGAGTCATAGCGGCCCCTACTGTACGCCTTACTCGAAATTCAGAGCGTAGTACTCCGATTTTGTCAGGCGCAGAACCTTCTCGAAGAGCCAAGAAAAGAGCAGGCCAAGGGCCAAAGGGAGGACAACGTAGACGAAAAGGATGATGAGGACGTTGCTTGTGGTCCAGCCCCAGCCTTCATAGTTCAATGCGGCCAGCGGCCCCATGAGTCCAGAGATGCCAAAACCCGCAGAGATTGGAGTACCTGAGATGCCGAGGGCTCCGCCCACGCCGCCCACGATGGCAGCAGTACAGATGACGGGGAGAAAGGTGACGGGTTTGGAGAGCATGTTGGCCATCTGCACCTTCGGGGAACCGAGGACGTGCAGGATGGAGGTGGCGAAGCCGTTGGCGCGCCAGCCGGCGGCAAGAAGGGTAAAGCTGGCGGCCACCACGCCTAGGTTGGCGGTGCCGGATGCTACTCCCTCCATAAAAATGGCGGTGGCGATGCCCACGGTAGACACTGGAGACACGATCATCACGGCAAAGAGCACGGCGAGCACAACACCCATGACGATGGGTTGGAGCGTAGTAGCGCCATTGACGAGGCCACCCAGCCACACCGTGAAAATCTTGACGATGGGATAGGTGACTACCCAGCCGATAGTGCCGACGACGAGCGTGACGATGGTGGAGAGCAACAAAATGGAGTAGTTCTTTAAACGCCCGCCAATGAGGAGCAACAGCCCCACAGCCATGGCGGCAGTCAGTCCGGAGTTGATGACGAGTCCGGTTCCTTTGAGTAAGAAACCGCCATCAGGATTGGTGGTGGCGACACCGGAACCGCAAAAGGAGGCTATGCCTACGGCAGCGGTCTGGATGGGAGTCAACGTGAACTCAATGGCCACGAGGATGCCAATCATCACCGGAAGCAGGCTTGCAGCAAGCCCGGTAAGGGTGAGCACGGTGGCCGCGCCATCCCAGTATGGAAGCAGAGCTTTGGCAAGTTCACCAAGGAGCGCTTGTGGGACGAGGGAAACAACCACCGCAATGGAAATGCCGTTGAGAACCTTCATGGTGAAGGAACCAGGGGTGAGGTGTTCCACGGAGGACGTCTCGCTAGCGTCGGGAGAATCAGCGGGCTTCTGCTCTAGCTTCTCTGGGGGTTGCGTGCTCATCCCTCAAGCATAGGAATAATATTCGGAGAATGGAAAATATTAGTCGGAGGAATGAGCATTAATTTTCCTGACAGCCTTCGTCAGTGCTCCACGCGAAGCTCAGAGAGTCGCACCTCACCAGCCTCATCGGAGGCATCTAAGTCCACGATTCCCACTATCTGGTAGGCATTGTCGTCCTCAGGATCCTTGAGAATCTGACGCACGGTCCACGAGCGTGAGGAGGCCTGAGTGCCCTCCTTACCTTTGTCGAGCACGAAATACTCTGGCCCGCGCGCTGCCGGGCCGACATCGATATCGTCATAATCGTCGAAGTAGTCATCGAGGGCCTGACCAAAGTCGGGAACTTCGTCGAGGTAGTCCAAAAGCTCGGCCAAGCGGTCCTCCTTTTCCAAAGCGAAAAGCTGGGCAAGGCGGAAGAAGTAATTTCGCACCATGATGCCGAAAGCACGTTGGTTCGCGGTAAGAGCGGTGGGGTCCTCCACACCGAACGCCAACTCGCGGTCGAGATCCTTCTGGGAGATCGGAGAGTCTTCACCAGCCATTTCTGCCCACTCGTCAACAAGCGAGGAATCCACTTGGTGAATAAGCTCCCCAAGCCACACGATGATGTCCTCGAGTTCCTCGGTGAGGTACTCCTCCGGGATGGATTGTTTAAGCGTGCGCCAAGCATCGGTGAGATAACGCAGGATAACGCCCTCAGAGCGGGCCAGACCGTAGGTTGCCACGAGGTCGGAAAAGGTCATTGCGCTCTCCAACATGTCCCGCACAACCGACTTGGGACGCAGCTCAAACTCCTTAGCCCAAGGGTTGGTGTGGCAGAACGTCTCATAGGATTGTTCGAGCAAGTCCTCGAGAGGTTTCGGCCACGTGATGTCTTCCACGATGGCCATGCGCTCGGTGTAGTCCACGCCCTCAGCTTTAAGAGCTGCAATCTCTTCGCCTCGGCGCTGTTTTTGTTGAGCTATGAGGACTTGGCGGGGATCATCGAGAACCGATTCAAAAACGGAGATGACATCCAGAGCATACGTTTCAGATTCCGGATCAAGCAGCGTCAAAGCCGCCAATGCAAAGGGGCCGAGCGGCTGGTTGAGCGCAAAATCGCGCGGCATCTCTCGGACCACGTGATAGGGGCGGCCGTAAATATCGAGTCCCTTGGTGGACTTTTGCACCACTCCCGAATTGAGGAGGCCACGGAAGAGACTCAACGCGGTCAAAATGTCCTCGTTCTGTCGCGTCCGAGTGTTGTGACTTGTGCGCAGCAAATGCTTCAAGTGCTCGTAACCGTTGCCATGGCGAGCCAGCACATTGAGCAACATCGAGTTGGACACCCGGAACTGGGAAGTGAGTTGCTCCGGTTCGGCGTCGATAAGCCGTGCGTAGGTCTTCTCCGACCACGAAACCTCACCTTCGCGCGCGGACTTCTTCTTAAGCTTCTTGAGGCGCGCCGGGTCATCCCCGAGACGGCGGCGTGCCTTAGCGTTCTCAATCTCATGCTCCGGGGCCTCGACCACGACCGTGCCCTCGGTGTCGTAGCCTGCGCGACCCGCACGGCCAGCAATCTGGTGGAATTCTCGCGACTTGAGGATGCGCTGCCGGGTGCCATCGTATTTGGCTAGGCCCGTCATGAGTACCGTACGAATCGGAACATTAATACCGACTCCCAACGTGTCGGTACCGCAAATAATCTTCAGCAGCCCCTTCTGCGCCAGACGCTCGACCAGGCGCCGGTATTTGGGCAGCATGCCCGCGTGATGGACGCCGATACCCTTGCGCAGCAGCTTGGACAGATCCTTGCCAAAAGTCGTGGTGAAACGGAAGGAGCCGAGCTCGGCTGCGATTGCTTCCTTTTCTTCCGGAGTGATGATTTTTGACAGAGAGGTTAACGCCTGGGCACGCTCAGAGGCTTCGCGCTGCGAGAAATGCACAACATAGACGGGTGCCTTGCCGGATTCGAGGAGCTCTTCAATAGTCTCGTGCACCGCAGAAAAGACATACGAAAAGTCAAGGGGAACCGGGCGTGTTGTCCCGGCCACGAGTGTGGTGGTGCGGCCGGTGCGTTCAGTGAGGTCTTTTTCCAGCCAGGCGGTGTCACCGAGTGTGGCGGACATGAGTAGGAACTGTGCCTTGGGTAACTCGAGCAGCGGAACTTGCCAGGCCCAGCCGCGGTCAGGCTCGGAGTAGTAGTGGAACTCATCCATGACGACTTGATCGATCGCAGCTTCCGCGCCATCACGCAGCGCGATGTTTGCCACAATCTCAGCGGTGGCTGCGATGATGGGGGCAGAGCCATTGACGGTGGCATCACCGGTCATCATGCCGACGTTCTCGGGACCAAAAATCTCACACAACGCGAAAAACTTTTCGCTCACGAGGGCCTTAATTGGCGCCGTGTAGAAACTGCGCTGCCCGCGGGCCAGTGCAATGAAATGAGCTGCATTAGCCACCATAGACTTACCGGAACCAGTAGGGGTAGCCAAAATGACGTTATCGCCGGCCAAGATACCGAGCGAGGCTTCCTCCTGGGCGGGGTAAAGCGAAATACCGCGGCCGGAAGCCCATGATTGAAAAGTGTCCCAGATGGCCTCATCAACCATCGACTCAGGGACTTCGGCGAGATCGGGCAACATCTGAGAAAGGTTCACCCATCCCACCTTAGGCGAAAGCACGAGTGGCCATGCAGGTGGGCCGGTCACTCGTGCGGGCTGGACTTAGGTGATGAGTACCTAGACGTCATCTCCCATGTCAGTGTCTTCGTCTTTGCCTTCGTCCTTGCCGTAGTTGTCCTCACGGTCATCGATGTTCTCAGAGAGGATATCGGGGTCATCATCGAGCCCAGCGAGGAAGGCCTCGAAATCCGCTCCGATCTCTTCGCCCGTGGGCATATGTTCTTCGCCTGGCATGATGGCCTGTGGGTGACGCTTGCGATAGCGCTCCATGTAGGCGTCATATTGCTCTTCGAGCTGGTTGACCACACCGGCAATCTCATCAGAGTCGGCGACCTGTTCTTCCAACTGCTGATGCACTCGTGCCACATCGGCTTCGAGGCTTCCCAACGGGATATTGAGATCCGCAGCAGAGGCTACAGAATCCAGAAGCCGCAGAGTGGCCGAAGGATAGGACGAGGCAGCCAAGTAGTGGGGAACGTGCGCGGTGTAACCGGCCACACGGCGGCCCTTCTTATCCAGAGCTCGCTCAATGTAGAGCGCGGCGGCCCCTGGCACCATCATGGTCGACTCCATGCGCACCATGGAGTTCAACAGCTCCGGGGAATTGCCATGCGCTGTAACCACCGTCGGGCGGGTATGGGGCACTGGCATCGGGGCAGAATAGAGCATGATGGTGTTCTTGATGTCGAACTTCTCCACCAAATTCACCACCGCATTGGTAAACGCCTCCCACCGCAGGTCTGGCTCTGGGCCAGAAAGCAGCAGGAAGGGCTTACCAGAGTTATCGCGGAGGACCTTGATACCAAGGTCGCTGTTTTCGATCTCGACGGTGCGGTCATGATCAATGGTGACGGCAGGGCGGCGCGAACGATAATCAATCAACTCGTCGTTGTTGAAGGATGCCAACTGACGGTTATCCAAAGCAGCTTTGAGATGATCCGCGCTGGCCTCGACCGCTTGTCCGGCATCAGCGTAACCATTCATGGCCACGATCATGGTGGGCCCGCTGCCTTCTACGGAATCGTCCTTGACCACCGGAGCGGGGTATTCCAGCTCATACATGCGGCGCTGTTCTTCCTGCATGATGTAGTGACTCCTCCTTCGCGTCCGACGCTTAGTGTAGAGCGTACGGACTAAATCAGCGTTCTGTTGCGTGCAACGCTGTGCACTTACTGCCTATTCCCAGCCCCTTTCGCCTAATCCCAATTACCCTGCCGAGCTCATGGCGAGGGCGGGGAGCCGAAGGCTAGTGAAAACCGATAATAATCGATCCAGCATGCCATAGAGGAGACGTTTCTGCCATGTGTGCGCCCCCAGCCGCTCTCCGGAATACATGACCCAGCATGTGGATAACTAGTGAACTTTCACAGTTAAGAAGGCGAGTCCGGACTCGTTATCCACAGATCTGTCGCTCACCTTAGTAAGGCTCTAGCGAACCGGTGGCTCCTGCCTCAGTCTAAAGACATGAGTTCATACACAGCGCAGACAGAAAACACACCACCAATCACAACCCCCGGCCACCTTCTAGCGAACATTCCCGGCCTGTTGGGCTTTTACCCAACTGAATCCGTCATTTTCATGGCTATTGATACCACTCCGCGTGGCCCCGCGATGGGGCCAGTCGCTCGCGTTGACATTGAGGATGCCGAAGAAACTCTTCCTGAAATAGCCGCAATGTTGGCGGAAGAAGCCCGCGAAGGGATCTTTGCCTTCCTCGTATCCCACCGTCCTGTGTCGGATCTGAGCCAGGTTGCTTGTTGGCTATACACCCTTGACCGAGGGCGCGACGGTATCGATATTGACGCCGCATGGTACGTGGGAGAGATTGCCCGCGATGAGCCCTATACCTTGCTCCACGGGGCGGTGAGTATTGACGGCCGCGGTCCGATGAAAAACTGGGTTGAAGGGACAATCCCTGCGTTGACCGACGCACCGACGATGCGCTCATGCGTCGACCACGACGTCGTCCCAGAACTCAGTCGTGAGGAGTTCTTCGCCACCTTTGCCCGCAACAACCAACACTGTGATGCGCTTGAGGCCGAGGCTTTGGGACGTGAAGCGCGAGAAAGCGCCACGAGGTTCCGCGCCCGAGTAGCTTCGGAAAAAGGGGATAAGCGAAAGGAACTAGTCGATAACTTCATCGATGATGTCCGCTGGGCCCTTTCTACAGCAGGAAGCATCGAGGACTCGGAGACCAACACTGAGCTACTGAAGACCTGCGCGGTGTGGATGTCCACCACCTGGACGCGCGATTTGGTAATCGCTAGCTGCACGGACGCAGGTGAACAGGCCGCACAGCTCTTGCTGGCGACGGCACGAACCTACGATGGGGAAATTCGCGCTAACGCTCTAACAGTTTTTGCCTTGACACACCTAAAGATGGAGTGGGACATTCTTGCCGGACCGGCGCTACAAACGGTGGCAGAAGAGTTCCCGAGCCACCGCTTGGGGTCATTGCTATGCCAAGCCTATCGATACGGTCTCCATGACAAGATGCGTGAGACGATCGGCCGCGGTGCACGAGAAGCCTATAACTCTGCCATTGGAAGGGAAGAAGAATCGGCGACTGTGAGCGGTGTCCCTAGAACTACGGCGTCTAGCGATGCGCCGAGTGAGCCCGCTCGCCGAGTTGCCGGGTGAAGTTCCATGCGTCGGTAACGATGGTGGTGAGATCAGTACGGCTCGGGTTCCAGCCGAGCTCAGACTTAATTTTGTCCGAGGAGGCCACGAGCGTTGCTGGGTCGCCGGCGCGCCGGGGCGCCAACTCAGCCGGGATGGGGTGCCCGGTGACGGCACGACAGGTCTCGATGACCTGCTTGACTGAATATCCATCGCCGGAACCGAGGTTGTAAATTCGGTGAGTACCGTCCGTGTTGGTGGTCAGCGCAAGCACGTGGGCATCGGCAAGGTCACGGATGTGGATGTAGTCGCGCACCGCGGTGCCATCAGCCGTGTCATAGTCATCACCGAAAATAAAGATCTTCTCGCGGTGGCCCAACGCCACCTGTAGGACGAGTGGGATGAGGTGAGTTTCTACTTCACGGTTCTCACCGATGTTGCCGTAGGCGCCGGCCACGTTGAAGTAACGCAGAGAGGTCGCTCCCAAGCCGTAGGCCTTGGCATAAGAGGTGATCATGTAATCAATAGCCAGCTTCGAGGCGCCGTAGGGGTTGGTGGGTTGCGTAGGCATTGCCTCCGTAATCGGAACCTGGTCCGGCTCGCCGTACGTGGCGGCAGTAGAAGAGAACACGAGGTTCTTCACGCCGAACTCCCGCATGGCGTTCAGCAGCGTCAAGGTGGTTACCACGTTGTGCTGCCAATAGTCCGCAGGTTCTTCTACGGACTCGCCTACAAGCGAACGTGCAGCGAAGTGGATAACACCTTCAAATCCACCCTCCGAGAGTACGGAGTGAGCCACGTCGGCCACGTCGCCCTCCACAAGGCGTGCTTGGGAAGGGAGAGCCTCGCGGTTGCCGGTGGAGAAATTATCGATGATGGTGACGTCGTGGCCATTTTCGACGAGGACAGCAGCGCAAACGCTACCCACATATCCGGCACCACCGGTAACGAGAAGCTTCATGTCTACTTCACCTCCACGCGGATAGCATGTGCAAGATCGTCGACGAGCTCGATTGTCTCCCCGTCTCCAGTGCTCAGCGTGATGGAGCCATTGTTGTTCACCACTGTTACCGGCGACCCGACATGCAGGCCAGAGGTGTGTAGGGCACGGAACGTGGAGTTGTCAGCTTGTAGGACCTCATTGATTTGCACGATGGTTGCCTTAGTTTCCTCGCCTAAAGGGAGATCAATAGCGCGGATGCCGAGGTCGAGTTCTGCCGGAGACGCGCCAAGCTGCGCAAGGCCTGGAATGGGGTTTCCGAAAGGCGAGCGGGAGGCATCGTCGAGCACGGCGACAACGCGCTTTTCTACTTCTTCGCTCATAACGTGCTCCCAGCGGCAGGCCTCATCGTGGACCTGGTGGATGTCCAGCCCCAACACATCCGTCAACAGGCGTTCTGCAAGGCGGTGCTTACGCATGACGTTGGTTGCCAGTTCGCGGCCTTCGGGGGTGAGGTCAAGGCTGCGGTCAGTGCGCACGTGAAGGAGACCGTCACGCTCCATACGGGCTACGGTTTGAGACACGGTAGGTCCGGATTGTTCGAGGCGCTCCGCGATGCGGGCGCGCAATGGGGTAATGCCCTCTTCTTCGAGCTCGTAAATGGTTCGCAGATACATTTCCGTAGTGTCGACTAGGTCCCTCACGTGGGTATACCTTTCTGCGTCATAGCGGTCAGCGTGGACACGAGCAGCAATCTACGGGCGGGAGTGTGTTCGATGGAGCCACAAGGTATGAACCTGTCCGCAGGCTGACCGTGCCCACATAGGTTTAGGCGCGGTAATAACAGACTATTAAGAGAATAACTTAAATAATAGCGTATTCCGTAGCTCACAGAGTGGCGGTTCCCGGCAGTGAAGTCAGGAGTTTTCGCGGAATCACTAGATGGATGAATCACTCGATGGATGTGGAAACGACGAAAGCCACCGAGCGGTCAACCTCCATGGCCCTACAGTTCTGCTCTGCGGGGCAGGAGGGATGTCTCGATGGCTCACGCCAGATCTCTGGTTATCGGCCAGAGCTAGCTCTGTGTCAGCTAACTCTTTGCCGTTGGTCTTTACAGCGCGTACTCGCGGAGGCGGTCGGCACGGTTGCCGTCACGGAGCTTGGCCATGACCTCTCGCTCAATCTGGCGCACGCGCTCACGGGACAGGCCAAACTTACGGCCGATCTGGTCCAAGGTACGTGGCACGCCATCATCGAGGCCGTAGCGCAAACGGATGACATCCTGCTCGCGCTCTTCGAGGGAACCGATAACGGAGCGGATATCGGAATGGCGCATGGACGCAACCACGGCAGTTTCTGCGTCGGTAGCCTCGGCGTCCTCGATGAAGTCACCCAGTGGGGCCTCTTCATCGGTACCGACCGGCATGTCGAGGGAAACTGGGTCACGGGACTGGCGCAACAGCATCTCAATCTTGGATTCCTCGATGCCAGATTCCTCTGCCAGTTCCTCATTCGTTGCCTCACGGCCGAGGGATTGGTACATCTCACGCTTAATGCGGGAGAGCTTGTTTACTTGCTCCACTAGGTGCACAGGGAGACGGATAGTGCGGGACTGGTCAGCCATGCCGCGGGTAATGGCCTGGCGAATCCACCACGTGGCGTAGGTGGAGAACTTGAAGCCCTTAGCGTAATCAAACTTCTCCATTGCGCGAATGAGGCCTAGGTTGCCTTCCTGAATGAGATCCAGCAGTGGCATGCCGCGGCCGGTGTAGCGCTTGGCAAGGGAGACCACGAGACGCAGGTTGGCCTCCAGCAGATGGGAGCGCGCCTTCTTGCCTTCACGGGCAAGGATCTTGAGGTCTCGCTTCTCCGCGCGGGTCAGCTTTTCGGCATTGGCCAGCTTGTATTCGGCGTAGAGGCCCACCTCAATTGCTTGGGCCAGCTCAACTTCGTCCTCTGCGCTCAGCAGCGCAGTCTTACCAATTCCGTTGAGGTAAACGCGGACAAGGTCCGCAGAGGGGTTGTCATTGGTTTGGTTACGGCGTGAGCCGCGGTCAACGTCCTGTCCGTCCTCGTCCTGGGCGGTAGCAGTGCTAGCAGCGGATGATGTGGCCATCTCATGCCTCCTAAGTTGCGGCCTGGTACACCCCTACAACGACGCTTAAGCGCGGTTAGTTCCCGAGAGCGAAAATTTGTTAGGACACCCGCCGCACTAGGCCCATTTGGGGGTGTAAATCACACTTCAACCAGCACAGTAAAGGGACCTTCGTTGACTGAGGAGACTCGCATCAGTGCGCCGAAGCGTCCTTCTTCGACGTGAATGCCTCGATCGCGCAGACGCTGAGCCACTCCCTGAATGACAGGTTCAGCGGCATCGCCAGGTGCCGCATCGGACCAAGAGGGGCGACGGCCCTTGGCGGTGCGGCCATACAGCGTGAATTGGCTCACCAGAAGTACCGGAGCCTCCGCGTCGATGACGCTAGTTTCACCGTCGAGGATGCGCAGTTCCGCAATTTTGCGGGCCATGGTGTCCATACGCTCGGCCAAGGACGGGCCAGTGGCGTCAGTGCTCGAATCGGCTTCCACGTCCTCACGGGATACACCAACAAGAGCCAGAATTCCTCCGGTATCTGCACAGTTAATGGCGCCTACGATGTCACCGTCGACGGTGACGGAGGCTTCGGACACGCGGGTCAGTACAGCGCGCATACTTTAAGGTTCCTTTCTACCTTGGTGTTCACTCAGACCGGGGCCTAATCGGTGTTGCTAAAAGCCAGCAGTTCTGTGGGGATGAGCAAGCCGTGACGAATGAGGTCGACGATGGCGGGAAGGGCGGCGTCGACAAGCGCAGCTTCGTCATAGCCTTGCGCCGCGGCGTAGAGCCCGATGGTTTCGCCGATGCTCAAGCCCTGCGGGTTCAAGCCTGCAACGATGGCGGCCAGGTGCTCATCGATGTCATGCTGCCAGCGTGGGCCATCGGTCCGGGTAAGGCGCAACGCGGCGCGCTCAAAACCCATGCCTATCTCGGTATCGGGTAGGGCGATGTCCTCACGGGCCACGCCAGGGCGTAGCTGCACGTGTTTGGTTTCCAATTCACCAGGCACCAGACCGCGCAGCCACTCCACACGGGCAAAGTATTCCTCAACCTCCGGGCCTAACGGATCGACGACGGGCTGGGACATATCTTCAGCCAAAATGTCCGAAGGCTCATCATCCCCAATGCGCTGGATAGCCACGAAACCAAATCCGATACCAGTGACCTCATTGTCGTGGAAATGCTGCAGCCATTCGCGCGAGCGGGCTCGGCCCTCAGCGCTGCGGACATCGACGGACTCATCGGTGAGCCACGTGGAGACATACAGTGCGGGATCGGCAACGTCACGCTGAATGATCCACGCCGCCACTCCGGTGTCCGGCAGCCACGAGGCGACGCGCTGCTGCCAGGACTCCTCACCCTGGTGCACCCATGCGGCTAACAGGTGGGCCGTGCCACCCGGGTTGAGGTGCTCGGTAACCTGCGAAACGACAAGTTCACTTGCACCATCGAGGTTAAGCCCCGAATCGCGATAGACATGGCCGACCTCCGGCAGGCCCACAACAAAGGGTGGGTTAGCCACAATCCGGTCGAAACGCTCGCCAGCTACGGGCTCGAACCAGGAACCACCCCGCAGATCCACGCGTTGAGTCGCCCCGGCAGCCGTGACTGTGGCGCGTGCTAGGTCGAGGGCGCGTTCATGGACATCCGTGGCCACAATGCGTTCGGCAGAATCCAGCTGACCCAACAACTGCACTCCAGAACCGGTGCCCAGATCCAGCACAGAGCTCACAGGGGACGTCGGCGTTGAATGCAGCAGGGAGAGGCTGGCCGAGCCTACTCCCAGCACATGATCGGGCCCCGGAACATGATCAACAAGGGAGGCATCAACATCAGAGAACACCAGACGGTTGCGTCCTACGATGACATGCGGGCGGATGTCGTAGGCCACGAACACGGTTCCGTGTTCGTCGGTTTCGGCCACCCCCGAATCCAGAAGCTTGGCGGCCAAGCGGGCCCCAAGGACATCAGACAGAAGAGTCGCTGGCACGTGCTCGTGCAGTACGAAGATACGGATGAGGTGATCTAGACCAGAATCGCCGCTCGCGCCTAGCGCTACAGCTGCAGGCTCTCCGCGGTGTAAAGCTTCGGTGTACTCAGGGCCTAGGTGCCCAGCGATGCCGTCGGCCGTAAAACCCGCGCTGCTAAGCGCGTGGGCCAGCTCCGTGGCCACCTCCGCGACGGGGTGATCCGGATTCATGGCTGGGCCGAAGGGTGAGGAATCATGCGTGGTCAAGATCAATCCTTACATTCAGTAACGAGCTGGCTATTCATCATCATGGTCAATCGTGTCCGGTGTCGAGGCCTGCTGAGCGTCAGGCAGCGCTCCGCGTGCACGCTGCTCCAGTTGCTCCCGCTGAGCTTGCGCCATCTGGCGTGCCAGAGCAGGTTTGTACACCGACTTTTCACGCTTGTCTTTCTTCTGGCCGCGACTGTTGCCAATGACGACGGCAATCCATGGCAGGGGAAACGTAACGGCTACGACAATCGCGGCCGGAATCCACCACTGCCAGGCGTAGGCCATAATTCCCGCAAGGATAAGGGAAGGAATACGCAAGAACTGCAGCACAAAATAGATAACCTCGCGGCGATGCCGATCCTGCCCAGGGGCGAGTTTGGCCGAGGTGATGAGGTGGGTTTCACGCCCAAACACTCGGCCACGTTTCCGCCCCGATTGTGGGGATAGGTCTGCGTTATCGCGCGAGTTCGTTGGGGTCATGCTCACTAGGGTAGCGGGAGGACTCGCCAACTTCGATACCGATACGGCATGATAGGGGGCGTGAGTACGACGACTAAGACTATTGAACGTCCAGATGTTCGTGAGGATACGTCCACGGGTGATGACACCCCGAAGTTCTTCCACTACGTCAAGAAGAACCAGATCCTCGATTCCGCGGTCAACGGAAAGTACGTCGTTGCCCTGTGCGGCGAGACCTTCCCGGTGACCAAGCAAGCCAAGCCTGGTTCACCCGTGTGTCCTGACTGCGAGCGCGAATACAAGAGCCTGCGCCGCCGCTAAAGTGCCTCCGTTCCCTGCGCGGAGCATCTGGTTGTCAGGTACGAGGGAACGTGCTTCGGGTATGAGCAGTTCCACGAGGCTCACACCTGCGCAGAAAAATCAACATAGTTTCGGGATTTTGGGATAACTAGAGGGGGATAGTCGCTGACCGTGTCAACACAGTCATCAGCACGAAGATTTGCCAATAACGGTTCTTTGCGTGTGTGGCAGCGCGCGGCACTGGATAAGTTCCTTGCCGCCAAGCCGAAGGATTTTATGGCGGTGGCAACACCGGGCGCAGGTAAGACCACCTTCGCCCTGCGCGTAGCCACCGAACTCATGGCGGACCGCACCGTCGAGCGCGTCATCGTGGTCGTACCAACGGAACACCTCAAGGTGCAGTGGTCCGAAGCTGCCTCCCGCGTGGGGCTGGCGCTAGACCCGAAATTCACCAACTCTTCTGGCGTGAATCCTGCCATGGATGGAGTCGTGGTGACCTACGCACAGGTGGGTATGCACCCCTACAAACACCGCGCGGTGGCCTCGGCGCGGCGCACGTTGGTGATCCTCGATGAGATTCACCACGCAGGTGACGCGAAAAGTTGGGGTGACGGTGTGCGCGAAGCTTATGACGACGCCGAGCACCGCCTGGCCTTGACGGGTACTCCCTTCCGCTCAGATGATTCGCAGATTCCGTTTGTGCGTTATGAGGAAGATGGGGAAGGCCACCTTGTCTCCCGCTCCGACCACACGTATGGCTATGGCGATGCGCTTGCCGACGGCGTCGTGCGCCCCGTTGTCTTCCTCAGCTACTCGGGCGAATCCCGTTGGCGCGATAGCGCCGGCGAGGAACACGCAGCGCGCCTAGGGGACATCCTCAACCCGGAGCAGACCGCCCGCGCTTGGCGCACGGCCCTCGACCCCAAGGGCGAATGGATCCCCACCGTCTTACACGCTGCGCACACCCGGCTGATGCAGATGCGCCGCAATATGCCGGACGCCGGTGGACTCGTCCTCGCTACCGACACAACGACAGCCCGTGCCTACGCCAAGATCCTCAAACAGATCTCCAACACACCGGTCTCGGTGATTCTGTCTGATGACCCGGGCTCCTCGGCACGCATTGCTGAATTCTCTGAGTCCACCGACGAGTGGATGGTGGCTGTGCGCATGGTGTCTGAAGGTGTTGACGTTCCCCGCCTCGCCGTGGGCGTGTACGCCACCTCCGCCTCGACCCCGCTCTTTTTCGCCCAGGCCATCGGTCGCTTCGTGCGCTCCCGCATGCCGGGCGAAACCGCTTCCGTCTTCCTGCCCTCCGTGCCCGTTTTGTTGGGCTTGGCCGAGAACATGGAGAAACAACGCGATCACGTCCTGGGAGGGGAGAAGAACCCCGACAAGGAAGGCTGGGACGATGAGCTACTCGAAGAGGCCAACCAAAAGAAGTCCGAACCTGACGTGCTCGAACCCTCCTACGAATCCCTTGGCGCCGAAGCAGAATTCTCGGGTCTGCTCTACAACGGCTCCCAGTTCAACACAGGGGCCATCACCGATGAGGACGAGGACTTCCTCGGAATTCCGGGACTCCTTGACGCTGACCAGGTCAAGGATCTCCTTCGCAAGAAGCAGTCGGAAGAAATGGACCGCCGCGAGGCAGAGGAGAAGGCGCGCCGGGCTGCAGAGGCTGCCGCGGAGCAGCGTCGCAAGCTCTATGGCACTCCGCATGCCCCGAAGAATCGGGCAGCAGGGGGTGCTGGGGGGACGTCGCCAAGCACTGCGGGTTCCGACGCTGGCGTTGTTGACGAGATCTCGGCCCTTCGTAAGGAACTCAACACAGTCGTGTCGATCACCGCTCAGCGCACTGGCCGTCCCCACGGCGCGATTCACACGGAGGCGCGCAAGGCCTGCGGTGGGCCGCCCACCGCGTTGTGCGACGCAGACCAGTTACGCGAGCGAATTGACTATCTGCGGAAGTGGTGACGCCTATCTAAGGCACTGGAAGACGGTGCAGAGGTATCTCAGGCCCCACGAAGTGAACGGTGTTACTTATTGTATCGCGTGTAAGCTCGGCATCATCCTGAACATGTGCCTCAGGGCAAAGAAACTCCAAGGAGATGGATGATGAAAAAGCTCATCAACTCACCTGAGAACGTCGTTGCTGAATCGGTTGAGGGGTTTGCCCTCGCACACAGCGACATCGTCACGCGCGCGACGGATCCGCTTTTCGTTGCCCGTAAAGACAAGAAGAACGACGGCAAGGTCGCGATTGTATCGGGAGGTGGCTCTGGGCACGAGCCGCTCCACGCAGGATTTGTGGGGCACGGCATGCTGGATGCCGCTGTACCGGGGGCCATGTTCACCTCACCGACTCCCGATGCCATCCAAGCTGCCACCGAAGCAGTCAATGCAGGCGCGGGTGTGCTTTACATCGTGAAGAACTACACCGGCGATGTCCTCAATTTTGACACAGCTGCCGAACTCGCAGAGTTCGATGACATTGAGGTTAGCCAGGTCATTGTTGATGATGACGTGGCTGTTGAAGACTCCACGTTCACCGCCGGTCGCCGTGGCGTCGCTGGCACCCTCCTCGTGGAAAAGCTAGCCGGTGCCGCGGCGGAGCGCGGCGATGACATCGCTGCGGTGACTGAGGTGGCAAAGAAGGTGGTGGAGAACACCGCTACCATGGGCGCAGCACTGACGGCCTGTACCGTCCCGCACGTGGGCAAGCCGTCCTTCGACTTGGGTGATGACGAGGTTGAACTTGGCGTTGGCATCCATGGCGAGCCCGGACGCAAGGAAATCCCGCTTGTTTCCGCTGATGATGTCACTGACCACCTCTTGGACCCGATTGTGGCGGACTTAGAACTCAAGGAAGGCGAGCGCACCATCGTCGTAGTGAATGGTATGGGCGGCACTCCAGCCTCCGAGCTCTACGTGGTCTATCGCCGCGTGTCTCAGCGCCTGACGGAGATCGGCGTGACAATTGAGCGCTCTCTCGTGGGCAACTTCGTCACTAGCCTTGACATGGCGGGCTGTTCTGTCAGCATCATGCGCGCTGACGACGACGACCTTGCCCTTTTCGACGCCCCCTGCCACACGGCTGCTCTACGCCAAGGAGTGTAACCATGACCAACCTTTCAACTGACTGGGCACAGGCGTGGATAAATAACTGTGCTGCCGCTGCCCACGAGCACCGCGAGGAGCTCATCGAACTTGACCGCGTGATTGGTGATAGTGACCATGGCGAAAACGTCGACCGTGGCTTCCGAGCCGTCGTTGGCGCAGTGACCGACGAGACCACCGCGGACGGCTCCACCGTCGCTGAAGTGCTCAAACTCACCGCTAAAACCCTTATGTCCACGGTCGGCGGTGCATCCGGCCCGTTACTGGGCACAGCCTTCCTGCGTGCTGCCAAAGCCGCTGGTACCGGTGACCTCGACGCTCCGACAACAGCAAGCATCATCGAAGCTGCGCTGGAGGGAATCACAACTCGCGGCAAGGCCACAGAAGGGGAAAAGACCATGGTGGACGCGTGGGCACCAGCCGCACGCGCCGCCCGTCACGCGGCCGACGCCGGCCACAACCCCGCGGAAGTTCTGCGCGCTGCAGCAGAGGCTGCAGCGGAGGGCGCGGAGGCCACTGTCCCGATGGTTGCCACCAAGGGGAGAGCATCCTACTTGGGCGAGCGCTCGGTTGGGCATAAGGATCCAGGTGCCGCATCCACGGCTCTCTTCATTGCCGCGGCGGCCGATGCTGCCGAGACCGCGGGACAGGAGACGTAGCCATGGCCCAGCCAATAGTAGGACTTGTTCTGGTGTCACACTCGGCAAAGCTCGCAGAAGGCTTGGCGGAGCTTTCGACCCAAATGGCGGCCGATGTCACAATCCGCGCTGCCGGCGGCCTCGAGGGCGGCGGAATCGGCACGTCTTATGACCTCATTGAAGGAGCCATTAAGGAAGTCCTTGGACAAGACTTAGGTGTGGTTGTGCTCACTGACTTGGGATCGGCCACGATGACTGTGGAATCTGTACTTGAGTTCCTAGAGGATGACTCGGTTCGGTTTGTTGATGCCCCGTTGGTGGAAGCAGCCATCGCTGCTGCTACCGCCGCCCAGCAAGGTGACGATCTAGACGCTGTGTCCGCGGCCGCAGGAAGGGCAATCGAGGTTTTCGCTGCGCCACAGGACGCCAAATCTGCAGAAGCAGATAGTGAACGTGGAACGAACAGTGACGGTGAGTATTCCCGCGCAGTGACGGTGACCGATGAAGCAGGACTCCACGCCCGTCCCGCGTCGAAGGTTGCTGAGATCGCCGCGGAGGCTGAGGGCGACATCACCATTGCCTTCGGCGGTGAAGAAGCCGAGGCAGACTCGGCGATGATGCTGATGTCGCTCGGTGCCACTCAAGGTGCTTCCATCACGGTGAGCGGTGCTGTAGGGGACAAGGAAATCATCGATCAGATTGCCGATGCTATCGCAGCTGGTCTCGACGATTAGGCTCACGACGCGACATCGGATCTGCAGGGGAGAACCAGAACAGTGGACAACGTCCCCCGCAAAGAAGGAGACCTCCTGCATATTTACCTAAGGCGTGATGCGTAACCCAGCAGTGTTCTCTTGTAGGTGCTGAACCCAACGCGCCGCCGCAGAAGGAAGCGTACCCAGCTCCGAATCCGTGGTCGTTGCAGGCGCTGGTGCTTGTGTTCATCGCCTTGTCGTTGGGATTTTGCTCTCAGTGCTCACAACTGGGCCAGGAGCGGGTGCTGCCGCGCTAGCTGTCGTGGCCCTGCTCCCTGCCGAAGGCCGTCGCCCCGAGCACACGCCACTACTCATGGCCTGACTTAGGCCAATTTAGTGCGGAAGTTCGTGGCCGGTGATTGCCTGGATGGTGGCGGTGAGGTCGGGCGGGAGTGGTACGGCGGCGTGAATGGTTTCGTCACCAATGACGAGTTGAAAGCTGCGGTATTTCTTGAGTGTTCTCACGAGGCGCTTGATGGATTGACCACTGCGGGTCTCCATCAGGTGGGCCACGGCTAGTGCTGCCATCACAATATTGAGATGTGCTGTGATCGAGTCTTGTTTCCTGGCGTAGATTGGGCGTGCTTTCAGGTCTGATTTCGACATCCGAAACGATTTCTCAATGTTGAATAACCTGCGGTAATGCCCGATAACCTCCTGGGCGTCAAGAGCGGTCAGGTCGGTTTCATAGCCTTTAATTCCGGCTAGGGCTCGGTGTTTGGCAGCAAGAGCGTAGTTGACCTTCTTGTTCGGAGCGGAAAGATCGATATAGCGGTTACGCTTGATAGCGATATCGCCGTCAACAGCCCGTTTAGCTTTTGCGACTTGCTCTTTGATTCCGCGCAGGCTGCGCCTAGCCCGATCGTGGGAGTACTGGTAATGCGTCACCGTATTCGGGGTTGTGTGTTTGCGCCCATCGCTTGCCGAGGCTTGTGTCCAGATCTGGCCGTGGGTGTAGTCTTCACCGGGGTTTTCCCGCCGCCAGGTTTCAATTACCTCTGGCACGGTGGGGGTTTTCACCGACAAAATGTAGTGCAGCCCTGCGTCAATGAGTGCTTGTTTGTTCGCTGCTGAAAACATGCCTGCATCAGCAACGACGGTGACCTCGTCGAGCTGGTAGGCCTCTTGGAACCGTGTGATCATCGGCAGCATCGTGTGGGTTTCTGCCGAGTTGCCAGCAAACGCGCCAACATGCAGTGGAAACCCGGTGGCATCAGTAAGCAGCCCGACAAGGATTTGTGGCTCTACACGGCGCTCTTTGGAAAACCCGGGTTTGCGAAGCTCATCAGGAGTATCGGTTTCAAAGTACAAGGTGGTCACGTCGTACAAGATGAATGCGCCTGGCCCGATACCTGCATGATGGGCCAACACTTGGGTTAGTGTCTCCCCAAACGATTCGGTCGCGAAGGTGGGAAGACGCCTCTGGATAGTGCGGTAGCTTGCGCTGGTGATGCCAACCTCGGCAAGAGTCTCGATGGAATCCAGCTTTGAGCCGGGATGGATGATCCGGGCACGCACCAGATCGCGAAACACCGGATCATCACCGCTTGCTGCAGCAAGGCCTAACTCGTTGAAACACGCATCAATACAGTCCAGCAAGTATCCGGCACGCTGACCGACTACCGGCAGCGGGTTGGAAACGCTGCCTGTTGCCGGTGGGATGTGTTTCACCTCGCCGAAGTCCATTGCGAGTTGGTCACCATCGACGATGCGTTGAGCTTCAGCTCTTAAAAGCGCAAGCTCAGACTCTGAATGTGCTGAGCCGATATGCTTCATCCTTTTCGCACCTTTGCGTTCAGAGAACACCACCTGCACCGCCGTCGCCCCAGAAGCGGTCTTGACGGTGCGAATATAAGGACTCACAAAAATCAGACTACTGAACACCCCCGGCACTACCCACTTAGTGCGGAAAAATTCCTCCCCGCCGATGAAAACCAACAGGTAACAGTGTCAAGAGTGACGTTACTCACCCACCCATGACCTAAGTCAGGTTGTAGGTGCTGAACCCAACGCGCCGCCGCAGAAGGAAGCGTACCCAGCTCCGAATCCGTGGTCGTTGCAGGCGCTGGTGCTTGTGTTCATCGCCTTGTCGTTGGGATTTTGCTCTCAGTGCTCACAACTGGGCCAGGAGCGGGTGCTGCCGCGCTAGCTGTCGTGGCCCTGCTCCCTGCCGAAGGCCGTCGCCCCGAGCACACGCCACTACTCATGGCGATGCTGGCATTGATCATTAGGCTGGGTTGGGACCGCGACTGATCCCTTTGCCCCCATGTTCATGATTGGGCTGTTGGGGTTACAGACGTGGGTCCTGGTGCCCATTGACCACCGAGCCTCGGTACTCGTGAGGGAATGCGAAAAGCGGCGAAGAAGCTGTCGCATCTTCGCCGCAAAATTTTTGATTGTCGTGCTTGTCTAGTCCAGGTAATCGCGCAGGACCTGGGAACGCGATGGGTGGCGTAGCTTCGACATGGTTTTTGATTCGATCTGGCGAATACGCTCGCGAGTAACGCCGTAGACTTGACCGATTTCGTCTAAAGTGCGCGGCATGCCATCGGTGAGGCCGAAGCGCAAACGGACAACGCCTGCCTCACGCTCGGAAAGGGTAGTGAGCACGTCCTGGAGCTGGTCCTGCAACAAGGTGAACGACACCGCGTCGACTGCAATCACAGCCTCAGAATCCTCGATGAAGTCACCCAGCTGGGAGTCGCCCTCATCACCAATGGTCTGGTCCAAGGAAATAGGCTCGCGAGCGTACTGCTGGATCTCCAACACCTTTTCCTCGGTGATGTCCATTTCCTTGGCCAGCTCCTGCGGAGTTGGCTCACGGCCCAAATCTTGCAGCAGCTCGCGCTGAATGCGGCCAAGCTTGTTAATGACTTCCACCATGTGAACCGGAATGCGGATGGTGCGGGCCTGATCCGCCATAGCGCGGGTAATGGCCTGACGGATCCACCAGGTGGCGTAGGTAGAGAACTTGTAGCCCTTGGTGTAGTCGAACTTCTCCACGGCACGGATGAGGCCCAAGTTGCCCTCCTGGATGAGATCCAGGAATGCCATACCGCGGCCGGTGTAGCGCTTGGCCAAAGAGACGACCAAGCGGAGGTTGGCCTCGAGGAGGTGGTTCTTCGCCTTGCGTCCATCACGAGCAATGGCGCGCATGTCACGCTTTTCCATAGGGGAGAGCTTGGCGCCCTTGTCGCCCTCAGCTCGCGCCTTTTCCATCTGCTCCATGCGGTACTGGGCATAAAGTCCAGCCTCGATACGCTTTGCCAGGGAGACCTCCTGCTCAGCGTTCAGCAGGGCAACCTTACCGATCTGCTTGAGGTAGGCACGAACCGAGTCTGCAGAAGCGGTTAATTCTGCGTCTTTGCGCGCCTGGCGCAGAGCAGCAGACTCGTCTTCATCCCAGACAGAGGATCCATCGTCCTCGTCCTCATCGGAGTCCTCACCGTCAAGGTCTTCACCTTCATCGCCGAACTCGTCATCATCATCGATGTCATCGCTGTCCGGGTCGAAGTCCATGTCGGCGTCATCGGCCGCATCAGTATCCAGTTCGTCGGTTTGATCCTCGTGGAGGTCATCCGAAGACTCGAGTGCCTCAGTGTCAGCGTTGTCCTCTGGCGAGGTTGCCTTCTTGGCCGCAGACTTACGGACAGTCTTCTTGGCTGTCTTCTTTGTCGCCTTCTGCGCAGACTTGCGAGTGGTTTTCTTAGCCGTCTTTTTCGCCGTCTTCTTGGCGGTCTTTTTGGCTGTCTTCTTCGCAGTCTTTTTAGCCGTTTTCTTTGCCGTCTTCTTAGCGGTCTTTTTTGCCGTCTTCTTGGCGGTCTTCTGTGCAGGTGCAGATGCCTCGGAGGTGCTCTCGCCTTCACCGAGTACCTGGTCTGAAGAATCAGTGGCTGCCACGTACGCCCTTTCGACTTGCTCTCTAGGTGGAAAATATGGGGAAGCGCAAAGTCATCGCAACTAGTCCCCGATGCTAGCCCGCCTCCACGATGAGCAGGAGAGGCGCGCCGCTGAATAATGGGTAATCGACAGCCCAGTATAGATCATTTCCGCTTATAGGCGGTGACTGGGGTCAACTGAGAAAGTTACAGGCAGTGCTTGTTATGGTCGGATTCCTTCCTTTGCGGCCATAGCGGCGCCAACAATGCCGGCGCGATTGCGGAGCTGAGCTGCAACAACTGGGGTGTCGATGCTGAGGTACTCGCCCCACTTGTCAAATTTTCGGGAGATTCCACCGCCGATGATGAAGGCCGAAGGGTTGAACAACGCTTCGTAGTCGTGGAGGACGCGGTTAACGCGCTTGGCCCATTGTTTGGTTTTTAGTTCCTCACGATCCTTCACTGCGGACGATGCCTGTTGTTCTGCTTCTTTTTCTCCCACGATCAGGTGGCCAATTTCCGTGTTGGGGAAGAGTTGACCATCAAGGAGGAATGCCGAGCCGATGCCGGTACCGAGGGTGAGGAAGATGACCGGGCCGGTACGTGCGATGTCATCGCCGTAGGCAACTTCGGCGAGACCGGCTGCGTCAGCGTCATTAAGTACGGTGAAAGGAGCATCAAGGTATGCACCAAATAGCTCTTGAGCGTCGATGCCAATCCACGACTTGTCAATGTTTGCGGCACTGCGAATAACCTGATTCTTGACTACGGACGGCATAGTGATGCCTACAGGGCCATCCCAGCCTTTCTCAGAGACGATGTGGGCGATAACTTCGGCCACAGCTTGCGGGGTAGCAGGCTTGGGCGTGGCGATTTTGAGGCGGTCGCCCACGAACTCACCTGTGGCGAGGTCGACCTCCGCCCCCTTAATGCCGGAGCCTCCGACGTCGATTCCGAAAGAGTGGCCTTCATGGTGAGGTACGTCGTGCTCTGAGTGTTGCGCAGTCATGGTTTCTAGTTTAGGCACGTGGACTCGCAGATGTGTGCAGATGGTATCCGCAGTGGTGGTATCGACGACAGTGAAAATCGATAGTGAAAGGCGACAGTGAACGTGGAACATCCTCCACTGTGAGGTGGATCAAGGGAAATATCCTGTGAACATTAAAGGCCACTTTTATAACCGATACGCTGGGGTAATGTTCTGTGTGAGCAGGGCGGGGGTGGAGAGATTGCCTCCCCCGCGGCGAGGCGAGTGTGACACAGGGGCGCTCGTGGTTTAGTATGCCGTCGATAAATACACATTCCTATCGATCTGACTCACAGGGGCAAACACTATGGCCACCGATTACGACGCACCGCGTCGCCGCGCTGAAGACGAGCTCGAGGCTGATTCTCTCGAGGGCCTGAAGGCAGCGGAAAATGACAACAACGGCATGGATGATGACGGCGAGATTGTCGAGGCTTTCGAGCCGCCGTCAGTAGACCTCACCGGTGAAGAACTTAACGTCACCGTCGTTCCTCGCAAGGAAAACGAGTTCACCTGCTCGGTGTGCTTCCTTGTCCAGTCCAACAAGCGCTTGGATCACGAAGAGGACGGCGAGCTTATCTGCATGGACTGCGCCTAAGCTTCGTTTAGTTCCCAGTCCCCGCGTCGTTCGTTGCTGAGGCGAAGCGGCTATGTTCCAGGCCCGTTGGAGGAGCGGCGAGAACTAGTTCGCTGCCGTGGGGCGTGCCTGCTCGGGAACAAACGCAGCAAGCAGTTGCTCTGGGTTCTTTGAATTGATGAGCCAATAAGGGGTGGGGTCCTCGGGGTCATCGAGCACGAGCATGACGTGTTCTGGTACCCAGCCGTGGGTGACAATGAATGCGGCTGGATCCAGCTGTGGTCCCAGTGCATTGCGACGCGCGGTAGCCGGAACCGTGGTGCTGCGTGAGACCACGTCGTGCGGCAGTTGTGCATCTTTGACAGTCAACCAGCGCGTGCCGTCGGTATCCCGTTCCACTTGGACGACGGTATTTGACCATGTCAGCAGAACCCACACAGCGATGACGGACAGCAGAATGGCGGGAATAATCACCCACAGAATGCCACGGTTTAAGCTAACCGTGGCGACGCTGATCACCACAACGAAGGCTGCCATCAGCCACCAATACCACGGCACCCACTGGCGCTCGCGGTAAAGAACGGTCGGGGAATCAGTAGACGAAGTCTGCTCGGCAGGCGAGGAACTGGAAGTCATGGCCACAGATTCTAGTCATTCCACGGTGGTGCGGCCTAACACCCCGGGCAGTACTGCATGGTGTAGCTCGAGAGAAGAGGAACAACAGAACACCGAGGCCCCTAGCACGTGGGGCCCAGGCACGTGGGACAAGGTAGGCTGGGCCGAGTGAATGAGCAACATCCTCTCGTAGATCCGGCAAGTCCCTTTGGTGATGTCAAGGTCAAGCGCCTGGACAAGGAACTGCCGTTGCCTAAGCGCGCACACCGCGGTGACGCAGGCGCTGACCTGTACGCAGCTCACGACGTCACCTTGCGTCCAGGTGAGCGCGCTCTCGTAAGCACCGGTATTGCCCTTGCTTTGCCACTTGGCACGGTAGGTTTGATCCATCCGCGCTCCGGTCTTGCTGCCAAGCATGGAATCTCCGTAGTGAACACTCCTGGCACGGTTGATGCTGACTACCGTGGCGAGATTAAGGTGTGCCTCATTAATCACGATCCCGCGGAAACCTTCGAGGTCGAGCGCGGCATGCGCATTGCGCAGCTTGTTATCCAGCGCGTGGAACTCGTGGGCTTCAGCGAGGTCGAGGAGCTTGATGACACCACGCGCGGCGACGGCGGCTACGGCTCCACCGGCGTGAACTAGAGATTTTCCTACACGCCCCACACGATCACAGTTCGAGACAACACGGAAAACAGAAAGGCGCAGAGAATGGCGATGTGGCCCTTTGGCAAGAAAAACAAGGACGACGACAAGGACGCTGGCATCCAGCAGAAGGAGGCTGCCCAAGAAGCAGCAGTCCCAGTAGCAGAGGAGGCCGACGTTGCAGCTTCCCAGGAATCTTCCGCAGCGACGGCCGGCACTGCTGCGACAAGCGCAGCAAGCTCCACCGGGTCGCTTGGTGACGATGATGATGCACAGGGCCCAACCGTCAAGGCTGTGGCTCACGACGCCGTCAATGGCGAGATGGGCCCCTACGATGGCGATACCGTCGATATCGCCGACTTTAACTTTGAGGATTTCTCGGTAGGTTTACTGGACCTTGGTTCAATGCGTATCCCGCTGCCGAAGGCATCTCAGGTTCAGGTAGAGATGGGGCAGGATGGCCCTCGCATGCTCCACATCCTCACCCCGCACGGCCGCATGACGCCAGTTGCCTTTGCTGCGCCACGCACTCCGGGGCAGTGGGCAGAGTCCGCATCCGACATCATCAATGGCTTGGAATCTGATGGGTTCAAGGCGCAGCTGGACGATGGCCCATGGGGTTCTGAAATTGTGGGGACCAGCGACAAGGGTGGTATCCGCATCATTGGTGTGGAGGGACCACGCTGGATGTACCGCCTGACTCTGGCCGCACCGGCAGGCAAGGAAGAGGAGCTCGCGCAGCTAGGCCGCGAGGTTGTTGCGCGTACGTTCATCTACCGTGGCGAGGATCCTATTCTGGCCGGAAGCTCCTTGCCGGTGATGCTGCCGCAGCAACTGGCTGATCAGGTAAAGCAGGCGCTCCAGCAGCGCCAGCAAGAGGCGGACGCTGCTAGCACTAGTGACAGCGCAGCCCAGGAGGCTGCAGCACACGCTGAGAACGAAAGTCCGGCAGAAGCACAGGCTCGCGAGCAGCTGCGCGATCTCGACGGTACTGACAAGAACTAATTCCACCGATAAGGATTACTCACACACGTGACTACACCGAATCCTGGCTTGGGCGGGTCGCCGCCGGAGCGCGAGCCGAACGCACACCGTGAACCGGCAGAGTCTCACGAGGAAGCGACGTCATCGGTCGCCGCCCAAGGCTTAGAAGCAGACAATGCTACAGGGGAGACCGAGGAAGAACCCTCGCTGTTGGAGCAGATGGGAGGTCTCACTGGCCTCGTGTCAGCAACTCTTCCGGTGCTTGTTCTTATCCCCGTCAACAATGTGTGGGGGCTGGGGCCGGCACTTATTGCGGCGCTAGGCGTCGCTCTGCTCATCAGCGTGTGGCGCCTCGTGCGCAAGGAAACCCTGCAGCCGGCGCTTTCTGGCTTGCTGGGGGTGGGTATTTGTGCCGCAATCGCTTGGTTTACCGGGGATGCTAAGGGGTACTTCCTGTACGGCATTTGGATGTCGCTTGTGTTGTTCATCATTGCGGTCATTTCCATCATTGCGCGCTGGCCGCTCGTTGGCGTTGTGTGGAAAGGCCTCAACGGCGATGACATGAGCTGGCGGACGGTCCGCAAGGCCCGTCATGCTTACGCGTGGGCCACGGCTGGCTGGGCCGTGGTGTTTATCGCCCGCTTTGTAGTGCAGCGCGCGCTCTACGCCGCCGACGCAACGACCACCTTAGGCATAGTCAGAATCCTCATGGGCTGGCCATTGACCGGTGTAGTGACCCTTCTCACCATCTGGATGGTGCGCCGCGCTAACGCTGCTGTTGAAGATGCAGAAGGCGCAACGACTGAAGACCAACGTAAGGACAGCGACAGTAACGGCAAGGAGACCGTCGATGAGTGAAACTGAGGCTGCCGTGAACGTAAGCACGGGAGAATCCTTTGACATCTCCATTGAGCGCATGGCACACGGCGGGGTGGGAATTGGCTCAGCCCCAGACGGTCGAGTGTGTTTCGTCGCGGGAGGATTTCCTGGAGACCTCCTCATTGTCACTGCTCGCAAGGTGAAGAAGTCTTTCGTGGAGGCTGACCTCACCGCCGTCGTGAAGCCCGGGCCCCACCGTGTTGAGTCATCCTGCCCTGCAGCAGAGCGCGGTGCCGGTTGCTGCGATTTTGCCGAATTGGATCCGGCCGTAGAGCCTGAAATCAAAGTTGAGGTCTTGCTCGACCAGTTGCGCCGTGTTGCACGCATCGAAACCACCCCGGAGGTTGACAGCATCGACCTGGAGCCCCAGAGGGGATGGCGTACGCGGGTAAGGCTGGGTGTCGACAAGCACGGGCGAGCCGGAACCCGCAAGCGCGGTTCCACTGAACTCATCACGGATGTGGCGTGTACGCAGTTGGTGCCAGGGCTTGTCGACGGTCTCGTGGGCCGCGACGCACGTACCTTCACCCCAGGCGCGGAAGTTATTGCTGTCATCGATAGCGATGGCAACCGCCACGTTGTCGAATCACGAAAGGCATCGCGCGGACGCCGAGTGGAAACTGTCCGAGAAGTCATCGAAGCTCCCACCACAGACGTGGTGCAGCGTGCTGACGGCCACGAGTTCCGCTTTCCGCCGACGGCCTTTTGGCAAGCACATGTTGCCGCCCCTGATACGTACACGCGTATTGCGCGTGAATGGCTAGCTGCGGAGGATGCAGACACAGTAGACGCTGGGGACGCTGCACACTGCACCGCATGGGACCTCTACGGCGGAGTTGGCCTGTTTGTGCCGGCGCTAGCGGAGGTCACGGCGCCGAAAGGTGGACAGACAACGGTCTACTCAGTGGACTACTCACCGGCTGCCGCTGGGACGCAGCCGGGGCTTGATGGCATCGATGTTGAGTTCCGTACCGCCAAGGTTGAGCAGGTCGCAGCCCAGCTTCCACAGCCGTCCACGGTGATCTTGGACCCACCGCGCACGGGCGCAGGCGCAGACGTTATTACAGCTGTGGCCTCCGCTGCGCCGCGCAAGGTCGTGCATGTGGGATGCGACCCGGCAACCTTCGCCCGTGATCTCGCTTACTGGTCCGAGCGCGGCTACCACCTGCACCGCCTGGCCATGATCAATGCTTTTCCTGGGACGCATCACTTTGAGACCTTGGCGCTGCTGGTTCCCCAAGCCTAACCGGGGCGCGGATGAACATCGGACAATTGCCGTCATGCTCGTGTAAGCGGGTACGGTGGTAAAGAAAAGAACAAACGATGAAGGGGTTGACGGCAGCTCTATGAGCATTCTGGATTCCATTGAATCGCCAGCCGATCTCAAGGCTCTGAGCAAGACGCAGTTGGCTGAGCTTGCGGCGGATATCCGCCAGCGCCTAATTGAGAAGGTCTCCGCTACCGGCGGCCACCTTGGCCCGAACTTGGGCGTGGTCGAGCTCACCGTGGCAATTCACCGTGTATTCGATTCCCCGCGGGATCCCATCGTTTTCGATACGTCACACCAGTCCTATGTTCACAAGATGCTGACTGGCCGCACCGCACAGTTCGACACTCTGCGCCAGAAAGGCGGGCTGTCCGGCTACACCGACCGAGCGGAGTCTGAACACGACTGGACGGAATCGTCGCACGCGTCGGCTGCGCTGTCCACGGTCGACGGCCTCTCCAAGGCCTTTAAGATTCGTGGGGAATCCCACCGCAACGCCGTGGCAGTTGTTGGCGATGGTGCTTTGACCGGCGGCATGTGCTGGGAAGCATTGAACAATATCTCTGCGGATAAGGACCGCAACGTTGTCATCGTGGTCAACGATAACGGCCGTTCTTATTCGCCCACCATTGGTGGTCTGTCTGAGAACCTTGGCCGCATCCGCGCCCAGCATGGCTATGACGAATTCATGGAGTTGGGCAAAAAGCGCCTGAAGTCTATGGGCTGGGTAGGTGAGCGTACTTTTGATGCTCTTCACGCTATGAAAGAGGGCGTGAAGTCTACTGTTATGCCCACTGAGATGTTCCCCGAGCTGGGCATCAAATATGTCGGCCCAATCAACGGTCATGATATTGATGCCGTCGTGCGTGCGCTGAGTTACGCCCGTGATTACGAGGGCCCCATTATCGTCCATACCGTGACGGAGAAGGGGCACGGCTTTGCCCCCGCGGTTAATGAGCCCAAGGACCAGATGCACTCTACGGGAGCGATCGACCCGGTCACAGGCGTGTCCAAGGGTCAGAAGCAGCCGGGCTGGACCGCAGCCTTCTCTGAAGAACTCATCAAGGCCGGCCACGCACGCAAGGACATCGTCGCTATCACTGCCGCCATGGCTGGACCTACAGGTTTGGCACCATTCCAGGATGAGTTCCCGGAACGATTCTTCGATGTTGGCATCGCGGAACAACACGCTATGGCTTCCGCGTCTGGTCTCGCACTGGCCGGTATGCACCCGGTGGTGGCGGTGTACTCTACCTTCCTCAACCGTGCGGTGGACCAAGTGATCATGGACATCGCGCTGCTCAAGTTGCCGGTTACCATCGTGCTAGACCGCGCAGGCGTGACGGGCTCTGACGGCGCATCACACAACGGCGTATGGGACATGGCACTCATGAGTATTGTTCCTGGTATGCGCATTGCTGCGCCGCGCGATGGTGCCCGCCTGCGTGAGCTGTTCAACGAGGCCATTGCTATTGATGATGGCCCTACCGTCGTGCGTTTCCCCAAAGGCAATTTGTTGGATGATACCGACGAGCTGAAGCGCCTGGATGACGGCGTGGATATCCTGCGCTATTCCGACGCGACGGACAGCATTGAGGAGTCTGGCGATGCCTCCCATGAAACCACGGCAACTGACGTCCTCATCGTCTCTATTGGCGCGATGAGCACGCGCTCTTTGGGCGCTGCCGAGCTGCTGGAGGCGCAAGGCTTCAACGTGACCGTTGTAGACCCTCGCTGGCCAGTGCCGGTACCGCAGTCCATCGTGGCGCTGGCTGCCGACCATGACCTTGTTGTCACCGTCGAGGACGGCCTGCTCCGCGGTGGGGTTGGCTCGATGGTGGCCGAGGCACTTGATGCCGCAGACGTGGATACTCCGCTCCACCGCCTCGGTGTTCCGGGAGTGTTCCCAGTGCACGCTAGCCGTGGAGAATTACTCGAGGAATTTGGTCTCACCCCGCAGGGCATCGCGACGTCCATCAGCGAGTGGGTTGCAGTACGCAGCGAGGAAGAAGAAACGTCGAACGAAGCCTAGCCTCGTGCGTTCGCGCTAGCCGCGGAAGGAGACGAGCCCGTCAGCGATGAGCGGCGTGGCTAAGTCCACTTGCCAGTTGCGCGCACCTTGGGCGTGCAGGAATCCGGGGATATCGTCCAGATCGCGTATCTCGCCGGCAATACCGCCCTCAGGGCCCAAAGCTGCCCACACTGCCGCGCGCACGATGCTGGGTTTGAGAATAAGTTCATAACTCATGGTGAGTTCCTCACCCAGTGCTTCGACATCGCTGCGGATGTCCTGGTAGAGCCCCCAGAGATCCGGAAACTCGCGGGTGAAGACAGACTTGGACGGCACTGGGCGGGGGCTGCGCAACGGGGAGGGCCAGTTTTCTTTGGGGCTCGACGTGGCCGTGGTGACGGCATCCAGCCACTGCACGGTGGCCCCGCCACGACGGCGCGGGAAGCCTTTGATCTTGTTGATGTCATTGGGCGTGCGAGGAACCCGGCGAGCGATCTCAACGAGAACACGGTGGGGAAGGAGGCGGTTGGGCGCAACGTCCTGCGAGCGCGCGATGGACTCGCGGCGCTGCCACAGTTCACGTGCCACAGCGAGTTGCTCACGTGACCTGAGTGAGGACACGCCCTTGAGATCACGCCACGAACGCGGCTCTGGGGCGGTGATGTCGGCGTGTTCTGCTGCGATGTGGTCGAACTCCTCGTAGGCCCAATCCAGCTTTTCTTCCTCGGCGAGGATATCGCGCAGCGTCACAGCAAGCTCGTTGAGGAGCTCTACGTCCAACGCTGCATAGTTGCGCCACTGCCGCGGAATGGGGGTTTCGGACCAGTCAGAATCGCCGTAGCCTTTTTCCAGTTCGACGTCGAAAAGCTCCAGCACCATGGCTCCCAAGTTGGGGTGCGGGAAGCCAGCGAAGCGAGCGGCGAGCTCTGTGTCGAAGAGCGTCCCCGGGTAAAGGCCTAGCCATGCCAAGGAGGGAAGATCAGATGGCGCGGCGTGAATGACCCACTCTTGTCCATTGAGGACTGGGGCGAGCGCTGCCGTGAAATCAGGGCGGCGATGTTCAGGGGCGAGCAGGACAGTACCTGCGCCTTCTCGTCGAATCTGGACGAGGAAGGCACGGTCATCAAAGCGATATGCTGATGCGCGTTCGGTGTCGATGGCGAAGGGCCCACTGCCGGCCTCCAAGCGGGCCGCGGCGGCCTGGAAATCGCGCGGGGACGTCAACACCTTCGGCGTGCCGTCGCGAGGAACGCGGCGCAGTTCGGTCATCCCTGGACCTCCTTGGTGAGCTTTCTCGAAGCGCAGTGCTTAGCGGCCGAGCTCGGCCACGCCTTCGGGTGGAAGGCCGGCAACAAGAGCCAGGACCTGTGCGAAGGCCTCCACGTGAGGGGCCAGGTCGAGACCCTCAGCGGTCCACGAGGCGCGCATCTCGAGTTGGTAGGCGTGCGGCGGACCACCAATTTCGCCGAAGCGCACAGAGGCGGTCGAGGTCACCGTGCCACCCAAGTTGGTGTGGCTAGCCTCACGCAGCTCAAGGGATTCGGTGAGCCATTCCCAGGCGACGTCGGGAAGAAGCGGATCCCCGGCAACCGCATCGTCCAAGTCGGCTTGGATGTAGGCCACGAGGCGCATCGCGCCTTCCCAGGCCTCCTCAGCGCCTGGATCGTGGAGAAGAATAAGGCGCCCGAAGGCGTCACCCTCGGAGTCCGTAGGGACGATGTCTGCGTCCTGACCCGCGCGCGAGACCTCTAGACCAATGGCGTGGCTAAACGGCGCAAGGCGCTGCGGTGGACGAATGGTACCCAGGGTGATTTCAGGGCGAAGCTGCGCGGCATGAAGGGACTCAACGGCTTCAGTGAAAGCAGCCGGAGTCGTGGGCTCTGTAGTCTGAGAACCTGGGGCGGAGGTGGCACGATCATGCAGGTTGGTCGGTGCCCCTGCCCGGGTGCGCGAAGAAACGTCAGAATTGCTCACGGGGAACAAGGTATTAGCTCTACGCCCGTGGAGGGGGAAGGCGCGCCGTAGGCTAGTGGCGCAAGGCTGGGCCTACAACTTATGATGGATAAGAAATTCAGTCGCTTCCGAGCAAGGAGATTACGCATGTCGAAGGTCAACTTCAACGAGCTCAACAAGGTCCAGCGGTATTCGCAGCACGCGGTATTTCAGGTCATCCCTGGTACATTGGGCTCGGAGCGTCAAGACGCTATCGCACAGGCGCAGAAGTTCTTTTCCGATCTGGCAGAGACCGGTGTGGTTACCGTGCGTGGTATCTATGACCTGTCCGGCATGCGTGAGTCCGCTGACTTTATGATTTGGTGGCATGCGGAGGAGTTTGCTGATATTCAGAAGGCCTTTGCTGACTTCCGCCGTGAGACCGTCCTGGGGCAGGTTTCCGAAGTGACGTGGGTTGGTAACGCGCTGCACCGTCCAGCTGAGTTCAACAAGTCGCATCTGCCGTCCTTCATCATGGGCGAGGAGCCGGGCGAGTGGATTTCAGTGTACCCATTCGTGCGCTCTTACGATTGGTACACCATGGATGAGGAGAAGCGCCGCCGGATCCTCATGGAGCACGGTATGCAGGCGCGCGACTACCCGGATGTGCGCGCTAACACCGTGCCAGCTTTCGCCTTGGGGGATTATGAATGGATTCTCGCTTTTGAAGCCCCGGAGCTGCACCGCATCGTGGATCTGATGTATCTCATGCGCTACACCGAGGCCCGTCACCACGTGCGCGAGGAGATTCCGTTCCACACCGGCCGCCGTGTTAAGGACGTCGCCGAGCTGATGGAAATCTTGCCTTAAGGTGCGCGAAGGCTACCGTGCGAAGCCGGTGGGAGGTTTAGTCTTCCACCGGCTTTTCTTCAAGGTCGAGGCAGATCGAGTTGATGCAGTAGCGAAGATCGGTCGGAGTATCGTACCCCTCGCCTTCAAAGACATGGCCCAAGTGTGACTCGCAATTCGCGCAGAGCACCTCGATACGGCGCATACCGAGTGAGTTGTCCTCGCGCTCAATGACTGTGTCGCCGGCAAGCGGGGAGAAGAACGACGGCCAGCCGCAGTGCGACTCGAATTTTTCGGTCGAGCGGAAAAGTTCTGCGCCGCACGCTTTGCAGGAGTACACGCCCTCGGTGGTGGTGTTGGTGTATTCGCCAACGTGTGGCGGTTCGGTGCCGGCTTCGCGCAGGACGTAATACTCTTCGGGTGAAAGCCGCTTGCGCCATTCGGTATCTGCAATGAGCTTAAAATTGGTCATGCTCGGATTTTATCGTCCGCTCTAGGCCGCGGGCCAGTACTGCGCTCTGCTGTCCACCAGCCGGCGACGGACGACGCGGTGACAATAATGAGCAATCCCCAGCCGATAGTGGCGATGAAGACGCTCATCCACTGTGCTGCGGTGGGCATGCTTGACGACGTCCACTCGAACGGCCCCAAGAATAAAATTGCTGCTAGCCATGCACCCCACGAGTGAAATACCGAACGCGTTAGCAGCACCGTGAACATCATGGGGAAGAGCCACATGGAATAGTACTGCTGGCCCAAGGAGGAGAGAAAGAAAATACCGACCATGATGATTCCGGTGGTGCTCAGTGCCCAGAATTCGGGCTCGGAGTCTCGCCAGCGTAGAAGCCCAAGGATGGCTGCAGCGCAGAGCAGGGCGAAGAACAGCCAGATGGGGTAATAAAGCGTACCTGGCAGATCAAAGTAAGCTCGTACTCCCGGCCAAGACGCGTTCGCGTAGTCGCGGGTGGTGGCTAGGTAAGGGAGAAGGTGCGCGCGGAAGCCTTCCGTGCCGGGAACAAGTGGCCAAGCAATCAGGTTGGTAACTACAGGAACGGTTATGCCGAGGCCCAGTACCCACCAGCGCTTGTGAACGAGCGCGAGGAAAAGTAGGGGTGCGAATTGGGGCTTAACAAGGATGGCCAGCCCGATGCAGAGACCTGCGGCCCAGCTGTGCCGATCTAGCAGCACGAGGAACGCGGCCATGGCGAGTAATAACAGGCCGTTGATGTTAGTGAAAACAAGGGTGTTGGCAACAGATTCTGTGGCGAAGGCCGCTGCGATGCTGACCGGCCATACGGGCCCGCGCAGACTGCGCCCCACGTAGCGCGTCAGGAGCGCTAAGGCTGCGATGATGGCTGCTGCGTTGGCGAGGATGAAGGCGTAGCGCGCGTGTTCCTCGGACACTGCCCCCATGGGGGAGAGGAGGAGCGTTGCTCCAGGGTTGTAGAGATACAGCGGCTCCACGGAGGAGTAGTCCTGTTCATACACAGGAATGCCCTCCCAGAAGCGGCGAATAGCGCGGTAAACCGTGCCGAAATCATCCGTCACCGTGCCGGTAAACGCGAGCACGAAGACTCGGTGAAGCACCAGTATGACGGCGGCCGGCCACGCGGCGGCTGTCCACAGGCGGGCAGTGGTCAGGGAAGGTGGGGCCAGAGAAGTCACGACATGAGAGTTTACGGGGTGGATATGCGCCGGTAGCGCAGAAACACCGTGCTGTCGACGGGTGTGGCGTTCTCCAGCTCCAGTCGTAGTGCCGGGGAGGTGGCAGTGCCGTCCACAACGGGCTTCTCCACGGATGGCGAGATATGTGGATCTATGGTCAGGTAGAGCTTATCCAGTAGTCCGGATTCGATGAACGCGGAGTAGATGGATGGCCCGCCCTCGCAGGAGATGCGCGTTGCGCCGCGTTCGCGCAGTGCAGCGATGGCTTCGGTGACGCTTCCGGTTCCGGTGCTCACGAGCTCCGCGCCGGCAGCTTCTAATTGCTGTGCTTCGGCGGACGTCATGCGCTCCTCGGGGGTCAGGATAATGGGGCCGCCGGCGACGAACTCTTCGAATCCTGCAAAGTCGAGTGACTGGCTCAATACGGCTAGGCGCGTGCTTGTCGCCACCTCATATCCCTCCGCCTTCACCGTTCCCGACCCCACCACAGCAACATCTGCCCACTCGCGTAGCGCGGCAAAAAGCTCTCCATCGGCCTCGTTGCCCATGGGGTCGGACGTGCCATCAATAGTGGCTGAGCCGTGCAGTGTACTGACGGCGATGAGGCGAACTCCCTCGCTGTCGGGGCCAAGCAGCGTGTCAATCAATGTGGTGTCACTCATGATGCCCCAGCCTACGTGTTTGGGCGGAACCTTTTGTGTGGTGTCATGTTCGGCGGGTATGAAAACGAGAAAACCGCAGCTAGGCTGCGGTTTAAGCTGTGGTCCTAGCTGGGATTGAACCAGCGACCTTTCCGGTGTGAACGGAACGCTCTCCCACTGAGCTATAGAACCTTGGCGCAGCCCTTAAGCTACACCGCGTGTCAGATAACGGCCTAATCGTCCAGCTCAACCATACTTTCGGAGGATTAGCTTGGTTTCGGTCTGGCTCGGTGCGGCCGTCGCAGTCTCAGTATCGTGGGGCGCTCAGTATCGTGGGGACGGGCAACAGCGGGCACCAACAGCCCCAATCACATCGATGTAAGCTGCGACTGTAAGGGAGGGTCGGAAATGTTGCCGTGGGCTGCGGATTTGGAAACTGCGGCGGCGCACGATAATGTTTCTACTCGCACCACGGCACACCAGCCGGGAACGTGCAATGCGGATGTAGCGCAGTTGGTAGCGCATCACCTTGCCAAGGTGAGGGTCGCGAGTTCGAGTCTCGTCATCCGCTCCAAGGCTTCCATTAGTGTGGCAGGCCTTGATAACACCATAAGCGCGTTTAGCTCAGCGGGAGAGCGCTTCCCTGACACGGAAGAGGTCACTGGTTCAATCCCAGTATCGCGCACAAGGACTTTGTCCTAGAAACCGGGCCTGGTTTCGAATGCGGATGTAGCGCAGTTGGTAGCGCATCACCTTGCCAAGGTGAGGGTCGCGAGTTCGAGTCTCGTCATCCGCTCCAGCACATGTAGTGTGTGAGGCGGTATCGCCACGGTGGAATGGCCGAGTGGTGAGGCAACGGTCTGCAAAACCGTGCACACGGGTTCGATTCCCGTTTCCACCTCAAAATGCTGGCGCCCACTCTAGGGTGCTGCGAGCGCGTTTAGCTCAGCGGGAGAGCGCTTCCCTGACACGGAAGAGGTCACTGGTTCAATCCCAGTATCGCGCACAGGGTTTCCTTAGAGGAGCCCGCGGCAAGCTTCTGCTTGCCACGCGGATGTAGCGCAGTTGGTAGCGCATCACCTTGCCAAGGTGAGGGTCGCGAGTTCGAGTCTCGTCATCCGCTCCACGAAAAGGGCGTCTTTCCACAAAAGGTAAGACGCCCTTCAATCTTTTCATCACGCCGCAGGCGGGTGGCGGGGGAACCTTCCCCACAGCGAGGGACGCTTCTGAGTCTTTTGTCTATGGTGTTTATCACAACCATCTCATTTCAAGGAAGTGGACACCTCTCTATGACAACTCTGCCCACACGATCAGCACCAGGTCAGCGCTGGCTTGCTCTTATCTTTGTTACGCTGCTGGTGTTCTTGGGGACACTAGGGGCAGCCGTAGTTCCTGCCCGCGCACAGAACCCCACTGGTGTAACTGATTCGGATTCTTCCGCCTCTGAAACATCTTCGGTCCCGCGCTCTGAGGAAGTCGCTCCCGTGGATGAAAACAGTGGTGCAACAATGTTGGTGTTGGATTCCTCTGGTTCCATGAACGCGCAAGATGCTGGTGGTCAGACGCGTCTGGATGCAGCAAAAGACGCGACCAAGAATTTTGTACATGAGTTGGGTGGAACCATTCCGCTCGGGCTTGTTACCTACGGCGGAACGGTCGACGAGGCCCCGGAGAATCAAGAAGAAGGATGCCGCGATATTCACGTGGTGAGCGGCCCTAAGAAGGACGTAGGGGATTCGTTTACAGGTCCCATCGATGCACTCCAGGCTAAGGGGTATACCCCGATTGGAGATTCCCTGAAAAAGGCAGCCGAGGAATTGGGTGGCCAGCACGGCACCATCGTGCTGGTGTCTGACGGAATCGACACCTGCGCGCCGCCGCCAGTATGTGAGGTGGCTAAAGAACTCCATGAAAAGGGCATCGACCTCGTCATCAACACCATTGGTTTTAACGTCGATGAGGAGGCTCGCAAGGAGCTTTCCTGTATCGCAGATGCCGCAGGCGGCGAGTATCTCGACGCGGATGATGCAGATTCCCTGGCGGCAATGATTAAGAAGGCCGCTGGGCGTGCGGCAAACATTTATGAGTCCAATGTGGAACAGATCGAGGGTAGCGAAGACATCTCAACGCCTACGGAGCTGCCGCGGTGGGAGTCCGGGGAGGACTTCATCTTCCGGGCTGAGTTGGATGCCCCGCCGAATGGCGGCAAGGATTCGCGCACCGACTTCCACGCGGAGTCATGGTCTATCCCCGTCAAACCAGGCGAGCGTTATGTGGCGACGATGTACAAGACTCTCGAAGGAGCAGTAGGAACACCGGATAGGTTGTACTTGAAGACGTTTTTCGGTGATGGCACAAAACCGCCGACGGGCACGCATGGTGGTGACGAAGGCTCAGATGAGTGCACAGCTGACTCGGACAGTGCGCTCCCTGGTATCGGATCTGATGCCCTGCCTAGCGCTAGCGCTTATACCTACGAAATCGGTTCCGAGAATTGCCAGGGCGACTTGGTTTTGACCGCGATGCGAGCAGGTGAATACAAGGTCGATGAGCCCTTTGACGTGGAGATCCTGCTTCACCGCGTTGACCCAGTATCCAACAAGGACGAACTCGTCAGCGGTCTCAGCAGCGAGCTGGACGGTGAACTCCATGCCAACGCCAACGGCGCTGAACAGATGGCTCCCGGAAACTGGTTTAACAATGCCGCGGAGCTTCGCAGTGGACAGACCATCGAAACCGACATTGTGCAGGGCGAAGCGCACGTCTACAAGGTCCCTATGAAGGAAGGCCAGCAGTTGGCTGCCGCAATCAAAGCTGGTGAGGTCTCGGACGAGCAGGCACTCCAATACTCATTCCTTGACGTGGCTATCCTCAATCCAGTTCGGGAGGAAGCTGGGGAGCCTGAGAATTTAATCTGGCCCAAGGAGGGGGACGAAGGGTCAGCTTCGGCGTCCAAGCCTGTTGCTTTTAGCAACCGTTTCAGCTCAAATGCGGCGAACTCCTATGGCAACGCGAACTGGTTGGAGGGTGATTACTACATTGTGGTGACCTTGGACAGTGGTAAGGGAGATGAATCGGGGGAGGGCGAAGATAACCCCTCTGACAAGCGTGCCACCATGAAGTATTACCTCACCTCCAAGGTGCTGGGTGACCCAATCCAGGGGCCGAAGTATGAGCCTGTCAGTGACAAGACTGAAGAGCCACGCCCTTCGGACGAAAACAAGACAGAGACGAAGGACCAAGCCCGTGGTGCTGATGACAAGTCTGGCAAAATGATGAGTGGTCTTCTTTACGCCTTGGGGGCGGCGGGACTCATTCTCTTATTTGCCACCATCATCCTCCTGGTATTTCTTCTCCGAGGCCGTGGAAGGTAAAACGTGTAGTAAACGCTCGCGATGAAACCTTTTTCAATAGCTTTCGCTGCGGCGGGGAACTTTCTTCCTCGTCTCAGCGACTACTGAGTAACCTCGTGCATTCCGCGCGGGGAAGGATTGGCTAGCGTGTCCCTCCCGGCGATAGGATGAGGGAACATCAATCAAAAGTTTCATCCGAGCAAAGGAGTTGTCCACACGATGCAGCTGCGTAAGGTCATGACCGCTCTCGCCGCCGGATCCACAAGCCTCATGCTTGGCCTTTCTGCGCCGATGGCGGTGGCTCACGATTCGGTTATTGGTGGCAACGTGGTGAGTGACACTCCACTTGAAGAGTTTCCACGTGAGATCACTCTGGAGTTTTCCGGCATCCCGAAGGACACCTTCAACACGTTTGCTGTCAGCGAGAAAGACACGGGAACCGTGCTTTTCGACGCCGAACCTACCATTGACGGTCGCAACCTCACCGTAGATGTTCCCCAAGACGTTGAACCCGGCGATGGTGACTACCAGGTGGGATTTCGCATTACGTCCTCCGATGGTCACTCTACGCTGGGATCTGTTGAATTCACCGTTGCCTCAGATGGTGATACCTCCGCCGGGGATACCGCTGATGCAGGCAGTTCCTCCGATGGCGCAGACGAAGTAGGCAACGGCCAGAATCAAGAAGAAAACTCCGACGCGCCGCTCAGCGCGCTGTCTGGCCCAGCGAAGTGGATCGTTGGCCTTGGTGCAGTGCTCGTCGTGGTAGCGGTTGTTTTCGTCTTCGGCGCTAAGACCCGACGTTCTAATGGTGAATCCTAAGAGCCAATTTCGGCGCTAGCACTTTTCCCTCTTCCTTACAGAAACCCCGCTTCAGAAAGGCATGTCCCATGCTGACATCCCGTACCTTTATTCGTACTTCCGTGGCTGCCCTTGCCGCCGCTAGCCTGACCTTGTCCGGTTGCTCGAACAGCGAAGAAGATTCCACCGTAGCGACTCCTGGCGCTGGGATTACTACTGATGCAGACGCTGGGGCGTCGGCGGATGCTAGTGCTGCTCAGAAGGACGGCTCCGAGGACGCGAGCATTACCTTTGAGGATGGCGTCGTGCGCGCAATGGAGGAAGGTGCCGATATGACTTCGATCTTCGGCACGCTGCACAACACCACGGACAAGGATCTCAAAGTAGAAGGCTTTACCTCTTCCATCGAGGCGAAGCAGTACCAGATTCATGAGGTCGTTGACGGTGTCATGCAGGAAAAGGCCGATGGTTTCGACATCCCCGCCGGCGAGTCTGTCGAGCTCGAACCCGGTGGCTACCATTTCATGCTCATGGGCGTAGCCGAACCAATCATGGCTGGTGAAACCGTGACGATGACGCTCAAGCTCGAGGACGGTTCCTCAATAGAGCTTGGTGACATCCCCGTTCGCTCGATTGGTGCCGGTGATGAAAACTACGGTGACATGCAGGGCATGGAGCATGGCGAACACGGCGAACATCATGACGACGGCGATCATGCAGAGCACGCTGGCCATGCTGACCACTCTTAACACGCCCGCCACGTGGCTGTAGAAACCCGATAGGGCAGAAGACGCATACAGAAAGGTGAACAATGAGCGGGTTCGAGGAACCTGTCAGCCGGCGCGGATTACTCGCTGGCGGTGCTGTGGCCGCGAGTGCAATGGCTTTGGCCAGCTGTACTCAAGACGACGCTGACAGCATCGCGGCTAACCCCGATTCAGCACAGGCCGGTGATGCCGGGAGTACGGGTCCCGAGGGCGTCGAAGACACCATGGGTGGTGACATCATCGCCTTTGATGGCCAGCACCAAGCAGGAATCCAAACCCCAATTCAAGCTCACGTGGAGCTGGTGGGTTTTAAATTGAAGAAGGAAACCTCCGCCCGTGGTGCAACAGCACTCATGAGGCTGTGGACTGAAGATGCTCGCCGTCTGTGCACAGGTGAAAACCCGCTAGGCAGCCTTGAACCCGAACTTGCCGTGACTCCAGCTAACCTCACCGTCACGTGTGGCTGGGGTGAAGGTTTGTTCAACGTACTAGGTGCTGAGAAGCCTGAGTGGCTGCGCCCTCTACGCTCTTTCGCACACGATGATCTTCGCCCCGAATGGGGACAGACGGACATTGTGTTGCAGATTTGCAGCGATGATCCGCTCACGGCAGCCCATGTTCTTCGGCACATGGTTCGCGCTGGCAAGGACTATGTCGAGGTGGCATGGGTGCAGCAAGGGTTTAGTCACGCCTATGGTTCCGTCCCTAAGGGCACCACCGCGCGCAACCTTTTCGGCCAAGTTGATGGAACCGTGAATCCGCGCGAGGATGAGGACTTCGCCGAACAAGTATGGATTGAGAAGGGGCCCTTTGCCGGGGGAAGCGCCATGGTAGTGCGCCGTATCCATATGAATTTGGATACTTGGGAGCAATTGGACCGCGACGCGCGCGAAACGGCTACCGGCCGCACGTTGGATACTGGGGCGCCGATTGGTGCTCAGGATGAATTCGACCCTGTGGACTTGGATGCGCGCAATGAGTTCGGGCTTAAAGCTATCGACCCCAACTCACATGTTGCCCGTGCACATCCGCCCAAGGATCACCCTGAACAGAAACTCCTTCGCCGCGCGTTTAACTACAACCTTCCACCCACACCAGAAACCACTGCCCGCGGTGAGCTGAGCAACGCAGGTTTGGTGTTCATCTGTTATCAGAAGGATCCGTCGAAACAGTTTGAACCCATTCAGACTCGCCTTGATGAGGCGGATCGCCTCAATGAGTGGATTACCCATATTGGCTCCGCTGTCTACTATGTACCCGCCGGAACTGATGGCGGAACCTTCTGGGGCGAATCGCTCATCCGCAGTTAAGAGGGGTAGACTAAGCCGCTGTAACTTTCTCGATGAGTGCTGCTCGGCCAGGTATGTCGAGCGGCGCGTGAGCGCAAAGGAGCGCAACAGGTCATGGCGGAAATGATTCCAGCAGTCCCGGTGAACTATGAGCCCATTACGGTCCCGGCCGGTACTGCCGTGGGAGCAGCTATGCGCGAGCATGAGCTGCCGAACAAGGGCCCCGAAGCAGTCGTCGTTGTCCGCGGTGCTGACGGCACCCTCTACGATCTCTCCCACACCCCGGATACTGATGCCGAGTTCACGCCTGTTGCCGCCTGCGAAGAAGACGGACGTGCCGTCATCCGCCACTCCTGTGGCCACGTCATGGCACAGGCCGTTCAGGCAGAATTCCCGGGCACCAAACTGGGCATTGGCCCGGCCATTGAGAATGGTTTCTACTTCGACTTCCAGACCGCAGAGCCCTTCACCCCTGAAGACCTCAAAGCGATTGAGAAGCGGATGAAGAAGATCATTAAGGGCGGTCAGCGCTTCGAGCGCCACGTTTACGCCAGCACTGAGGAAGCTGAAGAAGCACTGGCGAACGAGCCTTTCAAGCTGGAGCTAGTGCAGGACAAGGGTAACGTGGACCCGAATTCTGATGAGGCCGCTGAGGTAGGCTCAGGTGACCTGACCCACTATGACAACATCAACCCGCGCACCGGTGAGGTGGAGTGGTTTGATCTTTGCCGTGGCCCACACGTGCCGACCACCAAGTACATCCCGGCGTTTACGCTGACGCGTTCCTCGGCTGCCTACTGGCGCGGTGACCAGTCCAAGGCTGGCCTGCAGCGCATCTACGGCACCGCCTTCGAATCCAAGGAGGCGCTTGAGTCTTACAAGACGATGGTGGAAGAAGCAGAAAAGCGCGACCACCGCCGCCTGGGCGCCGAGCTAGACCTGTTCTCCTTCCCGGATGAGATCGGTTCTGGCTTCCCAGTCTTCCACCCCAACGGCGCTACCGTGCGTATGGAAATGGAGGAGCACTCGCGCCGCCGCCACATCGCGGACGGCTACTCCTTCGTGTCCACTCCGCACCTGACCAAGGGAGACCTGTTTAAGAAGTCTGGTCACCTCGATTTCTATGCCGATGGCATGTTCCCGCCGATGCAGCTTGACGGTGAATGGGATGAGGAAGGCAACTGCACCAAGCAGCCGCAGGACTACTACGCCAAGCCGATGAACTGCCCGATGCACAACCTCATCTTCGCCTCTCGCGGCCGCTCCTACCGTGAGCTTCCGCTGCGCCTCTTCGAGTTCGGTACGGTCTACCGCTACGAGAAGTCCGGCGTGATCCATGGCCTGACTCGTGCGCGCGGCTTTACCCAGGATGACTCCCACATTTACTGCACCCCCGAGCAGCTCGAGGAAGAGCTGACCAAGGTGCTGGAGTTCATCATCTCCCTGCTCAAGGACTACGGCTTGGATGATTTCTACCTGGAGCTGTCCACCAAGGACCCGAATAAGTATGTCGGCTCCGATGAAATTTGGGAGCGCTCTACTCGGATCTTGCAGTCGGTGGCAGAAAAGTCTGGCCTTGACCTGGTCCCGGACCCGGCGGGTGCCGCATTCTACGGCCCGAAGATTTCCGTCCAGGCCCGTGACGCCATCGGCCGTACCTGGCAGATGTCCACCGTGCAGTTGGACTTCAACCTGCCGGAGCGCTTTGAGCTGGAGTACACCGCGTCCGATGGCACCAAGCAGCGCCCGATCATGATTCACCGCGCGCTCTTCGGTTCTATCGAGCGCTTCTTCGGCGTGCTTCTTGAGCACTACGCGGGTGCCTTCCCGGCTTGGCTTGCTCCGCACCAGGTGGTCGGCATCCCCGTTGCCGATACTTTTGCGCCGCACCTCGAAGACGTGTGTGCACAGCTCCGTGCTCGCGGCCTACGTGCCGACGTCGATACGTCCGATGACCGCATGCAAAAGAAGATTCGCAACCACACCACCGGCAAGGTGCCGTTCATGCTGCTGGCCGGTGAACGCGATGTGGAAGCCGGTGCCGTGTCCTTCCGTTTCCTCGATGGCACCCAGGTCAACGGTGTGCCGGTGGATGCCGCGGTGAACGTCATTGAGGCGTGGGTCCGTGAGCGCAACAATGACCAGCCGACCAAGGACACCATCGCCGAGCGCGTCTAGACGCGACATGGTTGAGAGGACATCATAAGAATCGCTGAAGGGAGACAACGAAGAGTGGAAGAGTACGTCGATACCGGCCTGGGAACCCCCGACCGCCTAGAGCGCCTGTGGGCGCCGTACCGCATGAGCTACATCAAGCGGGAAGGCGGAGCCGGTGACGTGCCGAAGACAGCCCACAATCCGTTTGTGGAGATCCCGCAGATGTCGGACGAAGACGGCCTCATCGTGGCCCGCGGTGAGCTTGTTTATTGCGTGCTCAACCTGTACCCCTACAACGCTGGCCACATGATGGTCATCCCGTACCGCCAAGAATCGGAACTGGAGAACCTCACCGAGGAGGAATCCCAGGAGCTTTTCCGCTTTGCCCAGGCTGCCATCCGGGTTCTCAAGAAGGTGTCCGGCCCTGACGCGGTCAATGCTGGGTTTAACCTGGGACGCGCCTCGGGAGGATCTGTGGGTCAGCATCTCCACATGCATATTGTGCCGCGCTGGAGTGGAGATTCTAATTTCATGACTATTGTGGATGGAGTCAAAGTGCTGCCCCAGCTCCTCAAAGATACCCGCTCCCTGCTGGCGCAGGGGTGGGAGGAGCTCGCCGCCGAGGGACTCATTCCAGGAGAAGCGCATGCTTAGTGTTCATGGGCGCAAGCCCGCCGCCGTGGTCGTAGTACCCGTGGCCAAGCTGTTCCTCAAGATGGGCTTGACGCCAAACGTAGTGACCGTGGTCGGAACCATTGTTACTATCGCTATTTCCGTCATCCTTATACCGCTGGATCACCTCTTTGCGGCAGCAGTCTTGTCAGGCCTTTTCGCCGCTTTTGACATGCTCGACGGCACAATGGCGCGCCTGACGACGGGTGGTTCGAAGTTTGGCGCAACGCTCGATGCCTCCTGTGATCGCATCACAGATGGGGCACTCTTCGCTGCGATTGCTTATTGGATGGTGTATGTCGATCATGCTCACCCCGTGAATTTCGCCGCCTGCATGGTGGTGTTGGTCAGCTCTCAGGTGATCTCCTATGTCAAGGCCCGCGGTGAGGCTTCCGGTTTCACCATGGTTGGCGGGCTCGTCGAAAGACCTGAGCGCCTTATTCTTGGTCTGGGCGGCGTGGGGCTGGAAGGCCTCGGCGTCCCGTATGCCCTGGAAATTTCGCTGTGGCTGCTGGCGGTAGGCTCATTGTTCACCATCTATCAGAGGATGCGGCAAGCAGCGCGCCAGGACACCAAGTCCCGTTTCATGAAGGACCTTTAAAGCATTTCTGACCTGAGAGGGAGAGACTCGCAATGGCATTCATGGATCGGGAGCGCCTTGCTGCCGCCGGATATATTGCCTGCTGGCGTATTGTGCGCTACCTTCCGCGGCCCCTAGCTGCGTGGCTCTTTGAGCGGGGTGCTGACTATGCCAGTGACAACGGCAAAGGCATGGAGCAGTTGCGCCGTAACCTGAGCCGCGTCGTCGGACCCGAAAACGTCACCCGCGAACTCGTGCGGGATTCTATGCGCTCCTACATGCGCTATTGGCTCGAGGCTTTCCGCCTTCCTGCGATTCATTCCGATCCTCGGCTCCATGAACGCCTGCTGACGGGCATGCGAGGCAAGGAGCATTCGGATGCCTCGATCGCCTCGGGGCGCGGGGTCATCTTTGCCTTGCCGCATTCAGGCAACTGGGATATGGCGGGTGTGTTTTGTGTGAACCACTACGGCGGATTCACTACAGTCGCCGAGCGAGTGAAGCCGGAGGTGCTTTTCGACGCCTTCGTGGATTACCGCGAGAGCCTCGGCTTCACCGTCGTGCCCTTGACCGGAGGCTCCGCCTCGCCGTACCCGCGCCTCAAAGAAACGTTGGAGCGTAGTGGCGTGGTCTGCCTACTGGCCGACCGCGACCTCACCCGGACGGGCGTGACTGTGGATTTCATGGGGGAGGAGGCCAACGTTGCTGCCGGTCCAGCGCAACTCGCCATAGAAACCGGTGCCGCACTTCATGTGGTGCATTCCTTCTTCGATGGTGAGGGCTGGGGCCTTACTGTCAGCCCAGAAGTGGAAGTCACGACGCTGCAGGAAACCTGCCAGCGCATGGCCGATGGTTTTGCCGAGAACATTCGTCAGCACCCTGCAGATTGGCACATGCTGCAGCCACAGTGGAATGAGGATGTGGATAGGCGCCGCCAGTTACGTCAGATGCAGCGTCGTCGACCGCCTACGCTGACAAAGTAAGGAGAGGAGACGACCATGCGGATCGGTATTGTCTGCCCCTACTCTTTCGACGAGCCGGGCGGCGTTCAGGCCCACATCCTTGATTTGGCCACAGTGTTTATCGAACAGGGCCATGATGTGGAGGTGCTGGGGCCGGCGTCGTCAAGCACGCAGGTGCCCAGCTTTGTGCGTAAGGGTGGCTGGGCGATCCCTCTGACGTACAACGGCTCCGTCGCGCGACTGGCCATGGGACCGCACGTTGGCCGCAACATCAAGCGCTTCATCCGTGAGGGGAACTTTGATGTCCTGCACATTCACGAGCCGAACTCACCGAGCTACTCCATGGCGGCCTTGGCCATGGTTCACGGGCCTATCGTGGCCACCTATCACGCTTCGGCCTCCAGCTCACTCATCTTGACCCTCGCCAAGCCATTCCTTCGTCCGTACCTGGAGAAGATCCGGGGAGGGATTGCGGTGTCGGAGATGGCGCGTCGCTGGCAGGTGGAGCAACTCGGAGGTGACCCAGTCCTCATTCCAAACGGAGTGGACACGTCGGTGTATGCCCGTGAGCGTCAACAATCCAACGCACGCGTCTGGGACGACGTGGACAGCGAGAAGCCTGTGGAGATTGTGTTCTTGGGGCGCTTCGATGAACCGCGAAAAGGTTTGGACATTCTCCTCGAAGCACTTACTCTTCTTCCCGACAAGGTGCGCGTAACCGTCATGGGGGGCGGGCACCCGCGCACCGTTCCCGGCGTGGACTTCGTGGGGCGCGTTAGTGATGCAGAAAAGGCAGCCATCCTGGGGCGGGCGGATATTTATGTTGCCCCCAACACGGGTGGAGAAAGTTTTGGCATCGTGCTCGTGGAGGCCATGGCGGCTGGCTGCGCGGTGGTGGCCTCGGATCTGGAGGCCTTCGCGGCGGTGTGCAACAGCGAGTCCGAGGAACCTGCTGGCGTGCTCTTCCGGAATGGTGACGCCACGGATTTGGCCCGGGTATTGGAGGGACTCGTGAGGAACCCAGACAGGCGCGCCGCCTTGACGCAAGCGGGTACTCAACGCGCGCGTGACTATGACTGGGATCATGTCGCCGCCGCGGTCATGCGTGTGTATGAAACCGTCGCTGATGGCACGAAGGTTCGGGTGAAATAAGTGGCCATTGAACTAGTCATCATTCTGGCCGTGGTGATCATCATCGCGATGTGGGCGCTGTTTACCGCCCAGCGCCTCAATTCCCTCCATATCCGCACTGATGCGGCCTTGGCACAACTGGAGGCGACTCTGGATCGACGTGCAGCTGTGGTGAGTGCGCTCGCCCCCGAATTGGCGCCGCTCGCTAGCCGTGCTGAGTCCACGGAACTGGCCCAAGGCCATTTCGATGAGCGCACGACTCGGGAACGTGAGCTGTCCACAGCGCTTGCGCAGCGTTTTGACACACTCCCCGCGTTGCTTGCCGACGCCGAAGGGCGCATCCATCTTGCTCACCGCTTCTACAACGAAGCAGTGAGCGATACTCGTGCGCTGCGCCTGCGTCCGGCGGTGAAGTGGCTGCGATTGGGTGGCACGGCAAAGCTTCCGGAGTTCTTTGAGCTCAACCAGATAGAGGTCTAAGCCACCTGCGGCGCTCGTTCTGCGATCCGTGCGGCGCGGAACTCTAGGCGGTGCCAAACAAGTGCGACGACGGCCATGATGAGGATAAGCACGTTGCGAGCAACGAGTGCGTAGACGGGGGCAGCCTGCTCGCCCACGTAGAACCACACATAGTCGTAGCCATAGGGGTAAATGTATGCTCCCAGCGCTGCTGCCCCAATAGTGAGAGCAGCCATGCTGGTTCTCAGAACAGTGCGCTGTGGCGCTAGGCGCCGATCTGCCTCGGACTCTAGAGGCACTTCCGCGCGGATAGCTACGGCAAGAATAGGGCCGATCCACACAATGTATTGCGGGGAAAACACCTTGTTTGTAGCGATAAGCAGGACAATGGCGGCAAGAAAGAAAACCACGGTAGAACGAGGATCCCACCCGCCGCGAATAAACCGCACGGCAGCCACAGCCAGTATCCACACCAGGACGCATGCTAGAGCAATGGTGCTGAAGGTTAGGGCGGTCTCCACACCGGGTCCGGTGATTTCATAGCTCTTGGAGGCGGCGTAGTTCATTTCCCACACGCCTGGATGATGGTGAGCCTGATAGACAAACAACGTGGCAGCGAGAGATTCAATCTGAAGGCCGCGCTCGTCCTGATAGGTCAGGGGAGAGAACAGCCGTTCCACCCCGCTGAAGCAGGCGACCGCCGCGCAGATCGCGAGGATAGCGCCGAAGAAGGACGCGAGGCGCTGCCACGACGACCGCGAGGTCGAACGGCCGACCAAGCCCGCGGCCACAACACCCGGCCACAGTTTGACCGCTGTGGCCCAGGCCAAAAGAGCAGAGGCAATGCGGGGCCGAGTGGCGAGCAGAGCACCAGCACCTGCGACGAGTAGCCCGGGATACAAATCGAGGCGCCAGACAAAGACATGGCCGACTGCCGTTCCAAAGAAAACCCAGAACCACGCGGCTGCAAAAACAGACCGCCGTTGGTGATTGTTGCGAAGGAGAAGGGCGAGGAAGAGGGCGTCAGCAAGCAGCATCATGAGCGTAAACGCCACGCGATACGTGTCGCCGTTATCACCCGTAAGCCACGCGAGGATAATGGTTGGCCACGTTCCCGGCTGTGGATACTCCGTCATGGCGGAGGGATCCTCACCGTAGACGCCTTCCAAGTAGTAGTAGAGATCCCCCGCGGGCATGGTGTTGCCGAGGAGCAAGGCGATGAGGAGGACTCTGGCCGCAGTCCAGCCGGCCCATACAGCAGGGACTTTAGCGATTATTTTCAATGGCGGACTCGACATCGACGGGTGGGCCGAGCATTAGCAGGACGCTAAAGACGATGGCTACGACAAGGAGGCCGATGATGGCAGTGCGAGCTGGGTGGCGAACAGCTTGCGCCAGAATCTTGTCGAAGAAACCGTGCGGCTCAGCATCATCAGCGAAGCGCCATGGGCCGTCAACGAGGCCGCGCTTGGACACCCAGATGGCAAAGGGAAGCGCGGCCAACGGGATGACTGTGACCACGAGGCCAAGGACTCCGACGCCGAACGACCAGCGGTTGTTAATCCACACCAGGGCCGTCATGAGTAGGAAGCACAGGAAGCCGAAGCCGTGGATACCGCCTGCAAAGGGGGTTAGCGCTGCGGTGGTGCCGGAGTACTTGAGGATCATCGACACAATGAGCAGCGACCACGTAAACATCTCGAGGTAGGCGGCCACGCGGTGCACGCTATGCGGAGTGGTTGAAGTCATGCGGAACATACTACGCATGATCCGGGGGCAGACCAGCCTATGAGTAGTATGGGCGAAGTTAGTGTGGCACGTGCCATAAAGGTGTGAAAGTGAGGAGTGGATAATGGCATCGGTGGCTCAGGCGGTAAATATTCAGCAGGTGAGCGACGTTGAGTTCCGCAGCCCCGTTGTTCCCTCCTACATTGAACGAACATTTGGTGGCCAAACGATGGCGCAGGCGCTTCATGCGGCGCAGCTCACCGTCGAGGGAAAGCTCGCTCATTCCCTGCACTGCTATTTTGTGGGCCCTGGCGATTCCAGCCAGCCTACGACTATCCGCGTGGAGCGGGTGCGGGACGGTCGCTCTTTTGCCACCCGGCATGTGCGCGTCTATCAGGACGAACGGCTCATTTTTGTGCTCATCGCCAGTTTTCATAAATCAGGCGACACTGGGCCGAACCACCAGGACCCCATGCCCGTGGTTCCCGCCCCGGAAACTATCACGGAATCACCCTATTCCACTCGCATTATCCTCAAGGAATGGGAGGATTGGGACGTTCGCTTAGTTCCGGAGGCCGATCGTGATGCCTCCGCCGCGGAAGCGACGGGCGCGGGTTTCCGCCACATTTGGTTCCGCAACACAGGGGCCTTGCTTGCCGACGCCCCCCAGTCCCTTCACCAAGCGGCACTTCTGTACATGTCAGACATGACACTCATCCGCACCGCGCTCCTCCCTCACCAAGGCGACCGCATTCAGTTGGCGAGTTTGGACCATTCGCTGTGGTTCCTGCGCCCTGTGCGAGCGGATGAGTGGATGCTTTATTCCCAGACGTCGCCGTCGGCTCAGACGGGTACGGGCTTGGCGCAAGGCAAGATTTTCAACCAGCGCGGTGAGCTCGTCGCCGTGGCCATGCAAGAAGGGCTGACCCGCACTCTTCGGGATGATGTCGACGCAACGACAGCGAACGGCAACTGGCAGAACGTGTAAGAAGCGGGGCACCCCGTGTGATGGGGGCGGCGGTGGGGCCGTATAATTGCAACAGTTTCACACATCCACGTCGAAAGGGATGACATGTCAGGCCACTCCAAATGGGCAACTACCAAGCACAAGAAGGCGGCTAACGATGCCAAGCGTGGCAAGGAGTTTGCCAAGCTGATTAAGAACATCGAGGTCGCGGCACGCACCGGCGGCGGCGATCCCGCGGCAAACCCCACCCTCGATGACATGATTAAGAAGGCCAAGAAGGCCTCGGTTCCGAATGACAACATTGAGCGCGCCCGCAAGCGTGGCTCCGGCGAGGAAGCTGGCGGTGCCGACTGGGAAACCATTATGTACGAAGGCTATGGCCCTAATGGTGTGGCCATGCTCATCGAGTGCCTGACGGATAACCGCAACCGCGCTGCTACCGACGTTCGCACGGCGATGTCCAAGAACGGCGGCAATCTGGGTGAGTCGGGCTCTGTGGCCTACATGTTCTCGCGCACCGGCCTTGTCTTCGTAGAGAAGGGCGAGCAGAGCGAGGATGACATTCTCCTCGCCGTACTGGAAGCCGGTGCAGAAGAAGTCAAGGATAACGGCGAGAAGTTCGAGATTACCTGCGCCCCGGGTGATATTCCGGCTGTGCGCGAGGCTCTGGGAGAAGCCGATATTGAGGTCGATGACACCGATACCGACTTCCGCGCCTCTGTTGAGGTGCCGCTGCAGGCCGATGACGCACGTAAGATTTTCCGCCTCATCGACGCGCTCGAGGACTCTGACGATGTCCAGAACGTGTACACCAACATGGATCTCAGCGATGAGGTCGTCGCTGAGCTCGATGCTGACTAGAGGTGCGTCCTAGCTACGCCAAGCTAAGACCGTCGATGCCGTGCACCGTCACGGTTTCCGAGAGTGGCGCGCGGCCCGGATCGGTCTTGAATACCGGACTGGTCTCGTCGGCCTTGCCAAAGGTAATGGAGGCGAGCTGCTGCGAGCGCTGGGGGTGAACGCCCTCACCGTAGTCAGTGGTGAAGTCCGGAGTGATGCCCTTGGTGTCGAACTCCTTGATGAGAGCAGCGCTCAGGTCCTTCAGCGTCTGGCCACCTACGAGGTGGATGTTCCACGGCTGGGTGTTGGAATTGGAGGGGGCGGATTGGGCGTCGATAAGCACCTGCTCAATGACGTCAGTCGGAATGGGGTCCGGCAAAAATGCTCGTGGGGAGTGGCGGGATCGGATGAATTCTGACAATTCTTTTGAATGTGTAGATATGCGGGCCACTGTACGCCTGCGCGGCTGAATCCTCTGGGGCCGGTCAGTATCGTTGCCCGAACTAGAACACGTGTGTGTACACTAGCTCGTGGTAGTAAACGGCAAGGAGGCGGCGATGAACCTGGAGGGTTTGCGTGTCATGGGCATCGACCCGGGGCTCACGCGTTGCGGCTTGTCGGTTGTGCAAGCAGGGCGTGGTCGCGCAGTTATCCCCATTGCCGTTGGTGTGGTGCGCACGCCCAGTGACAAGGATTTGGGGGAGCGTCTTAAGCGCCTTTCGGTGGCTGTGCGGGAATGGATGGATGACTATCAGCCGCACGTTGTGGCTCTCGAGCGCGTATTCGAACGTGGTGAAGTGTCCACGGTTATGCAGACCGCCCACGCGGTGGGAGTCCTTGTTCTTGCGGCAGCTGAGCGGGACATCCCGGTGCATATGTACACGCCGTCTGAAGTCAAAAAGGCTGTGTCTGGCAACGGGCGCGCAGATAAGAAACAGATGACGGCTATGATTACCCGTATTCTTGGGCTGAGCGAAGCCCCTAAACCCGCGGACGCGGCCGATGCTTTGGCGTTGGCGGTGTGCCACTGCTGGAGAGCGCCTGCCCTAGCATGGGTAAGCGGTAGCGATCCCAGCGCCGGAGTGGGGGCCGGCGCCCGTACAAGCGGGGTTCGGGGTTCCTCGCCGCGTACGGCATCCGTGTCCCGCCCATCACCGTCCACGAGAAACTAAGGAAGAGTCATGATTGCATCCTTGCGCGGAACTGTACTCGATATCCAGCTCGATCACGTCGTGCTTGAATGCGCGGGCGTGGGCTACAAGGTGCTGGCTACGCCGGCTACCTTGGGTACCCTGCAGCGCGGTGAGGAAGCGCGGGTGATGACGACTCTGGTGGTCAAAGAGGACTCCATGACCCTCTACGGATTCACAAGTACAGATGACCGCGACATGTTCCACGTCTTGCAAACCGTGTCTGGTTTGGGGCCGAAGCTGGCGCTTGCGGCATTGTCCGTGATGGGCGCTGGTGACTTGGCCCAGGCGATCGCGGGGGAGGAGTCTGCGAGGTTGCAGAAGATCCCAGGCGTGGGCAAACGGATGGCGCAGCGCCTCGCACTGGAACTGAAGGACAAAGTGGCGGGGTTTACGCCGGCGCTTTCCGGCGTCTCACCGGCCACCACCCCAGCTGCCAGCGGACCTGTCGTAGACGACGTTGTGGAGGCGCTCGTGGGGCTGGGCTTCACGGACAAAGCGGCGCGCCCCATCGTGGAAGCCGTGGCGAGCGAGCAGCCTGATGCCGCCACGCCAGTGGTTTTGCGTGCAGCGCTGAGCCAGCTGGGCGCTAAGAAGTAGGAGAGTGGCAGCAATGTCCGATGTAGAACGTACTGAATTCAAGCTTCCCGATGGCCTTGATCTCACCGCGCCACCGGCGCGCAATCAGGACGTGGATGCGAGCGAGCAGCAGGGCGAGCATGACATTGAGCGCTCGCTGCGCCCCAAGTCCCTGGACGAGTTCATCGGCCAGCCCAAGGTACGGGAGCAGCTGTCACTGGTGCTCAATGGCGCGAAGAATCGTGGTGTGACGCCCGACCATGTGCTTTTGTCGGGCCCGCCGGGGCTGGGTAAGACGACGATGGCAATGATTATCGCCCAGGAGCTGGGCACGTCCCTGCGTATGACATCCGGCCCTGCACTGGAACGCGCGGGTGATTTGGCGGCGATGTTGTCCAACTTGATGGAGGGCGATGTCCTCTTTATTGATGAGATTCACCGTATTGCGCGCCCAGCCGAAGAGATGCTCTACATGGCGATGGAGGATTTCCGTATCGATGTCATCGTGGGTAAAGGGCCAGGTGCAACCTCTATTCCGTTGGAGATTCCTCCTTTCACTCTCGTGGGTGCCACGACCCGTGCCGGTATGCTCACCGGGCCGTTGCGTGACCGTTTCGGTTTCACCGCGCAGATGGAGTACTACCACACCTCGGACCTCACCAAGGTGATTACACGCGCTGCCACCATTTTGGACGTCGATATCGATAGCGATGCGGCGGTGGAGATCGGTTCGCGTTCCCGTGGTACGCCGCGAATTGCAAACCGCCTGCTGCGTCGTGTGCGGGACTACGCTGAGGTCAATGGTGATGGGCACATCGATGTGGCTGCCGCACAAGGTGCTTTGAAAGTCTTCGACGTGGACGAACGCGGGCTCGACCGCCTCGACCGTGCTGTACTTGAGGCGCTCATTAAAGGCCATGGGGGAGGACCTGTGGGTGTGAATACTCTAGCTATCGCAGTGGGTGAGGAGCCATCCACGGTTGAGGAGGTCTGCGAGCCTTACCTTGTTCGTGCGGGCATGATTTCTCGCACCGGGCGCGGACGTGTGGCGACTGCTGCTGCGTGGCAGCACCTAGGCCTTGAAGCTCCGGACGGAGCCTTAGGCGGCGGCCTGTTTTGATTGGCCCGTTCGGTGGGATTTCTGGCACACTAGCCTTCTATGAATGGTACTCAACTAGTTCTACTCCTCGTCCTCGCCGTCCTTGTTATTCTGCCGAGCTTCATGACGATGCGCGCGCAACGTAAGCGTCAGAACCAAATGAAGGAGCTGCAGTCTTCTCTGACTCCGGGTCAGGACGTCATCACCGCAGGTGGACTGCACGGCACCGTGGTGGAAACCCACGGTGAACAGATTGATTTGCGAGTCAAAGATGGCACCGTAATGACGTTCGACACGATGGCGATTGTTCGCTCCGCAGCAGTCTCCCAGGGCTCTTCGGAGACTGAGGGCTCGGCGGCCGACGATGCCGACGAGCGCTTCCCCAAGCTCTAAGAAATAGTTGTGCTCGTCACATGATGAGCGCCGCACCTTAAGTCTGTTAAGGGAATCGGCGGTCTATGACGTACGATGATGGACTGTGCTTTAGTCATAGTGCGGTGAAGTCCTCAGCTACGCTGTAGTTATCATCGCCATGACCTTTGAGTTTTAGCCCTGTTCCTCACAACACAGGAGATCTTTGTGTCCGCATCCAAACGTGGTGGTGTCAGCACCAGCCAACGGCAATGGCCCAAGCGCGCTCTGGCGCTCTTTGCGCTCATTGTCATTGTGATTTATGCCCTCATTTTCTTGACCGGCAACAAGTCGGCGACGCCGAAGCTGGGCATCGACCTTCAGGGTGGTACCCGTGTCACCCTCGTCCCACAGGGCGACGAGCCCACCCAGGACCAGCTGCAACAAGCCCGCACCATCCTTGAGCAGCGTGTCAACGGCATGGGCGTGTCCGGCTCCGAGGTTGTCATTAACGGCTCCACCCTGGTCATCACCGTGCCAGGAGAGGATGCTTCCCAGGCGCAGGCAGTGGGACAGACTTCCCAGCTGCTGTTCCGTCCGGTAGGCGAGCAGCCGATGCCGGAACTGGAGAAACTTGAGAAGACGATGACCGACATGGCCAACCGCTGGGTCAAGTACGGCATTACTACGCCTGAGCATGCCAATGAAGCGTTGGCCTCCATCCATGAAGCGCTCAACTCGGCGAATGATCCAGCCGCCGCGGCCGAAGGCAAGGATGCAGAGAAGAAGGACGAGAAGAAGTCCAAGGCGCCGACTGTCAGCGCCACGCCGTTGCCGAAGCCGGCTAACTCCGTCGAGGAGAACCAGCGCCGCGATGAGGTCAATGACGTACTCCTCAAGGACCGCCAGTCCGAGGACCCGACCGCCCAGACCGCAGCGCTTGGCCTGTTGACGTGTGACGCTGAAACCGACCCGTTGGCGGGCACGGACGACCCGGCTAAGCCGCTGGTGGCGTGTGACTACTCCAACCAGCAGCCCTATGTACTGAATCCGGCCCCGCTGCTGGCGGGCATCACCGACCCCAAGGGCACCCGCCTTACCGGTAACGAAATCGACACTGACGCGCCGATTACCGGAGGCCTTAACCCGCAGACCGGTCAGATGGAGATTGGCTTTGCGTTCAAGACGGGCACCGGCCCCAACGGTTCGCAGACCTGGGCCGACCTCACCCAGGAGTACCTGAAGAAGCAGGTCGCCATCACCCTGGACTCCGCAGTCATTTCCGCCCCGGTCATTCAGGGTGCGACCCCGGTGGGCTCCGCGACCTCCATTACCGGTGACTTCACCCAGGAGGAAGCCCAGAACCTGGCTAATAACCTGCGTTATGGTGCGCTTCCGCTGTCCTTCACTGGCGCCAACGGCGAGCCAGGTGGCACGGTGGAGACCGTCCCGCCGTCCCTGGGTAAGGCTGCCCTCGATGCCGCGCTCATCGCCGGCATTGTTGGTTTCATTCTCGTGGCCGCCTACGCCGTCTACTACTTCCGCCTCCTGTCATGGGTCTCCCTGTTCCTGCTCATTGTGACGGGCATTCTGACCTACGGCGCCCTGGTCCTGCTGGGCCGCTGGATTGGTTACTCCCTTGACCTTTCTGGCATGGCCGGTTTGGTCATCGGTATCGGTGCGACCGCCGACTCCTTCGTGGTGTACTACGAGCGCATCAAGGATGAGCTGCTGGAAGGCCGCACTTTCCGCTCGGCTACACGCACTGCGTGGGAGCGCTCACGCTCGACCATCGTCACCGGTAACGCCGTGACCCTTATCGGTGCCGTCGTCGTCTACTTCTTGGCCATCGGTGAGGTCAAGGGCTTCGCCTTCACCATGGGCTTGACCACGGTCTTCGACCTTCTGGTTTCCTTCCTGGTGATGGCCCCGATCATGCAGATTATTGGCCGTCGCCCGGTGTACGCTAAGCCTTCCATGAATGGTCTTGGCGGTATCTACAACCTGGTGGAAGAGCGCCGCGAGCGCGGTTATTACGCCAAGAAGGCGGACACGGAGAAGCCCGCTACTGGTGATGCCCCGAGGGGCGTCGCCAAGCCCATTGCGGCCGCTACGGACGAGGAGAAGTAAACCATGGCTGTCGATACCACCACCCGCAAGATTTCCCGCATGGACCGCCTCTATGAGGATGAGGGCGGATTCGATTTCGTTGGTCGTTCCAAGACCTGGTACACCATTGCCGGTGTACTCCTCGTTGCCTCGATTCTGGCGATTGCACTCCGTGGCTTTACTCTGTCCCTTGATTTCGAGGGCGGCACTAAGCTGTCGATGCCGGCGGGTGACCTCACCACTGAACAGGTGGAGGAGACGTTCACCGAAGCTACCGGCGTTGAACCGGAGCTTGTGCAAATCGTTGGCGCCGGCTCCTCAGAGACTCTGGAAGTGACTTCTGAGAGGCTTTCCCACGAACAGGTCGACCAAGCCCGCTTGGCAATCTTCGAGAAATTCCAGGTCGAGGATGAGAACGGTAAGCCAAGCCCTGACGCTATCGGTTCCTCTACCGTGTCGGAATCGTGGGGCTCGTCCATCACTAAGCGCATGATTATCGCCATGGCGATCTTCTTGGCAGTCGCGACTATCTACGTGGCCGTGCGCCTGCAGCGCGACATGGCTTTTGCCGCCATCCTGGCCCTCATCTTCGACGGCGTCTTCATCGCCGGCATCTATGCCCTCTTCGGCTTTGAGGTCTCTCCGGCAGTTATCATCGGTCTGTTGACCGTGCTGACCTTCTCCCTCTACGACTCGGTCATCGTTTTTGACAAGGTTGATGAAAATACCTCCGGGCTGGAGGGTCAGCGATCGAAGACGTACGCGGAGCTCACCAACTTGGCCATCAACCAAACTGTGATGCGTTCGATTTCCACCTCGGTGATTTCTGCGCTGCCGATTATTGCGCTGTTCGTCGTCGCCATCTGGCTGATGGGTATCGGTACCTTGCGCGACTTGGCCCTGATCCAGTTCATCGGCGTCATCGAGGGCATTTTCTCCTCTATCTTCTTCGCCACCACGCTGTTGGTGACCTTGGCCAACCAGCGTAAGAGCGTGAAGAAGCACAATGCCGCTGTTGCGGATTACCGCGCAGCTGGTCCGGCAATTGCCAACGGTGCTCACACGTCTGATAAGGCCGTGCGCACCGTGACGTCTCCGGCGGCACCGTCTCAGCCGCGCAGTGAGGATACCGGCAGCGCCTCTTGGCGTCCAGGACGCTAAGCCGTGCGACGCTCACTAGGGGCGGCACTGCTCGCGATCGCGGTGACCGCCTCCGCCTGCGGGGATACCCAGGAAGCAGCGCTTGACGACGTCCCCCCAACCCCCGACTTCGGCCTCCTCACCGATGCCCGCCTTGCCAGCACCAACGCCGCTACGCACTGGGGTGAAGCGGTCGGTGCGGCCCAGCTGTCGAGCCGCATCTATCCCTCGATGTACGTCCCCGGACCGGCGGGTCAGATCATCCCTAATTCTGATCTTGCCGATGCCCAATATTTTCCAGCAGATGCCGAGCACCCCGGAGCGCATGTTGATTTCACGTTGACCGAGCAGGCGCGTTTCTCCGACGGTGTCCCCGTGACCTGTGATGACTACCTTCTGTCTTTCACCGCGGGCGTGCTGAGCGAGACATTTGGCTCGCATCTGCCGCTGATGAACGATATTGCGGCGCTCGAGTGCGCACCAGGCTCGAAGAAGTTCACGGTCTGGTTCCAGCCTGACTCCGGATCGCGGTGGCGTTATCTCTTCGGATCCGGCACTGTCCTCCCGGCACACACCATCGCGCGCCGAGTCGATATGAGCATGGAAGAGCTCAACGCAGCCTTGCACTCTCAAGACCCCAGCGTGTTGGTGGACGTGGCCAACACGTGGCGGGAAGGCTTTTCCACTGAGCCTGGTCATTTTGACCCTGAACTGCAAGTATCCTTTGGTCCCTATGTCATTGACAAGGTTGAGGAGTCGGGGGCCATCGTGCTCAAGGCCAACGAGTCGTATTACGGTGATAAACCCGAACTCGACACGGTCGTTGTCTGGCCGGATACGGCCGATGCCGCCGCTCTCCGCGAGTCTGGGGAGCTCCGTGTTGCCGAATCTCATCTTAAGGATCCCGCATGGCTGGATCGCAACGCGGAGGGGAATCCTTTCGATGTGACGCCGATGGTTGGAACATTGACCGACACCTTGACCTTTTCTGACTACGGTGTCCTGGCAGAGCCGTGGGCTCGCCAGGCCTTTGCCGCGTGTGTTGATGCTCCGCGGCTGGCGGAAGCTGCGAGCCGACAGTCTGGGGTGGAGGTTCCGCCGGTGACGGTGCGAACCGTGCGCCACGATGATCCGGTGGCGGCGCAGATGGCCTCGCTCACCATGGTGCCGGTGGAGCCAAGCATTGCCGGAGGGCTGGCCGGAACCACCATCGGGGTGGGGTATCTCGCTCCTAACCCGCGCTATGCGGCCATGGTTGAGGAGCTGCGCGCTGTGTGTGAGGCTTCAGGCATCTCGATCGAGGATCGCTCTGGTGATCGAGTTACCCGCGAGCAATTAGATGCCGATCCCACGACGGGCCTGCCGGGCATCGACGTATTTCTCGGTGCTGTAGATCCGATGCATGAGTATTCCGCGCCGAACTCAAGCGTGAAGAATTCCCGCTCCCTCCATGACTTGGAACAACGTCTGTGGGAGGAATTACCTTCTATTCCGGTTGCCGCTCAGCCGCGTACCTTTATTGTTGATCGCGCTGTCACTGGCGTCGTGCCTTACACTGGCCCTGCGGGCATCGGATGGAACCTCGACCGCTGGGCCGACACCAAAGACGAAGAAACCGAAGCAAAGGAAGAGTCGTGAGCGAGATTTACGCTGCAGCAGCACAAGCTTTGAAAGACAAGGTTCGCCTTGTCCAAGACTTCCCGGAAGAAGGCATACTTTTTGAAGATTTGACGCCGGTTTTGGCGGATGCAGAAAGCTTCACTGCAGTGGTTGATGGTCTGGCCAAGGCCTGTGAGGATCTCGGCGCCGACATGGTGGGTGGCCTCGATGCTCGCGGCTTCCTTCTTGGATCTGCTGTGGCGTACAAGCTTGGCATGGGAATCTTGGCCATCCGCAAGAAGGGCAAGCTGCCGCCGCCAGTGCTCACCCAAGAGTATGAGCTGGAGTATGGCAGTGCGGCACTGGAGATTCCTGACAGTGGTATCGACATCAAGGGCAAGCGCATCGTGCTTGTCGACGATGTCCTTGCCACCGGTGGCACCCTCTACGGCGCCAAGCTGTTGCTTGAGGCTGCTGGGGCAGAGGTCGCTGGCAATGTTGTCGTGCTGGAAGTCAACGGGCTGCAGGGACGCGCGCGCCTTGAAGGAAAACCGCTGGTTGTGCTGAATCAGATGGGCGCGGCGGACTAGGCTTGTATGCCTAAGCTACTTCGCGAAAGGCATACATGACTGAGAAGCAGGATAAGGCTGCGTGGCGGCCGAGCGGCGTGCGCGGCATGTCCGCACGTCTGGCGCGGTCCCTCACCGGAGGCCGGGTGAAGATCAACCCGGCACTCGATCCTTTGATGTCCATCCATCGGGAGTTTCACCCGAAGGCGGACGCAGAGATGCTCAATAATGCGTATGCCACAGCGGAACGTCTGCACGAGGGGGTGTTCCGCAAGTCCGGCGAACCCTACATTACGCACCCCTTGGCCGTGGCCACTATTGCTGCGGAGATTGGCATGGACACCACCACGGTTGCTGCGGCATTGCTGCATGACACCGTGGAAGATACGGACTATTCGCTTGAGGATCTCACCCGCGACTTCGGTCCGGAGGTTGCCCGGCTTGTCGATGGCGTTACAAAGCTCGACAAGGTCGCCCTCGGCGCGGCTGCAGAGGCGGAGACGATTCGCAAGATGATCGTCGCGATGGCAACCGACCCTCGCGTGCTCGTCATCAAGGTGTGCGATCGCCTCCACAACATGCGTACGATGCGCTTTCTGCCGCCGGAGAAGCAGGCGAAGAAAGCGCGTCAAACTCTTGATGTCATCGCTCCTCTGGCGCACCGCCTGGGTATGGCGAGCGTGAAGTGGGAGTTGGAAGACTTGGCCTTCGCCATCCTGTACCCGAAGAAGTACGACGAGATCGTGCGCATGGTGGCCGACCGAGCGCCTTCCCGCGACCGCGCCCTCAAAGAGATTAAGGCCCAGGTGAGCCAGGCTCTGAAAGAGAACGGAATTGAGGCGGAGGTTATGGGCCGCCCGAAGCACTACTGGTCGATTTACCAGAAGATGATTGTGCGCGGGCGTGACTTTGCGGAGATCTTCGACCTCGTTGGTATCCGAATCTTGGTCGATGACATCAACTCCTGCTATGCCGCCATCGGTGTGGTTCACTCGCTCTACCAGGCGCTTCCCGGCCGCTTTAAGGATTACATTTCCTCTCCGCGTTTTGGTGTCTACCAGTCGCTCCATACGACGGTGATCGCCGCGGGCGGTTCTACCCTGGAGGTCCAGGTACGCACGCACGAGATGCACTATAACGCCGAGTTCGGCGTGGCCGCGCACTGGCGCTATAAGGAAACTAAGGGCAAGAATTCGGGCCATCAGGAAGAAGTGGATCAGATGGCGTGGATGCGCCAGCTGCTGGATTGGCAGAAGGAAGCCGCCGATCCTAACGAATTCCTTGACTCGCTGCGGTATGACCTCACCGCCAAGCAGATTTTTGCCTTTACCCCGAAGGGCGATGTGGTCAACCTTCCTGCTGGGTCGACTCCCGTGGATTTTGCCTACGCTGTGCACACTGAGGTGGGGCACAGGTGCATTGGTGCCAAGGTCAACGGCAAGCTCGTAGCTCTGGAGTCCGAGCTGAAATCCGGCGACAAGGTTGAGATCTTTACCTCCAAGGACCCCAACGCGGGCCCCTCGCGCGACTGGCAAGAGTTCCTCGTCTCCCCGCGCGCGAAGACCAAGGTGCGTCAGTGGTTTGCCAAGGAACGCCGCGAGGAACACCTCGAGGCAGGTCGCGATGCTTTGGCAGCCGAGATCCAACGCGGTGGTCTGCCCATGCACCGACTGTTTACTGCCAGCTCCATGAAGCAGGTAGCCGAACAGCTGCATCATCCCGACGTGGATTCGCTGTATACCGCGATTGGTGCCGGTCACGTCTCAGCCCAACACGTGGCCAATCAGCTCATGGCGCTGTTCGGCGACCAGGATGATGCCGTTGATGCCTTAGCTTCCCGCACTCCGCTTAGCGAGATTGAGAATTCACGTGCGCAACACACCAAGGATTCCGCCGCCGGTACGGGTATCTTGGTCGAGGGCAGCCCGGATGTCATGGCAAAGCTGGCCAAGTGCTGCCAGCCCGTGCCTGGCGACGCCATCTTCGGATTCGTCACCCGCGGCGGGGGAGTCTCTGTCCATCGCGCGGACTGCAATAACGCGGAGAAGCTCAAGTCCGAGCCGGAACGCATGATGAAGGTGGAGTGGGCTGGCGGCCCGAAGTCTTCGGGAGCCTTCTCCGCTACTCTTCAGCTGGAGGCGCTCGACCGACAAGGTCTGCTGTTCGAGCTCACCCGCATCTTCAGCGATCAGAGCCTTAACGTGCTGTCGATGACCTCCAACCGTGGTGACGACCACATCGCCACGGTACGTTTCACCTTTTCGGTCTCGGACACTAAGCAACTCGGTCAGCTCATGACCACGCTGCGCAATACCGAGGGGGTCTTTGACGTCTACCGTGTCACTGCCTAAACTGCTCCCCCTTTACAGGGGGTGATGGCTGAACCGCGGTTGTCTCCTCGGTGACGCGTAGGTGAATATTGGATGAAGGGGCTGGTGGAGGCGTCGTGAAGCACTGCGTCATTGTGACCGATGCGTTATAAACACGAGAGTAAGATTCCTCTCATACCCAGGAGACTCCCGTGAATTTCCGTCGCTTTGGTCAGCTACTGGCCGCCACCACCGTTACCGCCGTTGCCGTCTCTGGCGCGCCTGCGTTCGCCGCTGAGGCCGACCAGGTGACCATTTCCGTCACCAACTTCACTGACTTCCACGGCCACCTCGAGCTGGCTGAGAAGTTTGACAAGGACACTAAGGAATTGAGCGGTTACACCGAGATGGGCGCTGCCCGCATGGCTGCCCTCATCAAGTACGTCAACAAAGACCAGGAGTACGCTCTGACGTCCTCCGGTGACAACGTGGGCGGCTCCGCTTTCGTATCGGCTATTTCTGAGGATAAGTACACCAACGAGGCCCTCAACACCATGAACCTCGATGTCACTGCCGTGGGTAACCACGAATTCGACAAGGGCACTGAGGACCTGATGGACCGCATCGTCAAGGAGTCTGAGTTCCCGATTATCGGTGCGAACGTGACCAAAGACGGCAAGCCTCTCCTCAAGCCTTCCTTCGTGAAGGAAGTCGATGGCGTGAAGATCGGCTTCGTCGGCACCGTCACTGAGAACACCAAGTTCAAGGTATCCGCCGCTGCCATTCCGGGCATTGAGTTCACCGACCCAGTTAAGGCTACGAATGAGGAAGCCACCCGTCTGAAGGAATCCGGCGAGGCCGACGTTGTTGTCGCACTCATGCACGAGGACGCACAGCAGTTTGCAGAGGGCTTCAACAAGGACGTCGACCTGCTTTTCGGTGGTGACACCCACGTGAAGACCCAGGGCGAGGTCGCCCGTGAGGGCGCACTGCCGCTGTACTGGGCACAGGGCTACGAATACGGCAAGGTGCTGAACGACGCCGACATCACCTACGACAAGGCAGAGAAGAAGATCACCAAGGTCGATCTCACCCAGTACGACGTTGCGGATGCAGAGACCTTCGAACTTCTCAAGGGGCTGGAGGATGATGCAGAGGTTGCCTCCGTCGTCGCCGAGGCCAAGAAGGTAGCCGACGAAGAGGGCTCCAAGACCGCTGGCACCACTGAAAAGGCAATGTACCGCGGTTCTAACGATGGTGAAGATACTGGTACCAACCGCGGCGTGGAGTCCACCCTCAACAACTTCATTGCTGATGGTCAGCGCTACGCTTTGTCGAAGCAGACCAACAAGGAAATCGACCTTGGCGTCATGAATGCCGGTGGTGTTCGCGCTGACCTCAAGGAAGGCGACGTCACCTACAAGGACATCTTCGCCGTCCAGCCGTTCGGCAACTCCGTCATCACGGCTGAGGTTAGCGGTGAAGACTTCATCAAGGCACTGGAGAATCAGTGGAAGCCGGGTCAGTCCCGCCCGCGTCTGGCTTTGGGCCTGTCCAGCAATGTTTCCGTGGTCTATGACCAGAAGGCTGAGCAGGGCGAGCGCGTCAAGTCTGTCACTATCGACGGTGAGCCTATCGACCCGAAGAAGAACTACACCGTTGCTCTGTCTTCCTTCCTTGCTTCGAGCGATACTGAGGAAGGCGGTGACGGTTTCTTCGTGCCGGGTTCGATCAAGAACCGTAACGACGTCGGTTACATGGATACCCAGGCCATGATTGACTACATCGCTTCTGGCGAGTCGAAGGTGCGCACCGGCCAGGGCCAGATTGGTGCCCACATTTCCGGTGAGCTGAAGGCTGGCGAGGAAATCACCATCGACCTGTCCTCCCTCAACTACTCCAATGAGGAGGAGCCGCAGGCGAAGAAGGTTACCGTTGCTCTCGGTGATGTGAAGGCTGAGGCTGACATCGACAACGCTGCTCAGGAAGACGACAAGGGCTTCGGTGAGCGTGGCCGCGCGACTCTCAAGCTCACTCTGCCGGAGGGCCTCGAGGGCGACCAGAAGCTGACCATCACCACCGATGCCGGCACCGAGGCAGTACTGCCGATTGCTCTGGAGAAGAAGGCGGAACAGCCGTCTGAGACCCCGAAGCCGACTGAGACCCCGAAGCCGACCACCGAGCCGAAGAAGGACGCTAGCTCCAAATTCGATGGTTCCTCCTTTGGCCTGGGCCTGGGTCTTGGCATTACCACCGCAGTGGCCGCAGCTATTGCGACTGTTCTGGCCACCGTCGGCTTCGCCACCACCGCACTGCCGGCCCCGATCCAGCAGATGATTGAGGAGCTGCGCAAGCAGTTCAACATCTAGATCGTTAAACGCAGTGAGCCCACACTTCGGTGTGGGCTTTTTGCATGCGTGGCTGCCAGGGAAAGGTAAGGTTAAGCACTGTGGAAACTTTGAGGCTTTTTGGACGCGAAGCGATGTACCAGCTCGGTATTGAATCTCACCGCATTCCGGTGGTGATGGTTGCAACCTTCGGCATTTATCTAGCCTTCATGATTCTGGTCAAGCTCTTTGGCAGCCGCGTGTTGACTTCAATGACTGCGTCGGATGCGGTCATCATCATTATGTTCGGTGCTGTGGCGGGGCGAGTCATCGTGGGAAATCCACCGACGCTGGCTGCGGGCGTCATCGGCCTCTTCACTCTCATGCTGCTTGAGGCTGCTTTTGGTACTTTCCGCCAGTTCGTTAGGTGGTCGAAGTTCATCGATCGTCGCCCAGTGCTCCTCGTTTATAAGGGAGAACTGCAAGAGGACAATATGGCCTTCGCTCACATCACGGATCGTGATGTAAATTCAGCGGTGCGTAAGGCAGGGCTCGGCCGTCGTACGGACGTCCAGCTGATGATTCTCGAACCTACCGGGCAGATTTCAGTCATTCGACGTGGCCAGCTTGTCGACGCCTCTGTCTTCAAAGACGTCCTTGGCTCTGAACGCATCGAAGAGGTCGAGGAGGACGACTCTCACAACTAGGGGAGCTGTAGCGAATACCGACGGACCCGCCAACCTCCTCTGGTTGGCGGGTTTCGCCGTCTCTGCGCGTGCCTCCACTAGCTGTGGGATCGCTGATGTGCCCGCTGACCATGGTGTGGTTGGCGGGTTTCAGCGTTGCGGTGCGGGTGCGTGGTTTGGCGTTCCGGTGCTCGCGTTGCCTAATTGCGAGCGTTTAGCCTGCACCCGGTGGGTCGGGTGGTTGCCCTGTGGCTTGTCCTGTTGTTTGTTCGGCGGCGAGTCTGGTTGTGGCTTCTTGGTATTCGGGCATGGCGGTTATCGGTGCACCCCAGGGTGGGATGTAGCTCACCCCGGTGTTCAGTCGGAACATGTAGCCGCGCCCGGTGGGGCGTTTGGGGTCATCGTCGTTAATGCCGTTGTGGTAGGCGCATAGGAAGGTGAGGTTTTTGAGGTTGGTGAATCCTCCTGCTTGCCAGGGGATGAGGTGGTGGACTTCGCAGTAATCGGCTGGTTTGTTGCAGCCGGGCCTAGAGCAGGTTTGGAATTCGGCAGCCAGGCTGATGCGTTGTTTCCAGCTGGCATGCCGCTTAATCCTATAAGAGTTCACTGGGCCTTCAAGGGGGTGGATGATGGTGGCGTAGCCGATCTCGGCAAACTTGTAGGCTAAGAATTCTGCTCCGGTCATGCGTGCGCCGTTGGTGAGGTTAAGTTCTATTTCCTCCCCATCACCGTTAATAATTTGGTCGAGCTCGTTGAGGGTGACAACGACTTGAGCATGTACGGCGGGTTTGGTGCCAATACCACCGGTGACAATGACGGTGCGGGCAGCATCAAGCAGGTTTGTTTTATTAACGGATTCTAGGGTTCCGCGGATGTCGGCGATGACGGTCGGGGCGTCGGTGATGGTGATGGAGTTAGGTCCCTTAGAGCGGTAGGTGAAGCGTACCCCGGGTTTGGCGGTGCGCTTGGACTTAAGCTCCATTAAACGCTTGGTGGCGACGTGGCGGATACTGTGGGCGGGGGTGCCGGCAAGCTTGATGCGTAGGTTCCAGGCATCGAGGTCTTTTTTGACTTTGGCGGTGTAGGACTCGATCAGGGTGAGAATGCTAAGGCTATGTTGTTGTGCCATCGCGGCGGCGCGTGCTTTGCGTTGTTTGCCGGTGAAGCGGGTTTGCCCGAAGTAGGTGCGGTGGAGGTGGGAAAGCTCAGTGGCATCGGCTGGGTCGGCGCCGAGCGCGCGGAGCTCATCGGGTGAGCTGGTGGCTTGTTCCACTAGCGCGATCCCCGAGTTGCGGTAGTGGAAGTAGGTTTCTAGTACCCCCATGGCCACGAAGCTTAAAACAGGCCCACCAACCCCGCAACTCGAAAACGAAAAAATCCCCCGCACGGAGCGGGGGAGAAAAGGCTTAAGGCCTTACTTGCCAGCCAGCTTGTCGCCGAGACGCATTGCGTCATCCATGGCGCCAATGATGGAGGTGACAACCTTGATCCACTCACGGATCTCCTTCGGGCTTACGTTGCCCTCGTCGTCGGAGGAGAGGAAGAAGATGTCGCTGGAGGAGCCGGACTCCTCGACCGGAGCAGCGGAAGCAACAGCGGTACCGGAGAAAGCGATGGTTGCGGCGGTAGCAGCGGCAACGATGGACTTACGGGAGAAGAACTTCATGGTGAGTGTCCTATCTTTGTTGGGGTGAATGAGAAGATTACTTCTTGGCGTTCGGGCTGAAGTAGCGGTCGTAGAATGCGAAGGCAGTGCCCAGAGCGCCGATAACAGCGGTGAAGACAGCGATCCAGTCGCGGATCTCGCTCGGCTTCATGTCAGTGCTGGAGGAACCCTCTTCGCTGGAGGACTCTTCGTTCTTCTCCGGGGTGGGCTCTGCAGTCTTGGAAGGTGCTTCCGAGGTCGTGGAGGTGGTCTCGGAGGTGGTCGTGGTCTCGGAGGTGGTGCCATCTGCGGTGGTCTCAGCGACGGTGGTGCTTGTCTCCTCGGTGGTGGTCTCAGCGGACGCGACGGATACACCGGTCAGGGAAACAGTCGCTGCGGTAGCAGCTGCGACGAGCGCCTTGCGGGAGAAGAACTTCATTCTCGTTCCTTTGTGTTCTCGGGAATTTCAAAGACCTCACAGATGCTACTGAGCCTGTCCTCGATTTGCAAGAGAATAATCAAAAAGTTTTTTACTCTGTGTAGAAGCTGCCCGCTACGTGTGAGCTGCGGTTTCCAAATGTGCATGCGACAGGTGCGGTTAAGGCGAGGTAAAGCAACAGCTCAACACTAAGAAATTCTCAGTAGCGGCGGGGAGGCCCCCGCTCCACACAAGGAACCCCCGCTCACCCAGGGTGAGCGGGGGTGAATCACCGTATCGGGGGTGAAAGCTTAGCTCTTGATGGTCGCCTTAGTGATTCGGACCTCTTCTGCGGGAGCGCCATCCGGAGCGTCGTCCTTGACGCCCTTTGCTGCGATGGCATCGATGGTCTTCTGCCCCTTGTCGGTCAGGTTGCCAAAGTAGGTGTAAGCCGGTGGCAGTTCGGAGTCATCATAGTTGATAAAGAACTGTGAACCGTTGGTGTCTGCACCAGCGTTAGCCATGGCGATGGAACCCTTCGGATAGATGGCAGACTGCGCCAGTGCGGCGTCGTCAGCTTCATCAGTCGGGTACTCGTTAGCGAACTGGAAGCCTGGACCGCCGGCGCCCTGGCCGGTCGGGTCGCCGCACTGAAGAACCGAAAGTCCGCCCTGCGTCATACGGTGGCAGACGGTGTCGTCGTAGTACTTAGCCGAAATCATGTCGGTGATGGCGTTGACGGTACAAGGAGCTAGGGAACGGTCGAGGGTCATCTCGATGTCGCCCTGCTTGGTGGCGAAATTCACGGTGACCTCACCCTTAGCCGGGATGTTCTTACCATTCGGGGTGGGGACCTCGCGGGATGCGTCGCCAGCCTCCGGGTACTCACACGTCACGGTCTCGTCCAAGGGCTTCTCACGCTTGCCGCTGAGTGCTTCGGCAGTTGGGGCTTCGGTGGTGGTCTCAACCTCAGAGCTGTCCTGGGCTTGGATCTCTTCTTCGTCGCCCGAGCGCGTTGCTAGGAACCAAATACCGCCAACGAGGGCGATAATGACGACTGCCGCGGCGATGACGACGCCCAGCGGGCGGGTCTTCTGCTTGCGGTCGCGGGATTTCAGCTCGCGATCGAGCTGGTTGAGCGCATCATCCATGCGCTGGCTGTTGGTAGACACCTTTGTTTCCTCCACAGGGGGTCTGATTTTTCGACCCACTCATCTTAACCGCATGAGCATTCTCTATGGCGCGCCGCCCCACCCGTCAGTACGCTCGGGTGTCATGGCTACTACTAATTTCAAGAATGAACCCACCCACACCAATGGCGAGCTTCCCAAGGTAGGCGAGGCCCTCCCGGACTTCACCCTCGTCGGCACCGACATGGAAGAGCTCACGAAGGCCGACTTTGCCGGCAAGCGCCTCGTGGTGTCTTGCTTCCCGTCCGTGGATACTGGCGTATGTGCCGCCCAGCTGCGCACCTTCAACGAGAAGGCCGCAGGTCTGGACAACACGGTCGTCCTGTCCGTATCGCGTGATCTTCCCTTTGCGCAACAGCGTTTCTGCGCTGCTGAGGGCATCGAGAACGTGGTGAGCGCCTCTGATTTCCGCTCTGACTTCGCCGATAAGCTTGGCCTGGTTCTGGAAGGCTCTCCGCTTAAGGGTCTGTTTGCCCGCGCGGTTATTGTGACGGATGAGGACCACACGGTGGTCTACACCGAGCTCGTCCCGGAAGTGACGACTGAGCCGGATTATGACGCGGCTCTGGCTGCGCTGAAGTAGATGAGCTCTCCAGAAATCTACGGGTTTGCCGCTGGTCCCTATCAGACCAATACCTACGTCGTGGCTAACGGATCCCGTGCGTTCATCGTGGACCCAGGGATGCACACGCGTGAGCGGCTGGCGGAGCTCGGCTCTGAGCACGGCCTCACGTATGAGGCTGTGGTGCTCACGCACGGCCACATCGACCACACGAGGGATGCCGCGGAGTTTGACCTTCCGGTGTACATCCACCCCGATGACGCCTTCATGCTTGTCGACGGCTCTGGGGTATCCCCTCAATCACAGTTACTGTTTGATGCAGCCTCGATGAAGCAGGTTGCGGATCGGCGCGACCTCATTGGTGGCGAAACGTTGACGTTGGCAGGGCTCGACTTTGAGATTGCGCATGCACCAGGCCATTCGCCGGGCTGTGTCATGCTGGTTGCCGAAGATGTGGCCTTGACAGGGGATGTGCTGTTTAAGGGGTCGATTGGCCGCACAGACTTACCCCACTCAGACCATGCGGCGATGCAGCGCTCGCTCCGTGGTCCCGTGTGGGCGCTAGATGATGCCCTAGCCATCCTTCCAGGTCATGGCCCGACATCGACGATGCGGCGCGAACGCGCGACTAATCCGTTTCTGGTGGCGGCGGGGGATGTACTCTAAAGGGCGTGAGTGATAAGAAGCAGTTCAAAGCCCTGTCCGCGCCCAAGGGTGTGCCGGACTACGTTCCGCCGCAATCGGCTGTCTTTGCCAAGGTGCGTGAGACCTTCGTGCACCAGGCGCATCTGTCTGGCTTCCAACATATCGAGCTCCCCGTCTTCGAGGACACGTCCTTGTTTGCTCGTGGCGTGGGCGAGTCCACGGACGTGGTCTCGAAGGAGATGTACACCTTCGCGGATCGCGGCGATCGGTCCGTAACCCTGCGCCCAGAAGGTACCGCGGGTGTCATGCGTGCGGTTATTGAGCACAACCTTGACCGTGGCCAGTTGCCGGTCAAGCTGAACTACTTTGGCCCCTTCTTCCGCTATGAGCGCCCACAGGCGGGCCGCTACCGCCAGCTTCAGCAGGTGGGTGTGGAGGCCATCGGCGTCGATGATCCTGCCTTGGATGCGGAAATTATCGCACTGGCGGATCGTTCCTACCGCTCCCTGGGTCTGAGCCAGTTCCGTCTGGAGCTCACCAGCTTGGGTGATCATGCATGCCGCCCGGCCTACCGTGAGAAGCTGCAGGATTTCCTGTTCAAGCTGGACCTTGACGAAGAAACGAAGGCCCGCGCTGAGCTTAATCCGCTGCGCGTGTTAGATGACAAGCGTCCGGAGGTCCAAGAGCAGCTTGTCGATGCCCCCCTCATGCTTGACCACCTCAACGACGAGTGCCGAGAGCATTTCGAGACCGTCACCGGTTTGCTCGATGACATGGGCGTGGCGTATGAGATTAACCCGCGCATGGTCCGTGGCCTGGATTACTACACCAAGACGTGTTTCGAGTTTGTTCACGATGGGCTCGGTGCCCAGTCTGGAATCGGCGGCGGTGGCCGCTATGACGGCCTTATGTCCCAACTAGGTGGCCAGGAGCTCTCTGGCATCGGCTATGGCCTTGGCGTAGACCGTACAGTGTTGGCGCTGGAGGCAGAGGGCGTGGAACTCGAGGGCGTCGAGGAGCGCGTGGCCGTCTACGGCGTCGCCATGGGCGCTGCGGCGAAGCAGAAAATGGCCGTCATTATTAATGACCTGCGCAAGGCAGGTATTTCTGCAGACATGTCCTTTGGTGACCGCGGCCTTAAGGGTGCGATGAAGGGCGCAGACCGCGCCAATGCTCGTTTCGCCCTTGTCCTAGGTGACCAGGAGCTTGAGGCCGGAACGGTGGCTCTCAAGGACCTGCGCGCGCACGAGCAGCGCGACATCCCTGTGGGGGACGTCGTTACGCAGCTCAGCCAGCTGGTTTAGCACTCCACCTGGGACACACTGAACCCCATCGTTTTGGCCAGGCCGCCGAGCGAGGTCTCCTTGTACTTGGAGAGCATGTCGCGGCCGGTCTCGGCCATGGTGCGCACGGCGTTGTCGAGGGTGACGTAGTGAGTTCCCTCGCCCATGCGGGCGAGGCGAGCGGCGTTGATGGCCTTGACCGCACCGATGGCGTTGCGCTCGATGCAGGGAATCTGCACGAGACCGCCCACCGGATCGCAGGTGAGGCCGAGATTGTGCTCAAGGGCAATTTCCGCGGCGTTTTCGACCTGCGCCGGGGTGGCGCCAAGTAGTTCAGCCATGCCGGCGGCGGCCATCGAGGAGGCCGAGCCGACCTCTCCCTGGCAGCCCACCTCCGCACCCGAAATTGAGGCGTTGGACTTGATGATGATGCCCACGGCACCCGCGGTGAGCAAGTAACGGCGAGCGTCAGAACGGGTGAAATCCGCCATGAAGTCACGTGCATAATGCAGCACGGCAGGAATGATGCCGCAGGCACCGTTCGTCGGAGCGGTGATAACGCGGCCGCCGGCCGCGTTCTGCTCATTGACGGCCAGCGCGTAGAGGTTGACCCATTCCATAGCGGACAGGCCGCAGGCTTCATCGTTCTGCTTGTCCAGAAGCTGTTGGTACATCTTCGGTGCGCGGCGGTTTACACGAAGGCCACCAGGCAGGATGCCCTTGGTGGAAATTCCTTCGGTGACGCACTCACGCATAATGTCCCACACGAGGTCGAGGTGGCGGTAGACATAGTCTAGGCCACCCTCTTCGCGGTGCAGGACGGCCTCGTTCGCGGCCACAACTTCCCAGATGGCCATCTCGTTAGCTGCGCAGAGATCGAGGAGGTGCTCGCCCGACTGGAAGTCATAGGGAACGGTGTCTTCCGTGGTTGCGGCGGCAACGCCGGCAGGGACACCGGAATCGGTTTCCAACTCGGCGTCAAACTCCTCTCGGGAAAGGATGAAGCCGCCGCCGACAGAAAAATATTCAGCGCCTTCGGCCAGGACAGAGCCGTCAGCGTCCCACGCCGTGAAGATGAGGCAATTGGGATGCTCGGGAACCGGTTCGTTGTTGAAGGAAATGCTGTACTCGACCTCGCCCGCGGGGCCCGAGATGGAGCCCTCGGCGGGGATAAAAGCATCGGCGCGCGGCTCCGCATCGAGAGGAACGGTGAGCGGGTTCCAGCCTGCCAAACCAAGGATCACGGCACGATCGGTCGCGTGGCCGCGTCCGGTAGCAGACAACGAGCCGCGCAGCTCCGTGTGAACTTTGGCCGGATGCGATGGCAGGGACTTTAAGAAGGCCGTGGCCGCTCGCATGGGGCCCACGGTATGCGAGGAGGACGGTCCGATTCCGATGGAGAAGATATCGGTCACGCTAATAGTCATAGAAACCTCCTGAAAAATCTTTGTGGTTAGCGCCCCTTATAGTACAGAGTGCATATGCCGTGCTGCCATGAGATCTGTGAGCTCCCCAGAAGCCCGGTCAATGCGTGCGGCAAGCGCAGGGTTTGCCACCTCCGGGGCAGCGGCGAGCTCTTCGGCGGCTTGGTATACACCGGTTGGCACGACGGTGGCATGCAGGTAATTAAGTAGCGGGCGCAGCGCGTAATCCAGCACGAGAGCATGACGATGTGAACCACCCGTCGCGGCGATGAGCGTAGGGAGTCCGTCCAGTGCGTGGGGATCGAGGGTGTCGAAAAACATCTTGAATAATCCCGAATAGCTGCCTTGGAAAACGGGGCTTACCGCAATCAGACCGTCGGCAGCAATAAGTGACTCCTTGGCCGCATCGAGCAGCGGAGTGGGAGCCAGCCAGTCCGTCATGGCGAGTGCCAGCTCGGCCGCGAGTTGACGGAGCTCGATGACGGTCACCTGCGCCTCGTCGCCCCGCGCATGGAGGTGCGCGCTGGTGGCGGTGGAGAGGGTGTCGGCAAGCGCACGCGTCGTTGACGGCGTGGACAGTCCCGCAGTGACGATGACTAGTGAACGCATGGCTTCTCCTTCCTGTGACGCATCAACAGTAACGGAGGCTGGGTTATTCCCACTCGAGGGCGTCGACAAGCGTGGCAAGGTCGGCGGGAGTGGCAATGGCCAGCGGGCGCTGCGAGCGCTCGCCGTCCTCGGTGAGGAGGACAGCGCTGGGGTGAGTGCCATCCGCGGCAACGTCGGTGAGGACATCGACGACCTCTTGCGCGGTAGCGGTGCGCGGCAAGAACTCGGCACGGTCCTTGCTCTCAGCCATCGTGAGCACCGCGCTTATCGACGCCCCATTGATCACCCCATCGTCGCTTAAATCCGCCGCCACCCAGCGCGCGATGACATTGGTGGTGAGGAGCGCCTGGAAGACTCCAGAATCATAGATGGGGATTTGGGAGTATCCCGTTCTATCGATGAGCGCGAGGGCCTCCAGAATGTCTGCCTCGGGGCTGAGAGTGGTGACCTCACGCTCGGAGAGAAGAGACTGGGCAGTGGGAGGGTCCGTCAAAAGGCGCTGAAGGTTTTCAAGCTGCTCAAGGACCTGCGGATGCGGGGTAGCAATGGGATCGCCATCATAATAGCGCCCATGTGCGATGGCATTGCGCAGGTTGGAAAAGTCCTTGAGCTGTTCGGCCTGGCGTTTACTCATGAGGTGTTTGTCGTGTGCGCGGTCCACTATCCACCAAAAGGAATCGGAATTCTTCGCGCCGATAGCTTGACGGAGGAACTGTTCGATCTCATTGAAGGCGGCAAAGAAGCGCGCTAGGGTGTTGTCGCTCATGACGCCCCAGTGTACGGGTCAAAACGGCGACACCGCCCCGAACACCACTATGGGTGCGGGGCGGTGTGGCGCCGGGCGGTGGTTTAGAAGACCACGCGCAGCACGGAGACGGTGACAGCGGCGATAGCAGCTGCAGCCGGAAGGGTGATAACCCACGCTAGGGCAATGGGCTTCATGAGGTTCCAGTTTGCGGCGCGGTTGACAACACCGACACCCAGAACAGCACCAATGAGGATGTGGGTGGAGGAGACCGGCAGACCCAGCAGGGATGCAGCCATGACTACGGCGGCGGCAGCCAGCTCAGCGGCGAAGCCAGAGGACGGGTGCATCTGAGTCAGACCAGAACCCACGGTCTGAATAACGAAGCGGCCGATGAACCACAGGCCAGAAATCAGCGCGATACCCATGCACACCATAACGGGCAGCGGGACGGATACCTCATCAGAAATCTGGTTGGTCTTCAGAACGTCAAAGACCGCAGCGAAGGGGCCGATGGCGTTAGCGATATCGTTCGAGCCGTGGGAGAACGCGAAGGCAGATGCGGTAAAGACCTGCATCCAGGAGAAGAGAAGGAAGGTCGAACGATCCAGGGACTTCTTCTTCAAGGAACGAGCAAAGATGAACACAGCCATCCAGACTGCGGCGCCCACCATGCCCATGACGAGGAGGTTCTGCAGGGTAGAGAAGTCAACACCGGTGTGCTTGAGACCCTTGAAGAGAACCATTGCGGAAATGATGATGGCGCCCAATGCAGCGAGCACCGGAACCCAGTTCTCCAACGCGCGGTGGGCATCGACATCATCCAAATCCTTGTTGATGTCGTGAAGTTCGCGGTAGTACTCGGACTCGAGAGCCTCAGGGTCGTAGTCCTCTTCGGAGGTCAGGGCAGCGTCACGGGCCATCGCATTGGTGTAGGAAATCTGCTGCAGTTCGTTCATACGCTCAAAGCGAGACTTGTGCTCCTTGCGGAGCTCAGCGCGGCGAGTCTTAATCTCACGCAGACGCTGGTCAGCAGACTCGTTGTAGACAAGGATAGAGGTCTTAATCCACTTGAAGAGCAGGTAGGCAGCGATACCGCCAAGGACCGGGGAAAGGACCCAGGAGATAGCGATTTTGCCGATGCCGCCCCACTGAACCATGTCCATGCCGCCCTTGCCGGTAATGAAACCAACGGTAAGCGCAGCACCGACGATACCGCCGACGATGGAGTGAGTGGTGGAAACAGGCCAGCCCATGCGGGTGGCAACGAGCAGCCAGATTGCAGCGCCCAGCAGGGAAGACATCATGATGTAGACGAATTCCATCGGGTCGAGGCCGTCGATGGCATTGAGATCCACGATGCCGGAGCGCACGGTATCCGTCACCTCGCCACCGGCCAGGATGGCGCCGGAGACCTCGAAGATGGCGGCGACTGCAAGGGCCTGCTTCATAGACAGGGTGCCGGCGCCAACGGAAGTACCGAAGGAGTTGGCGACGTCATTGCCGCCGATGTTGAATGCCATGAAGAGGGCGAAAATAATGGCGGTAACGAGGAGGATGCTGCTGGATCCATCGGCGATCTCTCCGTTGCCCCACACGATGAAGAAGACGAGGGTGGCGGCGGTGAGGACGCCGAAGAACAGGTGCCAAATCCAATCCCTGTTCTTGCCGTTTACCTTCTCAAGGTCCGGCATCGTCGGTGTGGCGGTGCTCAAAACGTCGTTCCTTTCTAAAGGGAGCCGCTCCGCGACGGACCGTGGAGGGGCTTGCCAAGTGCTTAAAGATAGAGAGGTACCCGCCACAGTTCGGCGGGGCCGCGAATAGCGTAAAGAACCGAAGTGGACAACAGATGAACAACTCGTAGCTAGGGCCTTAAACTTTTTAAGTATTTGACCCTTTGCTCGCTGTGCGAACTTATGCGCTGTGGCGCCCATCTCTGTGGGTATAAAAAAGTGCGCAGCACTGCACGAATGGGGCTGCGCACTGGGGTGGTGGGTGGCTCGGGAGCCGCTCACAGATGATTAAGACTTATAGTCTGCTTAAGACTTGTAGACACCGCGTTCCAAGGTATCGCACTGTTCCATCTTGCCTGACTCATAGCCCGCCAAGAAGTACTTTGCGCGGTCTTCGGAGGATCCGTGGGTCCACGTATCTGGGCGGACCTCGCCACCAGAGCGGCGCTGGATGTTGTCATCGCCCACCGCACGGGCGGTGTTCACAGCGTCCGTCACCTGCTGTTCGGTAATGGTCTCCAGCAGGGCGTCCTCGCCTTCATCGGCATAGTGCGCCCACAGGCCTGCGTAGCAATCCGCCTGCAGCTCAATCTTGACGGCGTTAGAGTCCTCGCCGGGGTCGTTGTAATTGGAAAGACTTAGAGTGCCCTCGATCTTCTGGATGTGGTGGCCAAACTCGTGGGCCACGATGTACATCTGTGCGAGCGGAGCGTTTTCACCTCCGAAGTTGCGGAGCTGGTCAAAGAATGCGGTATCGAAGTAGGCCGATTCATCGGCTGGACAGTAGAAAGGTCCCGTTGCGCCGGAGGCCTGGCCGCAGCCAGTCACCGTGGTGTTGCTGAAAATGACGCGGCCGGGTTCGACGTAATCTAGTCCCGCCTGCTCTGGCAGTACAGTTTCCCAGACCTTGTCTACGGACTGGGCGGCAAACATCACGCGGCAGTCATCGTATTCGTTGCCATCTTCCGCCGTCTTGCAGTGTGCGAATGCATCCTCGCCGCTTTCCTCAGGGCCGACCTGGGTTTGGTCCGGTTGGGACTGGCTACCGGTGATAGCACCCGGATCGCCACCGAGGAGGAGGTAGAGACCGATGAGGAGGAGGGAGCCAACGCCGCCACCGGTGGCAATCATTCCGCCACGGCCGCGTCCGCCGGAGCTGGCCCGCTTGCCGTCAAAACTTGCGCCAGATTTGAAAGTCATGGACAAGATTTTGCCACAAGGAACGCAACCGAGTGGGACTGCGCGGGGAGCAGCGCCACTAGCCTCGCCTGCCCCCAGCGCTGAGCGCGTGCGGTAGGGGCGGTAGACTTGGGCCGTTCAAGTTCTTGTGCTCCTCGGCGCGTGCTGTTTACGCGTGGCGTGGGTGGGCATGAGCGTCAACAATGAGAAGGGATTGAACAAACGTGCTGCGTACACATTTGGCAGGCGAACTGCGCAAGGAGATGGCGGGGGAGACCGTCACGCTGACGGGTTGGGTGGCTCGCCGTCGCGATCACGGCGGTGTTATCTTCATCGACCTGCGTGACCGCTCTGGTGTTGCCCAGGTTGTTTTCCGCGAGACTGACGTGGCCGAGCGTGCCCACGATCTGCGCTCCGAGTACTGCGTCAAGGTCACCGGTGTAGTCGAGCCGCGTCCGGAAGGTTCCGCGAACCCGAACCTGGCTTCCGGTGAGATTGAGATCAACGTCACCGAACTCGAGGTGCTTAACAAGTCTGCAGCACTGCCGTTCCAGATCGATGACCCGTCCTCCTCCGGTGAAGTAGGCGAGGAAACCCGCCTGAAATACCGCTACCTGGACCTGCGTCGCGAGCGTCAGGCTGAGGCTCTACGCCTGCGCTCGGCCGCCAACCGCGCCGCCCGTCAGGTACTGGACAGCCACGATTTCACCGAGATTGAGACTCCGACCCTGACGCGTTCCACCCCGGAAGGTGCTCGCGACTTCCTCGTTCCGGCTCGCTTGAAGCCGGGCAGCTGGTATGCCTTGCCGCAGTCTCCGCAGCTGTTCAAGCAGCTGCTCATGGTCTCCGGAATGGAGCGTTACTACCAAATCGCCCGCTGTTACCGTGATGAGGATTTCCGCGCAGACCGCCAGCCGGAGTTTACTCAGCTTGACGTTGAGATGTCCTTCGTGGACCAGGATGACGTTATCGCGTTGGCAGAGGAAATCGTGTCTGCCCTGTGGAAGCTCATCGGTTACGAGATCACCACTCCGATCCCGCGTATGACCTACGCCGATGCCATGAAGTATTACGGCTCTGACAAGCCGGATTTGCGTTTTGACATCAAGATCACCGAGTGCACAGAGTTCTTCAAGGACACGACTTTCCGTGTCTTCCAGAATGAGTACGTTGGCGCAGTAGTTATGGATGGTGGTGCCTCCCAGCCGCGCCGCCAGTTCGATGCCTGGCAAGAGTGGGCCAAGCAGCGCGGCGCTAAGGGTCTGGCTTACATCACCATCGCTGAGGACGGCACCCTGGGCGGTCCGGTGGCAAAGAACATCACCGATGCCGAGCGTGAGGGCATCGCTGAGCACGTTGGCGCGAAGCCGGGTGACGCTATTTTCTTCGCCGCAGGCGACACCAAGTCTTCCCGCGCTCTTCTCGGCGCTGCCCGCGGCGAGATTGCTAAGAAGCTTGACCTCATCAAGGACGGCGACTGGGCCTTCACCTGGGTTGTAGATGCCCCGTTGTTCGAGCCCTCCGCCGACGCAACTGCTTCTGGCGACGTGGCTCTGGGACACTCCACGTGGACCGCTGTCCACCACGCTTTCACCTCTCCGAAGCCGGAGTACATGGACTCCTTTGATAAGGAGCCGGGCGAGGCCTTGGCGTACGCCTATGACATTGTCTGCAACGGCAATGAGATCGGTGGTGGCTCCATCCGTATTCACAACCAGGATGTACAGAAGCGTGTCTTCGACGTCATGGGTATCGGCGAGGAGGAAGCGCAGGAGAAGTTCGGTTTCCTCTTGGACGCATTCCAGTACGGTGCACCGCCGCACGGCGGTATCGCCTTCGGCTGGGACCGCATCGTCTCCCTGCTCGGTGGTTTCGATTCCATCCGCGACGTTATCGCTTTCCCGAAGTCCGGCGGCGGCGTTGACCCGCTGACCGATGCCCCTGGCACCATCCCGGCGGCGCAGCGCAAGGAAACCGGCGTGGACTTCAAGCCAGAAAAGGCTGCGAAAGCTGATAAGTCCGCAAAGGACGAGGTAGAGGCACAATAGAGGTAAAGGCAGAATAAGTGACGGCAGGCTGCGTTAGCAGCCAAAAGTCTTGAGGCCGGCCTCGAGCCACGCTAGTGCGACGCATCTATGTGTAGGTGCGTCGCACATGTCAGCTGTGAGGCGAGTACCATCGATGAGCCAAAGACAAGTGGAGGCAGACGAGCCAGTGAATGCTGTGGAGCAGGGATCAGTCGAAAGTACCGTGGTGGCGGAGGCATCGCAGATGCTCTCGCGCCGCTTTGGCGGCGAACCGGAATTGAGCGATATTGAGACCCTCAGCGGCTCCGGTAATGCCGTCGTGGTCCGCGCGCGTACCGCCCCCAGTGCTTTCTTTCCGTACCGCTCTGTTGTTATTAAATACAACCCAGTCACTGGCCACACCATCGACGACGCAGCACTGCTTCGGGAAGTCGTGGCATATCAGTTCACCACCTCTCTGTCTGAGGAGGTGCGGCCGGGGCCGGTGTTGCTCGCCCACGACGTCGATAAGCGCATTCTCGTGCTGTCTGACGCCGGTGATGGCGACACTTTTGCCGACACTCTTGCCCGCAGCGGCGAGGATGAGCGTCGTGACCTGCTCCGAGGTCTTGGCAGCGCGCTGGGCAAAATGCATGCTGGGACAGCCAGCCGCAAGGAAGACTACGACGCGCTGCTCAACCGTCAGCTGCGTCATCATCCGGAATATGCTGAGCACCAGGCATTGCGGGATGATTCGCTGCAAAAATCCATCCTTATCGGCGCCGAAATCCTCCGCGAGGCAGGCATTGAGCCCTCGGAACACGTGCTGGAACGTGCCCGCGAGGCGACGAAGAACCTGAGCTCCGGCCGAAACCGCGCTTTCACCCCCTTTGACTTGTCTCCGGACAACATCATTGTGGGCGAGACTGTGACGTTCCTGGACTACGAATGGGCAGGCTTTCGGAATGTGGGCTTCGACGTCGCCTGCGTGGTAGCCGGGTTCCCGCAGTTTCTCTTTACTCGTCCCATCACGGATGACGAAGCAGAGGTGTTTATCCACGCCTGGCAGCGCCGCATCGTGGATGTCTGGCCGCAGCTCGCGGATGAAAAGACGCTGCATGAGCTCATCGTCGCCTGCATTATCGGCTGGGCTCTGTCCAGTGTTACCACCATGTATGCCGGCGGTATTGAAGGTGTGGTGGCATTGGCCGAGGGCAATGCGGATGTCTACCACGACCCGAAGCGCTCACTCCTGCGGCCTTCGGACCACGGCCCTTTCACTGAAGATGAAGTACTCATCCGTCGTGATCTTTATGAAACGTTTGAGGCATTGTCGCGCTTTGCCGCACAGTGCCAGAGTGATGGTTGCGGCTCTGTGTCTGAGTTTGGCCGGCAGGTAGCCGGGCGTCTGCGGGAGTCCTGATGGGTCAAGGGTCGCTTTTCGGCGATGAGCCCGCCGCCCAACCTCCAGCTGCCGCCGGTGCGGATATGTTCGCTACGCATTCCGGTTCGCCGTTGGCTGCGCGCATGCGGCCCCAGAGCTTGGACGAGGTGGTGGGGCAGCAGCATTTGCTGGAGCCGGGAACTCCGCTGCGGCGTCTGGTGGAGGGCTCTGGCGACGCCTCCGTTATCTTGTACGGCCCGCCCGGTACCGGCAAGACCACTCTGGCTTCCCTCATCGCGGCTTCGCTGGGAGACAATTTCGTGGGTTTGTCTGCGCTGGACTCCGGCGTTAAGCAAGTCCGTGAAGTCATTACCCACGCGCGCCGCGAGCTTATTGAGGGACGCCGCACCGTTCTTTTCATTGATGAGGTTCACCGCTTTTCCAAGACACAGCAGGATGCGCTCCTCGCTGCGGTAGAGAACCGCACCGTCCTGCTTGTTGCCGCCACCACGGAGAACCCGTCCTTCTCTGTCGTTGCTCCGCTACTTTCGCGTTCCTTGTTGTGCCATCTGCAGCCACTCGATGACGCTGCGCTTCGCACCCTTGCCGAGCGCGCCCTGGCAAGCGAGCGAGGCCTCAACGGAAGAATCACTGCGAGTGATGAAGCCCTTGACCAACTCGTGCTGCTCGCCGGGGGAGATGCTCGGCGCACTCTGACGTATCTGGAAGCGGCTGCTGAGGCTGTTCCTGATGGCGAGGAACTTACCACGGACATTCTCACCGCCAACGTCAACCGGGCCGTTGTTCGCTACGACCGTGACGGAGACCAGCATTATGACGTCGTCTCTGCATTTATCAAGTCGATCCGTGGCTCCGATGTCGATGCGGCCTTGCACTACTTGGCCCGCATGGTGGAGGCAGGGGAGGACCCGCGCTTTATTGCCCGCCGCCTCATAGTGCATGCGTCTGAGGACATTGGCATGGCGGATCCGACGGCCCTTCCTACAGCTGTGGCCGCTGCTGAAGCAGCCGCGCTCATTGGGTTACCTGAAGCGCGTATACCACTGGCACAAGCCACCATCCACCTGGCCACAGCGCCCAAATCCAATTCTGTTATCAACGCTATCAACGCCGCACAAGCCGATGTCCAGGCCGGCAAGATTGGGCACGTGCCGGCACACCTGCGTGATGGGCACTACGAAGGTGCGAAGCGCCTAGGTAATGCGGTGGGCTATGCGTACCCGCACGATGATCCGCGCGGCGTGGTGGCGCAGCAATATTTGCCAGACGCGCTTGTCGACGCCACCTATTACCACCCCACCGACCACGGCGCGGAAAAGCGCGTGCGTGACTATTTAGGTCGGTTGCGGGACATCATTCGGGGGCGGCGTCGATAAGCGTAGCCCGTGGCAGGTAAAGTTGAGCGCTGACTAGAAACCACTCAACAGTGAAGGACTTTTGCTCGTGAAGACTCATGAGATCCGGGAACGCTTTACCCAGCACTTCGTCAAGAACGGTCACGAGGCCGTTCCCAGCGCGTCGCTGATCCTGGATGACCCGAACCTGCTCTTCGTCAACGCCGGCATGGTTCCCTTCAAGCCCTATTTCCTGGGCCAACAGAACCCGCCGTTCCCCAACGGCACTGCTACCTCCATCCAGAAGTGCGTGCGCACGCTGGACATTGAAGAGGTTGGTATTACCACTCGCCACAACACTTTCTTCCAGATGGCCGGTAACTTCTCCTTCGGCCAGTACTTCAAGGAAGGAGCTATTACCCACGCGTGGACGCTGCTAACGGGCTCGGTGGACGATGGCGGACTGGGGCTTGATCCGGAGCGTCTGTGGGTCACTGTGTACCTCGACGATGACGAGGCCGCCGATATTTGGCACGAGAAGATCGGCGTGCCCCGCGAGCGTATCCAGCGCCTCGGCATGGAGGACAACTACTGGTCCATGGGTATCCCCGGACCGTGCGGCCCCTGCTCCGAGATTTACTATGACCGTGGTCCTGAGTACGGCAAGGACGGCGGCCCCATCGCGGACGATAACCGCTACATGGAGATCTGGAACCTGGTCTTCATGCAGAACGAGCGCGGCGAAGGCATTGGTAAGGGCAACTTTGAGATCGTTGGCGAACTGCCGAAGAAGAACATCGATACCGGCATGGGCATTGAGCGCGTGGCCTGTATCCTGCAAGACGTTGACAATGTGTACGAGACCGATCTCCTGCGCCCAGTCATCGACGTAGCCCAAGAGCTAACCGGTGCCACGTACACTCCGGATGCGCCGAAAGAAGACCTCATTCGATTCCGTGTGGTGGCAGATCACTCGCGTACCGGCATGATGCTCATTTTGGATGGCGTCACCCCGGGTAACGAGGGCCGTGGCTACATCCTGCGCCGCCTGCTGCGCCGTATCATTCGCTCCGCCAAGCTGCTGGGCGCACAGGGCGAGACCATGGAGCGCTTGATGAGCACCATCATGGACACCATGACGCCGTCCTACCCGGAGATTGCGGAGAACCGCGAGCGAATCCTCCGCGTCGCCGTGGCCGAGGAAAAGGCCTTCCTCAAGACTTTGGAGTCTGGCACCAAGCTTTTCGACGAAGCCGTGGACCAGCTCAAGCACACCTCGCGTGCGGCGACCCCGAAGGTCCTTTCCGGCGCGAAGGCCTTTGAGCTGCACGATACGTATGGTTTCCCCATTGACCTCACTCTGGAGATGGCCCAGGAAGCAGGTTTGAGCGTTGATATGGACGGCTTTGATGCCGCCATGGGCGAGCAGCGCCGTCGCGCGAAGGCTGATAACCAGGCCAAGAAACATGGTCATGCCGACCTCTCTATCTACCGTGAGTGGGTGGACAACAACCCAACTGTCTTCACCGGCTACGACACCCTTGAGTCGGACGCCAAGGTGATTGGCCTTGTACGCGACGGTGAGAAGGTCACCGAGGTGCAGGCGGGAGACACCGTCGAGGTCATCCTTGATCAGTCGCCGCTGTACGCCGAGTCCGGCGGTCAGACTGCTGACCGTGGCCGCATCATCTCCGGCGAGACCCTGCTCGAGGTCGGCGATGTTCAAAAGGTGGGCAAGAAGCTCTGGGTTCACAAGGCTACCGTGACCTCCGGAGGACTGGAGCTGGGAACCGGCGTAACCGCCGAGGTAGATCAGCAGTGGCGCCACGGTGCCGTCCAGGCGCACTCTGCGACGCACCTCATCCACGCCGCCTTGCGTCAGGTGCTCGGCCCCACCGCAGTCCAGGCTGGTTCCTTGAACCGTCCGGGTTACCTGCGTTTTGACTTCAACTACACCGAGCAGCTCAGCCAGGAGCAGCTCGAAGAGATTGCTCTCATTACCAACCAGGCCGTGGACCAGCACTTCCCGGTTCATACCATCGAGACTTCCCTGGACAAGGCTAAAGAAATGGGCGCCATGGCGCTCTTTGGTGAGAACTACGGCTCTGAGGTTCGCGTTGTTGAGATGGGCGGCCCCTTCTCCATCGAGCTGTGTGGCGGTACCCACGTGGCGAACACCTCCGAAATCGGGCCGGTTTCCGTCTTGGGCGAGTCCTCCGTGGGCTCGGGCGCGCGCCGCATCGAGGCCTACTCGGGTTTGGATGCCTTCCGCTACTACTCCAAGGAGACGGCCCTTGTCGAGGGCGTATCCCGTGAGCTCAAGGTGCAGACAGAAGACTTGCCGGAGCGCATCGCCCAGCTCACTGAAAAGCTTAAGGCTGCAGAAAAGCAGATCGCTGACCTGCACAAGGCCCAGCTCATGTCCCAGACCGCGGACATGATTGCGGGGGCGACCGACGTCAACGGTTTCACCGTGGTGTCCGCCAAGTTGCCGAATGGAGTTAACGGCGGTGACCTGCGCACGTTGGCTTCTGACATCAAGAACCGCCTCGGAGACGCTGCCGGAATCGTGGTGCTCGCTTCCGAGAACGAGGGCGGCAAGCTGCCGTTCATCGTTGGCGCCACCAAGGCCGCGAATGAGCGAGGCGTCAAGGCCGGTAACCTGGTCAAGACTATTTCTAGTTACGTTGATGGCAAGGGCGGCGGTAAGCCGGATATGGCTCAGGGCTCCGGTGCCACTGCAGCCGGCCTGGATGCGGCCTTCAACGCTGTTCGAGACGAGCTTTCTGCTCTATAGCAACGAGCGACCACTCGGAGGAGGAACTGCATGGCTGTTGAACCGGATAAGCCAGGAGTAGATGACCCAGGCCCAGGCCGTCGTCTTGGGCTCGACGTGGGCACCGTGCGTATCGGCGTGGCGGTGTCGGACCGAGAGGCACGCATGGCTATGCCGGTTGAAACCGTGCAACGCGAAACCGGTTTCAAGGACCGCGATAAGGGCGACATTGATCGCATCCTCGAAATCATTCGTGAATATGAAGCCGTGGAGGTGGCCGTCGGGCTGCCGCGCGATCTCAAGGGCAATGGCTCAAAGAGTGTGAAACATGCCAAGGAAATAGCGTTTCGTATCCGCCGCCGCTTGGCAAAAGATGACACGATGAAGACAACTCCGCCCGTGCGTTTGGTGGATGAACGCCTGACTACAGTGGTGGCTACCTCCGCGCTGCGAGCCTCCGGCGTGTCAGAAAAACGCGGCCGCTCGGTCATTGACCAAGCGGCTGCGGTGGAAATTTTGCAATCCTGGCTGGATGCGCGCCATTTCGCGTTGAACGGCCACCAAACTTCAAACCTAGGAGACGAAGTACGTGAGCCGTAAACCATCACGCATTGGACGCTCGATGGAGCCCCACCACGTTAAGCGCCGCCAGCGAGGACTGGCAGTACTTATCGCCAGCCTAGTTCTCATCATCGGTGCACTGGGTTACATCGGATTCCGCCTTCTGGGAGGAGGAAGCAGTTTGGATTACGAAGGACAGGGCAATGGTGTTGTCCAGCTCGTTGAAGTTCCCGAGGGATCGTCCATGAGCCATCTGGCCCCTGAGCTCGCCGAAAGAAACGTGGTCAAGACTGCGGAAGCCTTCTCCTCCGCGGCCAATAGTAACCCCCGCGCGAGCCAAGTTAAGCCGGGCTTCTACCGTCTCCAAGAGGAGATGAGTGCAAAGTCTGCCGTGGAAGCTCTTCTCGATGATGCCAACATGGTTGATCTCCTGGATGTGCAGGGAGGCGCTACGTTGAGTGACGTCAACGTGCTCGGCGGCGATGTTCGTTACGGTATTTACTCGTTGATCTCCCAGGTCTCCTGCAAGGAGGGCGGCTGTGTTTCGGCGGAGGAACTTGAGAAGATTGCTGCCACTGTAGACCCTGCAGAGTTGGGCGCTCCTGAGTGGGCTCTGGATGCCATCCGTGCGCGTGGTGAAGATCCAAAGCGCCTCGAGGGCCTCATCGCACCAGGCCAGTACGTTCTTGACCCGAACATGGATGCCCAGGAAATTCTCACCGACCTCATTAGTCGTTCGACGAAGAAATACAACGACACGAACATCGTCGAGCGCGCCGAGGCCGTTGGGTTGTCTCCGTATGAGCTGCTCACCTCCGCCTCCTTGGTGGAGCGTGAGTCCCCGGCAGGAGAGTTCGATAAGGTCGCCCGCGTTATCCTTAACCGCCTCGATGAGCCGATGCGCCTGGAACTTGATTCCACGGTGAACTACGGGCTTGAGGACGTCGAGCTGGCTACCACAGATGATGACCGCGGCCGCGAGACACCGTGGAACACCTACGCCAAGGATGGTTTGCCGGATACCCCAATTGCGTCGCCATCGAACGAGGCCATTGATGCTATGGAAAACCCGGTGGAGGGCAACTGGCTCTTCTTCGTTACCGTAGATAGCCAGGGCACCACGGTATTTACGGACAACTACGACGAGCACCTTGCCAACGTGGATGAGGCAGTACGCTCGGGCATTCTGGATAGCCAGCGTGATGCGGAGGGCGCCGACGAGGCACCTGCCGATGCGCCGGCTGAGGGGCAGTAGGCTCATGCCCCGCGCCGCGGTTCTAGGCAGTCCCATTGCCCATTCGCTGTCCCCAGTTCTCCACAATGCCGGCTATGCCGCGCTGATGCTTGAGGATTGGGAATACACCAAGCATGAGGTGACCGATTTGCCCTCCTTTTTGGAGACGGTCGGGGAGGACTATCGCGGCTTCTCCGTCACCATGCCGCTCAAGTTTGATGCTTTGAAGTGCGCCGATATCGTTAGCGAGCGCGCCGAGCTGATCGGCTCCGCCAACACTCTGGTGCGCACGGATTCTGGGTGGCGTGCGGACAACACCGACACTGAAGGTGTTCTTGGTGCGCTGGAGGAGCTGTTGGGAGAAACTAGGCCTGCCACTGTGCTGCTCATCGGGGCTGGGGGCACCGCGCGTCCAGTCCTGTGGGGTCTAGCACAGCGCGGAGTAACCCACGTTACTGTGCTCAATCGTTCCGATCGTCGTGCCGAGTTGCGCCCGCTTGCCGACGCCCTCGGGATCACCCTCCGTGCCGCCACCTTCACCGAGGACCTCATGGGCTTAGCTCGATCGGCAGACCTCATCGTGTCGACCGTGCCCGCGGCTGCACTTGAGGGTCACCTCTCACAGCTGGCTCAAGCTCCTGTGTTTGATGTGATTTATGATCCCTGGCCAACACCCTTGACCGTGTATGCGGCCGCTGATGGTTTTGCCACCGTGGGTGGCCACATCATGTTGGCTAACCAGGCCTATTCACAGTTCGAGCAATTCACTGGTCACACTGCACCGCGTCAGGAGATGCTTGCGGCTCTCAACGCCGCGCTGTCCTAGTCACCAGGCGCGAGGCGCCCCGGCACTGTAGTGTCAAGGCCCATGGGGGTTCTTATATTCCTGGCGTGGGGGTGCGCCTTATTTGTCTATGACGTGCGGTACAAACGCCTGCCTAATTTCCTCACACTTCCCGCGGCCGCTGTGTCGCTGTGGTGGTTTAGTCCAGCTGGGCTTGTGTGGCCCGGAATGTACCTAGCGTTGGCGCTGACTTTCCGCACTGGCAGCATCGGGGGCGGTGACCTGAAGTTGGCGCTACCGCTGGGCATGATGGTTGCCCACGTAGGGGGAGTGGTGGGGGTGTTGGGGGCGATGATGGGGGCGGCGCTCAGCACTGTGCTGTGGGGCATCGTGGTGAGGGACAAAGCTCCTGCACACGGGCCTGGCATGCTGATCTCAGCCGCACTTGTAGTGATGTTTAGCACCAACACGGTGTGATTGATAGCCCAGTGGCACCGAAAGTACACCTGGCGTGCGATAATGGTCGGCATGCTTCGTTGGACTACCGCAGGTGAATCCCACGGCCAAGCGCTCATCGCACTGATCGAGCACATGCCCGCCGGGGTTCCCGTCTCTCAGAATGACATTGCTCTCCAGCTCTCTCGTCGCCGTTTGGGCTATGGCCGTGGCGCCCGCATGAAGTTCGAGGCTGATGATCTGACCTTGCTTAGTGGTATTCGCCACGGAAAGACCCTGGGCAGCCCTATTGCCATCATGATCGGTAATACTGAGTGGCCGAAGTGGACTACCATCATGTCTCCGGACGCTCTTGACGTCGATGATCCCGAGGTAGCCAAGGCCATGGCCTCTGGCCGTGGCGCGCCCCTGACACGCCCACGCCCGGGCCACGCTGACTTCGCTGGCATGGTGAAATTTGGGCACGAGGAGGCACGCCCTATCCTCGAGCGTTCTTCTGCCCGCGAGACTGCTGCCCGCGTGGCGGCAGCAACCGTTGCGCGCAACTTCCTGCGCGAGACTCTTGGCGTGGAGGTGCTGTCTCATGTCATTTCCATCGGTCCATCTGATCCTTATGAGGGTCCGCACCCACGCTTCGCTGACCTCGAATCCATTGATGCTTCACCGGTCCGCGCTTGCGATAAAGCGGCGGAGGAATCGATGATTTCGGAGATCGAATCTGCCAAGAAACAAGGCGATACCCTCGGAGGTATCGTCGAGGTTATCGTCGAAGGCCTCCCTATCGGTTTGGGGTCTCACACCTCTGGCGAGGACCGCCTGGACGCACAGCTTGCTGCTGCGCTCATGGGCATTCAGGCTATTAAGGGCGTGGAAGTTGGTGATGGTTTCGAGGAGGCACGTCGCCGTGGTAGCGAGGCCCACGATGAAATGGTGCGCGTGGACGGGGGAGTAGAACGCGAAAGCAACCGCGCCGGTGGGCTTGAAGGTGGCATGACCAATGGCCAGACCCTGCGCCTTCGCGCAGCCATGAAACCGATTTCCACCGTTCCGCGCGCTCTCAAGACCGTGGACATGGCGTCCGGTGATGCGGCCACCGCCATCCATCAACGGTCAGATGTCTGTGCTGTGCCAGCCGCAGGTGTCGTCGCTGAAGCCATGGTGGCGCTCGTGTTAGCCCGCGCTGTCCTGGAGAAATTCGGCGGTGACTCCCTCGAGGAGACTAAGCGCAACATTGCCAACTACCAGGAGTATGTTGCCGGACGTTTTGAGTGGGGTGACGCATGAGTTCCCCGCACGTTGTCCTCGTTGGCCCGCCCGGCGCCGGAAAATCCACCATCGGACGCCGCCTTGCGCGCGCTCTGAACTGCGAGCTCGTGGATTCCGATGAGCTCATTGAGGCTCGAGAAGGTAAGCCCTGCGGCGAGGTTTTCTCGGCGCTAGGAGAGCCCACTTTCCGCGAAGTTGAAGCTGAAGTCGTCCGCGAAGCTTTGACCACACCAGGAGTGGTGAGCCTAGGCGGCGGAGCCGTCCTGACCGAGTCCACTCGCACGCTGTTGGATAATCTCACCGTCGTCTTCCTCGACATCACCCCGGAAGAGGGCGTGGCTCGCACGCTGGGGGATGCCAACCGTCCCGTGCTCAACTCGGCCGATCCCCTCGCACACTATGCCCAGCTGCTTGAGACCCGCCGACCGCTGTACGCGGAGGTTGCTGACCTCAAAGTGCGTACCGGCGTGCGTTCCCCGCAGCAGGTGGTGGGCGATATCCTCAGCTTCCTCGAAACCCTGTAAGTTCTATCCCTTCTTCACCGCACAAGGAGCGCCCCGACCATGCACATCATCCCGGTTAACGGCCCCTCGCCCTATGAGGTGACCATCGGCACAGATCTGAGCGAAAGCATTGTGGAGCGCGCCGCGTCCATCGGCGCGGCTAAGGTGGCTATCATCCACCAGCCACCTCTTCTCGCGGCCGCACACGCCCTCGCCGCCGCAGCCGAGAAGCGCGGGGTGGAGGCCACTCTTGCAGAGGTTCCTGATGCCGAAGCAGCGAAGCAGCTCGACGTACTGGCCCATCTGTGGGATGTCCTAGGGCAGGCAGGTTTTAGCCGCCGCGATGCGGTGATCGGCTTGGGCGGCGGGGCCGTCACGGACCTTGCGGGGTTTGCAGCGGCAACGTGGATGCGGGGCATTCCCGTTATCCAAGCACCGACGACCTTGTTGGCAATGGTGGACGCTGCCGTAGGTGGAAAGACCGGTATCAACACGTCTGCCGGCAAGAACTTAGTGGGCGCCTTCCACGAGCCAGACTCCGTCTTCGTGGACCTTGAGCGTTTGCGCACCCTTCCGGACGATGAAATCGTGGCGGGCTCGGCCGAAATCATCAAGACAGGATTTATTCATGATCCGGTCATCATCGAGCACTACATCAAGAATCCAGCCTTGTGCCTTGATCCAGACGGGATTCTACCGGAACTCATTGAGCGCTCTATCGCGGTTAAGGCCCACGTTGTGGGCCAGGATCTCAAGGAATCCGGTCTGCGAGAAACTCTCAATTACGGCCATACCTTCGGCCATGCAGTGGAGCGGCGTGAGCGCTACATCTGGCGCCATGGCCGCGCGGTGGCGGTAGGAATGATGTTCATCGCCCACCTGTCCCACGCCCGTGGGTTGATAAGCGCCGACCTCGTGCAGACCCACCGCGAGATTCTGGAGTCCGTGGGGCTTCCCACCACCTATGAACAAGGCCATTTCGAAGAGTTGGTGGAAGGCATGCGCCACGATAAAAAGAACCGTGGTGGCCGCATCCGCTTTGTAGCGCTCACGGGAATCGGGGAAACCACTCGAATTGAAGACGCCACCGATGATGACCTCCGAGCTGCGTACACCAAGCTCAGCGCCTAGGCTTTAAAACCACCATACGTACAGGAGAATGTCATGACGATCCTCGTCCTCAACGGCCCCAACCTCAACCGCTTGGGCAAACGTCAGCCGGAGATCTACGGCAGTGAGAGTCTGGGGGACATCCAAAAGCGAGTTCGAGAGGCTGCGGGGCAGGAGGAGATCATTTTTTTCCAGTCCAACCACGAGGGCGAACTTATCGAGCAGGTCCACCGCGCGGCGGACGAGGGATGGCCAGTTATTATCAACCCTGGCGGCTTTACTCACACCTCGGTGGCATTGCGCGACGCGTTGGCAGAGGTCGCCGACGGAGCCGGCTTCGTAGAGGTCCATCTGTCGAACGTGCATGCTCGTGAGGAGTTCCGTCAGCACTCCTATCTCAGTCCTATCGCACGCGGCGTTATCGCCGGTCTAGGCTCTTATGGCTATATCGCGGCTCTGGGGTACTTCCTGGCGGATTAGCTATGATGGAGTATCGCCTAAAAATTGATAGGAGTGGTTCTCACATGGCTTTAGCTGATACTCGCTTTGGTAACCGCCGTCGCAAGCTCGCCTCCACGTTGTCTGGGCAGCGCATTGACGCCGTCGTCATTACGCATCTGACACACGTGCGCTATTTGACGGGCTTCTCTGGCTCCAACGGCGGCCTGCTGCTGCGCAAGGACCTCTCCGCGCTCATGGCCACTGACGGCCGCTACACCACGCAGATCGCTGAGGAAGTGCCGGACATTGAGGCCGTTCTCGGTCGCGACGTCGGACCGCACTTGCTGAGCCAGCTCTCCGGTGAGTTGCGCGTGGGGTATGAGGCTGATTATGTCAGCGTGTCTCAACTCAAGCGTCTGGAGAAGGCCGCTCCGGAAGGCGTTACCCTTGTGCCAGTCAGCGGAGTGATAGAGGATATCCGCCTGGTCAAGGATCGTGTTGAGCTGGAGAAGCTTGAGGAACTCGCGGCATTGGCAAACCAAGCTCTTACCGAGCTTGTAGAAAATGGTGAAGTCGCTGCTGGTCGCACCGAGCGCCAGGTGGCTGCGGACTTGGAGTACCGCATGCGCATGCTCGGTTCTGAGCGCGTGAGCTTCGATACCATCGTCGCATCCGGTGAGAACTCTGCGAAGCCTCACCACGGTGCCGATGACCGTGAACTGCGCAACGGAGACCTTGTCACCATTGACTTCGGCGCGCATCTGCGCGGCTTCAACTCTGATTGCACCCGCACCTTTGCTATCGGTGAGGCCACCGAGTTCGCCAAGGAAATTTATGACATCGTTCTGCGTGCCCAAGAGGCGGGTGTTAAGGCTTCGGTGCCGGGCACCGCGCTTGTCGACGTTGACGCGGCCTGCCGCGACATCATCACCGAGGCCGGATACGGCGAGTACTTCGTGCACTCTACGGGACACGGCATTGGTCTCGACGTCCATGAGGGCCCCTCGGCCGCCAAAACTGGTAAGGGTGAGCTCGCAGAAGGCATGACGCTAACCATTGAGCCAGGCATCTATGTGCCGGGCAAAGGTGGCGTGCGCATTGAAGACAGCCTCATCATCACCTCCGGCGCTCCGAAAATTATCACCGCCTATCCGAAGGACCTTCAGGTCCTCTAGACGGGCCAAGCGCAGGGAGGGAGTCGGCGCGGCGAGCACCGACCCCCTTTCCACAGTGTGAGCCTGCCGTACGGTATGCTTAGACACTGTTTTCATAGTTTCTACTTCAATGTATTCAGGAGAGTCATTACATGGCAGATACCACTGACTTCAAGAACGGCCTCGTTCTGAAGATCGACAACAAGCTGCAGCAGATCGTTGAGTTCCAGCACGTGAAGCCGGGCAAGGGTCCCGCTTTCGTGCGCACCAAGCTCAAGGACGTGGTCTCTGGCAAGGTGACGGACAAGACCTTCAACGCTGGTGTCAAGGTGGAGACCGCTAACGTCGACCGCCGCGACATGACCTACCTGTACAACGATGGCACGAACTACGTGGTCATGGACGACAAGACCTACGAGCAGTACGAGCTTCCTTTCGACAAGTTCGGTGACGCCGGCAAGTTCCTGCTAGAGAACATGCGCGTGCAGGTTTCCTTCCACGACGGTGAGGCACTCTTCGGTGAGCTGCCGATTTCCGTCGACCTGAAGGTCGAGCACACTGAGCCGGGCCTGCAGGGTGACCGCTCCAACGGTGGCACCAAGCCGGCCACCTTGGAAACCGGTGCTGAGATCCAGGTTCCGCTGTTCATCGAAATCGGCAACGTCCTGAAGATCGATACCCGCACCGGCGAGTACCTCTCCCGCGTCAACAACTAAGATGACCCAGCCTGAGCCGAATTATAAGCGCCACACGGCGCGCTATCGTGCGCGCCGCCGCGCCGCTGACATTCTCTTTGAGGCAGAGTCGCGTGATGTGGATCCCGTAGCCATTGTGGAAGACCGCGTGGCCTTGGCCCGCGATCCGGAGAACGGTGTTGCTCCCATTGCTGAGTACACCCGTGCGATTGTCTCGGGTGCTGCGGAGGAACTTGATGCCATCGATGAGGCCATCGCTCGCTACCTCTCCGATGAGTGGTCCCTCGAGCGTATCCCGGCCGTGGACCGCGCCATCATGCGCGTGTCAGTGTGGGAGATTCTTTTCAATGATGAGGTTCCGAACGCCACCGCCCTCGTCGAGGGAGTGGAACTGGCGTCGGAGTACTCCAACCACCAGGCCGCACCGTACATTCACGCTGTGCTGGATGATGTCATCCAAGCCCAGTCAGCGGACAGTCCCATGGTGTCTTCTGCTGAGGCAGACGCCGCAACTGGGGTGGACGCCGCCGAAGACGATGACACCGCAGCGGAGGTCCCCGCAGAGGCGTCTGAGAAGGCTTCCGGCAGCGAGTAAGTCGCTCACTGCCGAGTCACAACTAAAGGTCCGGCCACGATCGATGTGATCTGGCTGGACCTTGAGCTTTGTCTTGAGGCTCGTCGCGTGGGGCTAGAGCAGTGACGACAGGAAATCCTTCGTACGCTGATGTTGCGGGTTCTCTAGGACCTGCTCCGGGGAGCCGGATTCAACGACGGTGCCGCCGTCCATGAAGAAGATCTTGTCTGCAACCTCGCGGGCAAAGCCCATCTCGTGGGTGACCACAAGCATGGTCATACCATCGGCAGCGAGCTCTTTCATGACGCGCAGGACTTCTCCGACGAGTTCGGGGTCTAGGGCGGAGGTGGGTTCGTCGAAAAGCATGAGCTTCGGGTCCATTGCCACGGCGCGGGCAATGGCCACACGTTGCTGCTGACCGCCAGAAAGTTGGACAGGGTAAACATCCGCCTTGTGTGCCAGTCCAACCTTCTCGAGCAGTTCCATGGCCTTCTTCTTGGCCTGTTCTGGGTTCTGCTTCTTGACCTGAATGGGGGCCTCAATGATGTTCTCGAGGACGGTGCGGTGGCTAAAGAGATTGAACTGCTGGAAGACCATGCCGATGTCCTGGCGCTGGGCGGCAGCTTCCTTCTCAGAAATTTCGAACAGCACGCCGTCGCGCTCGCGATAGCCAATGATCTCGCCATCGATGTACAGGCGGCCGGCCGTGACCTTCTCTAGGTGATTGCAGCAGCGCAGGAAGGTAGATTTACCGGAGCCGGATGGGCCAAGTAGACAGGCAACCTCGCCGGGCATGACGGTGATGTCAATGCCCTTGAGCACCTCTAATTGCCCGAAGGATTTGTGCACGTTCTGCGCGGAAATCATGGGAGTAGCCATTAGTTCTTCACCTCCGGGATGACGGAAACGTTGCGGGGGATGGTGCCTTCGGCGTCGGCAAGCGCGGCGAGCTGGCGGCCGGTCAGCTCACGGGTAGCACCGCGTTCAAAACGACGCTCGAGGAAGTACTGTCCCACCATAAGAAGGGAAGTGATGACGAGGTACCATGTTGCCGCCACCATGAGCAGAGGGATCGGCTCGAAGAGGGCGGCCGAAATGTCGGTTGCGCGGCCGAAGATTTCTGCAGTGTAGGGAATGGCCACCACCAAGGAAGAGGTCTTGAGCAGAGAGATGAACTCATTGCCGGTTGGGGGGATGATGATGCGCATGGCCTGCGGCAGAATCGTGCGGCGCATCGTCATCCACCAGCCCATGCCCAGGGCCTTGCAGGCCTCTTTTTGGCCTTCCGGCACCGAGGAGATGCCGGAGCGCACGATTTCAGCCATGTAGGCGGCCTCATTGAGGCCAAGGCCTAGGACGGCCAACAGGAAGGCGTTCGTCAGCACGGCAGTGAGTGAAATCTCCGTGAAACCGAGGTTAATGGATTGGTACAGGGCGGAGAGCAGGCCCCAGAACACGAGCTGAACATAGATGGGGGTGCCACGGAAGAGCCACAGGAAGACCCAGGACACACCGCCAAGGACGGGGTTGGGGGACATGCGCATCACAGCTAGCGCGGCGCCACCCACGACGCCGATAACCATAGCCAAAATGGTAATGGCGATGGTGTGGAGGGCAGCGGTGGCGATGCGTGTATCGAAGAGGTACTGGAAGTAGGTGCTCCACCCGAAGGCCTCATTACGGGCCGAAGAGATGATGAACCATACCGCTAGCACCACCAGCACGGCGGCAAAGACCCAGCGCCATGGGTGTCGCAGGGGGCGGGCCTCAATCTTGGGCGGCGGGGTCGAAGACGCCGGAGAGGAAGAGTTAGTCATTGATCGGCCTTTCATTAATCATGGCGTGGTCGACGAGGCCTTCGTCAACACCCCATTGAGCAAGAATCTCTGCATAGACGCCAGTATCGATAAGGTGCTGGAATGCCGCGGCTATGGCCGGACCTAAGTCGGAGTCCTTGGGAACGGCAAAGCCATAAGGAGCAGCATCAAACATCTCGCCGACCATCTCCATGCGTCCATCGGAGCGGTTTACGGACCAAGCGGACACAGGGGAGTCGGCCGACAGCGCATCGGCGCGACCCATAAGGACCGCCAACGCGGCGTTGTCGCTCGTGTCATAGGGCAAGATAGTCAGGTTGCCATCACAGGCTTCCTGCTTGGGGCGCAGGTCATCCGTCTCAGAGACGGTGGTGCGTTGAACGGCGATGGTGAGACCACACGGGTTGGAAGGGTCGACGTCATGGGGGCCTTTGACAAGCGCAGCCCATTGAATACCCGCGTAGAGGGTGTTGATGAAGTCAAAGTTCTCACGGCGCTCCTCGGTGTCTGTGAAGCCGGAAGCACCAAGGTCAATTTGGCCTGCCTGGACGGCTGGGAGGATCATTGAGAAATCCTGTTCCACCGGGCGAAATTCCAGCCCGAGAACCTGCGCCACGGCATGCGCCAGATCCATCTCCACACCGATGATGGACCCATCTGAGTCTTTGAACTCAAAGGGCGCAAACGGAGGGTTCGTGCCCACGGTGAGGACGCCGTCAGCATCGTCGTACATGGCCGCGATCTCAGGTACCGCGTCCACATCAGGCGCGGACCAGCCCTCCGGTAGCGCTGGCTCCTCGTTGGTGACGCAAGCTGTTAGCGTGGCGGTCAACGCCAGCCCGGCTGCGCCCACGATGGCCGTGCTTTTCTTCATGGTCTAGCTCTCTTGGTAGGTTGCGGCTTTGCGCCAATCCGCAACGATGAAAATGGACACAATGACGCCGCCAATGACGAGCATGAGCAGGATCATCGGGGTCGATGCATCCTGGTCTGCTCCCCACGGCCACAGTGCGCGCAGCGAGCCGAGCATGAAACCAGCCATGGCAGCAAGGGTAGGGTCGCGGTGATTATCCAGCAGGTAGTTAAGAACCTTGACGAATGCGGCGAGGCCGCACACAGCACCGAGTGCGAATACACCGACGGTGACCATGTCGCGGTCTGAGACCGCGCCGATCACCGGCTGGTAGAGGCCCATAGTCAGGAGGATGAGTGAACCGGATATGCCGGGAAGGATCAGGGCGCACACGGCAATCATGGCGGCGAAGAACACCACGATGAGGTTGGGATCCTCCACTGGGGTGGACGTGAAACCGGTAACGACGAAGATGGCCACCGTTGCAATGACGAAAGCGGCGATAGCGGCAGGTGAGAAGCGCGACATCATGCGCAAAGGAACGATGATAGAAACTGCCACCATGCCCAAGAAGAGGGCGCTGGAGAGCGATACTTGGCCCTCAACAAAGTTGTGGAGCAGCGTGGAGAACCCGAAGACAGCAATGAACATGCCGACGGCGACAGATAGGAGGAAACCCCATTCGACCTTCTTGAATCGGCCGGAGATGAGGTCATTGGCGTTGTGCAGGGCGCGCTCATAGATGCCGACGATGAGCGCGACGGTTCCGCCGGAAATGCCGGGGACCAGCTCGGCCATGCCAATGAGGGCGCCTCGAATGGCGTTAAGAATAAAGTGCATAAACCGAAATTATCCTTGACTGCCCCTGGGGTGGGGATGCCGTGCCGAGGGGCGAAGGTGGTGAGCAGATGACTCCTATTCTCTCACTGCACCACCGGCCTATGCAAACTATTCACTTGGGAGAAGGATATGCGCTAACGCGTCTAAAGCTGGAGGCGCTTGGCTAGCTCACCATAAACCGAGCCGAGAACAGCGAAGGCGGCGAGGCCCACCAAGCCATCGAGTAGCACGGCGTAGAAGCGGTTGAGGTCGGGGTCGTCGGAGGACGCTGCGGTCTCGTGGAGCTTTTGGTAGTAGGAGGATTCCTCCACCTTGGACGACATGGTGGTGCCCGTGCTGGAGTTGGAGCTTTTTTGTGCGGCGGTGGCCACGGTCGTTCCAGACAGTGCAAGAGCAGCGGCAGTGCTCACGGCGATGATGGTGCGGCGCATAGGTCAGGGAAACCTTTCGATCGAGAAAACGCTAACACCCCACAACGTACTCTGCTGTGGGGTGGGTTTGTGCCCCTGGTGAGACTCGAACTCACACTACACGGGTTTTGAATCCGTTGCCTCTGCCAATTGGGCTACAGGGGCGCACTGGCAAAGATATTAGCGCAGCGGTGCGGCACTAACCTAATTGCCTGTCAGGGCGTGGTGTGAAAGTGCTTGGGACACTGGCGGAGGGGGAGCGGTGGTGCCGCGGACAACACGTTAGGATGGGCTGGGTGACTACTTCTCAGCCCCGACTTTTGCTTATCGACGGCCACTCGATGGCCTTCCGCGCATTTTATGCACTTCCTGCGGAGAATTTCTCCACTTCAGGAGGCCAACACACCAATGCCGTGTACGGCTTCCTCTCGATGTTGGCCAACATTCTGGCCGAGGAGAAGCCGGACTTCGTCGCCGTCGCCTTCGACGTGGGACGTAAGACTTTCCGCACGGAGATGTTCCCGGATTACAAGGCGCAGCGAGAGGCAGCACCCGAAGAGTTCCGCGGACAAGTGGAGCTTATCCGCGAGGTACTGGAGACACTCGGCATCACTACGCTGTCCCGTGAGAACTTCGAGGCCGATGACATTGTGGCGACGCTGTCTACGCAGGCGGGATCTGACTATGAGACCTTGCTCGTGACGGGTGATCGCGATTATCTGCAGCTTGTCAACGAGTCCACGACCGTCCTGTATCCCATGCGCGGCGTGTCGACACTTCACAGGTTTACCCCGGCCGCAGTGGAAGAAAAGTATGGTCTCACTCCACAGCAGTATCCGGACTTTGCGGCCCTGCGTGGTGACCCGTCGGACAATCTTCCCAACGTTCCGAAGGTGGGCGAAAAGACCGCGACTAAGTGGATCACCCAGTATGGTTCGCTCGATGAACTTATTGCCCACGCGGACGAAATCAAGGGTGTGGCGGGTCAAAACTTTCGCGACCGCATTGAGCAAGTCAAGCTGAACCGCCAGCTCACCCAGATGGTGACGGATATGGACTTGGAAGTGGGGCCGGCCGACCTGAGCTTCAAAGGTGCGGCAGCGAGCGAGGTTGCTGCGCGCTTTGATGAGCTGGAGTTCGGTACCAATCTGCGAGAGCGTGTCTTGGGCGCTATCCCACATGATGCTGACGCGGAGGCTGCAGCGGCAGTAGAGACACCGGATGTATCCGTGAGCATCACCGACACGCCCCTGATGGAATGGCTAGCTGGCAAGGAAAACGTTGCGGTGTATGTCCAGGGCGATGGCACCCCTGGTGCGGGTGACGCGGCGGCGATCGCGCTTGTCGACGACTCCTTCGAAGGCCTCCACCTCGAACTCGGGGACCTGTCCGCGGAGGAGGATGCGGCCTTGGCTGCTTGGCTGTCCTCGGATGCGCCGAAATACTTCCACGAGGCCAAGGCCGCCTACCACATGCTGGCCGGCCGTGGCATCGAGCTGCGCGGCATTGCTCATGACACCGCACTTGCTGCTTACCTACTTCGCCCCGGCCAGCGCACGTATGAGCTGAGTGATGTCTATCAGCGCCACTTGAAGAAGTCTTTAGGTCAGGCCAGCGAGCAGCTGTCTATCCTCGATGAGAACCCATTGGCAGATCAGGCTGGCGCCATCATGGAGCTGGCAGCGGAGCTGACACAGCAGCTGCAGGACATTGCCTCCTTCGAGCTCTATACCGACCTTGAACTGCCCTTGGTGGGAATCCTGGCACGTATGGAAGCCGCCGGCATCGCCGTGGACCGCGACATTCTGGAAACCCAGCGTGATGCCTTCATCGAGCAGGTCAACGAACAAGAGCGCGCCGCGCGCGAATTGGCGGGGGATGACTCCCTCAACCTGAATTCCCCGAAGCAGCTGCAGTCTGTGCTCTTCGATACTTTCGATATGCCGAAGACAAAGAAGACCAAGACGGGCTATTCCACGGCTGCCAAGGAAATCGAACAACTAGCTGCGAGCCATCCGCATCCCTTCCTGGATCATCTCTTGGCCCACCGCGAGTACCAAAAGATGAAGACTACGCTGGAGGGCCTCATCAAGACGATTCAACCGGATGGTCGCATTCACACCACCTTCAACCAGACGGTCACCTCCACAGGCCGCCTGTCCTCAACGGAGCCCAACCTTCAAAACATCCCGGTGCGCACGGAAGCTGGCCGCCAGATCCGTTCAGCCTTCGTGGTGGGCGAAGACTTCGATACCCTCATCACCGCGGACTATTCCCAGATTGAGATGCGCGTTATGGCCCACCTGTCGGAGGATCCGGGCCTGATCGAGGCCTACCGTGAGGGCGAAGACCTTCACAACTACGTCGGCTCGCGCGTGTTTGATGTGCCCGTCAATGAGGTCACCCCAGAATTGCGCCGTCGAGTTAAGGCCATGTCTTATGGGTTGGTCTATGGCCTCTCCGCTTTTGGTCTCTCGCAACAGCTGGGGATTCCAGCTGGTGAGGCCAAAAAGATCATGGAAAACTACTTCGAGCGCTTTGGCGGAGTGAAGCGCTACTTGGATGACGTCGTAGTTCAGGCACGCAAAGATGGCTATACCTCCACGGTGTTTGGTCGCCGCCGCTACCTGCCGGAGCTCAACTCCGATAACCGCGTTGCCCGTGAGAACGCCGAGCGTGCCGCGCTCAACGCCCCGATTCAAGGCACTGCAGCCGACATCATTAAGGTAGCTATGATTCGCGTGGACAAGGCACTCGAAGGAATGAAGTCGCGCGTGCTGTTGCAGGTTCACGATGAACTTGTTGTCGAGGTTGCTGCAGGCGAAGCGGAGAAGGTTCACACCATCCTCGAGCGTGAGATGGACAAGGCTATCGAGTTGACCGTGCCGCTCGAAGTTTCTGTTGGAGAGGGCAAGAACTGGGACGCAGCCGCACACTAAGCGCTGGGGCCGCGCTCGCCCCGAACGCTTAGGACAAGCCCACTGCACGCTCGTCGTCGGTGGGCGTGCGGCGCTCGACCAAGCAGCCAGCGAGTACATCGAAAGGTGTTTGGCCGAATGCGAGAACGCTAAGTCCCAGGACAGTAAGGATTGTGCCCTCAACCATGGGCAGACCTGTTAGTGCCAGCAGCGTAAGAAGGAGCCAACTATTGCGGATCGCGGCGCTAGCAAAACCTGGCCGCTGGGCGATGACCTCGAGCTTGAGGGACCACTTGCCTAGAGACGTATTCTTCGTCGCTTCTGCCCACACGCGGTATACGTAAAACACTATGGCAAGCGCAGTAATGTCATAGATTTCGCCCGTACGTCCGGTGAGCGCGCCATCAGTGGCGAAGTTAAAGAGCCACTTAAACACCAGAATGATGGCGGCAGCGAGGAAAGCATCAATCCACCACGCCACGACCCGGCGCAAAGCTATTGCGAAGCGTTCGAGAAGCATGGACGTCAGCTTACGTGCTCTCGACGCTGCATCCCTGAAGCGGGGGCTCCAGATGCCGGGGCCGTAGCCTGGCAGACAAAGATAGCCGTACCAGGAAACAGGGCACCGCGCTTGGGCGACCATTGGCCCCACGTACTGTCGAGGCCCTCCGGCCACTCCGGCTCTATGAGGTTGAGGATCTCGAAGTTTCCTCTGACCTGGAGGGCGCGCAGCCAGTCACCCATTGTGCGGTGAAACTCGGCATAGGTAAGATCACCCGCGGAATTGTGCTCGAGGTAGGCCCGGTCAAAATAGGGCAACTCGGCGGTGAGATTGTCAGGGTCGTCGGGGAAGACCCACCGCATGGGATGCGGCACGGAGAACACAAAGCGACCACCAGGGCGCAGCACGCGGTGGACCTCAGCCAGTGCGGAGTCAAGATCTGCGATGAACGGAAGGGCCCCAAAGGCGGAGAAGGCGACGTCGAAAGCATTATCACAATAGGGAAGTGTCACAGCATCTGCCTGCACTAGCGGGAGGCCTGGTTCGGCATGAGACAGCATTCCGGCGGAAAGATCAAAGCCGGTGGCGAACTCCGCGCGGCCGTGGAGCCACTGCGTGCACGGCGCGGATCCGCAGCCGAGTTCGAGGACGGTGGCCGAGGAGACGTCGCCAAGCAACTGCGCTTCGGATTCGTGGAGCATCTCCGGGCACCAATAAAAAGACGACAGATACTCCGGGTGGTTCGCGTGGTAAGCATCGGCGTCGGAATCCCAATAGGAGCGGTTGGCCGTGGAGGCAGAAAACATGGTTCCTTTCGCGTGGCGCATTTGCCGTTGTAGCTGCATGAATGTAGTGTGGTACGAGCGTGTCTATGACTCGGGACGCACTGAGCCACTGTAGGAGGGTTCAGCCGGACCGCGAGTCGGGATTGAAATCCATCTTAAGTCTTGCGCTTTTGCGCTGCTTAATGACGCTTTTCAAGAGACACGTAACTGTCCAAATACGATCTCCTACGTTTATTCGGAGCATAACTACATGCCAACTTCTAACACCCCTCAGGTTGCGATCAATGACATCGGAACCGCAGAGGACTTCCTCGCAGCTGTCGACGCCACCATCAAGTACTTCAACGATGGCGACATCGTCGAGGGCACCGTGGTCAAGGTTGACCACGACGAGGTCCTGCTCGACATCGGTTACAAGACCGAGGGCGTCATCCCGTCCCGCGAGCTTTCCATCAAGCACGACGTCAACCCGGATGAGGTTGTCGAGGTCGGCGACGAGATCGATGCACTTGTTCTCACCAAGGAGGACAAGGAAGGCCGTCTGATCCTGTCCAAGAAGCGCGCACAGTACGAGCGCGCCTGGGGCGCCGTCGAAGAGCTGCACGCCAAGGAAGAGCCGGTCACCGGTACCGTCATCGAGGTTGTCAAGGGTGGTCTCATCCTCGACATCGGCCTCCGTGGCTTCCTCCCGGCTTCCCTCGTTGAGATGCGCCGCGTTCGTGACCTGGAGCCATACATCGGCCAGGAGCTCGAGGCCAAGATCATCGAGCTGGACAAGCAGCGCAACAACGTTGTCCTGTCCCGCCGTGCTTACCTGGAGCAGACCCAGTCCGAGGTCCGTTCCGAGTTCCTGCACCAGCTGCAGAAGGGTCAGGTCCGCAAGGGCGTTGTCTCCTCCATCGTCAACTTCGGCGCCTTCGTCGATCTCGGCGGTGTCGACGGCCTGGTTCACGTTTCCGAGCTGTCCTGGAAGCACATCGACCACCCGTCCGAGGTTGTCACCGTGGGCGACGAGGTCACCGTCGAGGTTCTCGACGTCGACCTGGACCGCGAGCGCGTGTCCCTGTCCCTGAAGGCAACCCAGGAAGATCCGTGGCGCGTCTTCGCCCGCACTCACGCTGTGGGCCAGATCGTCCCGGGCAAGGTCACCAAGCTCGTTCCGTTCGGCGCCTTCGTTCGCGTCGAGGAGGGCATCGAGGGCCTCGTCCACATCTCCGAGCTGGCTCAGCGCCACGTCGAGGTTCCGGATCAGGTTGTCACCGTTGGCCAGGAAGTCATGGTCAAGGTCATCGACATCGACCTTGAGCGTCGTCGTATCTCCCTGTCTGTTAAGCAGGCAGACGAGGACTACACCGAAGAGTTCGATCCGTCCAAGTACGGCATGGCTGACTCCTACGACGAGCAGGGCAACTACGTCTTCCCCGAGGGCTTCGATCCGGAGACCAACGAGTGGAAGGAAGGCTTCGACGAGCAGCGTCAGGCTTGGGAGGCTCGCTACGCCGAGTCCGAGCGTCGCTTCAACCTGCACACCGCTCAGATCGAGCGCAACCGTGCAGCAGCCGCTGAAGCCGCCGAGTCCGCTGCGAACAACTCCAACTACTCCTCCGAGTCCCAGGATGCAGCTCCGGCATCCGAGACCGAGGCAGAGGTTGGCGGTTCCCTCGCATCTGACGAGCAGCTTGCTGCTCTGCGCGACAAGCTCGCCGGCAACTAAGCCACACTCCGCAATCTCAGGGCGCGTTAGCGCCTGAGGTTCTGAGTACTCAAGGCCGTCTCTCCCCACGCCATTGTGGGAGAGACGGCCTTTGTGCATGTCTCTCGCGTATCGTGGGCGGGTATGAAACTCATTGGACTCACCGGCGGTATTGGAAGCGGAAAATCTACTGTGGCCCAGTTGTTGGTGGAGCAGGGCTGGGCGCTTGTCGATGCCGACCAGATCGCCCGCGACATTGTCGAACCAGGCCAACCGGCTCTCTCCGAGCTGGCCGATGCGTTCGGGGAGGACATTCTCAACGCCGATGGCTCCCTTAACCGGGGGCTACTGGCCTCGCGGGCCTTCTCGAGCCGCGAGAAAACGGACGTGCTCAATTCCATCACGCATCCGCGTATCCACGAGGAAACCCAAGCCCGTTTCGAGGCTGCGCGCGCGGCGGGCGAAGCGTTCCTGGTCTATGACATGCCGTTGCTCGTGGACAATGGTCTCAACAAGGGCATGGATGTCACCATCGTTGTCGATGTTGAGATTGAAGAGCGCGTACGCCGCCTCGTGGAGTTTCGAGGACTGGATGAAGAAGACGCGCGCCGTCGCATTGCAGCGCAGATACCTGATGATGTCCGCCTTGCTGCAGCGGATTATGTCATAGACAACAACGGCCCCCTCGAAGCGCTCGATGCGCAGGTCGAGAGGGTCGCAGAAGCGTTGAAGCGTCGCTTTAATTAGCGCGTTGCTACCACGTCGGAGACGGCGATGTGGTCGTTGTTCTCCATGTCCTCGCCCACGAAATCAAGATCCGTGCGCATGAGCATGGTGTTGTAGTCGCGCCACGACGTCAGTGTGTAGTACAGGTGCTGATCGTCCTGATGAGGCAATACGTAAGGAGCGTAAGTGTCATTGAGCGGCTCGCCGCTGATGACCTTCGCTGTTTCAGCGTCCACGAGCTTGCGGCGCGGGGACCACGGGCCTTCGGGGGAGGGCGCCGTGCGCATGACGATGCCCTCGCCCTCAACACCGTACATGGTGACGAATTTGCCCAGGTAGTCGTTGTACGCCACTGAGAGCTCAGAGACCTTGCCGTCCAACACAACGCTGGCCTGGGAAGGATCGTGGACCCATCCGCCGTCCGCGTAGTACTCGAATGCGCTCTCGTTGGGAAACTGCGACTTCACTGCGCGGGAGAGGTATGCCGGACCACGGCGGCCTTGTCCGGTGGTGAAACGGTAGATGTAGTCTCCATGCTCGATGTAGGCCGACTGCTGAAGCTTTTCAAATCCCGGGCGATAGTTAGCTCCACCCGGGATTGGGGCGTTCGCGCCGTGGCTAGCGTTCGTGCGGGTTGCTTCTGGTACCGGTTTCCATGACACGCCACCATCGGTCGACTTCACCGTTGCGGCAAAGTTGGTGGACCAGCCGGTCTTCGGATCATGCCAGGAACGCACTGACATGTAATCGATGTAATGCACGCCGTCAACCACAATCCCGGCTGTGGGGATGGTGGTGCGCTCGCCGTTGATGTCAGCGTCACCGACCTTCTGAGAAGGGATGAATTCCTTGGCATAGCCAGTGGCGGACCAGCCGCGAGCGGTGAGAGCGTCATCGAGGCGCAGACCATCGCCGTAGTCCTCATCGGTCGTGCGCAAGAGGACATTGGAGCGCCAGCCATCGCCCTCACCGACGCAGTCCATGGTGTCACCAAACACATAGTAAGAGTGGCCGGCCCCATCGGCGTAAGCAATACCGAGGTCTGTGCCCGAGACACCGAAGTCGAGGTCAGTACGGTTAGGGGAGCCGGCACCGGTGATGAGCTGCATGATCTGTGTTGGCCCACCAGTGATCTGGCGCTGGTTGTAGTTGCTGCGCTGACCGCTAGTGGCACGCTCCGGCTGGGAAGGCTTCGAGGAGCCGCTCAACAGTGCGCTGAGCCCGCCGAGTGAGGAACCACCGGCTGGGGCGGACGCGGACGGCTTCGATGTGAAGCTTCCGGACTTGGAGTATGGCGTACAGGGCGCGGCCACGGCTTGTGGGGCGTGGGCAACAAGGGCGACGGGGAGAAGCGCGGTAACGGTTACTGCGCTAGCAAGGGAACGAAACTTCATGACAGCCGATTCTAAAGGAGCGCAGCAACATTTAAAGGACATGGTAGACAAAATTTACCTTTCGCTCTCATCTCGTTCATGTTCGATGCTTAACCTCACTCCTCATGGGAACCTGGGACGTCGGGCCATTCGACAATCACGCCGCGCGCGCAGTGCTCGCGCAACTTCGTGATGGCTCTTTCGACCTAGAAACTTTTAAGCGAAGCTGCGCGGAGGCGCCCATTGATGTGGATGATGCCGAAACCATCATTGCGCTCGGCGCCCTTGCTTCAACCCCTTTCGAGAAGCTCCCAGGCGGATTGTGCGGGGCAGATGTTCGTATCCTGCGCACCCCACAAACTAGGGCGTGGCTTCGCAAGCGTATGAACAAAGCTATGGAGCCGGATTCATCACCGATCTATGCGCTGTGGGAAACTACCGACGAGTTGGAGGACTGGCTGCGCACCACGCGCGCCGCAATGCCGTGACGAGCGCGTTAGACTGGTCGGCATGGCTTTTGCTGCTGAACACCCCATCCTGCCAGTTTCTGAGCACCGCCCAGTGGGCGAAGTCGAGCGCCGCTCGGCTGAATTCAAGGTTGAGTCTGAGTATAAACCTGCTGGTGATCAACCCGCCGCCATTGCGGAATTGGACGAGCGCCTCAACCGCGGTGAACGCGATGTCGTTCTCATGGGTGCTACCGGTACCGGTAAGTCTGCCACGGCAGCGTGGCTCATCGAGCAGCAGCAGCGCCCTACGTTGGTCATGGCGCCGAATAAGACGCTGGCCGCCCAGCTAGCCAATGAGCTTAGGCAGTTGCTGCCGCACAACGCGGTGGAGTACTTCGTGTCGTACTACGACTACTACCAACCTGAGGCCTATATCGCGCAGACGGATACCTACATTGAGAAAGATTCCTCTATTAACGAGGACGTGGAGCGCCTACGTCACTCCGCGACTTCGGCGTTGCTCTCGCGCCGCGATGTCGTCGTAGTCTCCTCTGTGTCCTGCATTTATGGTTTGGGTACACCGCAGTCCTACCTGGATCGCTCGGTCGTGTTGGAAGAAGGTGAAGAGATTGACCGCGATCGCTTCCTACGCCTTCTCGTGGATATCCAATATGAGCGCAATGATGTGGGCTTTACCCGTGGCACCTTCCGAGTCAAGGGCGACACCGTGGACATTATCCCGGCGTATGAGGAACGCGCGGTGCGCATCGAGTTCTTTGGTGATGACGTGGATGAGCTCTACTACATTCACCCGCTCACCGGTGATGTGATTGAGCGCGTTGATGAGGTCCGGATCTTTCCAGCGACGCACTATGTCGCCGGCCCAGAACGCATGGCACGCGCGATCGAGGACATCAAAGAGGAGCTGGCAGAGCGGTTGGCGGATTTGGAGAACCGAGGCAAGCTGCTCGAAGCGCAGCGCCTTCGCATGCGCACCGAATATGACCTTGAGATGATTGAGCAGGTAGGTTTCTGCTCGGGCATTGAGAACTATTCGCGCCATGTCGACGGCCGCCCAGCTGGATCCGCACCGGCCACCCTCTTGGATTACTTCCCGGAAGATTTTCTCACCATTATCGACGAGTCGCACGTCACCGTGCCGCAGATTGGTGGCATGTATGAAGGTGATATGGCCCGTAAGCGGAACCTCGTCGAGTTTGGATTCCGGCTGCCATCGGCGGTTGATAACCGCCCGCTGACCTTTGATGAGTTCGAGGAACGAGTGGGGCAGACCGTTTACATGTCGGCCACCCCGGGCGATTTTGAGATGACGGCTTCGGGGGGAGAATTCGTTGAACAGGTTATTCGCCCGACTGGTCTGGTGGATCCGAAGGTGACGGTCAAGCCTACGAAGGGCCAGATCGATGACCTCATTGATGAGGTTCGTGCCCGTACCGCCAAGGAAGAGCGCGTGCTTGTCACCACGCTGACCAAGCGAATGGCGGAGGACTTGACGGACTATCTCCTTGAGCACGGAATCAAGGTGCGCTACCTGCACTCCGATATCGACACTCTGCAGCGCGTGGAGTTACTGCGTCAGTTGCGCTTGGGTGAATTCGATGTCCTCGTTGGTATTAACTTGCTGCGTGAGGGCCTGGACCTTCCGGAGGTGTCCCTCGTGGCCATCCTCGATGCCGATAAGGAAGGATTCCTGCGTTCGACCACCTCATTGATCCAGACCATTGGCCGTGCCGCACGTAACGTGTCGGGCGAGGTCATCATGTATGCGGATAAGATCACTGATTCGATGCAAGAGGCCATCGAGGAGACGGAGCGCCGCCGCGAGAAGCAGATTGCGTATAACACCGAACACGGCATCGACCCGCAGCCGCTGCGCAAGAAGATTGCGGACATCCTCGACCAGGTCTATGAGGATGCTGACAAGGACGGCGAGGGAGGGGCGGATGCCGATCCAACGGCGATCGTCGAAAAGCGCGATGTGTCCTCCATGGCGGCGGATGAGGTGCAGGCGCTTATCGACGATTTGACGGCTCAAATGCGTGATGCCGCCCGTGAGCTCAAATTTGAGTTGGCGGGGCGTCTGCGCGATGAAATCGCTGATTTGAAGAAGGAACAGCGCGGCCTTAAGGAAGCTGGAATTTAGGCGGGGATGTTCGCGCCTGCAGCGCGGTATCGTGCCATACTATTTACAGATTAAACACCACTTATAAGGAGAAATATGCTGAGCTACAACGTTATCGCCGTCGGCACTGATGGATCGAAGACCTCCCTACGCGCGGTGCAGTCCGCCGCATCGATGGCACGTGCCTACGACGCAACGCTGATCATTGTTTCCGCGTTCTACAATCACTCCGGTTCGATGTTGGGTGCCCCGAACGCCGAGGATGCTCGCGTGCCCGTGGTGAGCGAGGAAATGTCGGAGAATTACCTCAACAACGCTGCCGAGATCGCGCACAGCGAAGGCGCACAGCGTATCGAGATCATTGCCAAGTCCGGTGACCCCGTCAATGCGCTCATCGAGGTCGGCCGTGACCACGATGTTGACTTGTTCGTTGTGGGTAATAAGGGCATCCATTCCGTGCGTGGACGTGTCTTTGGTTCCGTGGCTACGGAGCTCACCCGCAAGGCTCACGCCGACGTGGTCGTGGTCAACACGACCGAAGATTAGAATTCCAATCGACGTGTTGGCACCCGCGTTGTTAAACTAGCGGGTGCGCGAAAAGTTTAATTGATTGTCAAGCGAGATTCCCGTGATTGGAGGCTCGCGAAGAAAGGTCATCATGAGCGATTACAACAAGATCGTGGTCGGTACCGACGGTTCCAAGTCTTCCCTGCTCGCAGTGGAGCGTGCCTCCAAGATCGCTGCAGCCTTCGATGCCACCCTCATCATCGGCTGTGCCTACTACGAGAACCAAGAGCAGGCGTCCAAGACTCTGCGCCAGGATTCCGTCACCATCCTCGGTGATGAAAAGGCCCAGGCCAACCTAACCTCCGGCAAGGAGCATGCAGAGAAATTTGGCGTGAAGAACGTCGAGACCGCTGTCCGCCCGGGTACCCCGGTTCAGGCCCTGATGTCTATCGTCAACGACAATCAGGCTGACCTGCTCGTCGTGGGTAACCGCGGCATCAACTCCTTGACCGGCCGCCTGCTGGGGTCCGTTCCGGCTGACGTGGCTCGTCAATCCGACTGTGACGTCATGATCGTTCACACGGTCAACTAGGCCCCACAAAGCCACCGCGCGGTTTCCCTACCGGGGCCGCGCGTTTCTTGTTTTCGAGGGGTCTGTGGGTTAAGAGTCAGAAACGTAGCTTGCGGTAAGCACGCGCGAGGGCCGTGCCGTCAGCGCCTTGGATAAGGGGGATGTTGAAGGACGTTTGGTCGTTGACCCTGGCAAGTGGAGCCAATGAACCGTGCGCGAGCAGCTGCTCTTGCGGGGAGAGGTTTCGAATAGCCACCGCGGCCACCCGGTCTGGGTGCTCGGCCACAGCATCCGCATAGGTCAGCGGATCGTGCTGGCCATCATCCCCAATGAGTAACCACCGCAGCGCTGGGAAGGCAATGAACAGGTTTCGAAGTTGCACGCGCTTGTGCTCCTGGCCATTGCGGAACAGCCCGGTAGGAGTGGGACCCCAGTCAGTGAGCAGCAGCGGTCCGCGTGGGAAACCGTTCTCCTCCATGAAGGTGACCAAGGTGTCGTAGGTGTTCCACGCACCGGTAGAGAGGTAGATGAAAGGCACACCAGGGTGCTCCGCGGCAATCTCACGGTAGAAGGACGCCATGCCTTCGACCTGAGTGCGGGTATTGGTGCGCTTAACCCAGGAGTTCCAGGCCGCGATCATGGCGCGGGGGAGCCAGGTGACCATGATGGTGTCATCGATATCGCTGACCACGCCGAATTCAGTGTCCGCACTCACGATGAGGACTTCAGCCGTAACTTCTTCCGCTCCCTTGGCACGAATGCTGACTTCGTGCCAGCCAGGCTCGAGACCATGGTCATGGACAAGAACATCGATGTAGCCGTTGTGATTGCTGGTGCCGGCGACAGTCTTTCCGCCAACGGTGACTTCTACCTCGTGACGTGGAACCTGGATAGTGAAGAACTGGCGGTAGCCGCGTTGCGCCCACGTATCAGTGTCCTGTGATTCGGGATCGTGCATGAGTACTCGGCCCAAAACATGGACGAAATGCTCATTTCCATACCCGGAATATCCGGTAATGGAGGGCTGCCAGCCTTTGCGGGCTGAGCGCTTCACCGTCACGGAATTAGTGGTGAACTCAATCTTACGGGCGATATCGGAAAGTGCCATGCGCACCAGATTATCCGAAAACCTCCGAGTAGCGCCCAGCGATCGTCAGCGTCTGGGTTGCGCGGGTCAGCGCCACATAGAGGTTGTGGATACCTTGCGTGGAGGCCGCCACAATATCGTCGGGGTTGATCACCGTGACGTGGTCGAATTCGAGGCCTTTTACTTCCTCGACATTTGCGGCAGTGATGACGGCATGGAGGCGTCCGTCGGGGCCAGTGAAGGTTCCAGGCTCCTGATCAGGGGCACTGGCATGCCAGGTGACATCATCCCCATCTCGCACCGCAATACTTGGCGTGGCGTCCGGGTTAATCTCCGCTAGGAGGCGGTTTGCTAGTTCCGTGACGGGACGTGGGGTGCGGTAATTGACCGTGAGTCCATGTTGACGGAAGCGCTGGCCCACGAAAGGCTCCAGCGTTGCTGCCCACTCATCCACGCCGGCGGGGGAGCCGGTTTGGGAGGTATCGCCCACGAGAGTCATCCACCGTGACGGGCTGCGGCGGAAAATCATTCGCCACTCCATGGGGGTGAGCTCCTGTGCTTCGTCAACGATGACGTGTCCGTAGGCCCACGTGTAATCCTCCCGGGCGCGCTGCGCGGTGGTGCGGGAGTCACGCACTTCGTGACGACGGGCGAGATGCTCGGCGTCAATGACGTCGTGGGCAGAGAGAATTTCGGCCTCGAACATGTCATCGTCATTATCGGTCGAGTCAGAGGAGCTCAGGATGTCCAGAGCGTCCTCAGCCTCGGCGACTTGTTCGCGCCATTGCCTGTCTTCGGCGGCGCGTTCGGCTTCAGGGTCGGGCATGCCGATGAGCACCGCGAGCTCGTCGAGAAGCGCTGCGTCCGATGCGGCCCAAGCCGTACCATTCACGCGGTACAGCGCCCCGCGTGTCTCCTCGTCATAGGCACTCGCCGCGGAGTCGATACGCTCGCGGTTGCTGAGCAGCTCTGCGAGGACCTCGGTGGGAGACAAGTGAGGCCAGAACTCGTCGACGAGATCGGTGATGAGCGGTTCTTCAGCAAGATCATCGTGGAGTTGGTCGACGTCAGCGCGGGAGAGCAGGTTGGCTCCGCCGAGTGGGTCCGCACCGATGCGCTCCGCCATCTGCTGAGCCAATGATTCGATGAGGTGCTCGGCAAAAGCGCCTTGAGCATCATTGTGAGGCTTTCTCGAGCGCCGCGCGCGGGTACGAGCGGCTTTGACCATGTCTGCCGTGACAGTGAGCTCAAGGCGGTCGATATCGATAACGCGGGGTTCCTCGGGAAGACACTGATAATCCTTGACGGCGTTGCTCAGGATCTCAGCCATAGCCTCAGAGCCCTTGATCTCGCGGGCGAGCAAGGATTCGGGGTGAGTTGCATCGATGCCGGGGAAGAGAGAAGCGATCGTGGACAGAACCACGCCGGTCTCACCGAGCTCGGGCAGCACTCGAGAGATGTATTCCAAGAAGGTGGAATTGGGGCCCACGATAAGCACACCGGTGGCGGCGAGCTGCTCACGGTAGGTGTACAGCAGGTAGGCCACGCGGTGTAACGCTACCGCGGTCTTACCCGTGCCTGGGCCACCTTCGACCACCATGACGCCACGCGTGCTATCGCGAATGATCTCGTCCTGCTCGCGTTGGATGGTTTCCACAATGGAAGGCATGTGGCCGGTGCGTGCGCGCTGCATGACGTGGTGTAGCGCGGATTCACTGGCCACGTCACTATCCTCAACAGCTGATTCGCCATCGAGAACTTCATCACTAACCCCAGTGACGGTTCGGCCCGTTGTTCGGATATGGCGACGCATGTGCACACCCTCCGGGTGTGCTGTAGTCGCGAGGTAGAAAGGCCTAGCCATAGGCGCGCGCCAGTCCAAGAGAAGAGTGCGGTAGTCCTCTTCACGGGCATCAAGGCCCATGCGCCCGATATAGCGGCGATCGAGTCCTTCTGGAGTGGGGTTGTCACCGGGGGCATCGATATCGATACGTCCAAACACCAGTCCCAGTTGAGCAAGATTGAGGCGATCGAGTTTGGCTTGCAAGCCGTGGTACTCGGTCTCGCGGCGCACCAACGCATCAGCATCAGGTGTGTGTGGATCTACAGCCGCCTGGACCTCATTAAGCCGCTCATTCGCCGTCTGCACCTCATTGTCGAGACGCGCAAACAGGCCGTCGACATAAACCTGCTCTTTGGCAATCTCAGAGTTCAGTTCGTTCGTGGTATCGGCGTGAGTTGTGGGAGAGGAATCAGACACGAGGCTCCTTGGGTGCGTGTGAAGGCTTCTCGACGACACGGAGGTAATAGAAAAAGGACAACGGCCCAGCATAGTCGCTGAGCCGTTGTCCTCTCCACCGCCCTCATTGCTGACGGTGCGTCTACGGGAAAGATCCGCAGTACAGGAAGCTTTTAGAAGCTGTCGCCGAACTTCTTGAAGGCCTTGTCCAGCTTCTTGGACGCAACCTTCTGCAGCTTCTCGGCGCGCTTACGAGCCTTCTTCTTGGCACGCTTGCTGTCGATGGAATCTGCCTTGGCCAGGGCCACATCGGCGCGATCCTGGGCCTTGCCAGCAGCCTTCACCAGGCCCTTGCGAGCGGTTTCGGTGTTATCGCGGGCGGCGTTGAGCCAGTCATCCTTGTTGTCGTCGAAGAACTCGCGGGCGCTTTCAGCGGTGTCCTCAACGAAGGAGCGAGCGTTATCAAGCAAGTCACGGCCGGTGGACTCCCAATCATCGCGGTTGTCCTCGACGTAGTCCTTGGCAGTCTCGAACCAATCAGTGGCCTTTGCAGTCACATCGGAGGAGATGTCGCTCGCGCGGTTCGACACGTCCTCCGCGAACTTCTGCTGCTCGGACTTGCCCGGGAGGGCAGCCTGGATCTTCTTGTTGGCGCGCTCGGACGCCTTCGCGGTGCGCCAGCGCAGGGACGGCTTGCCCTCGGTGTCCTGGGTGACAATGGCCAGTGCACCGAGAAGCGCCGTGTTGGTGATGAAGTTGGTGCGCTGGGCTTCCTTGTCCTTCTTGGAATCAGCAGACCAGAAAGAGTTACCCGCAAGATTCGGAATGTGAGTCAGTGCCAGCACAGCTGCCGAGGTGCGTGGAGCCTTGCCCAGCGCAAAGGACGTGCCAGCTGCGGTCTTGGCACCGCCAAGTGCACGGGTAACCAGCTCCGGGTCATTCGGGATGTAGCCTGCGTACTCACGGGGCAGTACCTTGCGAAGGCGCTTAAGCACGGACTCGGTGTCCGCGACGTGCTCCGAGGTGTTGCGGAGGGTATCCACACCATCCCAGACAAACACAGAGGCCAGCATAGGACGGGCAAGCTTACGAATCATGACGTGCTCCATTCATTAGATATGTAAAGACGTTCGTCACACCATAGTACGCGGATCACCCAGCAATCGCTGTTACCACCGGCGCTCCCACCATTCCTCGAGGTGTGGACGTTCCGCCCCAAGGGTGGTGGAATCACCGTGTCCGGGCCGGACAATGGCCTCGTCAGGGAATACGTCAAAAAGTCTTTGTGTCACGTCCTTGTACAGGCGAACAAAGTCTCCTTCCGAGGTGGTCTTGCCCACGCCGCCGGGAAACAGGGAATCGCCCACAAAAAGGTTGGTCACACCGTCGATGTCCGCCGCGATGGCCGCACCGCCTGGGGTGTGGCCACGCAGAATCGTGACCGGAAACTCATAGCCCGCGAAAGGCAGAGTGTCACCATGTTCCAGTTCAACATCGACAGCCGCCGGCAGGGCAGGGGAGTCGAGAAAGCTGGCATAGTGCGTGGCACTGGTCTTCTCAAGGACCTCTTCAAGTGCACGGACGTGGTCCCAGTGGCGGTGTGTGGTGAGCACCGCGGTGATGGAAACGCCGTGATCGGCAGCGAGGGACAGGAGGGCGGGGGCGTCTGCGGAGGCGTCGACAAGCAGCGCCTCATCGCCAGCACACAACAGGTAGCAATTGTTGTCCATCTCGGAGACGGAGATTTTATGAAGCTCGAGTGCGTTGTTCATGTGTCCCACCTTACGGGTAGATTCTGATCCAGAACCCCCTAGAACGAACATTCTCTTGTGTAGGAAGGCAGCAATCAGTGGCTGATCGTTTGGTCGTACGAGGCGCTCGTGAACACAACCTCAAGGGCGTGGATATCGATATCCCACGCGATAAACTGGTGGTGTTTACCGGTCTGTCGGGCTCAGGCAAGTCTTCCTTGGCCTTTGACACCATCTTTGCCGAAGGCCAGCGCCGCTATGTGGAGTCCTTGAGCTCGTATGCTCGTATGTTCCTCGGCCAGATGGACAAGCCGGATGTCGAGTTTATTGACGGACTATCTCCGGCTGTGTCTATTGACCAGAAGTCCACTAACCACAACCCGCGCTCTACTGTGGGCACGATTACGGAAATCTATGACTACCTGCGTCTACTGTTTTCCCGTGCGGGTACCCCGCATTGCCCGGAATGTGATGCGGTCATCGAGCGACAGACCCCACAACAAATCGTCGACGAAGTGCTGGGCCATGAGGAGAAGCTGAAATTTCAGGTGTTGGCCCCTGTGGTCCGCCGCCGCAAAGGCGAGTTCGTAGACCTGTTCAAGGACTTGGCAGCGCAGGGTTACTCTCGTGTGCGCGTGGACGGTGAACTGCACCAGCTCAGCGATCCGCCGAAGCTCAAGAAGCAGATTAAACACGATATTGATGTCGTGGTGGACCGTTTGCAAGTCAAGGCGTCCCAAAAACAGCGCCTCACCGATTCAGTGGAGACGGCGCTGCGACTAGCGGACGGTCTAGTGACCCTCGATTTCGTTGACCGTGAAGAACTGACGCATACCTACTCAGAAAAGGCTGCCTGCCCCAACGGTCATGCGCTGGCGATCGAGGAATATGAGCCGCGGGCATTTTCCTTCAACGCACCGTTCGGTTCCTGCCCCGTCTGTGACGGATTGGGTACCCGCCTTGAGGTGGACGTGGATCTTCTTATCCCAGACCCCGATGCACCGGCGGTGGAGGCGATTCAGCCGTGGACATCGAGCCCGAATTCCCGGTACTTTGTCAAGCTTGTCGAGGGTCTAGCCAAGACTCTCGGCTTTGACCCACAGACGCCGGTGTCCGAGCTCAGCAAGGAGCAGCGCCACGCGCTGATCTATGGCTCGGATGTGGAAGTGACGGTGCGCTACAAGAACCGTTACGGCCGCCAGCGGAATTGGTCCGCGCCGTTTGAGGGAGCCATTGGCTTCCTGGAGCGCAAGCTGGAGCAAACAGATTCTGAATCACAGAAGGACCGCCTGCTGCAGTACACCCGCCGCGTGCCGTGTCATGCCTGTGGCGGTACTCGTCTTAAGCCGGAGATTCTTGCGGTGCGCTTGGCGTCGACTGCCCACGGCGAGCAATCCATTGCAGGTCTGACCGCGCTGTCCATCGAGGACGCGGCGGAGTTCTTGGACTCGCTGGTGCTGGGCCACCGTGAGGAGATCATTGCCGGTGCTGTTTTGAAGGAAATTCAGGCCCGCCTGCGCTTTCTTCTCGACGTCGGCCTCAACTACCTCACTCTCGACCGCGGCGCCTCGACGTTGTCTGGTGGTGAAGCGCAGCGAATTCGTCTGGCCACCCAGATTGGTTCCGGACTCGCCGGCGTGCTCTACGTGCTGGATGAACCTTCTATTGGTCTGCACCAGCGCGACAATCAACGTCTGATCAAGACCCTCAAGCGCCTACGCGATATTGGCAACACCCTCATTGTCGTTGAACACGACGAGGACACCATCCGCGAAGCCGATTGGCTTGTTGATGTCGGCCCACGTGCTGGCGAGTACGGCGGCCAGGTGGTCTACCAAGGTGAGCCCGCAGGTATTGAGGATGTCGAAGAGTCCCTCACCGGCCAGTACTTGTCCGGGAAGAAGGAACTCGCTGTTCCGGATTCGCGCCGCGAGATTGACCGCGAGCGCATGCTCAAGGTCGTGGGCGCACGCGAGAACAACCTGCAGAGCATTGACGTAGAGATTCCCCTTGGCGTACTCGTCTGTGTCACCGGCGTCTCAGGTTCAGGCAAGTCCACCGTTGTCAACCAGATTCTGGCGAAGACCCTGGCGAACAAACTAAACCGTGCCCGCCAGGTACCAGGACGCGCCAAGCGTGTGGAAGGTGTCGAGCACCTGGACAAGCTTGTGCAGGTTGACCAGAGCCCAATCGGCCGCACCCCGCGTTCCAACCCAGCGACGTATACGGGTGTCTTCGACAAGATTCGTAACCTCTTTGCTGAGACCCAGGAAGCCAAGGTTCGTGGGTATAAACCAGGACGCTTCTCTTTCAACGTCAAGGGCGGGCGCTGCGAGGCGTGCCAGGGTGACGGCACCATCAAGATTGAGATGAACTTCCTGCCGGATGTCTACGTGCCGTGTGAGGTCTGTCAAGGTGCGCGCTATAACCGCGAAACCCTTGAAGTGCTCTATAAGGGTAAGAACATCGCTGAAGTCCTTGACATGCCCATCGCAGAGGCGGCTGAGTTCTTCGAACCGATTAGCTCTATCCACCGGTACCTCGACACCTTGGCGGAGGTGGGCCTTGGCTACGTGCGTCTTGGTCAAGCAGCAACGACCTTGTCGGGTGGTGAGGCCCAGCGCGTGAAGCTGGCTTCCGAGCTGCAGAAGCGCACGAAGGGGCGCACCGTCTACATCCTGGATGAGCCGACTACCGGTCTGCATTTCGAAGACATTCGCAAGCTTATGCTCGTCATTCAGAGCCTCGTGGACAAGGGCAACTCAGTGATCATCATCGAGCACAACTTGGACGTCATCAAGGCGGCGGACTGGATCGTGGACATGGGGCCGGAAGGCGGGTCCGGTGGCGGCACCGTCGTGGCGCAGGGAACGCCGGAGGACGTGGCCAAAGTCCAAGGTTCCTATACTGGAGGCTTCCTCAAGGAGATGCTGTGATCCGAACCACCATGACGCCCCCGCGCCTCGGTGCGTCGTTAACAGCCGTGAGTCTTGCTGCATGCGCAGCAGTAACCGGCTGCTCGCGGCCTGACAATGCGCCTGGGCCGATGGAGGAGACGGACCACAGCGTCATGCGTACTGGGCAGGCCTCGGATTATGACATCAAGGCCGCACTAAACGAGGTCATCCGTGGGGTCGAAACCGACTTTGAGGACTATGAGATCCGCGCTGGCGTGGCCGTGGCTGATAGCACCGGTGCAGTGCAGGTAGGGCTTCGAGGAGAGGAGCCGACATGGTCCACAGTCAAAGTGCCGATTGCCATTGCTGCGCTGCGTGATGGTGCCAGTTCCGACCTTGTTGACTTGGCCATTAAGGAATCTGATAACGACGCGGCGTATGCCCTGTGGTCCCACGTGGGGTGGAACGAGGGAGACGCCGGGCAGGCCGTGAAAAAGCTGCTGGCGGAGTACGATTCCCGCGGCGAACTGGAAGAACCGTTCGGCTACTCAACCTGGTTGTTGAAGGACCAAGCTGTGTTTGGTTCGCATCTGCCGTGTATCCCCGAAGCGGAGTACGTCTATGAAGTGATGGACCAGATTGTTGCGTGGCAGGACAACGGTTTGGACAAACTTCCAGACACGCGCGCCAAGGGCGGCTGGGGCCTGTCCGAGGAAGACAACAGCTACACTCACCGCCAGCTTGGCGTGCGCGATACCGGAAGTGGCGGCTCCGTGGGCTTGGCAATCGAGGTCACCATGCCAGGAGTAAGTGCTGAACAGGCTATCCCAGCCTTGAACGTCCTTGCGGCTGGTGTTGATCGTGTGGTCACTGAGGCACTTGATGCAGGTACGCTGAAACCAGTGGAGGAGTGTGAACCGAAACCCACGAGTGCCACCAGTTCCGTGAGCAGCGCGGCGACGGCGACGGGGGCTCGGTCAAGCGTGACAATGACCTCGGGGGCGTCGTCAAGCACCGCCTCGACACGCACCTCCGTGCGGTGATTTGGTTCCGTGCCCCGTGGGTGTTAGGGTTGATCCCACTACCGCCCGTAGCGCCTCCTCCAGGAGGTACTTGGGCCGCAAGCGGAGTTTCTCCCACCCGAAGCCGCGCTTCACACTTTGTGTAGGTGCAGGATAAAGGTAAAGAGTAGGTGCCACGTGAGTGGTGCGTGCTTGTTAGAAACTCCCGGTTGCCAGTGGCACCCGGGATTTATTCGTTTGTGGTCACGGTAGGCACACTACTAACCCCACAATCGAGGAGAACCACAATCAGCGCTGAAGCTCGCATTAATGAGCGCATCCGAGTACCCGAGGTCCGTCTAGTTGGCCCCGGTGGTGAACAGGTGGGCATCGTTCGTACTGACGATGCTCGCAAGCTTGCGTACGAAGCGGATCTTGACTTGGTCGAGGTTGCGCCGAACGCGAAGCCGCCCGTAGCCAAGATCATGGATTACGGAAAGTTTAAGTACGAGCAGGCTCAGAAGGCCCGCGAGTCCCGTAAGAATCAGCAGCAGACTGTGGTGAAGGAACAGAAGTTCCGTCCGAAGATTGATGATCACGATTACGAGACCAAAAAGGGTAATGTGGTGCGCTTCCTGGAGAAGGGTTCCAAGGTTAAGGTGACCATCATGTTCCGTGGTCGTGAGCAGTCGCGACCGGAGCTCGGTTTCCGCCTGTTGGAGCGCTTGGCTGACGACGTCGCCGACATCGGCGTCGTGGAGTCGCGCCCCAAGCAGGATGGTCGCAACATGACCATGGTCCTGGGACCCGTCCGCAAGGGCAAGAAGTAGACCACGCTCCACTTAGGATTTAAGGATTTAATTCTCATGAAGCAGAAGACTCACAAGGGCACCGCCAAGCGCATCAAGGTGACCGGCTCCGGCAAGCTGCGTCGCGAGCAGGCTAACCGCCGCCACCTTCTGGAGGGCAAGCCGTCCAAGCGCACCCGTCGCCTGAAGGGCACCGAGGACGTTGCCAAGGCAGACACCAAGCGCATCAAGCGCCTTCTCGGCCGCGCCTAGTTAGCGCCGAACTCCCCATCCCCACACACTCACAATCAAGATAAGGAAGTATTACTGTGGCACGAGTAAAGCGCTCAGTTAACGCCAAGAAGAAGCGCCGCGCGATCCTGAAGTCCGCTAAGGGCTACCGCGGCCAGCGTTCCCGCCTGTACCGTAAGGCCAAGGAGCAGTGGCTGCACTCCATGACTTACGCTTACCGCGATCGTCGCGCCCGTAAGTCCGAGTTCCGCAAGCTGTGGATCCAGCGCATCAACGCGGCTGCTCGTATGAATGACATCACCTACAACCGTCTCATCCACGGCCTGCGCCTGGCTGAGATCGAGGTCGACCGCAAGATCCTCGCTGAGCTTGCCGTCAATGACTTCGAGGCTTTCTCCGCACTCTGCGAGGCCGCTAAGGCTGCTCTGCCGGAGGACGTCAACGCTCCGAAGGCTGCCTAAGCACCTGACGTAGACGCGTTATTCTGAGCCCACCTGCTCCCATACACTGGGAGAAGGTGGGCTTTGTGCGTCCCTGGGGTTCGGCGCTTCCGCGATCCAACGCGATAGTTGTTATTTATTCATTCATCTTCTATATACAGACCAGTAGCCCGGCTGTCACGCGTGAATATTAATCTTCCAGCTGTTCATTACTCGTCACGTTTCGCAAGGATAACTTCACAGATGACACTCTCGCGTTTCGCCACCTCTGCCGTGGCAGTTGTAACTTCTGCCTCCGTTGCTGCCCTGGGTATGAGCCCAGCGGTTGCCGCTGAGGATACTCACACTGGCCCCAAGAACATCATCTACATGATTGGTGATGGCATGGGCTATGGCCACCTAGCTTTGACCAATCTCTATGAGACAGGTCAGTCGAAGTACCTCGTCGACGGTGACTTCGGCGATGAGGAACTTAAAGAGAAGGACGGCGAGCCGGTTCAGTCCTATGAGGAGTTCAACCGACTGTCCATGGCAACGTTCCCTATGGGTGGTTCCTACGATCCGGAACAGGCGTGGAAGACCCATGAGTATGTCACGGAGGGCAAGATCACGGACTCTGCTGCCGCGGGTACAGCTATGGCGACTGGCGTTAAGACCAACAACAGAATCCTCGGCATGTCGCACTACGGCATGAAGGAAGAAAACATGTCGGAGCGTGCGAAGAAGCAGGGAAAGTCTGCCGGCGTAGTCTCTTCGGTGGCCTACTCCGAGGCAACTCCTGCTGCGTGGGCCGCACACAACATGGACCGCGATAAGCTGCAGGACATTACCAAGGAGATGCTCGGCAGCGACCTCGACCTTGTGATGGCCGCTGGCCACCCCTTCTACAACAACGACCATGAGAAGCTCGATACTCCGGACTACAGCTTCATCTACGAGGATGATTACGCCAAGCTATCTGAGGGCCAGACTGATTGGACCTACTTTGAGTCCAACGATGACTTTCAGAAGATGGCCGGCGGTGACGTCGAGCCGGGCACGAAGTACTGGGGCATCGCCCAGGTAGGCTCCACCCTCCAGAATTCCCGCACCGGTGAGGCCGAGGCCCCGTACTCGGACAAACTCAACGATGTTGTGGATCTGCCCACTATGACTACCGGTGCGCTGAATGCGCTGGGCCAGGATGACGATGGATTCTCCGTCATGATTGAAGGCGGTGCCATCGACTGGGCTGGACACGGCAATAACCCGGTACGCGATATTGAGGAAACCCAGGACTTCAACAAGGCCGTCGATGCGGCGATTGAGTGGGTTGAAAAGAACTCCTCCTGGGAGGACACCCTCCTCATCGTCACCGCTGACCACGAGACTGGATACTTGTCTGGTGCCAACGAGGTTCCGACGGACAAGAACCCCGAAGCGGACAACAAGTTCAACGCTATGGTAGGCGCAAAGGAGGAGGTTGGCCGCCACGGCTGGTACTCCGGCCAGCACACGAACCAGCTTGTTCCATTCTTCTTCAAGGGCGCAGGTTCTGCGGACATTAAGGCTCACGCTGCGGGAACCGATCCGGTGCGTGGTGATTTCATTGACAACACCACGGTGGCCAATCTCGTCTTCGACCAGTGGTGGACTGAAGGTGCCACTGCTTCGGGCGACGAGTCTCCGTCCGAGGAAGCCCCGAAGCCGTCCGAAGATGAGAAACCGTCCGAGCCCAGCAAGACCCCGAAACACGATGGGGAAGCTGGCAGCAGCACGAACTTTGGCGCTGGCGTTGCCGCCGGTATGGGCATCCTCGCAGCTGTAGTGGCAGCGCTTGCGGCACTTGCTCAGCAGACCGGACTTGTCAGCATCAACCCGCAGGCACTTGTTCACCTGGCTCAAAAGGTTGGCCTGCGCTAGGAATTCTTGGCGGACTTCGGTGCCGTGCTTGTCGACGTCTCCCCGTTATCACCATCATCAACCCTCGCATCGTCCTGGGGTGAGGGTTGATGTTTAGACGGGGGAGTAGCACTCGCGGCGGGACTTTTCAATGCCCCGATTGGTGGGTACGGTCAAGGCCATGGAATTAGATTTTTCGGCTGCCTTTACGGAGCGCACCCCTCGCGTGGTCAATGCCGCCAAACTGCACCGAACGGCCAACCGCAAGAAGGCAGAGCGCTTCATTATTGAGGGCGAAAACGCCGTCGATGCGGCAGTATCCACGGGTGCGGCGACGGACGTTTTTGTGACCGAAAAAGCTGCGGAGCGTTTTGCCCATATTGTGACGGCATGCGGATATATGGACGTCTACGTGCATCCCATCACAGATAAGGCAGCGAAGCATCTCTCGGATACGGCAACGAGCACAGGTTTGTTCGCTGTGTGCCGTCCTGTTCTGTGGACAGCGGGCAAGATTATGGCGGGTAAGCCGAAGCTGGTGTCTGTTCCAGTGCTCACGTCCGAGCCAGGCAATGCAGGAACGCTGATTAGGACCTCCGATGCCATGGGCGCTGATGGCGTTATTTTTGCAGGGGAGACTGTGGATCCGTTGGGCTGCAAGGTGGCGCGAGCTTCGGCAGGCTCGCTGTTCCACATCCCCGTTGCCCGAGACCCCAATATTAAGGACGTTCTAGGAAAGCTGCGCTCATCCGGGATGCAGGTGTTGGCCACGGCAGCGGATGGGGAAGTAGACCTCGCGGACGCAGACCTTTCCCAGCCCACGGCATGGTTGTTTGGTAACGAAGCCCATGGGCTCGGCGATCTGCAAGATGAGGCGGACATGCGGGTACGCATTCCGATTCTTGGCCGCGCAGAGTCGTTGAACCTGGCCACGGCGGCCAGCATTTGCCTGTACGAGTCAGCCAAGCAACAGGCCATCTAGCATTCTGACTGCCCTAGGGCTGGTGGGCACAGGTGTCTGGTAGCACGGTAAGATAGCTCGCGTTAGTTTTTCTGCGAGAAGAAGGTAATTAAGGCACGTGTCCGATACACCTCAGATCGAATTGACCGAAGAAGCCCTCGAGGCCGCCGCGCAGAAGGCCATCGCTGCCTTCGAGGCCGCGAGTGATCTCGACGAGCTCAGCGCGGCACGCCGCGATCACCTTGGTGACGGTGGCTATATCCCGCAGGCCCGCCAGTCCCTTGGCCAACTGCCGAAAGACCAGCGCAAAGACGCTGGCCGGGCAGTGAACATGGCGCGTGGCAAGGTGGAGAAGACCTTCGCGCAGATTCGTGAGGTCTTGGAGCAGGAAGCGCGCGCTGCGCAGCTCAAGGCTGAGAAGGTGGACGTCACCATCCCGACTACCCGTGCGCAGACCGGTGCACTGCACCCGATTACTGCCTTGTCGGAGCGTATCGCCGATATCTTCGTGGGTATGGGCTGGGAAATCGCTGATGGTCCAGAGGTGGAGGCTGAGTACTTCAACTTTGATGCCCTGAACTTCAAGCCGGATCACCCCGCCCGCACACTGCAGGACACCTTCCACGTAGGAAAGGAAGGGTCTAAGCAGGTGCTGCGTACCCACACCTCTCCGGTACAGGTCCGCACCATGCTGGAGCGCGACGTACCGCTGTACATCGCGTGCCCCGGCCGTGTTTTCCGCACTGATGAGTTGGATGCGACTCACACTCCCGTGTTCCACCAAGTGGAGGGCCTTGCCGTGGATAAAGGCCTGACGATGGCCCACCTGCGCGGTACGCTCGAGCACTTGGCCAAGGTACTTTTCGGACCAGAGACCACCACGCGCATGCGTGTCAATTATTTCCCGTTTACTGAGCCTTCCGCTGAGGTTGACGTCTGGTTCCCCAACAAGAAGGGTGGCGCCGGGTGGATCGAGTGGGGCGGCTGCGGCATGGTCAACCCCAACGTTTTGCGCGCAGTCGGCATCGATCCCGAGGAATACACCGGCTTCGCCTTCGGCATGGGCCTGGAGCGCACTCTGCAGTTCCGCAATGGCTTGACCGATATGCGTGACATGGTCGAAGGCGATGTCCGCTTCACCCTGCCCTTCGGCGTGCAGGCATAAGAACCCAGAAAGGATAGAGAAGAACAATGCTTATTTCCCAAGACTGGGTTACCCGCATCCTGGGCACTGCAAACTCCGGCTGGAGCGTGTCCTCTGAGGACCTCGATTCCGGATTCGTCCGCGTGGGCTTCGAAACGGAGGGCTACGAGGCGCTTCCGGAGACTACGGGCCCGCTCGTGATTGGCCAGGTCGTTGAGATCGAGGAACTCACGCAGTTTAAGAAGCCGATTCGCTATTGCCAGGTCAACGTGGGGCAGGCCAATGGTACGGGGGAGCTGCAGGGCATTATTTGCGGTGCCCGTAACTTCCGCCTTAACGACTACGTGGTGGTCTCCCTTCCGGGGGCTGAGCTGCCTGGCGGTTTCAGAATCGCCGCGCGTGAGACCTATGACCACATCTCCAACGGCATGATGTGTTCCGCCGCCGAGCTCGGATTCGGCCCGAAGGCTGACGGCATTATCGTGCTGGGTGATGAGGTAGCGGACAAGATTGGAGAGGACGCCCGTCCCATCATTGGGCTGTCAGACACCGTCTTTGACGTCAACATCACCCCGGATCGCGGATACGCACTGTCTGCACGTGGATTGACGCGAGAGGTCGCTTCGGCGTTCGACCTCACCTTCCCGGACGTGGCACAGGACCCGAGCGTGACTGGAGTGGAAACGTCGGCTGTTCCGCAGCCGCAGGGCGCGCTTATCGACGTTGACCTGCGGGACGAAACCAAAGCCCAGCGCTTTGGCCTGCGCAAGGTCTCGGGTATTGATCCCACCGCCCGCACGCCGTTCTGGATGGAGCGCGAGCTCATGCTGTCGGGCCAGCGCAGCGTTAACGTGGCTACCGACGTCACCAACTACGTCATGCTGTTGCTGGGTGCCCCGATGCACGCCTTCGACGCCAACGTGGTCAGCGGGAATCTTGTGGTGCGCAATGCTGCGGAAGGGGAGAAGTTTGAGACCCTGGACCACGTCAAGCGTGAGCTGTCTGCCGGCGACGTGGTCATCTGCGATGACAACGGAATCCAGTCGCTCGCCGGAGTGATGGGCGGTACGACCTCCGAAATTTCCGATGAGACCACGGACGTCTACTTCGAATCCGCCATCTGGGATCCGATTACCGTCGCCCGCACGTCTCGCCGCCACAAGCTGTCCTCGGAGGCGTCTCGCCGCTTCGAGCGCGGTGTGGATCCAGCCATCGTTGAGGTCGCCCTCGACGTCGCCTGCGCGCTGCTGCAGCAGATTGCCGGCGGCACCATTGAGTCTGGCCGGACGCTCGTGGGAGACGTCGCCAAGCGCGATCCCATCACCCTGCGCACCGCTAAGCCCAGCGAGTACGCCGGCGTGGAGTACTCCCGTGAGACCGTTATCCAGCGCCTGCGCGAGGTGGGCTGTGACGTCACCGACAACGGTGATGAGCTGCAGGTTACCCCGGCCACGTGGCGCACGGACATCGGCATGGATGTAGACCTGATTGAGGAAATCCTGCGTCTGGAAGGCTTGGAAGATATCCCGACCATCCTGCCGACGCCGGCCGGAGGCCGCGGACTAACCCCGGCGCAGAAACGACGCCGCGCCATCGGGCACGGCCTGGCGTACGCCGGCTATGCCGAAGTGTTGCCGTCGCCGTTCGTGGCCAACGACACCTTCGACGTGTGGGGCTTGGACAAGGATGATGTTCGCCGCCAGACCGTAGCCGTGCAGAACCCGCTGGAGTCCGACAAGGCCATCTTGTCCACGACTCTGCTGCCGAACATGCTGGAAGCTATTGCACGCAATGTCGCCCGTGGTCGCCATGACCTCGCCCTCTTCGGTCTGCAGCAGGTGGCGTTCAAGCGCGCTGAATCCTCTCCGATGCCCTCGGTGGATTCTCGCCCGAGCGACGATGTCGTCTCTGAACTTCTGAACACCTTGCCAGAGCAGCCGCTGCACGTGGCCACCGTGGCCACTGGCAATATCGAACACGAAGGTCCGTGGGGTAGTGGACGCGCCTATAGTTATGCCGATGCCATCGAGTCCGCACGCCAGGCGGCACGCGCTGCAGGGGTTGACGTCACCGTTAAGGCTGCGGAGCAGTTGCCGTGGCACCCGGGCCGCTGTGCTGCCATCGTCGTTGCTGGTGAGGACGGCGCGGAGTCCGTTGTGGGCTACGCAGGTGAGCTGCACCCGCAGGTCCTTGAGGCGCTTGAGCTTCCGGCGCGTACTTGTGCCATGGAGCTTGACGTCACCGCATTGCCTCTGGATGAGAAGTTCCCGGCACCGGTATTATCCGCGTTCCCGGCGCTGCACCAGGACATTGCTTTGGTCGTAGACGAGGAGACCCCTGCTGAGCAGGTTCGCCTGGTGGTTGAAGAGGGTGCCGGTGAGCTTCTGGAGTCTGTGGAGCTCTTCGATGTCTTCCGTGGCGAGCAGCTTGGTGAGGGCAAAAAGTCCCTAGCGTTCCAGCTGCTTTTCCGTGCCGGTGACCGCACGCTAACGGATGATGAGGTTAACGAGCACCGTCTTGCTGCCGCGGAGCTGGCGAAGCAACGCTTGGGTGCGGAAATGCGCGCCTAACGCGCGGCCTGAGCAGCTGGTATGAGGCGGCCGGGAGAACCGCAGAGGACACGGTAGGTCGGGGAGCGATCCCCTTCCTGTGGCGCAGGTGTGGGCTGCGCCATAACCTGGGTGGCACAGCGTTTCCACACCGAAAGGATTATCCTCACTATGCGATTCATTTCCCGTCTTGCCGCTACTGCCGCAATCGGCAGTGCCTTGGCTGTGGCGCCATTGGCCTCAGCCAACCCCACACACGGTTTCTCAAACGCCGACGGCACAGTAACCTGCGACGCCACCAACATTGACGGCACCTACATCAGCTGCCTTTCTTCTGGTGCACGGGCCACCCGCCCAGAGTGCAACCCGCCGAACGAGTTGGTTCCACAGTTCAGCTACCACGCCGGCCGTTCCCATGCCGGCTGCTGGAACCAAGGCATGGTGGCTGAGCAGTTTAAGCACCTGCAGCCAGGCCAGATTCACCAGTTCAACGAGGTAACCGTCGTGGCCGATAACCAGGGTGGCCTGCATTTTGTGGGGCCGAAGGGCTACCTGGGTTACGCCGGCAAGAAGGCTGTCTCGGGACCAGAAGGTATGGGTTCCATCTCTTCCCGCGCCCTCTAGCCATCCTTATTCATTCCTTCTTTTTATACCTCCTTCCTTTCCTTCACCAACACCCGGGAAAATCCACGTTCAAAGTGGAGACTTCCGGGTGTTGGTGATTTTAAGATGAGGTAAACAGGGAATTCCTTTCCTGAATAACATTCGGTCCACTGCATTGTTTGCTAGGGTGAGCTCCATGACTATTTCAGTAGCAATCGCAGGAGCCACAGGGTACGCAGGCGGCGAAATCCTGCGCCTGTTGCTCTCCCACCCGGCCTATCTGTCCGGCGAGCTGCGTATCGGCTCACTCACTGGACATTCCAACGCCGGACAACGAGTATCTGAACTCATGCCGCATCTGCCGCAGTTGGCGGATCGTGTCATTGAGGACACTACACCGGCCAATCTCGCCGGCCACGACATTGTTTTTCTCGGTCTGCCCCATGGTCACTCAGCGGAGATTGGTTGGCAGCTAGGGGAGTCTGTCACTGTGATTGACTGTGCGGCAGATTTCCGGCTGCGCAATAAGGATGATTGGGATGCCTACTACGGCGGGGACTATGCCGGCTCATGGCCTTATGGCATTCCGGAGGTTCCCGGCAACCGTGAGAAACTTCAGGGTAGCAACCGAGTTGCCGTGCCGGGGTGTTTCCCCACCGCGATAACCCTGGGCGCCTTGCCGGCAGTGGCGAAGAAGCTCATCGAGCCAGAGCTTTCTATCATCGCGATTACGGGCGTTTCCGGAGCAGGTAAGAAGGCGTCAGTTGCCCAGCTGGGCGCGGAAACCATGGGCAACCTCAAAGCCTATAAGCCTGGTGGAACCCACCGTCATACACCCGAGGTCGTCCAGAACCTGCAACCCTTTACTGACGACACCGTGTCGGTAAGCTTCACTCCCGTCCTTGCCCCGTTGCCCCGAGGCATCTTGGCAACGATCACTGCGCCGCTCAAGGGGGACGTCGATAAGCACAGCGTCTATGAGGTATTCCGTGACTTCTACGCTGACGAGCCCTTCTGTCACGTACTAGACGAAGGAAAACAGCCGGAAACGCAGAACGTCGTCGGCACCAACATGGTCCATATACAGGCGCACGCGGATGAGAATGCACAGCGTCTGATTATTACCGCCGCGCTGGACAACCTATGCAAAGGTACTGCGGGTGCGGCCGTGCAGTGTATGAACCTGACCCTGGGATGGGAAGAAGCCCTCGGTCTCCCGCAAGCGGCCGTGGCGCCTTAAGCCTTTTCACAAAGCCTCGAGTAGTACCTCTCACGTAACCGAAGGAGACACACTGATGATTACCGCCCCCGCTGGTTTCATTGCTGGAGCAACAACTGCTGGAATTAAGCCCTCCGGCAAGCCTGATATGGCGCTCGTTATCAACCAGGGTCCTAATTTCAATGCTGCGGCCGTGTTTACCCGAAACCGCGTGGTTGCTTCACCCGTTAAGCTTTCCCGTGAGGCGGTGGCGAATGGTCAACTGCAGGCGGTCATCTATAACTCGGGAAATGCTAATGCCTGCAACGGCGTGCAGGGCGATAAGGATGCTGCGGCCATGGTGGCGGCGGTATCCGAACGAACTGCTATCCCGGCGGCTGACATCGCTGCATGTTCGACGGGTCTGATTGGTGAAGTGCTGCCGATGGACAAGGCTCTGGCTGGTATTGACGATGTGGCGGGCAACCTAGGTGCGGATAAGGCACATGGTCACGCAGCCGCGGAGGCCATCATGACGACCGATACGGTGGTCAAGGAAGCAACCTTTTCCGGCAATGGCTGGAGCGTTGGGGCGATGGGCAAGGGCGTGGGCATGATGGCGCCCTCCCTAGCGACGATGCTCGTGTGCCTGACCACCGACGCAGCAGCAAGCCCCGAGGCGCTACACTCCGCGCTGCAGAATGCCAGCGATAAGACCTTTAACACTTTGGACGTTGATGGTTCGACCTCTACCAATGACACCGTGATCATCATGGCATCAGGTGCTTCCGGCATAGAACCCAGCCAAGAAGAACTCGATGCCGCCGTCTTGGAGGTCTGCTCCGATATTGCAGACCAGCTTCAGGCAGACGCCGAAGGTGTAACCAAACGTGTGAAGATCACCGTCGAGGGCACCGCGACCGACGAGCAGGCCTTGAACGCCGCACGAACTCTAGGTCGCGACAACCTCTTCAAATGCGCCATGTTTGGGTCTGATCCCAACTGGGGTCGTGTGCTTGCCGCTGTAGGCATGGCGGAGGCGGAAATGGACCCCGACAATATCTCCGTCTATTTCAATGAGCAGGCCGTGTGCCTCGGTTCCACCGGTGCGCCGGGCGCGCGCGACGTGGACCTGTCCGGTACAGACATTGACGTACGCGTTGATCTCGGCACGGGTGGACCGGGTACGGCCTTTGTACGCACCACTGATCTCTCCCATGACTACGTGGAAATCAATTCCGCGTACAGCTCGTAGAATTTTAAAGGAGGACTGATGATTCAGGGTTTGTCCAGTGCTGACCGCGCTACCGTGCTGGCGGAGGCGTTGCCATGGCTGCAGCACTACCGTGACAAGATTGTCGTGGTTAAGTATGGCGGTAACGCCATGGTGGATGAGTCACTCAAGGCTGCTTTTGCCGCCGACATGGTGTTTCTCCGTACCGTCGGCGCGAAACCCGTGGTCGTGCATGGCGGCGGCCCACAGATCAATGAGATGCTGGGCAAGCTGGGTATCGAGGGCGAGTTTAAGGGCGGCTTCCGCGTCACGACACCCGAAATTATGGATGTTGTGCGCATGGTGCTTTTTGGCCAGGTAGGCCGCGGCCTAGTCAATCTGATTAACTCCCACGGGCCCTATGCCGTGGGTACTTCCGGCGAGGATGCAGGTTTGTTCAGTGCCCGCAAACGCCTCGTTCAGGTCGACGGAGAGCCCACGGACATCGGCATGGTGGGAGACATTGTCAACGTGAATCCCGAGGCTGTTATGGACATCATTGAGGCCGGACGGATTCCGGTGGTTTCGACAATTGCCCCTGGCCACGATGGCGAAGTGTATAACATCAACGCCGATGTAGCCGCCGGAGCCTTGGCAGAGGCATTAGGCGCTGAGCGCCTTGTCATCCTCACCAATGTGGAGGGCTTGTACACCGACTGGCCTAATCGTGACTCACTGGTGTCCAAGATTGAGATTGACAAGCTGAAAAACCTCCTTCCCGGCCTGGACTCTGGAATGATCCCCAAGATGGAGTCGTGCCTTATGGCCGTCGAGGGTGGGGTAAATGCTGCCCACGTCATTGATGGTCGCATTGCCCACGCCGTGCTGTTGGAACTGCTCACCATGGGAGGCATTGGCACGATGGTGCTGCCCAACAACTACAACCGTGAGGATTACCCAGAGGGAACCGTCTTTAGGAAGGACGATACGCAGTGACTGAAAACATTACATTGACCGAACGGTGGGGAGAGGTTCTCAGCAACACATACGGAACCCCGCCAGTGGCTTTAGTGTCCGGTCATGGTTCCACTGTCACGGACGAAGAAGGCAAGGACTACATTGACCTCTTGGCCGGTATCGCGGTGAACTCGTTGGGCTATGCGCATCCAGCGATCGTGGAAGCGGTGAATGCTCAGGTTGCCACGTTGGGGCACGTGTCCAACCTTTTCGCCAGCAAGCCCGTGGTCGACGCCGCCGGAAAGCTACTGGAAAAGGTGGGGGACAAGGATGCGCGCGTGTTCTTCTCTAATTCCGGCGCCGAGGCAAATGAAGCTGCTTTCAAACTTGCGCGTTTGACAGGCCGTCGTCGAATTCTCGCTGCACACCACGGCTTCCATGGTCGAACGATGGGTTCTTTAGCCATGACCGGCCAGCCCGGCAAGCGCAAGGATTTTGAACCTTTCCCTGGTGGCGTGGAGTTTTACACGTACGGGGACAGTGATTATTTGACCACTCTGGTGGAGCAGGACCCTGACAACACGGCCGCCATCATTGTGGAACCGATCCAAGGAGAGACGGGCGTCATCCCCGCGCCCGAGGGATTCCTCACGGCGATTCGTGAGCTCTGCGATAAACATGGAATCCTCATGATCGTTGATGAAGTGCAAACTGGCGTGGGTCGAACCGGGGATTTCTTCGCGTTCCAACACGAGGGTGTACTCCCAGACGTCATCACCATGGCCAAAGGTCTGGGCGCGGGCATGCCCATCGGTGCCACAATTGCACGTGGTCAGGCTAAGGACTTGTTCACTCCCGGTAGCCACGGCACCACCTTCGGAGGCAATCCCGTGTCCTGTGCGGCGGCGTCAGCGGTACTCGAGCTTGTTGACGCCCCCTTCCTCGCCGATGTCACCCGTAAGGGTGAGTGGTTGCGCCGTGAAGTAGGGAACTCCCCGTTCGTGTCATCTGTGCGTGGGCGAGGGCTTATGCTAGGTGTTGTATTAAATAAAGCGGTGGCAAAGGAGGCTGTGGCCGTGGGTCTGAAGCACGGTCTCATCCTTAATGCCCCCAGTAGTGAGGTCCTTCGACTGACCCCGCCGCTGGTAATCACCGATGACGAACTAGCGCAGGCCGTCGGACGCTTGCATAAAGTATTGGAGGAAGTTGGATGAGTCCTCGCCATTTCTTGGCAGATGATGACCTCACGCCGCAGGAGCAAGCCGAGGTTCTTGACCTCGCCCTGAAGCTCAAGAAGGACCCGTTCTCCGAGCGTCCCTTGGAGGGACCGAAGTCGGTGGCGGTACTTTTTGACAAGACCTCGACGCGCACACGTTTTTCCTTTGAAGCGGGCATTGCCCACCTCGGCGGCCACGCTATCGTGACTGAAACCAAGTCCACCCAGATGGGCAAAGGCGAGACGTACCAGGACACTGCAGCCGTGCTTTCACGCTTTGTTGAGGCCATTGTGTGGCGCACCTACGCCCATCAGAATTTGCTCGAGATGGCTGAAACGGCCACTGTGCCCATCATCAACGCGCTCTCCGATGATCTCCACCCATGCCAAATTCTGGCGGATCTCGTGACGTGCCGCGAAAACTTCGGCGAGCTGGCTGGCCGAAAGGCTGTGTATGTGGGCGATGGCAATAACAATATGGCCAACTCCTACATGCTGGGTTTCGCCACCGCAGGCATGGAGATGGTGATCATCGCGCCCGAAGGTTTCCAACCCGAGAAGGAGTTCGTAGACCGAGCGCGCGAGCGCGGTACGGTGACGGTGACCGATTCCCTCGAGGCGCTCGCAGGTGCGGACGTCGTCATCACTGATACCTGGGTATCGATGGGGCAGGAGGATGATGGCAAAGATCGCCGTACTCCCTTCCTTCCGTACCAAGTCAACAGTGAGTTGATGGCCCGTGCAAAGGACGACGCTATCTTTTTGCACTGCTTGCCGGCATACCGCGGTAATGAGGTGACCGCTGAGGTCATTGACGGCCCGCAGTCCCGTGTCTTCGACGAGGCGGAAAACCGCCTCCACGCGCAGAAGGCACTGCTGGTGTGGCTTCTGGTTCACCAGGAGGAGCGCTAAAAATATGACGACGACTCCTACAACTCGCAACGCGCGCCAGGCCAAGATCCTGGAGATTCTTGATCGAACCCGAGTGACCAGTCAGGTGCAGCTCTCAGAGCTGCTTCTCGACGAAGGAATCGACATCACCCAGGCCACCCTCTCGCGCGACCTCGATGAACTTGGTGCCAAGAAGGTTAAGCGTGATGGAGGCCGGTCCTTTTATGTCGTGGGAGGTGAACTGGAGCAGTTCGAGGACCAGCTCAATGGACCTCGTGAAAAGCTGCGCCGCATGCTGGACGAGCTCGTGGTATCCCATGATTACTCGGGAAATATCGCTATGCTCCGTACTCCGGCGGGTGCCGCGCAGTATCTTGCGTCCTTCATCGATCGCGTTGGACTGCCTGATGTGGTGGGCTGTATCGCCGGTGACGACACTATCTTCATTCTGGCGCGCGAGGACATTGGTGGCCGCGAGCTGGCGGAGAAACTCACCAACCGCAGCATTTAACATTTATACGCAAGTCTGTATAATATAAATCTGATCAGCTTTATAGCATCTGTATGACTCTAAGGAGCAACTCACTATGACTGCACGTGTTGTGCTTGCATACTCCGGCGGACTGGACACGTCCGTCGCCATTCCTTACCTGGCCAAGATGACCGGCGGTGAAGTTATTGCCGTGTCCCTCGACTTGGGTCAGGGCGGCGAGGACATGGAGTCTGTGCGTCAGCGCGCTTTGGACTGCGGTGCCGTCGAGTCCATCGTAGTGGACGCCAAGGACGAGTTCGCTGACGAGTACTGCCTGCCCACCATCAAGGCTAACGGCATGTACATGAAGCAGTACCCCCTGGTTTCTGCCATTTCCCGCCCGCTCATTGTCAAGCACCTCGTTGAGGCTGCCCAAGAGCACGGCGGTACCCACGTGTCCCACGGTTGCACCGGCAAGGGTAATGACCAGGTTCGCTTCGAGGTATCCTTCCGCGCCCTCGACCCAGCCCTTGAGATCATCGCACCGGCACGTGACTACGCGTGGACTCGTGACAAGGCCATCGCCTTCGCCGAGGAAATTAACCTACCGATTGAGCAGTCCGCAGCATCGCCGTTCTCCATCGACCAGAACGTGTGGGGCCGCGCCGTTGAGACTGGCTTCCTCGAGGATCTGTGGAACCCGCCGACAAAGGATCTCTACGCCTACACCGAGCAGCCGGACCTGGGCAATGCCCCGGATGAGGTCACCATCACCTTCGATAAAGGTGTGCCGACCGCCATCGATGGCAAGCCGGTGACGGTGCTCCAGGCCATTGAGGAGCTCAACCGCCGCGCTGGCGCTCAGGGCATTGGCCGCCTTGACATGGTGGAGGACCGCCTCGTTGGCATTAAGTCTCGTGAGGTCTACGAGGCGCCAGGTGCCATGCTCCTCATCAAGGCGCATGAGGCGCTTGAGGATGTCACCGTCGAACGCGAGCTGGCCCGCTACAAGCGCCTGACCGATGCTCGCTGGTCCGAGGAGGTCTACGACGGCCTCTGGTTCTCCCCGCTGAAGCGCTCTCTCGATGCCTTTACCGAGTCCACCCAGGAGAACGTCACGGGCGATATCCGCATGGTCCTCCACGCTGGCACCGCGACTGTTAATGGCCGCCGTTCCGGCCAGTCTCTGTACTCCTTCGACCTGGCTACCTACGACACCGGCGATACCTTCGACCAGACCGCTGCCAAGGGCTTTGTCCAGCTGCACGGCCTGTCCACCCAGATCTCCAACCAGCGTGACCGCGACGGCGGTTTCCCCACCGGTAAGTAAGTAAAGGAAGCAATGCACAAGACCAACGAGGGTGCCCTGTGGGGCGGCCGCTTCTCCGGCGGCCCCTCTGAGGCGATGTTCGCCCTGTCTGTATCTACTCACTTCGACTGGGTCCTTGCCCCGTACGACGTTCTAGCGTCCAAGGCACACGCCAAGGTCCTTCATAAGGCTGGGCTGCTTTCCGACGTCGACCTCGACACCATGCTTTCTGGCCTCACCGAGCTGGGGGAGAAGGTAGCTTCTGGCGAATTCGGGCCATTGCCCACCGACGAAGACGTCCATGGAGCCATGGAGCGTGGTCTTATTGACATCGTCGGCCCAGAGGTAGGTGGCCGCCTGCGCGCTGGCCGTTCACGTAATGACCAGGTGGCAACGTTGTTCCGTATGTGGGTACGCGATGCCGTTCGCGACATCGCTCTCCAAGTCACCGACCTGGTCAAGGCTTTGTCTGAACAGGCGGCGGCCCACCCGGATGCCATCATGCCGGGCAAGACACACTCCCAGGCAGCCCAGCCAGTGCTTCTCGCGCACTCGTTGTTGGCTCATGCACAGCCGCAGCTGCGCAACCTAGAACGTTTGCAGGATTTGGACAAGCGTCTGGCGGTCTCGCCGTATGGTTCGGGCGCACTTGCTGGTTCATCGTTGCACCTGGATCCGGAGGCCATTGCAGAGGAGCTCGGTTTTGATTCTTCTGCGGAGAATTCCCTCGACGGAACTTCTTCCCGTGACTTCGCTGCTGAGACGGCCTTCGTTCTGACTCAGATCTGCGTTGACATGTCGCGCTTGGCGGAGGAAATCGTCTATTGGTGCACTCCGGAATACGGCTACGTGACCTTGGATGATGCGTGGTCAACCGGCTCCTCAATTATGCCGCAGAAGAAGAACCCGGATGTCCCGGAGCTCACACGTGGCAAGACGGGCCGCCTCATCGGTAACCTCACCGGTCTACTGTCCACCCTGAAGGCCCAACCTTTGGCGTACAACCGTGACCTGCAGGAAGACAAGGAGCCCATCGTGGACTCCGTGGCACAGCTCAACCTCCTGCTGCCGGCTATGACTGGTCTAGTAGAGACATTGACCTTCCACGAGGACCGCATGCGCGAGCTTGCTCCGCGCGGCTTCACCCTGGCTACCGATTTGGCTGAGTGGATGGTCCGTCAGGGAGTACCGTTCCGTGAAGCGCACGAGGCTTCCGGCGCTTGTGTTCAGCTTGCAGAGTCCCGCGGGGTGGACCTCGTGGATCTCTCGGACGAGGATCTGAGGGGCGTCGATAAGCGCCTGCTTCCAGAGGTTCGTGAGGTACTCACCATTGATGGTGCTGTCGCCTCCCGTGCGACCAAAGGCGGCACTGCCGGCGTACGCGTCGCCGAGCAGCGCCAGCGCGTGGACGAACTCACGGCGAGCTTCCGTGACTGGGCCAGTACCCCTGTGATTCCGGCCACGTAGCTCATAGAGAGCTCCCACGGCAGCATGCTGTGGCCCCTGTATTGCCACCTCGGTGGTGGCACAAGGGGTTGCATCGGCCGTGAACTATGAAGGTGGCCAGTCGCTGTCCACTGTGAGAAAGGTGCAGCCGCAACCAGGAGAATGGTTGACGGCGAAGGCAAGCTAGGAAAGACGAGCAGTGAGCTCGCGCTCCATCTCAGTGATTTCTCACCGCAGGAGATTCTCCGAATGCTTGAGCTCCTGACAATTTGGGGGACTTTTGTGGGGGTGAGTGCGTGTGAAGTTCAGCGATGTGGGCAAGCACTCTTTATGATTTAGGTCATGAGCAGCCCATCGTCGAAAGGACGCAGCAAGTCTTTCGTGGCCGCCTTGGTTTTTCTTGTGATTGCGGTGGTGTCAATCGTCATCGGGCGTGGGGGAATTTCCATGCCAGACTTTGATTCCTCTGAGGATGTCCACCACATCACAGGTGCCATTAGCCCTGAGCACGAAGAGTACTTCAAGGATCCCGCAACGATAAAAGCCTTGAAAGAACGACACATTGAGCTTGAGGTCGATGTGTTTTCAGCACCAGACATGATTGGGCTCATCGAGAACTCCCCCAAAAAGTATGACTTTTTTATGGCCGAGCTGGACGGTGCCGCGCACACTCTTGAGACATGGGACGCTAACACTGTTCGTACGCAGTCGGACGGCAGCTCCAAGCGTGTCTTTTCCACACCACTTATTGCGCTCGTGCACAGCGACCTAGTCGAAGACATGAAGTCCCATAACGTGGTGACTGAGGAAAATGGCTACGAAACGCTCAACCTTCACACGTTGGTCGATCTTTCGCTAGAGGATAAACGTTGGCGGGACATTAGTCCGGCCTTTGGTTCCCCTCGTGCTGTAGATGTGGCGGTACCACGGGTGACGGAGTCAAATGCCGCCCTGCGATACGCCGCTGAGATTAATTCCGTAGCCATGGGGCCTGCCGCCGAAGAAGTTGGCCGCGATGACATGGCGAGAGTACGCGAACGCGCAGGTGAGATCACTCGCCTTCTCGTAGCGGACCAAGGTTACGGTGAGACCACATCACAGGGAATGCTTGATGCCTTTTTACGGATGGGCAAGGGGGAAATGCCCATGGTGCTGACGACTGAGGCGCAGTACCTCCGTCTTGTCAGTGACGGTAAGGATATGTCGGCCTACACCTCGTTGCTCTTGAGTCCATCGGCATCACTCAACAGCACAGTGGTCCCCAGCACAGAGGAAGGAGACATGATGGCTACGGCATTGGGTCAGGAGCCCTTCCAAGAAGCGGCGGCGAAACGTGGCCTCCGGACTGTGAAGCCCGAGTATTTCGCAAACTTTGCGTGGCAACACGACTACGACATCCTCAAGCATGATGACGAGGTAAATCCGCCCATGTGGGATCAATACGACATGCTGTTGAAGGAACTGAGCTAGGACCGGCCAGTGAGAACATCAGGAAGGAAAATGAGAATGTTTCGCTCTGTGAAAGTGCTGCTTGCCATGATGAGCGCCATGGTGTTGTCAGCATGCTCCTTGGAGGGTCTGCTGGATGACACGGATACTCCTGACTCCGGTACGTCCTTCAGTGGCGGCCTCAACATCGTGGCAGCAACGGAGCTGAAGCCTTTGGCGCCGGTGCTTGATGACGCCTCCCGGGCCCTCGGCTTTGATATCACGATGACTACCGAGGACGGCACCCTAGCGAATTCTCATACCCTCAAGCAGGGCGGATTCGACGGCACCTACGATGCCACGTGGTTTGCTACCAACCGCTTTGCACGCATTATTGGTGCCGACGGAAAGCTGGGCAAAGAATATAGTGTGGCACGCTCCCCAGTGGTGCTCGGAGTGCAGTCCTCCGTCGCGACCGAGAAGGGCTGGACCACGAAGCAGCCGACGTGGCAGGAGATAGCAGACTCCGGGATTACGTTTGGTATGACTGATCCAACGACGTCGAATTCGGGTTTCTCCGCCCTGTCTGCGGCGACGACGGCGTTTGCTGACACTGGCCGAGCGCTTTCTGAGGCAGACATCCGTCAGGCCACAGGCAAGGTTCAGAAGCTCTTTGCCCACCAAACCTTGACGTCGGGTTCCTCGGGCTGGCTGGCAGATCGGTTCCGAGAGCACCCAGAGCAGGCTGATGCGATTTTCAATTATGAGTCGGTGCTGTACCAACTTAAGGACGAAGGAGCCGACCTCGAGGTTGTCATCCCTTCCGATGGTGTCATTTCTGCGGATTACCCGCTGTCAGCGCTGTCTAGCTCGCAAGACACGGAGGCCGAAGGAAAAGTTCAGGCTCTAGCTGAATGGTTGGGTGAGCACCCAGAGAAACTTAAGGACTACCACCTGCGAGTTGACGACACTGACTTGCCGGGCACTGTCTTTGAGCTGCCGTACCCGGCCAATGAAAAGACGGTGGAGGCCCTAGGGGATGCCTTCGCTCACGAGCTTCGTAATCCGGGCAATACGGCCTTGGTCCTTGACACCTCTGGGTCGATGGAAGGGCAGCGCATCGACCTTCTCAAGAACAGTTTGCTCCCGTTGATTGACGGAACTGCTGATGGCTCCGCCGACGGCGAAGGCCAGGTCGCCTTCCGTAACCGCGAGCAAATTAAACTCATCCCGTACTCCTCCGAGCCCCAACAGCCAACCCGTGCCCGGGTTGACAAGGACAACCCCGCAACGACGAAGGAGCTAGCGGATCGAGTGGAGCGTCTCGTTGCCGACGGCGACACCGCCACCTTCGAAGCAGTCCTCTCCGCCTTTAACGAGGTAGACACCAACAGCGGAGATATAGGCACTGTGGTTCTCATGACTGATGGTGAAGTGACTCGCGGACGCACGTTCGCGCAGTTCAAGGAAGCATATGAGCAGCTCCCTCCGGAGAAGAAGGAGATTCCCGTCTTCGTCATCTTGTATGGTGAAGCCAACATCCAGGAGATGCAGGAACTGGCAGCACTCACCGGCGGCAAGACCTTTGACGCACTGAACGGTGACCTCGCTGCGGCATTCGAAGAAATCCGTGCCTACCAGTAAAGCAACTCCGCCTACTCCTAGGAGGCAAACCCTATGAACGCTGTGAATTCGCGAAAAGTTGTCGTCGGTTGTGTGGTGACGGCCCTCGTTGTCATCCTGCACGTGCTCACCGGCGGTGGCCTGGGCTTTTTGTGGCCCGTTGTGGCAGTGTGTGCCGGTGCGGCAGCGGGACTGGTGACACCGCCGAAGCAGGAGAAGGTTCTCGAAGCACCGAAGGCCGGCCCGGGCCAGCTAGTCAGTACGTTGGAGGGAATCCGTTATAACTTGCGTCGCCGCAAGGTCCCTGGTCCCGTCCAGCATGCTTGGGATTCCTTTGATGAATCTGCTTTGTGGGTACTGAACAACTGGCATCGTTTGGATGATGCTCCTCACCAGCAGGCTTTGGTACGCGACATGATTCAAGAGCACTCCGACGAGCTGGTGAAGTCTTACCTTGAGGTTACCGACCTGAAGAATCCCGTCGCAGTCCAGGAGATGAGCGAGTCGCTGGGAATCCTGGGCCGTGAGATGGATGAAATCCGTGAAGCTATTGCGCAGAATTCGGTACGAAACCTGCGTAATCACTCGATGGCACTCAAACTCGAATACGACGGGACCCTTCCCTCTATCGAATCTAAGGAGGTGTAGGGTTAGCGACTATGAGTCTCGATCCGAAGCTGCTTGACATCCTGGTGTGTCCGCAGGATAAAGGTCCGTTGAAATATTTGGCTGAGGAGCAAGTCTTGGTCAACGAACGCCTAGGCGTGGCCTATCCCATTGAGAACGACATCCCTGTCATGTTGGTCGACCACACGATCCCGTGGCCGCCCGAAAAATAGTCCTCACAGCACAGCACGGTATCGACATCTAAAAAGGAGCTTTCATGAACATCATTGATGAGCTGCAGTGGCGCGGTCTCATTAACCAATCCACCGACCTCGACGCACTTCGCGAGGCCTGTGAGGAGCCCATCACTCTGTACTGTGGTTTCGACCCGACTGGAGATTCTCTCCATGCTGGTCACCTCGTTCCGATGATTATGCTTCGTCGTTTCCAGGAAGCAGGACACCACCCAATTGCCTTGGCCGGTGGCGCCACTGGCCAGATTGGTGATCCGCGCGATGTGGGGGAGCGTTCCATGCTCTCCCAGGAGACCATCAATGACAACTTGGTGGCGATCAAGAAGCAGTTGCGTCAGTTCATTAACTTTGACGGCGACAATGCTGCCACCATGGTGAACAATGCTGACTGGATTTCTCAGATGTCTGTCATCGATTTCCTGCGTGATGTAGGCAAGAACTTTTCCCTTAACACCATGCTGGATCGCGATACCGTGAAGCGCCGCTTGGAATCGGATGGCATTTCCTACACCGAGTTTTCCTACATGCTTCTTCAGGCCAATGACTATGTACACCTTCACAATGAGCATGATTGCGTACTCCAAATCGGCGGTGGCGATCAGTGGGGCAACATCGTTTCCGGTGTAGACCTCAACCGCCGCGTCAATGGGGCTAAAGTCCATGGCCTGACTGTTCCGCTCGTCACGGATGCGCAGGGGCAAAAGTTTGGTAAGTCCACCGGTGGCGGCAAGCTGTGGCTGGATCCGGAGAAGACGTCTCCTTACGCCTGGTACCAGTACTTCCTGAATGCCGGGGACTCCGTCGTTATTGACTACCTTCGTTGGTTTACCTTCCTGACTCAGGAAGAAATCGCTGATTACGAGCAGAAGGTGGCTGACGAGCCTTTCCGTCGCGAGGCACAGCGACGCCTGGCTCAGGAAATGACCACACTGGTCCACGGCGAGAAGGCCACGAAGTCTGTAGAGCTTGCCGCCCAAGCTCTGTTCGGAAAGGCAGAGCTTGCAGATTTGGATGAAGGCACTCTGGCAGGAGCGCTTTCTGAAACTGAGGTAGCGGAGATCGCAGCCGACGAGCCGCGCACCATTATCGATCTTTTAGTGGCCTCCGGCCTTGCGGACTCTAAGGGTGCTGCGCGTCGTACCGTTAAGGAGGGCGGCGCGTACGTCAATAACCAGCGCATCGAGTCTGATGATTGGGAGCCGGCGGAAGAGGATCTTCTTCACGGTGTGTGGCTCGTGCTGCGTCGCGGCAAGAAGAACTTTGCCGGTGCGAAGCTGAGCTAGCCGAACCATCTGCTGCTAAGGTAACCGCCATCATGCCCGTCGAAATTCTCGACGGGCATTGGTCGTTTTAGACCGTTTGCGAAGCTTAGAACTTTTCGAATAGTAAAAAGCGGGCATGACCTGCCGATTTGTCGAAATATGGGGCCGTGCGTATATTTATCGAGGTCGCCGCGACAAGCGGATGACACGGAGATTAACTCCTAGTTGACAAAGATTAAACTTGTTAGCTAGAGTATGAACTCCAGCCGCTCAGAGCAGCAACCATCAGATGTTAGCTGCGAAGAACGTGCGGATGATGTGTGAGAACTCAATAGTGTGCCAATGTACTTTTTTGTGTTGGTTGGTTTTTATTGTTCTGGCTGTGTTGTGCTGTGTGTGCGGCATGGTTGGTGTATGCCGGATGGCGCTTTTTCAAGCGGCGTCATTGTAAATAACAGTAAGTTGTTTGGGCGTATTGATTTAAATCTTCTAACGTGGCCAGCCTCCTGTATCCCCGTCGGGTTGGGGGTTGGTTGTTGATTTTTTCTTTATGTAATTTTTGGATATGCCAGTCCGTGCTGTGCACGGTTTGGTTTGTCTTTTTTGTCTAGGTTTGGGCTTTTCACGGCCTTTTTTGTGGAGAGTTTGATCCTGGCTCAGGACGAACGCTGGCGGCGTGCTTAACACATGCAAGTCGAACGGAAAGGCCCTAGCTTGCTAGGGTGCTCGAGTGGCGAACGGGTGAGTAACACGTGGGTGATCTGCCTTGTACTCTGGGATAAGCTTGGGAAACTGGGTCTAATACCGGATAGGAACTGCCTTTAGTGTGGTGGTTGGAAAGTTTTTTCGGTGCAAGATGAGCTCGCGGCCTATCAGCTTGTTGGTGGGGTAATGGCCTACCAAGGCGTCGACGGGTAGCCGGCCTGAGAGGGTGTACGGCCACATTGGGACTGAGATACGGCCCAGACTCCTACGGGAGGCAGCAGTGGGGAATATTGCACAATGGGCGGAAGCCTGATGCAGCGACGCCGCGTGGGGGATGACGGCCTTCGGGTTGTAAACTCCTTTCGACAGGGACGAAGCTTTTTGTGACGGTACCTGTATAAGAAGCACCGGCTAACTACGTGCCAGCAGCCGCGGTAATACGTAGGGTGCGAGCGTTGTCCGGAATTACTGGGCGTAAAGAGCTCGTAGGTGGTTTGTCGCGTCGTCTGTGAAATTCCGGGGCTTAACTCCGGGCGTGCAGGCGATACGGGCATAACTTGAGTGCTGTAGGGGAGACTGGAATTCCTGGTGTAGCGGTGAAATGCGCAGATATCAGGAGGAACACCGATGGCGAAGGCAGGTCTCTGGGCAGTTACTGACGCTGAGGAGCGAAAGCATGGGTAGCGAACAGGATTAGATACCCTGGTAGTCCATGCCGTAAACGGTGGGCGCTAGGTGTAGGGGGCTTCCACGTCTTCTGTGCCGTAGCTAACGCATTAAGCGCCCCGCCTGGGGAGTACGGCCGCAAGGCTAAAACTCAAAGGAATTGACGGGGGCCCGCACAAGCGGCGGAGCATGTGGATTAATTCGATGCAACGCGAAGAACCTTACCTGGGCTTGACATACACCAGATCGCTGCAGAGATGTAGTTTCCCTTGTGGTTGGTGTACAGGTGGTGCATGGTTGTCGTCAGCTCGTGTCGTGAGATGTTGGGTTAAGTCCCGCAACGAGCGCAACCCTTGTCTTATGTTGCCAGCATTTTAGTTGGGGACTCATGAGAGACTGCCGGGGTTAACTCGGAGGAAGGTGGGGATGACGTCAAATCATCATGCCCCTTATGTCCAGGGCTTCACACATGCTACAATGGTCGGTACAACGCGCAGCGACACTGTGAGGTGGAGCGAATCGCTGAAAGCCGGTCTTAGTTCGGATTGGGGTCTGCAACTCGACCCCATGAAGTCGGAGTCGCTAGTAATCGTAGATCAGCAATGCTGCGGTGAATACGTTCCCGGGCCTTGTACACACCGCCCGTCACGTCATGAAAGTTGGTAACACCCGAAGCCAGTGGCTCAAACTTGTTAGGGAGCTGTCTAAGGTGGGATCGGCGATTGGGACGAAGTCGTAACAAGGTACCCGTACCGGAAGGTGCGGGTGGATCACCTCCTTTCTAAGGAGCATTATTTTTTAACACCAGTTGGTGTTTAACCATCCAGACCCCCTTTCTTTTTGTGGGTGTGTGGTGGTTGTGGTGGTTGATGTAGACGCGTGTTCTGCTGCCACCTTTTTTTAATCGGGTGGAGATACACCTTAACCAGAGTCTTAATTTATCTAATCGACGCAAGTTACTTTTTTCTTTTGTATGTTGGTGCATTGTTGGGTGTCTGGGGCATTATCCCCTGGTTGTAACCCATGCTGGTAACACACTGTCGAAGCCTTGTTGCTTGGTGGTGGTTGTGGTGTGGGGTGTTGTGTGAGAACTGTATAGTGGACGCGAGCATTAAATCGCATGCTTGTCACCGTGTGGTGGTGGGTGTGTGGTTTGTGTGATTTCTGTTCTTTTGTGTTTTGTGTAGTTCACGCCGGCCGCATACGTGGTGATGGTGCTTTTGGCATTGTTGTTGTGTGTGGTTGGTTGTGTGTTCGTTATTTAGGGCGCATGGTGGATGCCTTGGCATGCTGAGCCGATGAAGGACGTGTAAGGCTGCGTTAAGCCTCGGGGAGTTGTCAATAAAGCGTTGATCCGAGGATGTCCGAATGGGGAAACCTGGCACCTGTTATGGGGTGTTACCCTTCAGTGAATTCATAGCTGTTGTGGGGGTTTACGCGGGGAAGTGAAACATCTCAGTACCCGTAGGAGGAGAAAATAATATTATGATTCTGCTAGTAGTGGCGAACGAACGTGGATGAGGCTAAACCGTATGCATGTGATACTTGGTAGGGGTTGTGTGTGCGGTGTTGTGGGGCCCGATTTTAAGCTAGCTACCACTGGTTTGCGTGGGTGTTGTTGTTAGGCGAAGTGGTGTGGAAACACCTGCCAAAGAGGGTGATAGTCCCGTAGTTGAAGACTTCAGCATCTGTGTGGTTGGGTGCCCGAGTAGCAGCGGGCTCGTGGAATCTGCTGTGAATCTGCCGGGACCACCCGGTAAGCCTAAATACTTAGTGTGACCGATAGTGTATGAGTACCGTGAGGGAATGGTGAAAAGTACCCCGGGAGGGGAGTGAAATAGTTCCTGAAACCATGTGCTTACAATCCGTCAGAGCACCTTTTTTTGTGTGTGATGGCGTGCCTTTTGAAGAATGAGCCTGCGAGTCAGCGGCATGTCGCGAGGTTAACCCGTGTGGGGTAGCCGTAGGGAAACCGAATCCTAATGGGGTGTTTTAGTGGCATGTCCTGGACCCGAAGCGGGGTGATCTACCCATGGCCAGTGTGAAGCAGCAGTAAGATGCTGTGGAGGCGCGAACCCACGTAGGTTGAAAACTGCGGGGATGAGCTGTGGGTAGGGGTGAAAGGCCAATCAAACTCCGTGATAGCTGGTTCTCCCCGAAATGCATTTAGGTGCAGCGTCGCATTAGCTTGGTGGAGGTAGAGCTACTGGTTGGTTGAGCGGGACTACAATCTTAGCAATGTCAGCCAAACTCCGAATGCCATCAATYGTGTTGTGCGGCAGTGAGACTGTGGGGGATAAGCTTCATAGTCGAGAGGGAAACAGCCCAGATCGCCGGTTAAGGCCCCTAAGGGTGTGCTAAGTGGAAAAGGATGTGGGATCGCGAAGACAGCCAGGAGGTTGGCTTAGAAGCAGCCATCCTTGAAAGAGTGCGTAATAGCTCACTGGTCGAGTGGTCCTGCGCCGACAATGTAGTGGGGCTCAAGCACACCGCCGAAACCGCGGCAATAACTTGTTATTGGGTAGGGGAGCGTCGTGCATGTKTKGAAGCGTTACCGTAAGGAGGCGTGGAGTGTGTGCGAGTGAGAATGCAGGCATGAGTAACGAATTGGAAGGTGAGAATCCTTCCCGCCGGATGACTAAGGGTTCCTGGGTCAAGTTCGTCTTCCCAGGGTGAGTCGGGACCTAAGGCGAGGCCGACAGGCGTAGTCGATGGATAACCAGTTGATATTCTGGTACCCGTATGTCCGCGCCCATGATAAAGCACTGATACTAACCACCGCGGATATGATTGATGTGTTCTTTGAACACGTTGGTTGTTGATGTCGTGGGGCCTGATGTGTGGTTCAAGTGATGGGGTGACACAGAGTAGTAGCCATGCCGCTTAGTGGATTGTTGGTGTAAGCGTGTGAGGTGGTGTGTAGGTAAATCCGCACACCGTATAGCCTGAGGCGTGATGCGTAGCCCGATTGGGGTGAAGTTGGTGATCTAGTACTGTCGAGAAAAGCCTCTAGCGATGTGGATGTATGGCCCGTACCCTAAACCGACACAGGTGGTCAGGTTGAAAATACTAAGGCGTTCGGGTGAACTGTGGTTAAGGAACTCGGCAAAATGCCCCCGTAACTTCGGAAGAAGGGGGACCACACGACTTAAACCAGTCTKTGCGCTGGTGGTGGGTTGTGGGGTCGCAGAGAATAGAGGGAAGCGACTGTTTATCAAAAACACAGGTCCATGCGAAGACGTTAAGTTGATGTATATGGACTGACGCCTGCCCGGTGCTGGAAGGTTAAGAGGACCGGTTAGTCAACTTTGTTGGCGAAGCTGAGAATTTAAGCCCCAGTAAACGGCGGTGGTAACTATAACCATCCTAAGGTAGCGAAATTCCTTGTCGGGTAAGTTCCGACCTGCACGAATGGCGTAACGACTTCTCTGCTGTCTCAACCACAGGCCCGGTGAAATTGCACTACGAGTAAAGATGCTCGTTACGCGCGGCAGGACGAAAAGACCCCGGGACCTTCACTATAGCTTGGTATTGGTGTTTGGTTCGGTTTGTGTAGGATAGGTGGGAGACTATGATACGCGTGCGCCAGCACGTGTGGAGTCGTTGTTGAAATACCACTCTGATCGGATTGAGCATCTAACCTTGGCCCATGATCTGGGTTGGGGACAGTGCCTGGTGGGTAGTTTAACTGGGGCGGTTGCCTCCCAAAATGTAACGGAGGCGCCCAAAGGTTCCCTCAGCCTGGTTGGCAATCAGGTAGCGAGTGTAAGTGCACAAGGGAGCTTGACTGTGAGACAGACATGTCGAACAGGGACGAAAGTCGGGACTAGTGATCCGGCACCTACTTGTGGATGTGGTGTCGCTCAACGGATAAAAGGTACCCCGGGGATAACAGGCTGATCTTCCCCAAGAGTCCATATCGACGGGATGGTTTGGCACCTCGATGTCGGCTCGTCGCATCCTGGGGCTGGAGTAGGTCCCAAGGGTTGGGCTGTTCGCCCATTAAAGCGGCACGCGAGCTGGGTTCAGAACGTCGTGAGACAGTTCGGTCTCTATCCGCCGCGCGCGTTGAAACTTGAAGAAGGCTGTCCCTAGTACGAGAGGACCGGGACGGACGTACCTCTAGTGTGCCAGTTGTTCCGCCAGGAGCATCGCTGGTTGGCTACGTACGGAAGGGATAACCGCTGAAAGCATCTAAGCGGGAAGCCTGTTTTAAGATGAGGTTTCATTTGAGGTCCCCTACAGACGATGGGGTTGATAGGCCAGACCTGGACACACCGCAAGGTGCGAAGGCTACTGGTACTAATAGACCAAAACAAACACACCAAACAAACAATGGTTTGGGGAATAAACACAAACACGAAGACAAAAAATCACTGTCGCTCGCGTCCACTACACAGTATCTGACACAACACACACAACCAGACCAGGTGTGCTCTACGTGTTTGTCGGTGGCCTATAGCAGCAGGGAAACGCCCGGACCCATTCCGAACCCGGAAGCTAAGCCTGCCCGCGCTGATGGTACTGCAACCGGGAGGTTGTGGGAGAGTAAGAAACCGCCGACACCAAACAACAACAAACAACTCAATACAAACCCAAAGAGAGGGGACCGCTAAAGCAACACCGCTTTAACGGCCCCTCTTTTCCTGCGTTTTCACACACACCACCCCCAGCACGAACAACACCACAACCTCACTCCGCGCGACTGGTTCCACGCCCTGCCCGTAGGGCGGAGACTTGAACCTAAAAGTGCAGACCTGAAAACCCAGACCCCCAGCACAGCACCCACCACCAGCCACACCCACCAACCAGTCCACCAGCACGTCTGGACATCCAGGTCTGGCCAAATAGAAACCCAGCACAACGTTCGCTCTGTAAGGAGGCGTGGTATACGTGCGTATTAGCGTTGTTCTCGCACTTTTTGCGGGTCTTGTTTACTAATATGTTGCGTAGCGCGATCTTGGCGGCGGGATGGAGGAGATTTTGGTGGATTTTTCCCAATCTTCGGTGGCTTTTAAAAATTCCTATAACCCTGTCTTTCTCGCCGATCTTGAATCTGTTCCATACAAGGAAAAGAATGAAGACGCTTCGCCCTATAATCTCTATGAGGTGTTCAAAGAGGAGGGGCCTGTTCCCGATGGCGGGACGTGGCTGGAGGCCTTTTTGTTTCTAGGAATCTTTGCGCTACTTGAGTCAGTTTTCATCCTCATAGTCTGGGCGCTTAACAGCCAAGACGTTCCGTGGTTGGTCTGTCTCCTACTTGGGGGCCTCTTCGTTTATCACGTGTATCGGATCGTGTCGTGGCGGTTGTTTATGAGAAAGTTGGCTACGGCGTGGAAGAACGGCTGGATCGATTGCTACCCTGCGTGGTTGGGCAGTCTCTATTTCGATGAGAACAATGTAAAGTCTGGGAAATCTAAGTATTTCTACCGGACGAAGCTTATGATCATGGCGCCGAGCGGGGAAACACACACCTTTGAGGATTTTGAGGCGCAAGCGGAAAGCTCGCGTGAGTTGGAGTCAAACAGGGTGGCCCTGGCAAGCGATCTTCGAAGGGTTCGGCTCGACCCTCAGCGCAACAACGGGTGGTCCTTTTTTGCTGTTGTGCGCGGGAAACCGTTGGGGCACGGAAGTTTGGAGACCGGATTGAATAAGGCGCAGATTGCCGCGGGGCTCGAACGCGTCCACTATGGCTGGCCTCTAGACAAGTCACCTTTTGAGGGGTGAGAGTACAGGTTACGGGGAATGTGGGGCGCTTCACTAGCGGCGGAACATATTGCTGTTTTAGGGGTGCTGACCTGTACACTGGTTCGGTACATACGGACGCGTCGATCGCAGAAAGTGCATAGCTTTAATGTCTGAAACCAACTCCCGCGACCACGGCCGCGAACAGGATCGGGACCGCGAAGGGTCCTCGAATGGCAACCGTGGACACAATCGCTCTGGGGGCCGCAAGTTTGACAAGCGCGGCGGATCACAGGGGCGTCGCGAAGAGCGTCGCGGTGATCGCCGTGATGAGCGTCGTGGCAGGCGTGATGGCGCTCACCCGCGTCGTGATGACCGGCGTAGCAATCACAAGGGGCATGACCGTGATAAGCACAAGGTCTCGCACCCCCAGCGTTCTGGTTACCGTGAGGAGCGAATTAACCGTCGCATGACGGACCCGGATCTGCCGTCTGATATTGACATCACTGACCTCGATCCTTCGGTTCTCCAGGATCTTTCGTCGTTGTCGAAAGAGAATTCTGAGGCCGTAGCTAAACACCTCATTATGGCAGCAACGTGGTTGGACGATGATCCGAAGCTGAGTCTTCGTCACGCACGCGCCGCAAAGGATCGCGCCGGACGTGTCTCTGTGGCACGAGAGATGAATGGTATTGCAGCTTACCGTGCTGGTGAGTGGAAAGAGGCTTTGGCCGAACTTCGTGCGGCTCGCCGTATTTCCGGCGGGCCGGGCCTTCTTGCCGTTATGGCTGACTGCGAGCGTGGTCTTGGCCGTCCCGAAAAGGCAGTCGAGCTGTGGCGTAGTGAAGACGCCAAGGAACTCGCACCAGAGGATGCTATCGAGTTGGCCATCGTTGCCGCGGGGGCACGACTGGACATGGGACAGGCAGATTCAGCTGTGGTCACGATACAACGCGCGCAGCCGAACAAGGACGCTACCGGAGTTGCTGCTTGCCGTCTTTCCTATGCCTATGGCAATGCACTGCTGGAAGCAGGCCGTAAGGATGAAGCCAAGGAATGGTTCCAGCACGCGTCTGACATCGATGAAGGAGACTGGACGGACGCGGCGGAGCGTCTGGCCGAGTTTTAACAATGAGTATTCTCAAAACCCACGATTCGCTCTTGCTGGATCTTGACGGAACTGTGTGGGAAGGCGGCCAGGCGTTGCAGTGCGTCGTGGATGTCGTCAACTCGTGCGGTATCCCAACCGTGTATGTAACGAATAACGCTTCGCGTAGTCCGCAGACGGTGGCAGAAATGCTTGGGGAAATCGGTGTTAAGACTGACGCTGGGCATGTCGTCACGTCTGCGCAGGCCGCAATTCGTATGGCTCGCGAGGATCTGTCAGCGGGAGCCAAGGTTTTGATCATTGGCGCCGATTCGTTCCGCGCGCTAGCCCGTGAAGCGGGATTCGAAGTCGTCGACAGTGCTGATGACAAGCCTGCAGCCGTCCTCCAAGGAATGGACAAATCCGTGGGCTGGACACAGCTTTCAGAAGGCGCAATCGCCATCAATAACGGGGCGAAATACTATGCCTCGAATTTGGACACCCAGCTGCCGACGGAACGTGGTTTGGCTGTAGGTAATGGCTCGCTCGTTGCAGCCATTACCTCGACCACTGGCGTGGAGCCCAAATCAGCTGGTAAGCCGGAACCGGCCATGTTTACTCAAGCAGCCAAGCTGGTGGGTGCGACGAAGCCACTTGCAGTGGGTGACCGTCTTGATACTGACATCGTGGGCGGAAATACTGCCGCAATGGATACCTTCCACGTGCTCACCGGGGTGTCCCGGGAGCTAGAACTCATTGAGGCCCCTCCGGAGCTGCGCCCCAACTTCATTGGTGCAGGTTTCCATGAGCTCTCGCTCTCGGAGGCCCAGGCAAGTCCGGGTGCACAGGGTGGGTTCATGGCTCGTTATGACGGCTATGACATCGTGTTGCAGGGCGGTAACGAAAAGTCGACATCGATCGAAGCGCTGCGCACGGTTCTCGAAGTCGCCTGGGCTGGCCCCAAGCCGCCACGCTACATCCAGCCACGCAGTGAGTTCGCTGAGAAGGCCGTATCCACATGGCAGTAAAGCCACATGACCCGCGAGCAGTCATGGCGCCGGAAGCACTCGACGCCTCCGTGGCTGCCATTCTGCAGGAGCCAGCTGATTCCCTCGAGGAGGAGCTGGTGCAGTTGGATCGTGTGCACGCTGTGTTGCGTGATGCTCTCCAAGACAACTGAGGAAAGATTCACATATGCCCCCACAACGTCGCCGCCTCGATGCGGAGCTGGTTCGCCGCAAGATCGCACGCTCTCGCGAGCAAGCAGTGGACATGATCAAGGCTGGACGCGTCACGGTTGGCGGATTCACAGCGACAAAACCTGCCACTGTGGTGGAACCAGAGGTCTCCATCAAGGTAGAAGCAGAGGAAGGGGACGATTGGGCGTCGCGAGGCGCGCACAAGCTCCTTGGAGCTCTGGACGCTTTTGACGTGGACCTTAAGGGTCGACGTGTCTTGGACGCGGGGGCGTCGACTGGCGGCTTTACTGACGTGTGCCTGCGTAAGGGAGCAGCTGAGGTTCTGTCCGTCGATGTGGGCTACGGGCAGCTGCTGTGGAGGCTACAAAATGATGAGCGGGTAACCGTTCTCGACCGCACGAATATTCGCAACCTCACGCTGGAGCAGACCGATGGTCCTTGTGACGCCATGGTGGGAGATCTGTCTTTCATTTCCCTCAAGCTCGTCCTGCCGGCCATTGTTGAATGCATGTCCGAAGGCGCATGGTTGCTGCCCATGGTGAAACCGCAGTTCGAGGTAGGCAAGGATCGCATTGGTTCGGGTGGCGTGGTGCGCTCGCCGGAGCTACGTGCTGAGGTAACTAAGGATGTTGCGCTCTTTGCGCAGAGCCTTGGGCTTAGCGTGCATGGTGTCGCAGCCTCGCCGTTGCCGGGCCCAAGCGGCAATGTGGAGTATTTCCTCTGGCTTGTGAAGGACGGCATGTCTACTTCAGAAGATAAGCTAGACGCCATGATCGACACGGCTATCAAGGAGGGACCACAGTGAGTAGGACTGTTACGGCAGAGGCCACGGCTCGTCGCGAAATTCTCCTTGTCCCGCATGCCAGCCGTGAGGAAAACCTTGTTGCTACGCATCGAGCAGCGGAACTGCTGCAAGAAGCTGGAATTAAGGTGCGCGTGTGCGCCGCAGATACCGTTTTGTCAGGTTTGCAGCACGTCAAACACACCCCGGCGGCGGCCGAAGGGTGCGAACTCGTTCTCGTGCTCGGCGGTGATGGCACCTTTCTTCGGGCTGCGGACATGGCCCGGGCGGTGGATGTCCCAGTGCTGGGCATTAACCTGGGGCACGTGGGCTTCCTTGCCGAGTGGGAGGCAGAGTCCCTTGACCGCGCTCTCGTGAGGGTTATTGAGCAGACCTATGAGGTTGAGGATCGGCTGACAATCGACGTCGCTGTGTTTGATTCCGAAGGTGAGCTCCGCCAGCGTGGCTGGGCGCTGAACGAGGCCTCGATTGAGAATCTCAACCGCTCGGGAGTACTCGATGCCATCCTTGAGATTGACGGTCGCCCCGTGTCCTCGTTTGGTTGCGATGGTGTTCTTATTTCCACTCCGACTGGTTCCACCGCTTATGCTTTCTCCGCTGGTGGCCCAGTGCTGTGGCCCTCTCTGGATGCGATCCTCGTGGTGCCGAACAATGCTCATGCCCTTTTCACCAAGCCCCTCGTCGTGTCACCTGATTCCCAAGTCGCGGTGGAGTCGGCATCGGCGACGACTCCAGCCGTGGTAATCCTTGATGGCTTCCGTGAAATTTCGATGCCACCCGGTGCGCGTGTCGAGATTGTTCGTGGTGAACGTCCAGTGCGCTGGGTCAGACTCGATGATCAACCGTTCACCGACCGCCTCGTCTCCAAACTTCGGTTGCCAGTGGAAGGTTGGCGCGGACCGCGCCGCTAATATGCTCCTTTAAGAGTTGAGCAGAACAAGGAGGAACTGCCGACGTGCTCGTAGACATCAGCATTGCTGACCTTGGCGTCATCGAAAGCTCCTCAGCGGAGCTCTCGCATGGCCTGACCGTGCTCACGGGTGAAACCGGAGCTGGAAAAACTATGGTCGTTACCGGGCTTCGCCTTCTGGCCGGCGGGCGCGCCGATGCTTCCCGGGTACGAGATGGTGCGGCGAAGGCTGCGGTCGAGGGACATTTTTCTTCTCACTCGGAGGCAGTCGCGCAGCTGGTCGAGGACGCCGGGGGAGAGGCTGATGAAAACGGCGAATATATCGCTTCCCGCACGGTGTCCTCGGCGGGTCGCTCTCGTGCCTATTTGGGAGGGCGTGCTGTTCCCGCCGCCACTCTGGGTGACTTCGCCTCCCACCTCATTACTGTCCACGGCCAAAATGACCAGCTCAGATTACTTGCGGCGGATCAGCAGCTGGCGGCGATTGATAGGTTCGAGCCGGCGATCAGCAAAGTCCGTACAGCGTATACGGAGGCGTTCAGCCACTGGCGTGCTTTGGCGAAAGATTTTCAGCGCCGCACGGAATCGCGCCGTGAGATGGCGCAGGAAGTAGACCGCCTCCAGTTCGCTATCACCGAAATCACCGACCTAGATCCGGAGCCGGGTGAAGACGCAGAGCTGGTAACCCTCATTCGGCGATTGCAGGATGTGGATTCCCTGCGCGAAGCCGCCGCTTCGGCACTGACAGCCCTTGATGGTGGTGAAGGTTTTGGTGATGAAGATACTGCCGTGAACCTTGTTGGCGCTGCGGAATCGGCGCTGGCGGGCTCCACCGATGCGGAGTTAGCGAGGTTGGGTGAGCGCCTCAGTGAGGTCTCCAGTCAGCTCACCGACATTGCAACCGAGCTTGCGACGTATCTCAGTGATCTTCCCGCGGACCCTAGTCTCCTCGAAGAATCTCTGCAGCGTCAGCAAGAACTCAAGCGCCTGACTCGAAAGTATGCTGCCGACATCGACGGTGTCTTAGAGTGGCGGGACTCTGCAGAGGCCAAACTCGCCACGCTCGACACGTCCTCCGAGGCCCTCGAGGCCCTTAAGAAGGACGTGATGGAGGCAGAGAAAGTCGTGGTGGCCAAGGCGGAGAAGCTGACATCGGCACGCACGAAGGCCGCTAAGAAACTTGGCTCGCACGTGACGGAAGAAATCCACGGTCTAGCTATGCCGAATTCCACGCTGACGGTCACGGTGAACAAGACCAAATATTCCAAGAGCGGTGCGGACGAGGTGGAGTTCCAGCTCAACGGTAAACCATTGGCATCTGCGGCGTCCGGTGGTGAGCTTTCGCGCGTCATGCTTGCCATGGAGGTCGTCCTTGCCAGCGGTGATGGAACCACCTTGGTCTTCGATGAGGTTGATGCCGGTGTGGGTGGCCGCGCGGCGGTGGAAATTGGGCGTCGACTAGCGCGGCTCTCCACCACACACCAGGTCATCTGTGTCACCCACCTGCCCCAGGTTGCCGCCTATGCGGACTCGCATCTGCATGTGTCAAAGGAGAAATTCACGTCTGGCGTTGCGGATCTCAGCGCTGAGGAACGGGTCGAAGAGCTGGCGCGCATGTTGGCGGGCCTCGATGACACTGATACTGGCCGCGCGCATGCACAGGAGCTTTTTGACCGTGCGCAGGCAGAAGTTGCTGCTTTCCGCGCGCCTTCCACACATTGAGCCTCTAACAGGGGAAACTGTCAGGCATGAGTCTGTTTTCCCGTAATACCGATCTGCCTGGAGAGCACGGCGCGCTCCGTGACTGCACCCCAGGCGGAAAAGGCATGAAGAAGTTCAGCGCCGGTGACTTCGCCGTCATCAATGCCGCCAACATTTCCCGCCAAGAGGCCCAGACCCTTGTCGATATGAAGCCGGCGGCTGTCATTAACGTTGCCGAATTCTCCACTGGGTCGATCCCCAACTACGGGCCGCACATGCTTCTCGACGCCGACGTGACCCTCATTGAAGGCGTGGGCGAGGATTTCGTAGCACACTTCAAGGACGGCAAGAAGGCTCGCCTCACCGAGGACGGCACCGTTTACGTGGGGGATACCCAGCTGACGTCTGGCACCGTAGTCACCCGCGACCGCGCGGAGAAGAATTTCGCATCCGCGCAACGCGAGCTCATTGACCACATGGAGGCCTACTTCGGAAACTCCATCGAGTTCATTCATTCGGAGGGCCCGCTGCTGATCGATGGTCTCGGTGTCCCCGATGCCGGCTCTGACATGGCCGGACGGAAGGTACTCGTTGTATCGCCTTCAGAAGAACACCGCAAGAAGCTCTCGTTGCTACGGAACTTCATCCGCGAATACGAGCCCATCATTATCGGCGTCGATGCTGCGGCCGACACGGTTGTGGAGCTTGGCTACCAGCCTCACTTCATCGTGGGTGATCCTGCTGAAGTGAGTTCTGAGACTTTGCGGAGCGGTGCGCAGGTCATTCTTCCCGCGGAGCCCGACGGCACCGCTGAAGGCCTAGAACGCATCCAGGACCTAGGCATTGGTGCAATGACCTTCCCGGCCGCTACAGACTCGGCTACGGATCTTGCGCTCTTGCTGGCGGATTACCACGAAGCGCAGATGATTGTGCAGGTCGGTGGAGCGTTGGACCTTGATGACATCTTTGCCAACAAGCCCAATGCGACTCCGGCCGCGTTGCTGACCCACATGAAGGCCGGCACCCGACTCGTGGATGCTGATGCGGTGATCAACCTCTACACCGCACCGAGCGGCGGTGCGATGGGCTGGTTGTGGGCTCTGCTCGGCATCCTGGTCGCACTCGCCGTGGTCATTCTTATCGTGGGCCTTGGGGGAGACGAATCCTTCCTTCAGAACCTCATTGACACATGGAATAACTTCGCCCTGAGCGTGCAGGGGTGGTTCAAATAATGGCTTCGCCTAAGTCACTTCTCGTCACAGGCCTCGGCTTCGGCACGGCCCTTGGCGTCGCCTTAGGCACGCTGCTTATCGCGCCAAACATGGACGCCACTCCCGGGGCTCCAGGCGGTGGTTCGAAGGATGAGGTTCGGGAAAAGTATGCCGAGCTCGTGGTCGAAAATGAGATCCACGAGGCTCAGTTAGACTCCGCGGACTCCGTTCTTCGTGAGCTCAACCGTTTCATCGTCGATGGCTCTCTGGCCCAACGTCCAGTCATGGTCCTCAGCACCCCAGATGCCAAAGAGGCTGATGTGAATGCGATCAAGGCGTTGCTGGGCTCTGCCGATTCCACCGATGCTGGTCACATCACGTTGACCAGGAAGTTCTTTGACCAAGGTGCCGCCGACAAGTTGCTTTCCCTGGTCACGAACACTCTTCCGGCGGGCGCCAAACTCAACGAGAAGAAGGTGGATGCTGGAACGCATGCGGGCGAAGCAATGGCAGCCGCGCTCATGCTCGATCCGAAGAGCACAGAGCCGCTGGCATCTGTTGACGACCGCGCCACCTTGTTGCGCGCTTTGCGTGAGGCCGGCTACATCGAGTACGAGGACGCCACAATTTTGCCCGCGCAAGCGGTGATTGTCGTGGGTGGCGCACAGACCGCAAACGACAGTGAGGAAGACGCCCCGGCACGCTACGCAATCGATTCCACTGTGAAGTTCCTTGAAGGTTTCGATTCTGTTGGTACCTCGACTGTCTATGCCGGTCATGTCCGCGCTGCCGGTAATGGCGGGGCGCTAGAGAAGCTGCGCAAGGACAAGACGGAGATCACCACCGTCGACTCCATTGATCACCCCGTTTCGCAGATGGCGGCCGTCCTTGCAGTCAAGGAACAATTGGACGGAGGACACGGCGTATACGGAGCCGCCGCCAATGCCCAGAGTGCCGCCCCAGCGCTTCCGAAGGATCTATAAATGGCGCATGACTTTCGTGTGGTCGGCAGCGAGCTGCTTCTCGACGCCCCCATCCTCGCCGTTCGCCGCGATGATGTCGTTATGCCCGGTGACGTTGTGGCTCAGCGCGAAATCGTGGAGCACCTCGGCGCAGTTGCCGTCGTGGCGCTGGATGAACAGAATCGCGTGGCTATGGTGGAACAGTATCGTCATAGCGTCGGCAGGCGGTTGTGGGAATTGCCTGCCGGCCTGCTTGATGTCAAAGGCGAGGACGAGCTCAGTGGCGCCCAGCGCGAGTTGCAGGAAGAGGCCGGACTCGCGGCATCCGAGTGGGGCGTGCTCGCTGACCTCGTAACCTCCCCGGGCTTCTGTGAGGAGGCCGTGCGTGTGTTTATCGCGCGGGGCCTCTCGGACGTCGACAAGCTTGACGCCGAGGGCGACGAAGAAGCAGACATGGGCTTCGCTTGGGTAGACCTCGATGAGGCCGTGGATAGCGTTCTTTCCGGAGAAATCGTCAACTCCATCGCCATCGCCGGCATTCTCGCTGCGCATGCGTGTGTGAGCGGCGCACGTACTCCCCGTTCGGTGGACTCGCCCTTTGATATCCGTCCGCAATCCATGGCCCGTCGCCGAGCTGGCGTGGACTTGAAGAAACTGTGAGTGGTGAAACCCCTGCGCAGGCGGCAGGGCAGGCGTGGCTCATGCACCTCATGGTGGAGAAGGGCGCTTCCAAAAATACGGTGAGCAATTACCGCCGTGACATCAACCGTTACGTCTCTTGGTTGGCGGAGACTGGAATTTCTGACTTGCGCCACGTGCAGCGAACACACGTGGAGAATTACCTGATTCATCTGCGGGAGTCACTTGCTCAATCCTCTGCCAGTCGCGCACTTATTGTTGCCCGCGGCCTGCACAAGTTTGCGCTTGCTGAGGGACTTGTTGAGACCGACGTGGCAGCGGAGGTCACGCCCCCGAAGCAGGCCCAGACCTTGCCGGAAACGCTTACTGTGGATGACGTCGACAAGCTGCTCAACGCCATTCCGACGGATGAGGCAGCAACCCCTATCGATATCCGCGACCGTGCCTTGCTTGAGGTGCTGTATGGCACCGGTGCGCGTATTTCAGAGGTCATCTCTCTTCATGTTGATGATGTCACTGGTGATACCCCTCGCTCCGTGCGCGATATTGTGCTGCTGAGCGGTAAAGGCGATAAGCAGCGGCTTGTCCCCATGGGTTCTCATGCGGCGAAGGCCGTGGAAGACTACCTTGTCCGGTCCCGTCCGATTCTGGCTACGGGTGCTTCACATGCGCTTTTCCTCAACACGCGCGGTAAGGCACTGTCCCGCCAAAGTGCCTGGGCGGCTATCAAAACCGCAGCTGAACGCGCGCAACTCACGGCAAACATTTCTCCGCATACCCTTCGTCACTCCTTTGCCACTCATCTCTTGGAAGGCGGAGCCGATGTCCGTACCGTCCAAGAATTGCTGGGGCATTCTTCGGTAACCACGACCCAAATCTATACTCACGTCACCGCCGATTCCCTCCGAGAGGTGTGGCGTACCGCGCACCCTCGCGCTTAGAATCGCGGCAGCTATTCCCGAACGAAAGATCTCCATGCTCCATTCTGTTTTCCTTCGTCACCGTCTCGCAGCAGTTGCTGCGGCGGCGTCCCTCGCCGTGGCGCCAGTGGCGGCAGCGAATTGGTACGGTGTTGCTGTTGCGCAGGCACAGGACGCCACGATTCCAGTACCGGCTGGCCAAACCACGACAGTTTCCTTGCCCGTGCCTGTCGACGTCAACGTGGCTGCCGATGGCTGGACCGTATCCGCTTCCGGCGGGACGGCCACTGTTTCCGCCCCTGCCGCAGGTGGTCAACTGAGCGTGCCGGTGACCTACCAGGGCATCACTATGACCTTCCTTCTGGTTGCTGATGAACAGGTGACCGAACAGGACCTCAACGATGCTGCAACGAGCGGTGACCCAGAGAGCCTGGACGGAACTGCTCACACTTCTCAGGAGACAAGCGGGCAAGACGGTCGGAGCTCTGACGGCGGTCATGGCGATGCCCCCGGTGGAGCTCACGATGCTGAGGGCACTGACGGTGATGACGCCCTTGGCGCTCACGGTGACGAGAATTCTTCGGGTGATTCGACTTCCGGTGAGCGTGAAGGGGGAGGGGCGCGAGAATCTACGGCGGGACATGAGCAGCCGAGTGCTCCGCGTACTGGTCGCGGCTGGGATGGCGTCGATGATTCCCAAGCTTCCTACATCAACCTCGAGTCCACCATTGAAGGCCAGACCATCACCGCGAAGCTGGGCCTCAAGCAAGCCTTAGACCTGTATAACCGTTTCAAGCACCTTGAGGATGCTGGCGTTACGTTGCGCTACCTCAATGCACAGGGAGAATTCGTCGAGGGCGTGCAACGAGAAATCGACAAAGCCTCGCGCACGATGACCTTGACATATCCGGAGGGCAAGGAGCCAGATAACCCGTTCATCATGCAGTTCATTAACAAGGAGTCTGGGACCGCGGAGTTGGTGGTGACATTAACGGATCCCACTCAGGAGACCGCACAGGAGGTTCCGTCTGAACAGCAGCTGGATGCTGATGCTGAGGGGAACGCTGAGCCCACAGACGCTGAAGACTCGGGGCTGAGCACCGGCGAGATCATCAGTGGTATCGGCGGGGTGGGGCTGGTGGCGCTTATCGCCGGCGTGGTGATCTGGCTGTGGCGCCGCCGAAAGTCTAGCCACTAGGCTTTATATCCCCATTTTTGCTGGCTATAATCGCGGGGCGGGTGCCTCAGGGGGTACTCTGTAATCACAACGATGTAAGAAGGCGGCGTCGGCAAGCGCTGCAGGCCGGACTTAAGGGGCCGTACAGGTCAAGGAAGCAGGTGTGACTGTGAGCGACGAGGGACTGTTTGAAGCCTCGGAGGCGCAGGTCGGGTTGACCGGCCGCCCACTTCGGGAACTGCCGGAACCCGAGCCGCTGGAAAAGCACGGCCCTGCCACCATCATCTCCATGTGTAACCAGAAGGGAGGCGTGGGCAAGACCACGTCCACCATCAACATGGGCGCGTGCTTGGCGGAGCTTGGCCGTAAAGTCCTTCTCGTTGACTTGGACCCCCAGGGCGCTTTGTCGGCAGGCCTGGGCCTCACTCATGATCAGATCGGTGACACTATCTATGACGTCATGCTGGATAGCGAGGTTTCGGTTCATTCCGCCATTGTGAACACCGGAGTCTCAGGTTTGGATCTGGTGCCGGCTAACATTGACCTCTCTGCGGCTGAGATTCAGATGGTCAACGAAGTTGGCCGTGAACATACCCTTGCTCGCGCTCTGCGCCCAGTGCGCAAGGACTATGACTTCATCATTATCGACTGTCAGCCGTCCTTGGGCCTGCTGACCGTGAACGCGCTGGCTTGTTCTCAGGGTGTGATTATCCCCATGGAGTGTGAGTTCTTCTCCCTGCGTGGCTTAGCGCTGTTGACGGATACGGTGGAGAAGGTTGCGGACCGCATTAACTTTGACCTTGAGGTCATGGGCATCCTCGTTACGATGTTTGACCGCCGTACTCGCCATGCCCGCGAAGTCATGGACCGCGTGGTCGAGTACTTTGGGGATAAGGTCTTCGACACGGTTATTACCCGGACGGTACGTTTCCCGGAGACTTCGGTGGCTGGCGAGCCCATTACGACGTGGGCGCCGAGCTCCCAGGCCGCGAAACAATACCGCGACCTAGCCAAAGAGGTCATCGAGCGAGCCAACGTCTAGCGTGCCAGCATGACGCAACCGGAGATTACCGGCTTCCGTATTGCGCTGGGTAACTTCGAGGGGCCTTTCGACCTGCTCCTCCAACTCATCCAGGCCAAGAAGCTGGACGTTACCGAAGTCGCTCTTTCTGAGGTTACCGACGAATTCGTCGCCTACACCCGCGCATTAGGGGAAACTGCGGATCTTGATGAGACCACAGAGTTTCTCCTCATCGCAGCGACGCTGCTGGATCTCAAGGCAGCGCGACTTCTTCCGCGGGGTGACGTTGATGACCTTGAGGATCTTGAACTTTTGGAGACTCGAGACCTTCTTTTCGCTCGCCTTTTGCAGTACAAGGCCTACAAACAGGTAGCGGATCAGTTCGCGCACTGGCAGCGCCAAGCACAGCGCCGCTATCCCCGGGCAGTAGCAATGGAGGAGCGGTTTAGTGAGCTTCTGCCGCCGGTCAAGCTGGGGCATACACCGGCGAGTTTCGCCGAGCTTGCCGCGGGAGTCTTCCGGCCCAAGCCACCGGAGGAGGTGGCGACCGGTCACATTCATCAGGTGGCAGTCTCGGTGCCGGAGCAGGCTGGCAAGATTCTTGGCACTCTCAAGATGCTGGGCACAGGCCAGTGGATGAGCTTCGACGCGCTGACCAGGGACTGTACTGTCTCGATGGAAATAGTTGGCCGCTTCTTGGCATTGCTCGAGCTCTATAAGGCCAAAGCGGTTGACGCGGTTCAAGAAGAATCCCTCGGACCTTTGGAGCTGGCGTGGACCGGGCTCGATGTGGACCCGGCCGTCGTGGCGGCGGCCAACTGGGACTAGCTGGGACGAGGACGCCTGTGGCTAAGGTACGCTACCCAGTCATGGAAGACCGCACGGAAGCCACTGTACTGCCGCTTATTTCGCAACTGCGCTCACGCGTGGAATCTATCCTCCTCGTGGTAGATTCACCCGCTAGCGTGGAGGCTTTAGCCCGCGCTCTCGATGCGGAGACAACAGTGATAAGTGATGTTCTCCGGTCCCTGCAGCGCGAGCTGAATGAACGCGGCTCTGGTATTGACTTGAGGGAAACCTCTGAGGGCTGGCGTTTTTATACTCGCAAGGACAACGCCGATGCGGTCGAGCAGTTCGTGCTCGATGGCACCCAGACCAAGCTTTCGCGTGCGGCATTGGAGACCCTGGCGGTGATTGCCTACCGCCAGCCAGTAACGCGCGCCCAGGTCGCCGGTGTGCGAGGCGTCAACGTTGACGGCGTGGTCCGTACCCTGACGATGCGTGGTCTCATCCGTGAGCTCGACGGCGTGGAGGGCCTGGCACATCAGTACGAGACGACAGAGCTCTTCCTTGAGCTGCTCGGCATTGACTCTCTAGAGCGTCTCCCAGACCTCGCGCCGCTGCTTCCGGACATCGAACAGATTGATGAGGACTACTCATGACGCCACACTGTGGGGTAGGATTGCGCCCGGACACCGGCGCCTCTTTGCGCCGCAAATTGAAGAACTATTGAGAGGACACATTTCCGTGACTCCACCCGCTCGCCGCGATGGCACACCGGAGAAAAAGAAGCGAGACAGCGACATGATTGTCTCCAACGCTAAGCCGGCTCGCCATCAGCACGTGAAAAAGAAGAAGGCCACCGCTGACTCTGTCGCCCGTGACTTGGGCGCAGATTGGTTGGTAGACGGCGCTGATAAGAAATCCGACAACCAGGGTGAACGTCTGCAGAAGGTTCTGGCGAAGGCTGGCGTGGCCTCACGCCGCCACGCAGAAATCCTCATTGAGCAGGGCCGCGTTGAGGTCAACGGTCAGGTCATCATTAAGCAGGGCACCCGCGTGAACCCTAACAGCGATGTCATCCGCGTGGACGGCACCCGCATCAATGTCAACGAAGACACCCAGTACTTTGTACTCAACAAGCCGCGTGGCATGCAGTCCACGATGTCGGATGACATGGGCCGTCCCTGCGTGGGCGATGTCGTCGCTGACCGTGTTGTCTCCGGTCAGCGTCTCTTCCACGTCGGCCGTCTTGATGCTGATACCGAGGGTCTGCTCCTGCTCACCAACGATGGCGAACTGGCGAACCGTCTTATGCACCCGAAGTATGAGGTCACGAAGACTTACCTTGCCACCGTGCTGGGAGAAGGCGATAAGAAACTAGTCCGCCAACTCCAAGAAGGCATCGAACTTGAGGATGGCCTGGCCAAGGCAGATTACGTGCAGATCGTTGACAAGAACCAGGGCTACTCCCTCGTACGCGTTGAGCTGCACGAAGGCCGCAAGCACATCGTGCGCCGCATGTTGAAGGAAGCGGGCTACCCAGTCCAGCGCCTCGTGCGCACCAAGCTTCACACGGTGCAGCTTGGTGATATGAAGCCGGGCTCGATGCGTGCGCTGAACTCCAATGAACTAACCAGCTTGTACAAGGCGGTGGGGATGTAATGATTTCAAACATGCCAAACCAAGGGCTCATCGTGGCCGTCGATGGGCCGTCCGGAACAGGCAAGTCCACGACGTGCCGCGCGCTGGCCAAGCGTCTCGATGCCAAGTACGTCGACACCGGCGCCATGTACCGTGTGGCCACTCTTGCTGTGTTGCGTGCCGGCGTGGACCCGGCGAATACCGCGGCCGTTATCGAAGCTACAGCTAACCTTCCGCTGGAGGTTTCGGATGACCCGGATTCCACTCAGGTCATCTTTGACGGCGAGGACGTCTCCCGCGTTATCCGTGAAGACGAGGTCACCCGCAACGTTTCGGCTGTGTCCGCCATTCCGGAGGTGCGCCAGAATCTGGTGGAGCTGCAGCGCTCCTTGGCTGCTCAGGCACACCGCGCAATTGTAGAAGGCCGCGATATCGGCACTGTTGTGCTTGCCGATTCTCCCGCCAAGGCGTTCATGACCGCCTCTGCTGAGGTTCGTGCACAGCGTCGTCACGATCAGAACCTTGCGGCCGGCATTGAGTCTGATTTCGACACCGTGCTTGCCGACGTCCAACGGCGCGACGCCGCCGATTCCTCCCGCGCCACGTCACCGCTGCGTCCTGCAGAGGATGCTGTGCTCGTGGACACTTCCGACATGACCCGTGACGAAGTACTCGACGCACTCGTCGCCGTCATTGAGGATTCTGCTACCAAGGAGGCCGCTGATGACTAATCAACCGCAGAACCCTAATCTCAATCCTGAGCAGGAGCCGGAGGATTTCGAGACCGAATTCCACTATCCAGTGGGCAAACTCGAGGAAGAGATCGTGCGCGATCCACACGGCGGCTGGGCTCCCGATGATTTTGACTCCGATGAATTTGATTATGAGTTCGACGAGGCGGAGTTCGATGACTCTGAGTTCGGTGAGGCAGACTTGGGCGAGGACGAAAGCGACTCCGACGGTGACGCTCCGCTGAGCGAGGAAGAGTGGGAAGCACTTTCCGCCGAGTTTGGCGTGGATGATGGGCACACCGAGGAAAACCTCTGCACGGTGGCCATCGTGGGCCGCCCGAACGTGGGCAAGTCCTCGTTGGTGAATCGCTTCTTGGGCCGCCGTGAAGCAGTGGTGGAGGATCATCCAGGTGTGACCCGCGATCGCGTATCCTACGTCGCGGACTGGAATGGCCAGCGATTTTTCGTCCAAGATACTGGTGGCTGGGACCCCAATGTCAAGGGCATCCACGCCGCTATTGCGCGGCAGGCAGAGCTGGCCATGGCTACGGCAGATGTCATTGTCTTCGTTGTTGACACCAAGGTTGGTATTACCGAAACCGATGCTGTGATGGCTCGCAAACTGCAGAAGTCCGATGTGCCGGTCATCTTGGTGTCTAACAAGTTCGACTCGGAGACTATGTACGCCGATATGGCCGAGTTCTACGCGTTGGGTTTGGGCGATCCGTGGCCGGTGTCCGCACAACACGGTCGCGGCGGTGCCGACGTTCTCGATGAGATTCTGCGTCTGTTCCCGGAGGAACCCCGCAACTCGTCGATCACCTCCGGTCCGCGCCGCGTGGCATTGGTGGGCAAGCCAAATGTGGGTAAGTCCTCGCTGCTCAACAAGCTGACGTCGGAAGAGCGCTCCGTCGTGGACAACGCTGCCGGCACGACCGTCGATCCCGTCGATTCGCTCGTTCAGCTTGATGAACGCCTGTGGAAGTTCATCGATACCGCGGGATTGCGCAAGAAGGTCAAGAACGTGCAAGGCCACGAGTATTATGCCTCCCTGCGTACGCGTGGCGTGATCGATGCGGCCGAGGTGTGCATCATGCTTATCGACGCCTCCCAGGAAGTTTCCGAGCAAGACCAGCGCGTCCTCAACATGATTCTTGAGGCCGGCAAAGCCCTCGTCATCGCGTTCAATAAGTGGGATCTCGTCGATGAGGATCGTCGTTACTACCTGGACCGTGAGATCGATGAGAACCTGCGCCACCTCCCGTGGGTTACCCGCGTCAATATCTCGGCGGAGACAGGCCGCGCTTTGCAGAAGCTGGAGCCAGCCATGATTGAGGCTCTGGACAGCTGGGATCAGCGCGTGTCCACTGGCCAGCTCAACAACTGGATGCGTGAGGCTATCGCAGCCAACCCACCGCCAATGAACAACAATCGCTTGCCCCGCGTGCTGTTTGCCACCCAGGCATCGACCCAGCCGCCGACGATTGTCTTGTTCACAACCGGCTTCCTGGATGCTGGCTACCGCCGCTATCTGGAGCGCAAGTTCCGCGAACGCTTCGGTTTCCACGGCTCGCCAGTACGCATAGCCGTGCGCGTGCGTGAGCGCCGCCAACGCCGCTAGGAGCCGCGGAGGCGTTAATAGTGCTACCCGGCTCCTCGCGCACGCGTGTCCCGCACAACGCCTCCTATCTCTCAAACCCCCGACCAGCAACCCGAAAGCTCCAGCGTTGTGTTAAGGGGTGAACATGAGGCTTGGAGAAGGGGGACCAGTAAATAACAGTATGCCCGTTACGCTGGGATTATACCCTATGGTCGAGCGATTTGAGCACACAAACGCGTGTGAGAATTCGCTCGTCCTTCCGCTTATGTCCGGTAGTGTTTGACCGGATATGGTGTAGTCAGTTCGTATCCAATTCTGAGCGAGAAAGCATGGCATGCTAGCTAGTGTCATCGCGCCAGATTCCGTTCTGGCCATCATTCTTCAAGTCATCATCATCCTGGGAGCACTGCTCCTCGGCACCCGATACGGCGGTATAGGCCTAGGCCTCATCTCTGGTATCGGCCTGTTGCTGATGGTCTTTGCTTTCGGGCTTGCCCCAGGCGAACCACCAGTTTCGGTCATGCTCACGATCATCGCCGTCATTGGGTGCGCTGCGACACTCCAACAGGCCAAAGGTTTGGAAGTGATGATGCAATTTGCGGAGAAGATTCTGCGATCTCATCCAGAGCGCATCACGATTCTCGCGCCTCTGACGACGTGGTTCCTCACTGTTCTCTGCGGTACCGGCCACGTGGTGTACACGATGTTCCCGATCATTGAGGATATTGCTCTTAAGAAGGGCATTCGCCCAGAGCGCCCCATGGCTGTGGCATCGACCTCAGCACAGATGGGCATCACCGCATCGCCCGTGTCTGTAGCAACGGTGTCTCTGGCGTCGATCATCGCGGAGAACGCCGGAGTTATTGATAAGGCCTATTCCATTCCGCAGATTCTGATGGTGGCCATCCCGGCCTCACTGTCTGGTGTCATCCTCGCCTCTTTATGGTCACTGCGCCGTGGCAAGGATTTGGATAAGGACCCTGTCTTCCAAGAGAAGATGAAGGACCCAGAGTTTGCAGCGCGCATTAATGAGAGCACTGGCTCGCTGTTGAATGAGGTCTTTACCAAAGAAGCTAAGCGCTCGGTGGTGGTGTTCTTGGCGGCGATTGCTGCAGTCGTCGCGCTCGGCGCCTTCGAATTTCTGCGTCCACTGGTCCCGGGGAAAGACGGTGAGCTGAGTCCGCTGTCAATGAACCTCGTTATTCAGATGCTCATGCTGGTTGCCGGTGCGATTATTCTCCTGAGCTGCCGGGTTGAACCTTCCAAAATCGCTTCAACCCCGGTGTTCAAGGCCGGAATGACTGCGGTGTTCTCCGTCTTCGGTGTGGCCTGGATGGCGGATACTTTCTTCCAAGCACACATTGAAGCTCTTGAAGCCAACCTGGGTAATGTGGTCGAAGCAGCCCCATGGGCTTACGCTGTGGTCCTCGTCATCGTGTCCAAGCTAGTGAATTCCCAGGCAGCTGCACTTGTTGCTATTGCTCCTATTGGGCTACAGCTAGGCATCGACCCGGCGATCATCGTGGGTTTCTACGGTGCTGCTTATGGTTACTTCATTCTGCCGACGTATCCTTCAGACCTAGCCTGTATCGGGTTCGACCGTACTGGAACGACGCGTATCGGCAAGTTTGTCATCAACCACTCCTTCTTAATCCCCGGCGCGATTTCAGTCGTGACCTCTTGTGTGGTGGGCTCTCTACTCGCTCAGGTCTTGCTCTAATGAGTTCTTAAATCCAACCGTTGGTTTCCGCCCGCCGGGCGGCCTCAAAGCGGTTGGCCGCTCCAGTCTTGGACATGATGGCGGAAATATGGTTACGCACGGTGCCGCCGCTGAGATGCAGCTGTGCTGCGATGGCGGTGGAGCCAAGTCCGCGTACAAGTAAACGGCAGACCTCGATTTCCCGCTCGCTGAGAGGATTATCTGGGGCAAAGAGGATGTCTTGAGCCAGTTGCGGATCGACCACGCGCAGGCCCGAATGGACGCGGCGAATGGCGTCGGCCAGCTCGTCTGGGGGTGTGTCTTTGACAAGGAAACCGTCGACGCCTGCGTCAAGTGCGCGTTTGACGTAGCCGGAACGCCCAAAAGTGGTGACGATGAGGCTTCGACAATCGGTAGCGGCGATCGTCTTAGCAGCATCGATGCCGTTCATTCCCGGCATCTCAATATCGAGCAGCGCCACATTGACGCGATGCTGAGCGACGAGGGCGGCGACCTCGACTCCGGATGAGCACCCAGCAACAACCTCGATGTCCGGCTCGGTATTAAGCAATGCTGTCAGCGCTCCGCGGACTAGCGACTGGTCTTCGGCAATGAGCACCCGTATAGGAGGTGTCATGGTCGCGGAACCTCCTTTATCTCGCAGACACCATCAAGAGTAAGTAAGACAGTGGTCAACCCTTCCGCTCGCTGAATAATGACATCGCCACCGACATCTTGGGCTCGGCGCCGAAGACCCGCGAGCCCCGTAAGGCCCGCAGCAAGCGCTTGCGTAGCGTCCTCGGTAAAACCGTCTCCATCGTCTGTGACCTGAAGAGAATCTTCGCTGAGGATAACCCAGCAGTGCGAAGCCCCAGAATGGCGTACGACGTTGGTTGTGAGTTCACGCAGCGCCCACGAGAATAAGTCCTCATGCGCCCGTGGAGAGATAAGAGTTTCAGGTAAGTGGGGATGGATGTCGGCAGTTTCTAAGATGCGGCGTGCGGCCTGAATCTCACCAGCGAAGGTGGGGTTCTTCATGCGCGTGACGGTGGACCGTACCTCTGCGAGGGATAAACGCGACAGCGAACTGATGGCATCAAGCTCGGCGGCGGCTTTGGCTGGATCGCGGTCGATAAAACGACGCGCTACTTCGGCCTTGAGATTGATAGCTGTCAAGGTGTGGCCGAGGAGATCGTGGATGTCGGCGGCAATGTCTTCGCGTTGTTGGGCTAAATCCAAATCATGCCTTAAGGCGGTTTCGATATCTTCGCGCTGCGATAACGTGCCGAGAGCCAGTATAAGCACAGGCCAGCCAAAGAAAATGATTATGAAGTCGACAAAGTTTTGACGGTCGAAAATCCACGTGGGGATACTAGCGATGATTCCGGTGACGGTGATGACAGTGGCTGCAGTTCTCAGCGGCTGGGTGTAAGCGACTAAGGCTCCAAGATACGGAACGAAGTACACAGCCCACACGCCGTGCGAAGGAATTGCGGCAAGTGCTAGCACAGCGAGTATGCCCCACCGGAGAGCGACTCGACGCTCTAGGGACCACCCGTGCGGGAAGGTATGAAGGGTACCGAAGGAAACAAAATACGTGACGCAAAATACCACGGTGATGGCAACGGCCCAGAAGCGTTGAACCGTGGAATATGAGGGCAGAACAAGGATCCGTACGAGTCCTATGAGAAGAAAGAGCAACCAAATTGCGGCGAAGCACGCGTCCCGCAGCCTGAAATCACGCATCATGCTCGGTTCTTGTCGCGGTTGCGAAGAAACACGCAGAACCCGACGAAAACCACTGTCCATACAGTGATGTTAACCCATGCGTACCAAAGTGGGTCCTCAACGAAGGGGCGCTCACCGTCGATCATTTGAGCACCTTCGGATAGTGGCCACCGGGCAAGTGCCTGTGCGCCGTACATTGGTGTGAATCGCCCAATCTCAAGCAGAGATTCTTTGAGCGGCATAAAGACATTTCCAGCGAAAGCGAGGATGACGATGCTCGACGACGCGATGGAGACGGTGTTTTCCGTTGGGATGAGCATGGCGCAGGCCATACCGTAGATACCGAAAGGGATGGCACAAGCCGAGGTAATGAGAAAGGCGAGGAACCACTGGTCGGGTTGCATCGTTGCCTTGGTAAGCCCACCGGTGAGGAAGACAGCAGCTATGGGCAAGATAGCGCGGACCGCGATGTTGAGGACGTGGGCAAGGCCAAGCTGAGATGCTCGGAGGGGAGTGAGCGCCAGTTGACGGCCCCACCCGGCGCGGTTTTCGGCAACCATGGAGCCAGCTGCCCCAACGGCACCAGTAGCGCCGGCGTAGAGCGCCATGCCAATCATGACGAGAGCCGCGACGTTTCCGCCATTGAACTCGGTGTCGCCATACTCCTGCATGGCGCCGAAGAGCATGTAGAAAATGACGGGCAGGCCGATGCTAAAAAAGAGCGTTGGTAGGTCACGGCGCAAGCGCTTTAAGTCGTGTGCCGCGTATTTCAAGGTCGTACCAAGCGTTGGTGTAGCAGAAGTGGTGATGCTCATGACGGATAACTCCCTAATTTGTGATGGGGTCCGGAGAAGCGCCGGACAGCTCAAGGAACGAGTCCTCGAGACTATGGCCAGTAATGGTGATATCGTGCGCTGTGGTTTCAGTGAGCAGGTAGCGGGCTACCGCGTCAGAATCGCGCGAAGTGATTTTGAGGCCAGTGTCTGTGGCCACTTGATGGAGAACTCCCGGTAAAGGTTCGTTCAAGAGACGACTCGGCACGCCATCAGGGAAAGCGGCCCGGATGGTGCGGGTGGAGCTTGCGTTGCGGATGTCTTCAGTGCTGCCGTCAGCGTGTATCTCGCCTTTGTTGAGCATGACGATGCGCTGCGCAAAGGTGTCGGCCTCTTCAAGGTAATGAGTGGTCAGCAGGATGGTTCTTCCGGCTTTGGCTTCCTCTTTCATGGTTTCCCAGAAGTGGCGGCGGGCACCAGCGTCCATGCCGGTGGTTGGTTCGTCGAGCAGCAAGAGCATCGGATCACCCAATAGAGCCAATCCGAAACGCAGGCGTTGCTGCTCGCCACCCGAGCATTTCCCCACCCTGCGCGAAAGGATGTCACCTAGATTGGCGCGCTCGATGATGTCCTCGTATGGGCGGTGTGAGGGGAAGGCTGCGCCGAGGAGCTCCAGAGTTTCCTTCACGGTGATGTCAGAAAGGAGGCCTCCTTCCTGCATGACAGCGCCGATGCGCCCGCTTTTCACAGCGGTGTGCGGGGTTTGGCCGAACACCTTGATGGTGCCTGATGTCGGGGTAGTCAGCCCCAAGATGAGGTCAATGAGCGTGGTCTTGCCTGCACCATTGGTTCCGAGTAGACCGACGATTTCACCTTGGGAGATGGTGAAGGAGACGTCGTGAAGCGCATGCACCGGACTACGAGAAGAGGCGTTGAAGGTTTTGCTGATTCCGGACACGTCGATGGCCGGGGGAGAGGTGTGTGTCGTGTTCATAGCCTCACGTTAAGGCTGTGCGGATTCTGCAGCGTAGACATGACGTCATGAGTTTTACATGACAGTTGTCATGGGTACAGAAGGCGGCTATTCGCCAGGACGGGCCAGGACGAAGGCATCGGTGCGGTAGGGGATTGCTAGCTCTTCGCCGGGCTGGAACCCCATATGTTCATAGAGGTACCAATTGAGGTTGTAGGTCATGCGCTTGTGAATCTTCTCGCCATTACGGAGCCAATAGGAACGGGTATGCATGAGTTGGTGCAGCTGCTCGGGCGTAAGAGTGTGGTTCCAGGTGAGGCGCAACTCATCCCGGACTTCCCACGGAGCGGCAAGGGTGGGATAGAAGCCTGGGCGGTGGACATCTCCTGAGTGCATAATCCGAGCGAGTCGAAGGATCCAGGGATCCGCGTTCACGTCGAGTGTGTTCCAGACGAGCACGACCCGGCCACCAGGGCGAAGGATACGGTCAAACTCGGCGCAGGCGCGGTCCACATCGACCCAATGCCAGGTTTGTGCGCAGGTGACGGCATCAAGTGACGAACTAGTCAACGCAGTGTCCTCCGCTGTGGCCCGCCAGCATGGAATGCCGAGACGGCTGAGAACCCTAGTCATGTCCGGGGAGGGATCACTGGCGAATACTTCAGGGTTGGTGAGTGTTGCGGTGAACTTGCCGGTGCCGGCGCCCACATCCAGGACCGTGTGTGCGGATCCAACGAGTGCAGCCACGTCGAATGGATAGCTGGGGCGCACATCCTGGTAGTTTTCGGCGCCCTCGACGAAGGCGCGGGCAGCGCGCGTTCGCTGGTGCACAGTGCGGAATGTGGGGCCCTCCTGCGTGGATGCCTTGCGATAGCTGGGATAATGCTCAGGGCGCGGGGGAGGGGAGCTGATGGAGGACATAATGCTTTCAATCTACCGCGCCGCTACGTGTTCGTTGATACGGAGCTGTTACCTTGTAGTGGCTAGGATCTATGAATCAACGTCCAGGGGGTCAGACACCGGTGAAGTTGCGCGGTAAGACAGCCCACCAGCCGCGCGTTCTGCGAGCTTTGTGTGCTGCTGTGTCTTCTGCGGTATGTGTGGGAGCACTGGGAGCTTGCGCTGGGACTGACGGCACTCCGACTCCCACGACGTCGGCCGTCTGGACTAATGACCTCGGGGTGCCGGTGGCCCCCATGCTCGTGGGACCGGAACCCGGACACACCAAGAACATGAAATTGGCGTCTGGGCGCAGCTTTCTTCTGCATGTTCCTGAGAACTACACACCGGAGCGCTCGTGGCCGGTGCTCCTTTCCTTCCACGGCTGGAACGACAGTCCTGAAAACATGGAAGGGTACACCCAGTTCGATGCCGCCGAAGCCATTGTGGCCTACCCACAGGGAGTCGAAAAAGCGTGGACTCCGGCTCCCTACGCAGCAACCAGTGAAGAAGAAGATGTGGATTTCGTCCGCCAGATCGTCGATAGCCTGCGGGCGACGTACAGCGTGGACGATGACGCCATTTTCGCCGCTGGTTTGTCCAACGGGGGTGGATTTGCGGCTTTCTTGGCCTGCCGGATGCCGGGCACGTTCCGATCTGTGGCAACGGTGTCAGCGGCGTATTACGAGGGAATCCACTCTGAGTGCTCTGAGCGGCCTGTGGGCCGCCTCGATATTCACGGCACGGATGACCCGGTGGTCAATTACGAGGGCGGTGTTCGCCACGGTACTGCCTACTCTTCGGTCGCAGAGGTGCTCGGTCAGCATCAAAAGCGCAATAAATGCGTAGGCGATGTGGAGAGCCTGCGCCTGACGAATGACGCCGTTAAAGAAACATGGACCGGCTGCAAAGCACCGCTGCAACATATTAGGATCAACGGTGGTTCCCATGTGTGGCCAGGTCGTCCCAGTAAGGATAAGCCCGAAGTGGGGCGCGGCTTTGCTACTGACACGGTCCTGGATTTCTTCGGAATCCCGGGACGCCCAGAAGGCACGGAAGAGCACGGCGTTGCTGAAGCCTCCCGCCATGCGGCGTCGTAGCCCCCGCACTACCGGCGCAGGGCTCCTACTCCTCTATTGGCGTGAGGCGTATGTGGCTAAAGTCCAGTCCGTCGAGCGCCTGGACTCGAGCCAGGCAAATATCGGCAACGGAGTCGAAACCGGCACGGCGTGCGGGGCTCGAGGCTTCTGTTGGCTGAGCAATCTGTACGAGATGCACACTGCGGCTGCCGCCATCCTCCCGATTGAGTTCCGCCACGGCCTGAGCAGTGGTTCCGGATCCAGCAAAGAAGTCGAGGACGACCGCGTCGGCGCCGCCGGCGATGGCGATAAGATGCTTGATTAGCCGGACAGGCTTGGGAAAATCGAAGGTTCCTTGAATGCCGAGAGCCTCCTCAGCATCTTTGCGTCCAGTGCGCGTGACTCCAAAGCGTTCGCCATCAAGTATTGAACGTGGGCGTGCCCCCTTCTTTTCGTAGTTCTTGGTGTAGACGAAGCCGCGTCGAAAGACTAGCTCCTCATAGTGTTCGGAGACTTTATCCTTGCCCCACCGCCAGCGTGCCACCTGGCTTTTTCCTTCCGGTTGATGTGGCCAATACTCACGACCATCGGGGCCTGTAATGGAAAAATCGAGAGAGGGCAGGTAGCCCAGCGTCTTGGAATCAAGGCGCACGAGAGAGTAGTTCCCCTTTTCGTCGCTGTGGTTGTACCTCGTTGAGGTCTGTGCGTGCGGGTCGAGATTGAAGCCCGGATTGGATGCGCTCTTGGCGTAACAGAGCACATACTCGTGCTCTATGACCGCGTATTTGGAGTCATTTTTGCCCGTGCCGCCCTTCTTCCAGATGAGTTGACCGGCAAAGCAATCTTCCCCAAACACTTCATTCATGATGAGTCGCAGGTGGGCAGCTTCAGACTCACCAATCGATACAAAAATGAAGCCAGTGTCTGCGAGGACCTCACGCGCCAAAATAATCCGCGGCAACATCATGGAGAGCCATTCCGCGTGCCACTGCCCGAAATGTTCAGACCGCACCTCGCGACGCTGGCGGAAGTTATCTCGGTAGACGAAATCCTTCCCGGTGTTATAAGGGGGATCGATATAGATGACGTCAGCGTGAAAACCTCGGGCGACGAAGTCCTTGAGAGCATCCAGGTTGTCGGCTTCCGTGACAGTGTGTGGAGAGGAGCTGACGCGCTTGACGACGTCCCTCCGAACCTTCAGCTCTCCATGAGCCTGCACAGCAGCCTCGTTTTTCCCTGGCCATGTGAGACCAAAGTAGGTAGTCGATGATGGGGGAGAAGAGTGGTTCGAGGGCATTGTGCTGAAAATTTTCTAATGAGATCAGGGCTGCAAATCTAGTTGATAAGACCCCAAGGCTTGGTGAATGTATCACGGTTTCTCGGGTGGTCCCTGTGGTGTATGGTGCGGCGGAAACGGAGAGCCACGGGCTATTACTGAGGTTTAGCGTACAAGTCTTCTCAATTGAGAGTGGGGTGGCACACCGCATGGTGTTGAACGAAAAGGGGTAACCGTAGGGGGTGAACTTTCTCAACTAACCTTAATACTCTCAGATTGAATTACTGCCCACGGATATGGGTGTTTCTCATCGCACGAAGCTTGGGAGTGGCACTCATCGTGGCGAAGTGTGAGTTGCGTCGGTACCGTTGGTGAAGTGGTCGCGCGAAGGGCGTGAAAATCCTCCGCTGTGGACACCCCACGCATGCGGGAACGCGCGCGTTCTCCGTGGTGTGGGGATGCATAGCGGCGGGAAAGAAGCTGTTCCTTGCTGTGGCCTGCATAGATTATCAAGGTAGTTAGAAAGAAAGGACGATACGATATGGGTATCTTCGATAAGGCAAAGGATGCACTGAACTCCGACAAGGGCGAGCAGGTTTCTGACTCTGCACTGGACAAGGGTGCTGACTTTGCCAAGGGCAAGCTGGGTGAGGACAAGGCGGACAAGATTGACTCCGCTCGCGACCAGCTGGACGAGCGTATTGGCAACCAGGGTGCTGAGGGCAACCAGGGCGCTGAGGGCAACCAGCCCGAGCAGGATGGTCAGGAGCAGTAAAACCTGCTTCCGGCTCGGACGCTAGCTGGGTGGACTAGCTTGGCGTATGAGCTCGCATAGAGGAGCTCCGTCCCCACATTGTTGGGGTCGGAGCTCTTTCTTTGTTGTAAGCATAGAGTGTTCGAATGCTTACTAGGTGAGAAATTAATCCTTATCCTCCGAGTTAGATACTGTGTAAAACCTTTAAACTTGCTAAATGCTGTAGGGTGAAGCGAAATCGAGACGACTCCTAGGTAGGCTATTACCCGTGATTACTTCAGTAGGTGCGGAAAAGGGCAGTCAGCCCTCACGGCAACTCCTCATTGAGCAGGCCGGACGTGTCATCGCCAAGGCCGGCATCGACGCAGTTCGTCTGCGTGACGTTGCCGACCAAGTAGATGTCCCGTTCGCCGAGGCTCAAGAGTATTTTGCTAGTGACGCCGAACTGGTGGAGGCGACAACGGAGACGTTGAATGCAGCTCTGCTGTCCGTAGTTGACATGCACTTCAAGCGCCTTCCGGAGAACGCAACGGCCGTCGATAGGCTTCGTTCCGCGTCAATGTCCTATTTCTCTTTCGCAGTGGAGGATCCAACCTCCTTTGCAGCCTTCACGGCAGTACAGGCTTCCCCTCGCGAGGACCTAACCGCTGAAGTCTTTGCCTCCGAAGGGGGTCGTGCTGACACGTGTCCCATTCTCGAGCTTCTTTATGACCTGACGGATGACGCCGTTAAAGAGGCCGGTGGAAGCAGTGATGCGCACGGCACAATGCTCTTCGCGCTTGCAATCTTCTCGCATCTGCATGGTGTGACTCAGCTAGCTGCCGAAGGTATCCTTCGTTACCTTTCTCCAGCCGCCAAGAAGCAGACCTTCAGCGGTGTTATGGATACCTTTAGTGTTGGTCTTTACCCGTTTCTCCGGGGCGAGCGGCTTGAGCGCACTGCCCCGTTCGGCCTTGTTGGGGAGCAGCCAGAGCCGCTGTTGGCTAAGGCTGTTGATTTCCCGCGTGGCACCGAGGAGGAAAAGCGTACCGCGCTTCTGCGTGGAGCGATCGAAGAATCCCTTGATCACGGTGTTACGGGCCTACACATCGGCGGCGCTGCCACTCGTGCTGGTCTTACCGTTCAAGAGGCGGAGCACCTCATTGAGAGCGATCAAGAGCTTGCGAGTTATCTAGAGCGTTACCTTGACAAGATCAACTACGAGTTTATCTACCGCCAAGTGGCTGCTGTTCCAGAGGGCTCTAAGGCGCTCTCCCTCATCAGGGCAACTGGTTATGGCTATGTCTCCCATGCGTTGGCTGACCCGCAAGGCTTCGAGGCTCTCATCAAGATCGCGTCCGGTCCGATCGTTCCGATGTCCTTTGAGGATGACTTCCTTCCGAACGCAAATAAGGCCGCGGAGGTCCAGCGTGACTTCAGCGAGTTCGGTCAAGCCTTTGGCTTTATTATGTCGCTAGTGCGCCAGGCCATCGATGAGGTTAATGGCCCGCGTGCTCCGTGGGTGCTCTACACTCTCGTGATTTCGGTGTGGGCCGGTGCACACGGCCTGGCCATGCTTGCCACTAAGGGGCCGCTGCGTGGCTATGACACGGACTTCATCTTCGAAATCCTTACGCATTACATGGATATTTGTCTTGGCGGTGTCATGCGCAGCCTCGGCGGCGCAGAGTAACTCTGCGTCGTAGCGTCGTAATGCCGTGTCTCTAGTGATGTAATCTTGGACACTATTTTCCCTACCTTTCCCTTCTGGAAGGTAGGGAATATTTTTTCGACACCATCGCCTTAACTGAAGGTAAATGATCTCACCATTCGTGGAAATCTCCTAGTGGAGGACTTGCCCTTTGCTGTGTGAAATGTTTCTACATATTGAATGTATGCGATGTTAACTAAGTGCTTCTGGTTAGCAGCTAGCGGGTGGTGCCGTTGCTGGGTGGTTTCTCCACTGTAGAAATTAAATTTCATCGGCGGTAGGGTAGCCACCGGTCCGAATTCATTGCGCTTATCGCGTACGGTAAGCAAGCCTTCATCGAGATTTAAGAAAGAACCGCCATGCGCCGCATTCCTTCCCGCATCGTTGCCACTGCTGTGGCCGTCGCCACCTTCTCGTCCGTGATTGTTGCCCCGCAGGCACTCGCGGTGGAGTTGCCTACTGTTTCCGCGTTCGTCCACGAGGACGCAGGCTCCGACACTGTCGATGTCAACGGCACTCTCTTTGATGAGGACGGCAACCTGATTGACTCTAATAACGCTGGCGATATTGCTATCGAGGATATTGAGCGAGAATCCCGCGACAATGATTTCAGCTTCTTCGGCACCGAAAGCACGAAGCCTACGACACTCGCTGAGCTTGAGAGCACCGAGGCCTCTACTGCCGACGTCACCGTAACCGCAGCAGAAAAGAACGGAAAGCTAGTTTGTGAAATCACTGACGCTCCTGGCAAGGAAGGCCAGTTGCTTGAGCGCAAGCTTGACCTAGCAAAGGCATTCTACGACGGCGGCAACAAGCTGCTCCAGACCGTCTGGGAGGTTATCCCAGTCGTTGGCGATCTTATCCCGTCTGATTTCATCAAGAAGATTGGTGCGAGCTCCTGGGAAGGCATTGCCAAACTCGTCCGTAAGGGTGAGGCAGACAAGGCCGTAACGTGGGACCTGGCTCGTGCACAAGGCATGGCCATCGGCCGCATTGACAACGCTGATGCAGAGGTCGATCTCAACAACCCGGATGCTGCGAAGAAGACCGTATCGAACCTCATCAAGTTTGCTGACGGCGCCTTCGGTAAGGGTGTCTCCGTCGTCCTCAAGATCTTCAATGCTGCGGTGACCATCGCTGGACTTTTCCCGGGCGCCAGTGCAGCCAAGGACCTTAAGCTTTCCGACGACCAGCGCGCTGAGATTGAGGAGACTCTCAGCGGCATTTCTGCCTCCGCCTCTGCTCTGGCTGAAGTTAATGCGCCTGCCGGCCAGAAGTGCGCTGACATGCTCAACGGCAAGAAGGTTTCCAATGACAAGCCTGCCACGCCGACCGAGTCGGAACCGGTCAAGCCCAGCGAGTCCGCTCAGCCGACCGACTCTTCCGAACCGTCTGCCTCCGGCAAGCCCACGACCGAGCCGTCTGAGACTCCCTCCGCCGGTGCCGACGGTAAGGACGGCAAGGATGGCGAGCCGGGCCGCGATGGCAAGGACGGTGTCGACGGTAAGGACGGCAAGGATGGCGAGCCGGGCCGCGATGGCAAGGACGGTGTCGACGGTAAGGACGGCAAGGATGGCGAGCCGGGCCGCGATGGCAAGGACGGTGTCGACGGTAAGGACGGCAAAGATGGCGAGCCGGGCCGCGATGGCAAGGACGGCAAAGATGGCGAGCCGGGCCGCGATGGCAAGGACGGCAAAGATGGCGAGCCAGGTCGTGACGGCCGCGACGGTCGTGACGGCCGTGACGGTAAAGATGGCGAGACAGGTCGTGACGGCCGCGATGGTCGTGACGGCCGCGATGGTCGTGACGGCCGCGATGGCAAGGACGGTGTCGACGGCAAAGATGGCGAGTCGGGCCGCGACGGTAAAGATGGCGTTGACGGCAAAGATGGCCGTGATGGTGCGAATGGCATGAACGGTGCCAACGGCGCACCAGGTCGCGATGGTATCAACGGGCAAGATGGTCGCGATGGCCTGAACGGTCTTAACGGCCGTGATGGCGTCGACGGCAAGGACGGTAAGGATGGCAAGGACGCCGATATGTCCTCTATGGTTGGCTATTCCTTCCTCGCGGCCCTTCTTGGCGGCGGCCTCATCGTCTCTGTACTTGGTGCGATGGATTACCTTTACCTGCTGGGCTACCTGCCTAAGGAAGGCATTCCGTGGCGTGCTGGCCGCTAAGGATGCGCTAGCTACTGTGCCAAAGGCTCTGTAAACCCTAGAGCGAGCAATCAAGGCCACCGTCTCCGGCATCTTTGCCGGGCACGGTGGCTTCTTTGTGTTGTTTGCTAACTCGGGAGGTATCGCCTATGGAGGGATGTCGTGGGGTACATCATGTCGCATAATCCGTACGTGGGAGGGGGTGCTGAAGTAAACTCAACCTTACAGAGTAAGGCTCTCTTTCGACGGTGAGGTGATCCACCCAATGTTTGGCAGAATGCTTCGCAACGATGTCCGTCGAAATACCGTGTTGACCTTTGCAGTTACGGCCCTCATGGCGGTCTCGGTCGCGCTGGCGACGGCAAGTGCTGGGCTCATCGCGCAATTGGGCGGGGCAGCCGATGCTTTGCTCGACCAAGCGCGGGCACCACACCTCGTGCAGATGCATGCGGGGGACGTCGATAAGCACAGCATCGACAGATTTGCCCAGGACACCCCTAATGTCACCGACCACCAGATCGTGGAGCTCCTCACACTCAACAGCTCCGACCTTGTCTTCGCTGGTGTGGACCAACGCGATAACGTCCAGCAGAACTCACTCGTTGTTCCGCCGAAGAGTGGGGACCTCTTACTCGATGAGGACAACCAGCCCATTGGAGCGGTAGAGCCCGGCACCGTCATCATGCCCATCATGTACAAGATTGAGGGTTCCCTGCAGGTAGGAGACGTTGTGGAGATCGGCACTGGGCCCGGCGCGCGCTCGTTGACGGTTGTTGGTTTCACGAGGGATTCAATCATGAATCCACCGATTGCCGGTTCCAAGCGTATCGCGGTCAACGACGCGGATTTTATGGATATCGCAAGTAACTATGGCACGCGGGAGTACCTTATCGAGTTCTGGGTGCAGGATCCGGACACCCAGATCCCAACGGTGAGCACCGCATACATGGATGCTGGATTACCGGCCAATGGCCCTACGGTAGACCGCGCGACCTTCCGTATGTTCATTGCAGTGGGCGAGGGGTTTAGTGCCGGAGCGATTATCTTGGCGTCGTTGCTTCTTCTCATCGTGGGGTTGCTCGTTCTGCGCTTGTCGTTTTTGACAACGTTGCGCCACGACGCCAAGGAGATTGGCGTGCTCAGCGCTATTGGCGTACCCACAAGCAGGATCCGGCGGCTGTATTTAGTGAAATACGCTGCGCTAGCTGCCATTGCTGCCGTAGTGGGGTTGGCACTTGGTCTGGGGTTGCTACCCCTGATGACACAGCGGTTATCTGCCTACCAAGGCGTACAACATGGTGGGGCGGGCGTGGCCGGCGCGATGTGTGGCGCGCTGCTGATGTTTGTTCTTACCGTTCTGTTTGTCCTCGTCATGTTGCGCAGGGTGGGACGCACGAGCGCCGTGGAGGCGCTCCGAACAGGAGGCACACAGGAGGTTGGCAGGGGACCGCGCCTTAGCCTCGCTACGGCGAAGCGGACACCGACAAATATTCGTCTGGGCTTTATAGCGCTGCTGCGTGGACTGAGCGCCCATGTCCTTCTCTTCTGTGTTCTGGTGATTTCCACCTTCATCGTCATTGTGCCCACCGCTGCGGCCAACACAGCCAATGATCCGCGGTTCAGCACCTATATGGGCATTGCGCAGGCAGACGTTTACTTCGGCTGGCGTGCAGAATCACCTGCGGATGCGGACATTGCTCACGACATTGACGCCACCCTGCACCACGCCGATTCCGTGGCTCACCACGTCCTCACCACCACGTCCCGTCACGATGTTCTCGTGGTCTCTGGAGAACGCATTAGCATGAACATTGTCAGCGGCGACCACGACACCATGCCCACCGCCTATGTCGAAGGCCGTGCACCACATACCCCTGATGAGATCGCGCTGCCGCTGATGTCCTTGAGCGCAACCGGCTATGAGGTGGGGGAGACGATTCCCGTGGAAGTACGGGGAGAACTGAAACCTCTGACCATCGTTGGTTCATACCAGGACATCACCAACGGTGGTAAGACTGCCAAAGCGCTGCTGGATACAAAGCCTGAAGATGTCACGTGGTACACGGTGTTGGTTGATCTTCAACCTGGCGTTGAGCCTGCGGACGTCCTGGAGGAGTGGTCTCACCGTTGGCCTAAAGCTAATCCCGTCGCCTTGGAGACCATGGCAGAGCAAACCTTCGGACCTGTCGCCCAGTCTCTGCGGACCGTGGCCTTGATTATCCTGGCCACAGCGGCACTGCTTGCGGCTCTGATCACGCTGATGTTCGTGCGTATGCTCATTGCTACCGACTCCACGCCGATTGCCATTCAGCGCGCGTTGGGCAACACCGTCGGCGGTATCCGCACCCAGTACCTCACTCGGACTCTCTCCGTGCTGGCGTGCGCGGTTCCGGTGGGAATGGTGTTGGCCCTTATCGCCGGGGAGGGCGTGTTCAACCTCGGTATGGAACTCATCTTCGGCGGGATGGAGGCAGCTGGCCAAGGCGGCAGCCAAATCCAACTCATGGTCAATCCTTGGCTGGTGTATGGTCTTGTTCCCCTCGTTCTTTCTCTTTCGGTTGCCGCTGCCACGTGGCTGGGTAGCCGCTCCATCAGTCGTACCCATATCACGGAGGTGACAGCACAATGACAACCATTCTGTCCGCCCGCAACGTAACCAAGGCTTTCGGCGATAACACCGTGCTTCACGGAATAAGCGTTGACATTGATGCCGGGGACATGGTGGCCATTACCGGGCCATCTGGGTCAGGAAAGTCCACACTGCTTTATGCGCTCAGTGGAATGGATAGCGTTACCTCGGGGCAGGTTACACTGTGCGGCGAAGACCTCACCCAGCTCAGCCAGAAGGAATTGGCGCGACTGCGACTGACGCACATGGGCTTTGTCTTCCAACAGATCCACCTACTCACTAACCTCAACGTGCTCGACAACATCATTTTTCCTGCCTTCCTTGCCGGCCTTGCGCCGCGGGATGAGCTCGTGGAACGCGCACAAGAACTCATGCAGAACTTGGGCGTAGAATCCTTAGCGCGCCGCGACATCACCGAAGCCTCGGGAGGCCAACTCCAACGAGCCGGCATCTGCCGCGCGTTGATCAACAAACCCCGCATCATCTTCGCTGATGAGCCCACGGGTGCTTTGGACAGTGAGAATAGCCGCCAAGTTATGGACATCTTCCGTGATATCAATGCGGCGGGCACGACGATCGTCATGGTTACTCACGATGAGGACATTGCGTCCTCGAGTCCCCGCCGAGTTCACCTCGTAGACGGGCTCGTAGACTACGACACCCGGACGGACGAACAATAAAACAATGAAAGCTGGTCAGAACTTCTCTGACCAGCCGGAAAGCTGTCGGACTAACAGGATTTGAACCTGCGACCCCTACACCCCCAGTGTAGTGCGCTACCAAACTGCGCCATAGTCCGCCGTCGCACTCATTGGTGCAACTGCTACAGATTACACCAGCGGTATTCGCTTCAACAAATTGCTGTTCAGGCGTGTATTTCGCTCAGCGGTTGGATGGGGCGAGGGCTCTGCCCGAAAGTCCTAGAACTCACCAGCGGAGTACACCCACAGCCCGTCCTGGCGGCGGAAGGAGGAGCGCTCGCGCTGGGAACCTTTCGCCGCGCCCTTGTAAAAGGCCTCAAACTCGACGACTCCAGTGTCATCGAGAGGCCCGCCAGCCACGGTATCGAGGATGTCGAGACGATAGAAGCGTATCCCGGTCTCGGCCAGATCGAGGCGCTCAGGGCGGGTGCGGGGATCCCAGGTGCGCAGCAAATAGTCTTCATCGCCAGTCACAAAGGCGCTGAAACGGGAGCGCATGAGCGCTTCTGCAGAAGGGGCGGGTGCCCCAGCGTGATACCGCGAGCAACACTCGCCAAAAGAGAGGCCAGTTCCACAGGGACAGCGTGCCCCAGGTTCGAGGGGATTGAGGACAATCATCGGCGAGCCTAGGCGGTGGCGGTGACAGTATCGGCCGTCACGACTGTGGTGGTGACGGTGGCATCAAGGAGGGAATCGATGGGGGTGGCCGTGGAGGCGTCGACAAGCGCGGTGCGCTGCTCCGAACTCAACGAGTCCGGAAGGGAGATGGTGCGGGTGAAGGAACTATCTGAGTCCTGCGTGACGGTGACGGTGAGTTCCTCCAGCGCCTGTGCGTCCACCTTCTGCTCCTTGCCCGCAGCCTTGAGCGCCTGGGTTGTGGCGGTGGCGAGCGCGGACATCAGCAGACCTTCGGCAGTAAAGCCCTGTCCCTTGCCACCGCCCTTCTTCGCGCGGTCAGCGGTCACGGCACGGTCGTTGCTGCGCACGACAACGCCCATGCGTGTGCCCACGGCGGGGACGGCCACAGCAGTGTCCGCATCGACCGGTTCAGGGAGGTTCTCTGGCACGATGTACTGCTCCGCCCAGGCGCCGATCAGGTCAGCGGCGCGTGCGGCGGCGCCCTGCTTCGTCACGAGGTGGTCTGCCTTATCCAAGGCCACAAGGGACTTGGGGTAGCGCGTGGTGAGGAAGATGTTCTGGGCGTTATCAATACCCACGGTCTGATCGATGGGGGAGTGCAGCAACAACAGCGGCTTGCGCAGGCGTGGCAGGTACGCTTCCGGGTTGGTCTCCGCGAGGTCCTCGAGGAAGTGGCGAGAAATGATGAGCGCGCGACCACCTAGGGTCACTTCAACTTCACCGTTGGCGTCGACTTCACCAATCTTGTCGGCATAGTGAAGAACCGAGTGCGCTGGGTCGAACGGTGCGCCAATCGTGGCCACGGCCTTGAGTGAACGGATGTCATTCGCGGCGGCGAGAGAAGCCGCGCCACCCAGAGAGTGACCCATGAGCAGCTGCGGGGCGGAGTAATTCTGGGTGAGCCACTCGGCAGCAGCCTGGATGTCCGCAACATTCTGGCTGAAGTTCGTCTCCCCAAAGTTGCCTTCAGACTGGCCTAGGCCGGGGAAGTCGAAGCGCAGGGTAGCGATACCAAAATTGGTGAGTTGCTTACTTACGCGGGCAGCACCCGGGGTGTGGCGGGAGCCGGCGAAGCAGTGGGCGAAGATGGCGAAGGCTTGCGGCGGCGTGTCGGGGAAGTCGATGGTTCCGGCCATCGCGGTGCCGGTGCTGGAGGGGAGCGTCACGTTCACGGATTGCATGCTCATAAGGATATAAGGGCAAGTGCGCGCCGGCGAACCGGGGTTGACTAAAGTCGAAGGGAGATGTGTAGGCCGCACAGAAAGGTGAGGAGTGCTCATGGGCGCATTCGATTGGTTCTGGAAGGCGATGGGCGCGCAGTCCGAGCGCAACAACAAGAAATCTAAGGCTGTGGTGGCAGCCGCGGATTCGGCTGTGGAGGATGTTGCTGCGCTGGATGATGCCGCTGTGGCCGACGCCGCCCGCTCTTGTGTGAAAGATGGCGCCATTGCGGACAAGTCCCGCTTCCTCGCGGCACTTGCCGTTGCGAGTGAGCGCAAGTTGGGGATGCGCCCCTTCAACGTGCAGTCGCAGGCAGTCCTGCGTTTGCTGGAGGGCGATGTCATCCAGATGGCCACCGGAGAAGGCAAGACGCTCGTGGGAGCCATGGCAGCAACGGGTTTTGCTCTGACTGGCAAGCGCGTGCACCTGGTGACAGTGAACAATTATCTTGCTGCGCGTGACGCTGAGTGGATGCGCCCGCTCGTCGAGTTCTTCGGACTTACCGTGGCTTCCGTGACGGAAAAGCTCGGACCAGAAGAGCGCCGGGCGGCTTATCAAGCGGACATTATTTATGCCCCGGTCAATGAACTGGGCTTTGACGTGTTGCGCGATAACCAAATCACCTCGCGTGAGCAAACGGTCCAAGCCCGCGCAGATGTAGCGCTTGTGGACGAGGCCGACTCCGTCCTCGTTGATGAAGCCCTCGTGCCGCTAGTTCTCGCTGGAAACCGGCCGGGCGAAGAATCGACGGGCCACATCACCAATGTGGTCTCCCGACTACGCGAAGAACACGATTACGTCATTGCGGAGGATGGGCGCACGGTTGCGCTCACGGATGAGGGCGCGGCGCGGGTTGAGCGCGAGCTGGGGCTGGACTCCTTGTACTCCGAGGAGAACATCGGAACGGTGCTGGTCAAGGTTAACCTGGCACTGCATGCTAAGGCCCTGCTCATCCGGGATATTCACTACATCATTACGGACGGCAAGCTGCAGCTTATCGACGCCTCCCGCGGCCGCGTTGCCGACCTCCAGCGCTGGCCCGATGGCCTCCAAGCAGCCGTGGAAGCCAATGAGGGCCTTGAGGTTTCCGAGGGCGGTCGCATCCTTGACACCATTACCCTCCAGGAACTGATGCGCCGCTACCCGCTGGTGTGTGGCATGACGGGTACGGCGGTGGAGGCCACCGACCAGTTACGTCAGTTCTATGACCTGCACGTCTCCGTCATTGATCGCAACCAGGAGCTGCAGCGCTTCGATGAGGCTGACCGTATCTATGCAACGGTGGACGATAAGTCGAAGGCCATCGTCGAAGAGATCGCCGCCATTAACGCCACCGGACAGCCGGTTCTCGTGGGTACCCACGATGTGGCTGAGTCAGAAGATTTGGCCGATGCCCTGCGGGAACGGGGGATTACGGTCAACGTCCTCAACGCCAAGAACGACGAGGACGAAGCCCGCATCGTGGCCGAAGCCGGCGATGTGGGACGGGTGACCGTGTCTACCCAGATGGCAGGTCGTGGTACCGATATCAAGCTTGGCGGCGCGGATGAAGCAGATCGTGATGCTGTCGTGGAAAAGGGTGGTCTAGCTGTTCTGGGAACTTCGCGTCACCGTTCCTCCCGCCTAGACAATCAGCTGCGCGGCCGCGCGGGCCGCCAAGGAGACCCTGGCATGTCGGTATTCTTCGTGTCCCTTGAGGATGACGTCGTACAGCAGGGTGGCGAGGATGAATCCCTGTCGGCGCGCCCCAATGCCGATGGACTCATTGAGTCCAAGCGAGTCAGCGACTTTGTGGCACATTGCCAACGCGTGACCGAGGGCCAGTTGCTTGAGATTCATGCCCAGACCTGGAAGTACAACCAGCTGCTCGCAGACCAACGCGTCATCATTGATGAGCGTCGCGCGAAGCTTCTCGATACTGCCCAGGCTTGGGAGGAGCTCGCGGAGCGTGCGCCTGAACGAGCCGCCGAGCTTGGCGATGTCCCTGCCGCCGCCCGCGAACGCGCCGCCCGCGAAATCATGCTTTATCACTTGGATCTAGCCTGGGCAGATCATCTTGAGCTCATGGACGATGTCCGCGAGTCCATCCACTTGCGCGCGATCGCCCGCGAGACTCCCATCGATGAGTATCACCGCATTGCTGTGCGCGAGTTTAAGGATTTGGCGCAGCGCGCAGTGGATGATGCCGTCGATACATTCAAGAGCGTTGTCATCGATGCCGAAGGTGCGCATCTGGAAGACCACGGTTTGTCCCGCCCGAGTGCGACGTGGACCTACATGGTGTCTGATAATCCGCTGTCAGGGGGCGGAAATTCGGTGCTCAAGGGTATAGGTAACATCTTCCGCTAATGTAAATTACAGCGAGGCGGCTCGCGCGGGCAGCGGAGTCGCTAATATAGATTAGGTCAACATCGATCCGACCCTTCGGAGGTAAAAATGAGCGAGAACACCGGAACGCCGGAACCGCAGGCAGAGACTACTTCTGTCTTCCGCGCCGATCTTCTCAAGGAGATGGAAAACGGCACCGCGGCGAGCTCCGACGATTCCGTCGCTGGCGCTGAAAACCTGGCTGAGGGCCAGGCGCTGCTCGTCGTGAAGCGCGGCCCCAACGCTGGTGCGCGTTTCCTGCTGGATCAGCCCACCACCACCGCGGGACGCCACCCAGAGGCAGACATCTTCCTCGATGACGTCACCGTCTCCCGCCGCCACGCTGAGTTCCGTGCCAACGATGGTCAGTTCGAGGTCGTCGACGTCGGATCCCTCAATGGCACCTACGTTAACCGCGAGCCACGTAACGCACAGGTCCTCGAGGTCGGTGACGAGATTCAGATCGGTAAGTTCCGTCTGGTCTTCATCGCCGCCAAGTAAGTTCCAACCGGCGGGGCGGGGATAGTTGTCTCTGCCTCGCTGTGTTCTCAAGACCGTGTAGAAAGCAGAAGTAGTCCCCATCGTGAGCGCACAGAACTCCTCCGCCGTCGCGGCACCCTCTGCCGCTAGGAAGCCTAAGGCCGCCAAGCAGAAGCCGATGTCTATCGGCGTGACGCTGAAGCACCTGCAAAAGCAGTTCCCTGATGTCACGGTGTCCAAGATTCGCTTCCTTGAGTCGGAGGGGCTGATTACCCCTGAACGCACGCCTAAGGGCTACCGCCGCTACTACCAGAAGGATCTGGATCGTCTGCGCTACATTCTGACCGCGCAGCGCGATAACTATACTCCGCTGAAGGTCATCCGTGAGCAGCTGGAAGCAATGGACTCCGGCCAAGTCACCGCGATCGTGTCCTCGCAGGCTGAGGCTCTTATCAGTGCTGAACAGCTCCGTGCTCCAGTGGTCAATAGACTTACTGATGCCGACGTGGCCGACCAGGCAGGCGCCACCCAGGAAGAAATTGCGAGCTTGGTCAAGGTGGGGCTCATCAAACCAGATGCTGCTGGTTTCTTCGACACCGATGATGTGTCTATAGTCACGGCTGCGGTTGCCCTTGAGTCTTTCGGCTTCGAAGCCCGCCAGCTCAAGGCCCTGCGCAACGCGGCTCGCCGCCAAGCTGACCTTATCGCGCAGGTTGCCACGCCCGTCGCTCACTCGAAGTCCGATACCGCGCCGCAACAGGCGGAAGAACTCTCCCAGCAGATGGCTGCGCTGGTGCTTTCGCTGCACAGCACGTTGGTGAAAACCGAATTGCGTGACGAGTTCTTGCCGTAGTGTCCCTCGCTTCAGCCGTGCGCGCTGGGACGCCATCCATGCACTGCCAAAGTGTGGGAGAGTGGAACCATGAACTCTGAAGAACTGAAACTTTTAGGTATCCATCCAGTCGGCCCCGAAAACAATCTGTGCGCCCTTTTCTATTGGGAAGAAGCAGACCGCCACGTTCCTGTGTGGGTGTCACCCATTGACGGCGCGCGTGTGCTGCAGGTATTAGAACACCATTTTAATGCGCGCCCCAGTACCTACGAACTCCTGATTGCCTTCGCTGATCAACTCGATGGCATTGAGAGTATCTGTGTCTCGGAGTACCGCAAGGGTGCGTTCATGGTGGATCTCATTGATGGCAGAGGGGAGGAGCATGACGCCCGCATGTGCGATGCTCTTGTGTTGGCGGATCACTATGGCGTGCCCATTACTTTTGAGAAGGACGTGCTCAATGAGGTTGCCATCTATATCAGTGATGAAGACCTGAAGGAGTACTACGGACTTGAACGTGAGTCCGAATCCCCTGAAACCTTCCCTGAGAAGCGGCTGCGTGACGTCGATGAACGGGTTGCTCAAAGGAAAGCCCAGGAAGATGATGATTTTGAGCAGCTAATGCGCGATTCTGGAATCTCCGAAGAGGATCTTTTCAGCGAGGATGAGTCGGAGGATGAGAACTAGATTCCCGTTTGGTTTATCATCACGCGGCGCCCCTCCAGGGCGCCGCTTTTTCTTTCTGCCTGGGAGATTTTTAATGACACGCGTGTGACTAATGATGACAAAGGGATGAAACAAGTCTAAAGTTCTACTAGAGGTTCAGCGCGGTCTACCCTTGACGCGGGTAACGGCGTGGCCTTTAATAGAAAACTAGAACTCCCTTCAAACACCATTGGAGTAATTACGTGAGCAGTAAAGACCTTTACATCGAGAATCTCGAGGCCGAAAGCCAGCTGGACTACGGCACGAGCGAAAGCTACGTCCAAGAGTCACTCTTTGATATTGGCCCGGATGAGGAACTGGGCTACCGTGTTCCCATCGCCTGCCAGGTAGCGGGAATTACCTACCGCCAGCTGGATTACTGGGCACGTACCGATCTAGTCAAGCCTTCCATCCGCACCGCCCGCGGCTCTGGTTCCCAGCGCCTGTACTCCTTCAAGGACGTACTTGTGCTCAAGATTGTCAAGCGCCTGCTGGATACCGGTATTTCCCTCCAAAACATCCGCTTGGCCGTGGACTCTTTGCGTGACCGCGGCGTCAATGACTTGGCTGAGCTTACCCTTGTCTCCGATGGTACGACCGTCTACGAGTGCCGCTCCAACGACGAAGTCATTGACCTTCTTGCCGGTGGCCAGGGCGTCTTCGGAATTGCAGTGCCTGGCATCCTGAAGGAACTCTCCGGCACCATTACTTCCTTCCCTGCAGAGCGCATCGTGGAGGAAGAAGAGGCTGATGTTGTCGTCGGTCTTGACGAGCTCGCAGCTCGTCGTAAGCGCAAGACCTCGTAAGCCCGAGGCCCGCTGAGGAACATCTTTAGCCGCCGCACATCCCAGCACTGCTGCTCACGTCAGTGCCAACCGGGGTGCGCGGCGGCTTTGTCTTTCCAGAAAGTAGCCTTCACCCCCAGAGCTAGTACGTGTCAGGCATAGAACTCGTACTCGTCTGGGCTTAGGCGTGACGCTAGTGTGCACCAGCGGCGGCAGCGAAGCTGTTCTTGTCCTCGGTAAGGTCGGCGGGATTTGCTACGGCGGTGAACGAATCCGCTGCCTTTTCTAGTTCGGCGTCCTTGTCGCCGTCACCAATATGAACAACGCTCAAGCTCACACCGTCGCCGCGTGCATTTTTCACTGCTTCGGCAAAAGAGGCATCATCGATATCCTGCTGCGTGCCGGTCGTAATGAGAACGACGCGAGTGTCCTTTCCGCTCTCGGACACTTGGTCCGTGGCGTTACCCAGGGCCGCGATGACAGCACTGCGCGTTTGGGGAACTCCGCCGGTGCCAAACATCTGGGCGGCATAAGCCACGTTGTCAGCATCGCCATAAGCTACGTTTTGGCGATAACCCACCGTAGCGGTGGCGGAAATGGGGGAGGAGTAGTTCCACAATCCCACCTGGCTTCCCTGTGCACCGGCAGCTCGTGCGGCCTCAGCTACACCTTGGCTTACCGGATCAAAGTACGGAGTGAGATTCTCAGAGGTATCGAGGAGGAACAACGTATTCGGTGCGACCTCATCGGCTGCGCCTTCGGGCTTGTTCTCCGAGCTAGGCGCAGTGACAGTGGAAGATGACGCGTCCTCAGAGGCCTCGGTCGATGTTGAGCTTACAGAGGATGATGGAGCTGCCTTCGCGGTAGGGGAGACTGCTGTGGTGGCGTTCCCGGAAGTCTCCTCGGGCGTAAGCGCTGTGGAGGATTTTTCTGCCACGGTCTCGGATGAAGCAGGGTCATTTCCACGGAAAAGGAAGAAGCCACCGATAACAAGCGCGAGCACCGCGAGGATGGCCACGATAATGAGCCACGGAGCAAGTGCGTAGTTATTCTTTCCATCCGAGTGCTGGGCCATCATGTTCCTTCCGCGCTGGGGGCCACTTGACCTATCGACTCAACGTCACGCGCGCCGACAGGTCACATCAATGGTTATTCATTGTAGCGGGCAGCGCTGTGCGAATAAGGGAGACAAGCCGCGCGCGGAGAGGCTCGGCGGCGTCGGAAAGCGCGCGCTGGCGGCGTACATACTCAGCCTTTCCCTCCGGAGTTTCAATGGGCACGACCCCAAAACCCCACTCGCGGCAGTCATATGGCGAAGCCTCCATGTCTAATGTGCGGGCAGCCACCGCCAGCCGGAACGTGTCCAAAAAGAGCTCTCCGGGAACGAGCGGCCCCAATTTCCACGCCCATTTGTAGAGATCCATCGTTGCGTGCACACACCCGGCTTGGTCGTGCTGCGGCTGATCCTCACGAGTCAGGACCGTAAGGTTAAGTGGACGTGCAGGTTGAGTGAAGAAACGGAAGGCATCGTAGTGTGTGCATTTGATGCGGTGCTTGTCGACGACCTCGTTCGTCCCCTCTGCCCCCAGCCGCAAAGGCAGATCGTGGCGAGGGGAATCAGTGTGGTAGACCATTGCCCATTCATGCAGGCCAAAACAATCGAATTGACTAGGGTTGTGAGTGGTCTTATCGAGCAATTCCAGGATGTAGCGCACCGTACCGCCACGCTTTTCTAAGAAAGCCTCGCTGTCGAGTGTGATGCCCGCGTCGCTGTGGTGGTAGAACCTCCACTCCTCATGCGGCACCGTATCCCCGGCAAGTACCACGCCGAGGCCAGGGTGCCAACGGCGCAGGTGCGATGGCCGCACAGGATAGTACTCGAAGAGGAAGTCATACACAGGATGGTAGGAACCTGGATGGCGATAGCGAGCAAGGTACTCATCCGCAGCTTCCTCGTGCGCACGCATCCGGGCCTGCCAATCCTTGGGCTGGAGAATCATCGCTGACCCGAATTTCCTGTCCGGCGACGCTGGTTTCGGCGGCGTCCACGCTGGCTTTGGCTTCCTGCTCGGCGGTGTGAAGTCTGCTCTTTAGCGTGTTTCGGGGGAGTCTTCTGGGTTCGCTTCTTCGGCTGTTGCTGGTGTGGCGGTCCAAGCGGCTCGCCTGAAGGTTTACGAGCTCCCGTCATCTGGGCTAGATCTGGGCTGCTGGCCGGGTTCTGTCGAACACTGATGTCGAGATCCGTATGCTCAACACCGGCCTTTTTAATGAGCTTGGCTACCTCGTCGCGCTGTTCATCGGTGACGAGCGTAACGACGGTTCCGGACTCGCCGCCGCGCGCCGTGCGCCCCGAGCGGTGTAGGTAGGCTTTGTGCTCAGCGGGCGGGTCAACGTGGACGACGAGCGATACGTCCGCGATGTCGATGCCGCGAGCAGCAATGTCGGTGGCGACAAGGACTGGCACGCTTCCATCGGCGAAACCTTCGATGGCTTTAGTCCTCGAGCCTTGGCCCTTATCGCCGTGCAGGGGAAGCGCGTTGATACCAACTCGGCGCAGCTTCTTGGCTTGGCGGTCGACACCATGTTTCGTGCGCATAAACATGATGGTCTTGCCCTTGCGTGCGCCTAGGCGCAGCACGACGTCATTGCGAGCTTCACGTGTGCCAACGAAAATCAGGTGGTGATCCATCGTGTCCACCGCTGCTTCAACCGGTGCAGTCGAGTGAGTGACGGGATCATGCATGAACTGGTTCACCAGCTTGTTGACCTCTCCGTCGAGGGTTGCGGAGAACAGCAGACGTTGCCCGTTATCTGGTGTGAGCTTGAGTAGCTTCCGCACCTGGGGGAGAAAGCCCATGTCCGCCATCTGGTCAGCTTCGTCCAGTGCCGTGATGGTGACATCATCAAAAAACAACTTGCCTTGATCAATGAGATCCTGCGCGCGGCCCGGTGTGGCAACGAGTAGGTCTACCGGCCGGGCAAGGGAGCGAATGTGGTTGTTGATGTTGACACCGCCGACCACTGCGAGCACACGCAGCCCGAGAGCTGCTGCAGGTTCGTCGAGTCGCTGCTGAATCTGGGTGGCGAGCTCACGCGTCGGTGCCAAAACGAGTCCACGCGGGCGGGCAGGACGTGAGGTGCCGGATTCCGCCAATCGGGCGAGCATCGGCAGACCAAAAGTGAAAGTCTTGCCGGAACCGGTTGGCCCGCGGCCGAGGACATCTCTTCCGGCGAGGGCATCCGGAATTGCGGCTGCTTGGATTGGGAAAGGAGTTGTGATGCCCTGCTTGTCTAGGACACGCACAACGTCACGGGGAAGGCCGAGTTCGGCAAAAGTAGTCATTGCTTCACAAGTCTAGTGTTCGTGGCAGTGATACCGAAATGACTGATACGCCCATCACCGTGTAGCTTGCCGTTAGCTGCTCAGGTGCTCAACGTTGCGGCTTGCGGGGACTTCCACCCATGTCTTATTACCTTGGCGAGAGCGTGTGCTGGGATTTTGCTACTTTGTCAAGCATGACGCCCCCTCACAATCAGTCGCCTTATCCGCAGGGCAACCAGAATTCGCACCAACCGCACACCAATGTCAATCATCCTGACCCATACGCAGCGCATCAGTCTGTCCCCTATGGAACAGGAGCGCAGGCCTTTCCCGCAGTCGATGAGCCGCAGAGATCATCGTCCTCGACCGCACGATGGATTATTCTTGTATTTCTCATCCTTGCGCTGGTTCTGGCCGGTCTCGGTTTCGCGGCATACCGCCTGATTTCAGGCAACGATAGAGAGGATTCGCACCTCGGAGCGCCACTGAGCGAGACGCCGACGGCTGTGGAGATGACCACGGAGGCTTCATCGGTTCCGAGCCCGAGTGAGGCCGCAAAGGCTTCTAAGAATCCCACTTCCCACAACGAAGAGGCCACACAGGTCGAGGCCGCACCTCTCGCGCCGCTGGAAGGCTTGCCCGCTGACTACTTCGACCACTCGCTGTCTATGGAGGAGGCGGATAAGATCCGAGAAGGTGAGATTGTTGAAGCCCCAGTGCCGGAAGAGCTCGCTGGGTTGACGGACACGTGTATCCAAAGCGCCTCATTCTTCGGAAAGCCTGATGACCAGGGATTTTTCTCTAGTGGCATGGTGCCGACGATTACCTGCTTCTTCGGTAAGGAGGGCGAACTCCAAGTCAACTACACCAGAAATAAGGACGCCATTGCTGCCGCAGCGAAACCGGTCAAGGAGCACGTAGGAAAATTAGGGAGCCTTTCAAGCAGACTTAATCTAGCTGGACGGGCTAATGAAGTGAAAACGACCCGCGGTTCGATGCTTTTCCTGATCTACAACTCGCATGAAGGCCAGAAGGAATTCGTGATGTCGGAAGTTCTTGCGGGGGAGACTGCCGCGATCGAATACATCTCCGACACGAGTCAGGTACTGCTGCGCCAACCGCTCGTCGATGCCGGGATTGTCGAGCGCGACCGTAAATAAGAAAAGTAGCCGAAGCACCACGACACAAGCGATACGGAACAAGCCCCTCACGAGGAGGGGCTTGTGCGTGTTGTGGCCGATGACTGAGCTTAGTACTCGCTCAAGGAACGGTCACCCGACCACTCGATGTGGAAGGTACCTTCGCGGTCCACGCGCTTGAAGGTGTGGGCGCCGAAGAAATCACGCTGGCCCTGGATCAGAGCAGCGGGCAGACGCTCAGCGCGCAGGCTGTCGTAGTAAGCAAGGGACGACGCAAACACTGGTGCCGGCAGGCCCAACTGGGTTGCTGCGACGACGACGCGGCGCCACGGGTCGATGAGGCCTTCCAACTCGCCCTTGAAGTACGGATCCAGGATAAGTGCGGGCAGGTCAGCATTGTTGTCATAGGCCTCGCGGATGCGGTCGAGGAACTTGGCGCGGATGATGCAGCCGCCGCGCCAGATGGTGGCTAGATCGCGTGGGTCCACGTCCCAGCCAAACTCTTCAGAGCCGGCCTTAATTTCGTCGAAACCCTGGGAGTAGGCGATGAGTTTCGCGGCATACAGGGCGCGGCGAACGTCCTCGATGAATTCGGCCTTATCGACGTCGAGTTTCTTGATAGTGCCGGATGGGAGCTGGCCTTCCTGCGCGGCAACGCGCTGTGCGGTGGAAGAGGACAGGGCGCGGGCAAAGACAGACTCAGCAATGCCGGTAATGGGCACACCGAGCTCGAGGCCATTGATGGCGGTCCAGCGGCCGGTGCCCTTCTGTCCGGCGGCGTCCACGATGACGTCGACAAGCGGGGCGCCCGTCTCCGGATCCTTCTGTGCCAGAACCTCGGCGGTGATTTCAATGAGGTAAGAGTCGAGGTCACCGGAGTTCCACTCGCGGAAAATTTCTGCGATTTCGGCTGGTTCCAGCCCTGCACCGTAGCGCAGCAGCTGGTAAGCCTCACCGATGACCTGCATATCGGCGTATTCGATGCCGTTGTGAACCATCTTGACGAAGTGGCCGGCGCCATCGGGGCCGATGTGGGTGACACAGGGAGTGCCATCAACGTTGGCCGCGATGGACTCCAGGATGGGGCCGAGGGTCTCCCAGGACTCGGCTGGACCTCCTGGCATGATGGAGGGGCCGTTGAGCGCGCCTTCCTCGCCACCGGAAATGCCGGCACCGACAAAGTGGCGGCCCTTTTCAGCGACCTCCTTCTCACGGCGAATGGTGTCCGTGAACAGCGCGTTACCGCCGTCGATGATGATATCGCCCTCATCCATGGCGTCAGCCAGCTGGTTGATGACGGCATCGGTAGCCTTTCCTGCCTGAACCATGATGATGGCCTTGCGCGGGCGCTCCAGCGAGGCAACGAAATCCTCGACGGTTTCAGACGGAATGAAGTGACCTTCCTCGCCGTGCTCTGCGATGAGTGCACGGGTCTTCTCGGGGCTGCGGTTGTACACCGCAACTGTGTTGCCATTGCGAGCAAAGTTGCGCGCCAGGTTAGAGCCCATGACGGCAAGGCCCACAACGCCAATCTGAGCGAGATCTGTCTTTTCAGCAGTTTGAGTCATGTCCACCATCCTACGTCACCACAATCGACTAGCCTTGTGTGGCATGGAACACTCTGAAATCTTTACTCAGCTCCTCGGAGCCGCCCAAAACCGCCCGCTCAACGAAGAAGAACTTGGCCTCATCAACTCCAACCCACAGGGCTTGGCAGGACTGATCGGCCTGCGCTATACGCACGTCTCGGAAGACGAGATTCGCTCTGAGGTTGAGGTTGTGCCGGATCACCACCAGCCGTGGGGCGTGGCGAATGGTGGTCTGTACTGCACCATCACAGAATCGACGGCGTCGGTAGGCAGCCTTATCGTGGCCGGCAAGCCGGTGGTGGGCGTTAACAACAACACGGACTTCCTCAAGCCCGTGGCGGACGGGATCGTCACTGCGGTTGCTACCCCCCTTTACAAGGGGCGCCGCACGCAGCTGTGGGAGGTCAAGATCAGCCAGGGTGACGTCCTCCTCGCCGCCTCCACGCTGCGTACGATGACCGTTCAGTAAGCACTGCGGCCTACAGCCAGTGGTTGCGGCGGAACCACCACCACATGGCTGCTACAACCAGCACCATGAGGCCCAGTGCTCCGAAGTAACCCCACCTGAAGTGAAGCTCTGGCATGACATCGAAGTTCATACCGTATACGCCGGCTACCAGCGTCGGAGCCGCCCACATGCCGACGACAGCGGAGATGGTGCGCATGTCGGAGTTCTGTTGCATGGTGACTTTGGCCACGGAGGCGTCGATAAGCGAAGTCAACCGTTCATCGAAGCCCGCCACCTGGTCTTTCACCACGAGCTCATGGTCGTTAACGTCACGCAGATAGGAGCGAATTGTCTTCGAGATGAGATCCTTATGGTCGGAATTCATCGCGCGCAACGCCGCCGAAAGCGGATCGATAGCGTGCTTCATCTCGAGGATCTCGCGCTTGAACATGTAGATACGGTCAATGTTGGGCAGCGAGTTGGGGGTGAAAACCTCCTCCTCGAGCTCGTCGACCTCGATGGCGATGAGGCGACAAATCTCGGAGTACCGGTCCACCATCATGTCGAGGATTTTCCACGCCATCGCGACGGGGCCTTGCTCGACGAGATCCTGTTCGTCCTGCACCACATACGCCAGATTCGGCAACTTGGCAGAGTGGCGCACGGTGATGATGAACGTGTCACCAATAATCATCTGCACCTCACCGGTGGAAATGATCTGGCGCTTATCAGTCACTTCATCATGGTCGCGGTAATTCACCGAGCGCGCGACGACGAAGAGCTGGTCATCGTAGCGCTCCAGCTTGGGACGCTGATGCGCTTGGACAACGTCTTCAACGATGAGTTCGTGGATACGAAACTCTGAGGCGACCTTCGTCATTTGCGATTCGAAGGGCTCATAAAGGCCGACCCAGACAAAGCCGCGACCGTATTCTTCGATGGTTTGCACCGCGCTATGCGGCGTAAATTCGCCGGGCAACGCCTCGCCATCGACGAAGACACGGCAGTGCTCGATTGCGCGCTCTACGGGCACGGAGAACGTAGGTGAGGAGCTGGGGGGATCGTTCTTTTTACGTGGCCTAAAGGGCGACGGTACAGACGGCATCGTGGGACAGCCTCCTTCGCGTGTTCTGGGCCCGGGAGGCGTGCTTCCCCGGCGGTTTTATGTGAGCGGGTAAAGCTTACACCGTGTGAGGGCATATAATCGCTTTTATGCCTACCTGGAAAGAAGTTACCGCAGCTAACCCGGCCCATTCCCACAATTTTGCACGGAAGTGGAAGACGCTTCGAGCCCAGGGCAAGGACATCGACGGCGAAGCCCGGCTTATCGACGCCATGAGTGAACGCTCCTCCCGTGTCCTTGACGCAGGCTGTGGATCGGGGCGTCTCGGCGGCGAGTTGGCCAAGCGCGGCCACATCGTACTTGGCGTTGACGTCGATCCAATCCTCATCGAGCATGCAGAGCATGATTATCCGGAGGCCGAGTGGCACATCGGGGATTTATCGGAAGATGAGATCCCTGAGGGAAATTTCGACATCGCTGTGGCCGCTGGCAACGTTATGACTTTCATTGCGACCGAGGGCCGCGGGGCCGCCTTGCGCAATGTTTTTACGGCACTGCGTCCGGGTGGGCGTTTCGTCGTGGGTTTTGGTGAGGGCCGTGGATGGGGCTTCGGCGAGTTTCTCGAGCTCGCTCAGCAGGTGGGCTACCGCGTGGACTTTACGTTCTCATCCTGGGACATGAAGGTGTTCAAGGAGAACTCAACCTTTATGGTCGCCGTCCTCGCCCGCCCCGGCGCGGACCTGCTTGGCTAGACAAGCGCGCTAACCCTGCGCCGCAAGCCGGCGCATACGGTGGCCGTGGTCAATCGGGCCATGGCCCTTGCCCACGTGCAGTTCGTCGGCATGGGTAATGGCTTCGTGGAGCCAAGCAGTGGCCCATGTGAGGGCATCATCAAGTGAATCGCCCGCACCCAAGCGCGCCGCCAGCGCGGAGGAAAGGGAACAGCCCGTGCCGTGTGTATTTTTTGTCGCCACCCGCGGGCAAGGAACCCGTTTAACCTGGCCTTCCGGGCTCACGGTGGCGTTATCAGCATGCTCGCCGTTGAGGTGTCCTCCCTTGACCACGACCCACGTGTTGTTCTCCCGAGCCCACTCAGTGGCCACGGCGATCGCCTCATCCAAGGTTAGGGGCTCTGCAACTCCCGCCAGCACCGCCAGCTCCGGGAGGTTTGGCGTGACGACGGTGCAGCGGCGTGCCAGCTCCTGTACTGCACGCTCGGCGTCCGCATCGAGGAGACGATCTCCGCTGGACGCCACCATGACCGGGTCGCAGACCACAGGGACACCCTCCGGCAGCGAGGCAACGAACTGACTCACCGTTTCGGTGATGGGGACAGAGCCGAGCATGCCGATCTTGAGGGCGTCGATAAGCACATCGTCCTTCACCGAGTCCAACTGCTCCTGCAGGAAGCTCACCGGAGGAGTATGAATGCTGCGAACACCCTGGGTGTTCTGGGCCACGAGCGCCGTGACCACCGCCATGCCATAGGCACCGGCTGCCTCAAAAGACTTGAGATCCGCATGGATGCCCGCGCCACCGGTGGGGTCAGTGCCGGCAATGCTCAGGACTCGGGGCAATGTCATGGTGAAACTCCTTGGGGCTTGGCAACTCTGATTCTTCTCCACCGTATCTGGGAATGCGCCTCGGTATCTGAGAAAGCGTTGCTGTGGCAGAAAAAAGGGGGAGAGGATTTCTCCTCTCCCCACTGCCGTGAGCCTTATTTAGTGAAGGTCGCGGTCAATTACGTTGCGAGCCACGCGCTGCTGCTGAGTAATCTCCAGGTTGCCGCGGTCACGTGAGACCGCATTGAGCAGCCAGTGCAGGGCCACCAGAACGCGGCTGCGGAAGCCCACGATGTAGGCGATGTGCAGGCCCAGCCAGGACAGCCATGCCGGGAAGCCGGAGAACTCCGTCTTACCCAGCTTGACCACGGCGTTGAAGCGGGAGATAACTGCCATGGAGCCCTTATCAAAGTAGTCAAACGGCTCAGCCTCATTCGCGGTGGACTCCTCATCGATCTTGGCCTCGATGAGCTTGCCCACGTGGTTACCGCCCTGGATGGCCACCTGGGCAACGCCCGGAAGGCGGTTGAGAGAAATCATGTCACCGACGATGTAGACGTTCTTGTACTCGCCGACGGTCAGGTCCTCGTTGACGGCGACGCGGCCTGCACGGTCGGCTTCCACACCAGCCTGGTCAGCAATGAGCTTGCCCAGCGGGGAAGCGGCCACACCGGCGGACCAAATCTTGGTTGCAGCCTCGATGGTGACCTCTTCGTCGTTCTTCATGTTCTTGTAGGTCACAGCGTCCGCAGTTACGTCCGTCACCATGGCGTTGAGGCGAACATCGACACCGAGCTTCTCCAAGGTGCGCTGAGCCTTGCGGCCGAGACGCTTGCCGAACGGCGGCAGCACCTGCGGGGCGCCGTCGAGGAGGTAAATCTTGGCGGACGTGGATCCGAAGTTCGAGTACTCGCCGGCGAAGGTGCGCTGCGCAAGTTCAGCGATCTGACCGGTGAGCTCCACACCGGTCGGGCCAGCACCAACGATGACAAAGGTGAGCAGCTTCTCGCGCTTTGCCGGATCCTCTTCCAGCTCTGCCTTCTCGAAGGCGGAGATGATGCTGGAGCGGATCTCAAAGGCATCATCCAGGGTCTTCATACCCGGTGCGTACTGGGCGAAGTGGTCGTTACCAAAGTAGGACTGGCCGGCACCAGCAGCGACGACGAGGGAGTCATACTCGTAGGTGCGGGTAGCCCCATCGAGCTCAGCGGTAACGGTTTGGTCCTTGATGCTGATATCAGTGACCTCGCCGTTCACGAAGTGGGCATTGTCCTGGTTGCGCAGGATCTGGCGCGTGGACGGGGCGATCTCGCCCGCGGAGATAACACCGGTGGCTACCTGGTAGAGCATCGGCTGGAAGAGGTGGTGGTTCTTCTTGTCGATGAGGGTGATCTCAACGTCTGCGTCCTTGAGCTTCTTAACGGCATTGATGCCGCCGAAACCTGCACCGATAACAACGACGTGGTGGCGGCCGTTAGCTGGACGGTGGGGAGTGTGCGCCATAGCGATTGGTTACCTTCCTCAGAAAGCTAGAAAATTTTACGCGAGTTAGTCTAAACCTTTCTAGCGGTACATGCATACTTTTTGGGGGATTAACTGGCTTTTTGGGCCGCGCCTCCGTCCCTCCCAGTGCCCCGCGCTTTATTGTTAACGATACGTGTGTGCGATGAGGAGGCTGGCTTGACCGTGTATTCCCACTTGGCTTCGATTGATGCTGAGGCCTGGCCGGGTGTGGCGACTGTGCCGTCCTCACGCCTGTTGCGGTTCTCGGCGGGGCGCGCCGAGTCGGAGTTTGCGCAGGCCTGCGCCAAAGCGGGGGTGGAATTAGAAGGCAGCGACCCCGATATCGCTGTGCTTCACGACGCCCTCTTCTCCCGCATCGCCGATTCCGGTTGGCTTGGCCTTGCGGAGTCCTACATGGCAGGGGAGTGGACTACCCCCGATTCAGACCGATTGGTCAAGGTTCTTCTGCGTTTGCTGGGCGTAGGCTACCGCCCGAAGGCAAAAGACGTTGCGGTGGAGGAATCCACTCCGGGGGAACTTCCACTAGATGTGGTGAAGCTGTATGCGGGGGATGCGCTGAGTCATTCCGGCGGAATTTTCGCCAGCGGCGTGCCCACCACTGTGCGTGAGGCCGTGCGCAGCTATAGCGCGCATGCGGGCCGCAAGGAGCCCAAAGAGCACTTCGTCGATGTGACGTCAGTGAGCGAGCCCACCTCGACGGACCGCGAGGATTTGGGTGATGCCCAGCGTCGTTCGGCGCAGTGGCTTCTCGACGCTACCCATACCGGCGCCGGCACACACCTTCTGGTTTATCCCGCCACCGGCCTTCAAGTGGCGGTGCAGGCGGTCGTCCGGCGCGCCACGGTAGACGTGCTCACCGGCGATGAAGAGCAGCGCGCGCTTTTCGACGAACAACTGCTCCTTGAAGGAGCCGCCGATTCGGTGCATGTCCAGACGATTAACTCCCCGCTGCCGGATCCGCGGCAGTGGCGCGGTCGCTATGACGCCATTGTGAGCGTGGAGAAGCTTGAGACGTTGTCGCCACAGGAGCGTCGCCGCTTTGTGCAGGTGTTGGACCGTTCCCTCGTTCATGGCGGCCGTGTGGGCTTGGCGTCGCTGTTCGCCACGGAAAAAATGTCCCCGGCGGCACGCTCCGCAGTGCAGGTTATGCGTGGCTATATCTGGCCCGGGCTGGACTATCCTACGCTGGAGGAAACCCACCAGCTCTTTGATAAGCGCGCCAACCTGCGCATTGTGGCGCAAACCCACGTGGGTACGCACTATCTGGAGACCGTGCGCTTTCAGCGCAGTTTCTTCGACGGACGCCTGCGGGAGGCAGCAGCCGCCGGCTTTGACCACGTCTTCCGCCGTCTGTGGACCTTTCAGTTTGCCCTGCGTGAGGCTTTGCTCACCCTAGGTATGTTGGACGCGGTCCATGTTGTGGCGACCCACCGCCACCGCGAAGGGCGCCGTTAGCGGTCTACACTGGGCGGCGCCACCATCACAACCCACCTCGCAGCCTGGAGGAAAAGCATGTCAGACCGCACAGGAATTATCGCACACCGAGGTTATAACGGCTGGTACCCGGAAAATACCCGCCGCTCCTTCGAAGAAGCCCTCAAGCTCGATGTCGCTGGTGTGGAGTGTGACGTCAACCTGACCAAGGACGGGGAGGTCGTGGTCATCCACGACCTGACGGTGGACAGGACATCTGACGGCAGCGGTGCAGTAGGTGATATGACTCTCAAGGAGCTGCGCGCACTTAATGTCGGCACCGCTGAGGATCCGCAACGCATCATGCTTCTCGACGAACTGCTTGACCTCGTCGAGTCCTATCCCGGCAAGCAGCTACTCATTGAGACTAAACACCCGTCCCCGTTCGGTGCGGGGCTGGAGGAATCGGTGGCGGAGGTTATGCACAACCGGCAGCTCGATGCCGATCCACGGATTAGCCTGATTTCCTTTGACCCTGAGGCAATTGCCCGGTTCCGAAATCTGCTGCCGTCCCTGCAATCCTTTTTGCTCCTAGAACCGGAGGACGTACGTCCGGCGTCGCGTGAGGGCGCGACAGGTTTCGGGCCTTCCATTCGCCAGGCACGGAGTGAAGCTGATTTCTTTGGCGGCGGTGAAAGCCCGTTATACGTGTGGACGGTGAACTTGCCCAAGGACATGGCGTGGTGCCGCGATAACGGAGTAGAGCTCATGGCAACAGACTTGCCTGAGCTGGCGCTCGAGGTGCTTTCACACAGCTAACCAGCACCAAGCTATGCCTGCATAGACTGCGCGCTTGAGCTGTAAAGGTCTAGCCATAAAAGCAGTGGAGTTCCTTCTTGAGTAGCGCGTGACTCGACCCATTTCACGGCTGTGCATGTGACTGAAACCACTTTTATACTGAGATTTCGTGGGTCAGCCCCTTGAAATTCGCCCGCAGTTTTTCTTAGCAAAACTTTCAGTCAACTTTTTGTTTACCGCCTTGGTCTAGCTTTCTCTCCATGGCAGTATCCAACCCGGCACACGGGCAAATGACTGCAATCCCTGCAGTCACCGAGAAGCCGGTCGTCTCCGAGGAGTACGCGCGTCACCCACGCAAGCAGAAGCTCGACTGGAGACAGATCGGCCTCGCGGCATTGCTCATTGGACCGAACCTTCTCCTTCTCATTCTTTTCACCTATCGGCCGCTCATCGATAACATTCGAATCTCCTTCTTTAACTGGAATATCTCTTCGCCGGCGATGACCTTCGTCGGCCTGCAGAACTACATCGACTGGTTCCAAGCGCCGGATACCGGACGCGTGGTGTTCAACACTGTCGTGTTCACCTTCTTCGCAGTGGCCGGCTCGATGGTGCTTGGACTAGCGCTGGCATTACTGCTGGATCAGAAACTGTTTGGTCGCGCGGCAGTGCGTTCGATGGTCTTTGCACCTTACGTTATCGCTGGCGCGGCCATTGGCGTGGCGTTCCAGTTTGTCTTCGATCCTAACTACGGTCTCATCCAATATTTTTTGGGCCTTATTGGGGTTGAGGTGCCCAACTTTTATCAGCAGCAGAACTGGGCACTGTTTATGATCACGGTGACGTATGTGTGGAAGAACGTCGGCTACGTCTTCGTCATCTATCTTGCAGCCTTGCAGGGCCGCCGCCGTGATCTTGATGAGGCCTCGGAGATTGACGGAACCCCGGCCGCGCGGCACTTCTTCCGCGTGGTCCTTCCGCAGCTTCGCGGCACGACCTTCTTCTTGTTGATTACTGTGCTGCTCAATTCCTTCCAGGTCTTCGACATCATCAATGCGATGACCGGTGGCGGGCCCTTTGGCTACGGAACTTCCACGATGGTCTTCCAGGTATACCAGGAAACCTTTATCAACAATCGCGCCGGCTATGGCGCTGCCGTGGCCACCATCATGTTCCTCGTGGTGCTAGTCATTACGGTGCTGCAGATCAAGCTGCAGGAAAGGATGGATAAGTAAATGTCCGACAATCGCGCAATTCCGGCGTCCGTACGCGTAGGCCTGCCACAAGCTCAAGGTGAGCTGCCGCCGGTTCCCGGTTCCCAGTCCATCGCAGCGCCCGTCATCACCGAGGCCCAGCGTAAACGCAAAGGCGAGCCAATCGATCACAGCCATCCAGCAACGAAGGTCGTCGGCTACATCGCCCTCGTTCTTACAGTGCTGATGATTTTGGTGCCGCTGTACTTCATCTTTATCACCAGCTTTAAGTCTTTCCAGGACGTCTACTCAGATCCGATTTCCTTCTGGCCAAATCCTTTCAAGGCAGAAAACTACTCCTACGTCTGGCAGACCTCTGGCTTTTCGAGCTACCTGAAAAACTCCGTCATCATCACGCTTGTCCTGACGGTGGTGGAAGTGGTCCTCGGCGTTCTGACTGCCTATGCTTTCGCCTTCATTCGCTTTCCAGGTCGAAATCTGCTGTTCCTGCTCATCATTGCCTCGCTGATGGTGCCCAACCAGATCACCATTATTTCGAACTACTCGCTGGTTGCGTCATGGGGTTGGAGAGACACCTACGCCGGCGTCATCATCCCACTGGCGGGCGTGGCGTTTGGTGCCTTCCTCATGCGCAATCACTTCCAGTCATTGCCCCCGGAGATTCTCGAGGCCGCTCGCATGGACGGAGCGGGATTCTTCACCACCTTGTTCCGTGTGGTCCTGCCGATGTCGTGGCCAACGCTATCCGCGTTTGTCCTCATCACCGTGGTCAATGAATGGAACCAATACCTGTGGCCCTTCCTGATTACGGATACACCGGCTGCAGCCACGCTGCCGGTGGGCCTGACCCATTTGCAGGACGCGGAAGGCGTCACCAACTGGGCGCCGGTGATGGCTGGCACGGTGCTGACAACCCTGCCCATGATCATTATCTTCCTGATACTCCAGAAGCCGATGATTAAGGGCCTGACTGCGGGCGCAGTCAAGGGTTAGTCCGCCGGCCTGTCATCCCAACGCCCAACTCAATCAAGTCCCCCTCTACTTTTCACTTTTCTAGGAGAACCTCCACCATGTCTCGTAAGACTTCTACCCGCATCGTTGCCGTTTGTGCAGCACTCCTGACCACTGTGTCCCTGACCGCCTGTGCTGGTGGCTCGACCACCGCAGGAAGCGGTTCCAAGGACGGCGGCGACGCCAACACCATCACCTTCTGGTCCAACCACCCGGGTTCCTCCCGCGACTTGGAGCAGGAGCTCATCGATGAGTTCGAGAAAGAAAACCCCGATCTGAAGGTTGAACTGGTCACCGCCGGTTCCAACTATGAGGAAGTTGCACAGCGCTTCAACGCTGCCCTCGCAGGTGGCGACCTGCCTGACGTCCTCGTTGCGTCTGACGTCACCTGGTTCAATTTCGCGCTGAATGAGGCCACCACGCCGCTCGATGAGCTGTGGGAGATGAACGATATTGACTCTGAGAGCTACGTGGACACCCTGCGTGAGGACTACAAGTACAAGGACAAGCACTACGGCGTTCCGTACTCCCGCTCCACGAACCTGATGTACTGGAATACTGATGACCTCAAGGCAGCTGGTCTTCCCACCGACCGTGGTCCGAAGGACTGGGAAGAGTTCGACGAGTGGGCAACCAAGATCAAGGACAAGCTCGACAAGCCTGCCGTCACCGTACCGGATGGCTCCAACTACCTCGACTGGTACTTCCAGGGCATGATTTGGGCCTTCGGTGGTTCTTACTCTGATGAGTGGGAACCGAACTTTACCTCCAAGGAGTCCATCGAGGCCGGTAAGTTCCTGCAGGACCAGGTCAAGGCCGGTCACATCGAAATCTCTACCGACCCGACCGTCGCATTCGGCTCCGGAAAGGCCTCCGGTCTTCTGGAGTCCACCGGTTCCCTGGGTGGTCTGAAGGAGACGGCGACGATCCCGTTCATTACCACCTACCTGCCGGGCCCGGGCCCCTCGGCAGCCACCGGTGGTGCTGGTCTTGCCGTCCCGGCTGGCATTTCCGACGAGCGCAAGGCTAATGCGGTCAAGTTCATTGACTTCCTGACGAACACCGAGAACACCATCAAGTTCTCCCAGAAGACGGGTTACATGCCGGTGCGCAAGGACGCCCTGGATGATCCGGAAGAGAAGAAGTTCTTGGAGGAGAACCCGAACGCTCAGACCGCAATCGAGCAGCTCAACGAGAACACTAAGCCGCAGGATTACGCACGCGTCTTCGTGCCAGGCGGTGGACAGCGTATTGGTGGCGTTCTTGACCGCATCACTGTGGGCAATGAGGACGTGGAGTCCGCATTCGGTGACCTGCAGAAGGAGACTCAGAGCGTTATCGACCGTGACATCACCCCGAAGCTGAAGTAACTCTTCGCATCGTTTGAAAGGACATCATGGCTACTGTTGAATTCCGCCAAGCTTCCAGGATTTACGATCCGAAGAAGCCTCCGGCGGTCAGCCGCATTAACCTCGATATCAAGGATGGCGAATTCTTGGTACTCGTCGGACCGTCGGGCTGCGGTAAGTCGACGACATTGCGCATGCTCGCTGGCCTTGAGCCAATCGACGAAGGGCAGATTTTCATCGATGGGGCTGACGTGACTGAGACCCGTTCGCGGGACCGCGATGTAGCCATGGTGTTCCAGTCCTATGCGCTGTATCCCAATATGACAGCGCGCCAGAACATGGCGTTTGCATTGCAAAACGCCAAGGTGGATAAGGCAACCATCGAAGAGCGCGTGAACTTTGCCGCAAAGATGCTCGAGCTGGAAGACCTTATCGACCGCAAGCCGTCCGCGATGTCGGGTGGCCAGCGCCAGCGTGTGGCCATGGGGCGCGCTATCGTGCGCCAGCCCAAGGTCTTCCTTATGGATGAGCCGCTGTCTAACCTGGATGCAAAGCTGCGTGTCTCCACGCGTGCGCAAATCCTGCAGCTGCAGCGCGAGCTCAACACCACAACGGTCTACGTTACCCATGACCAGACTGAGGCGATGACCATGGGAGATCGCGTGTGCGTTCTCAAACAGGGCATCATCCAGCAGGTTGATGCGCCGAACACGCTGTATGAGAACCCCGGCAACTCCTTCGTGGCGACGTTCATCGGTTCGCCGGCTATGACCCTCATCGAGAACGTCCCGTTCGTTGACGGGCGTGTCGTTGGCGGCAAGGACCATGCTCTGGACTACTACATGCCACAGGAGCAGGCGGCGAAGGTGAATTCGGATCGCGTTATCGTCGGCGTGCGCCCAGAGAACTGGGAAATCGTCGGCGTGAACCAGCCCGGTGAGCAGTATGGTCTCCCGGTCCGGGTCGATATTGTCGAGCACCTAGGCTCCGAACTGTACGTCTACGGCAGCCGCGAGGAGTCGGCTGACGACGTCATCGCGGTCCGTGGTGACCGGATCACGGTGAAGGTACCGCGCGGCATTGACGTGCACCAGGGCGACACGATCTACTTGCGCCCGATGAAAGGCGGTTGCGTGTTCTTCGCCCCAGATACCGAAATCAACTACGACTACCTCTAAAACTGGTTTCACCACATCCGACGCGCCGGTGGTAGGGCTTCCCGCGCAGGGAACCGCCACCGGCGCGTTGCTATGGGGTCACGACCGGGCGAGACGCGCGTTCGAGAAGCACAGCAATAGAATCATAGGTCTTGCCCGCGATCATCTCGAGCCCCATCTCGCAGGTGCGGTTATCGGAGACGTACGCTTCGAAGTGCTCAGCGTCGAGCGAGGCGCGTTCCTCGCGAGTAGCGGACTCGACGAGCTCCGGGTGGAGCATGACGCGGTCACCAGCGGAGCCGCAGCACATCGCACCTTCGGGTACTTTGGCGTCACCGCAGAGGTTGGCCAAGTCGACAAGGTCTTGGCTGATGCCCATGTGATCCGTCGAGCACGTGGGGTGAACGGCAATGGATCCCATGTTTTTGACAATCGGTAGGTGCGGTGCAATCTCATCTCGTAGCCACTCCACGAGATCAAGGATGCGCAGGTCCTTCCAGAGTTCTTGGTCGGCCGCAGACAGTGCGTCCGGAACCGAATCCAGCAGACCGTGGGTACAGCTGGCAGCATCGACCACGATGGGCAGGCGGCCATGCTCAGACCAGTGCCACAGGTCGCGAACGATCTTCTGTGCTTGGTATTCGAAACCTTCTTTGTAGCCCTTGGAGGACCACGGCGTGCCGCAGCAATCACCGGCGACATCCTCCGGGATCCACACCGGCTGGCCCGCACGGCGCCCGAGTTCCACGACGGCGCGGGGCAGGTCCACTGAATCCTGGGCCGAACCAGCCGGGCGGCCGAAAATGCGGTTGATGCAGGCAGGGAAGTAGAGCGCCTGGGCACCCGCGCGCGGGGTCTGTGGCAGGCGTGATGCGCCCTTCGGCAGCGGGCCGGGAACAGTCGGCAGCAGGTCGGGCGCCACGACGTTGCGGGCCATGTTCGCACCCAGCTCTAGCGGCTTGTGTGGCACCCTGTTGGCGGAAATAACACCGGCGCGCGCTAGTTTTTCCACCACATCCCAACGCTGGGCCGTGGTCAGCGCCACCTTCTCGCGGGCGGGCGTCGCCTGCTTGGTGCGCAGCTGCTTCATCACTGCACCAGTATCGATGCTGATGGGGCAGGGGATTGAACACGTGCCGTCGGCCGCGCACATGTCCACCGCGTCATACTGATACTCCTGCTGTAGCTGGGCGAGGACTTCAGAGCCCTCTTCCTGGCGCGCCATCTCGCGGCGCAGCACAATACGCTGGCGCGGGGTCACCGTGGCATGCCGCGAGGGACACACCGGCTCGCAGAATCCGCACTCCACACACGGGTTAATCTCGTCTTCGACCTTGGGGAAGGACTTGAAATTGCGCAAGTGAATGGTTTCATCCCGGGTGAGCTTCACATTGGGAGCGAGGATGCCCTTGGGGTCGATCATGTTCTTGACTTCCCAGAAAAGCTCAAAAGCCTCCGTACCCCATTCGTGCTCTAGGTAGGGAGCCATGTTCACGCCGGTGCCGTGCTCGGCCTTCATTGATCCCTGGTACTTGTCGATGACCAGTTCAGCGAGGTCATCGAGGAAGTTAGCATAAGACTCGCGTTCTTCTTCGCGGTCAAAGCGCGGGGTGAAGAAGAAGTGGAGGTTGCCAAAGGCGGCGTGGCCCATAACAGACTCGGGATACCCGTACTTGGCCTGCAGATCCATAAGATCTGCTGCAGCTTCGCCCACCTGGGACGGTGGGAAGCAGACGTCTTCGGTGATGTAAGCCGTCCCATTGGGACGGTCAGCGCCGAGCAGACCATAGAGGCCATTGCGCAGCTCCCAGGCTCCACGCATCCCCTCTGGGGTGGTGAGGAATTCGAGGGGGCTCAGCAGTGGGGCGTCGGCAAGCACGGCGCGAAGACGCTCCATAGCCTGGTTGAGTTCCTCTTCATCGCTGCCGCCGACCTCCACGAGAAGGGCCGCCGCGTCATCGTCGAGGGTGCGCCAGGACTGCGGTGCGTGGGCGTAGTGCTCGGCGGAGCGGCGCATCACAGGAGCAACAAGGAGCTCGCAAGCTTCCGCACCGGTCTCCATGATGGGGTGGACAAAGTTGGCGGCATCGCGCAAGTTCGGCAGCTCGACCCACGTCGTGGCCTTCACGCGCGGCAACTTCACTGTGCGGATGACGGACTCGGTGATGGCACCAAAAATGCCCTCGGAGCCCACGAGCAGGCGCTTGAGAATGTGCACCGGCTCGTCCTCATCCAAGAACGCGTCGATGCGCAATCCGTTGGTGTTGCGGATGGAGAACTTCGTGCGCAGGAACTCCACCATTGTAGTGTTGGCGCGTAACTTGTCCCGGAAAGCCAACAGATCAGCGTGGAGCTTCGGCTCTTGGGCGCGGAAGACCTCATCGCCGCGAGCCGTGTCCACGATGGTGCCGGAGGGCAGGACGAAGGTGAGGTCCTCAACGCAGTGATAGCTATCGCGCTCGAGCGAGCAGCGCATACCACCAGAGTTGTCCGCGAGAACGCCTCCGATGGTGCAGACCGAGGTCGACCCCGGATCGGGGCCCAGCATGAAGCCGTGGCGGGAGAGCACAGCTTGGGCATCACCGAGGATCACACCCGGGCGTGACCAGAGCTTGGTACCGCCATCGCGCACCTCCATGCCGGAGAAGTGCGTTTTGACGTCGACGAGGATGTCATCGCTCATGGCCTGGCCGTTGAGGGAAGTACCGGCGGCACGGAAGGTCATGTGGCGGTCGTTGGCCTCGCAGTACGCCATGAGTGCGGAGAGGTCAGCGGCATTGCGCGGGGAGACCACGATGTTGGGGATGGAGCGGTAGGGGCCGGCGTCGGAAGAGAAACGAACGAGGTCGGTGAGGCGCCCGTGGACGTTATCTGCCCCAACGATGGCTTCCATGTCCGCGACGAGCTCGGCGGGGGAGCCGTGGCGGTAGCGGGCGGAGACGGCGTCGGCCTGGCTGGTGGTTCCTTCTGGGCGGGTAAGGCGAGAGGTATCGGGGCTGAAGAGCTTTGACATATCTCTAATCTATCGCTTGACAGTAAATAGGGACTAAATGGGGTACACCTCGACTGTGATGTGGGATACTTAGTTCACTCAATGAGATGTGATAAGGAAAGGACACGTTATGAACAGCCCGCGCACGGAGGGGGAGGCTGGCGAGAAACTCGCCGTCTATGCCTTCCCCCTCGTTATTGTTGCCTGCGCCGCCGTGGCCTTTATGTCCCCGAGTACTTTCGAGCCGGTGGGGCAGTACACCAAGCAGTTGCTCATGGTGATCATGTTCTCCATGGGTCTCACGCTCACCTTTCCGGACTTGGCTCTAGTGGCGAAACGCCCGCTGCCCATTTTCCTCGGGGTTCTCTGCCAATTTGCCATTATGCCGACGAGCGCCCTGCTGGTGGCGAAAATACTGGGGCTTTCCGACGCCGCCACTGTCGGCCTCATCCTCCTCGGCTCCGTCCCCGGCGGCACGGCCTCCAACGTCATGGCCTATCTGGCGAAAGGAGACGTTGCATTATCCGTCGCAATGACGTCGGTGTCCACGCTGGTATCACCCATCATGACTCCGCTGCTCATGCTGTGGTTGGCCGGTGAGACGGCGGATGTCGACGGCGCCGGCATGATGTGGTCACTAGTGCAGACCGTTCTGATCCCCGTGGGACTCGGCCTGCTACTGCGGGTCATCGCGAGCACGGTCGTGGACAAGATCCTTCCCGTACTGCCGTGGGTGGCCATTGGAGGTATCGGCGCCGTGGTCATGGCCGTGGTCTCGAAGTCGCAAGACAAGCTGGTGACCGTCGGGCTCATTGTGTTTGTCGGCGTGGCCATTCAGAACGTCATTGGCTTCCTCTTCGGCTACTACTTGGCCAAGCTAGCCCGTGAACGCGAGTCCGCTGCCCGCACCACGGCCATTGAGGTGGCCACCCAGAACTCCGGCCTGGCCTCTGCGCTGGCGCTGCAGTTCTTTAGCCCAGAGGCGGCCTTGCCTGGCGTGGTTGCTGCCGTGTGGGCAAATGTCACGGGGGCCATTTTCGCGGCTATTGTTCGACGCAAGCCCCTCGACGACGAGCTTGCTCAACCCTAGACCTCGCTGAGATCCTGATCCTTCAGCTCCTTCATGGCCAAGATAGCGATGAGGGAGATGAAGCAGACAATGATGAGGTAGTAACCCACATAGTTCACGTTGAACTCACGGACCAGCCACGTGGCGATAAACGGCGCAACTGCTGCTCCCAGGATGGAAGAGACGTTGTAGGCGATTCCCGAACCCGTGTAGCGGACATTGGTGGGGAAGAGCTCTGGAAGAACAGCGGACATGGGGCCGAAGATGAGTCCCATGGCGAACATGCCGATGAGCAGGAAGCCCAGCACCGAGTTGCGGTCAGCAACCTCAAGGCCCAGGAAGTACGGGAAGCTGAAGCCGAAGGCAATCATCACGATGGAGGTTGCCACGAGGACCGGCTTGCGGCCGTACTTATCGGACAGCATGGAGGAAATCGGGATGCCGACAATGAACATGAAGATGGAAATGAGCTGAATCTCCAGGAACTCCAAATAGGGAATGCCCAAGCCGAGGCCCAGTTCCTTATCACCAATACCGTAGGACAAAATCCACGTGGTTACCAGGTAGAACTGGGTGTAGCAGGAGACCATGACGAAGGTGCCGATGATCATTGGCTTCCACGAGGTCTTGAAGGCTTCGACCATAGGAGTTTTAGCCTTCTTGCCTTGGTCCACGGCCTTCTGGAAGACCGGGGTTTCCTCCAAGCGCAACCGCACGTACAGGCCAATAAGGACCATGACCGCCGAGGCCAAGAAAGGCAGGCGCCAGCCCCATTCCATGAACGCGCCCGTGGTATCACCACGGTTGTAGTCCAACGTTGCAACCAGGGTCAGGAAGAAGCCATTGGCCAACAGAAAGACAACCGGAGCTCCGAACTGAGGCCACATCGCGGCAAATGCACGTTTTCCGTCCTTAGCAGTCTCGGAGGCCAGCAGCGCAGCACCGGACCATTCGCCGCCCAGGCCCAGCCCCTGGCAGAAGCGCATGAGGGCAAGCAGCGCCGGGGCAATAATGCCTGCCGTCTGGTACGTGGGCAGCAGACCGATGATAAAGGTCGCGATTCCCATGGTCAGCAGGGCACCCACTAGGGTGGCTTTGCGGCCGATGCGGTCGCCGAAGTGTCCAAAGAGGACTGAGCCCACGGGGCGGGCAATAAACGCTAGGCCGAAGGTGGCGAAGGATTGCAGCAAGGCAACCGTCGGATCCTCGGTCTTGGGGAAGAAGAGGAAAGGAAAGACGGCTACAGCTGCGGTGGCATAAATATAGAAGTCATAGAACTCAATTGTGGTGCCGATGGTTGAAGCTACGGCGATGCGTACACGGTCTCGTGAGGTGAGCTCAGCCGGGCTGCTTGCTTGCGCAGGTCGTGCGCTGTCTATTGCAGTCATTGGGGCGTCCTCCTTGGAATTTCAATAGGATGATTGGTTATTAGAAATCATAAAGTCTCACAGTCTGGAACACAAGTCTCATGGGGTGAAATATTTTCCGGCGGAGGGCCTGAGGCGCTATGTGATGAAGCGGTTAGCCTTGCGATGAAGCGCTTGCAGTGTTGTTGATAGCCCGCAAGGTGCCGTGTAGCTCGGGGCAGCCTTATGTAAACCCCCAGACCTGGCCCCCCAGACATGCTGGTCGGCGGGAAGGTGCCGGAAAGCGCAGGCGAAGAGTGACCTGCATGTCTGGGGTTTGAGGTCTGGGGAAATGGGTGCCAGGTAGCGCGAGGGAGGTAGCGCGATGTGCGCGGTTGGCGTAGTGGCGGGGAACTGAGGTCGCCGCATTATCTGACATAATGTACATTATCGGACAATAACGTTAACGTGCTGGCCAGAGGTGTGAGCATCTGCAAGGCTCTAGCATTCCTAAGTTATCGCCATGCGGCGTGGCTACACTGAGATATATGACTATCCAGCACATCGTAGATAAGCCGTCCCGCGCTGCTCTGTTTCTTGTCCTCGGGATCAACCCCGGCGGCGAAGATGCGGTTCGGGATCTGCTTACCGGATTCAGTGGCCTGTACAAGTCCGTTAATTTTCGTTACAACGAGGCGGACTTGTTTACCGTGGTTGGTATCGGCGCTTCCATGTGGCCGCGCCTGACCACCGCGCCCGCCCCTGAGCATCTTCGTGAGTTTGAGGCGATTGACGCCGCCCACGCGGCACCGGCAACTCCTGGCGATATCCTGTTGCACTTCCGCGCCAATAGCTACGACCTCTGTTATGAGCTTGCCCGTCAGGTGCTCGCGCAGCTAGGTTCGGCTGCCACCGTGATCGATGAGACGCAAGGCTTCAAGTATCTCGACCAGCGTGACCTACTAGGCTTCGTCGATGGTACGGCAAACCCGCTGGCACAGGAAGCTTTAGACGCTGTGCTACTCGGTGACGATGCTGATTACCCGCGCGGCTCTTACGTCACGGTACAAAAATACATCCACGATATGGACAAGTGGCACGAGCTGAGCACCGAGGAGCAGGAACGCGTTATCGGCCGCACCAAGGCAGATGATATCGAGCTCAGCGAGGCGGATATGCCCTCCAATTCTCATGTTGCGCTCAATGATCTCGATGAAGATATCTACCGTGAAAACATGGTCTTTGGCTCATTCGCTTCTGGTGAGACGGGAACCTACTTCATCGGCTATGCGAAGGACCCGGAAAACATCAATAAGCGTCTGCGTCAGATGTTTATCGGCGAACCTGCCGGCAACTACGACCGCATCCTGGACTTCTCCACTGCGCTTACCGGAACGAATTTCTTCGTCCCTAGCGCAGACCTCATGGAGAGCTTCGATGAACTTCCCCATTAACGTCAAGTGACGTTAATGGGTGTATGTGGAAGTGTGCGAGAAAACCCGTATTTCAGCGCTGTCGGTACGCCATGACGAGTTGGACGGCGGTCAAAGCTACGAGCAGCGCGGAGAACGCCACCATCAGCTTCGTTCCCGTGAACCAGATGAATATGCCGAATCCAACGAGTACGGCTAGGCGCACCCACAAGACGGTAATGAGGTGTTGCGATTTCATGATCGCTATTTCTGAAGGGTCACGCGGACGTTGACTTCGCCAACCTCGGAAATCTTGGCAGCAATCATTTCCGGGGTCTCCACGCCAAAGTCCAAACGATTGATCGGGATGTCACCGCCGAGGATGATGCTGTCGCCGTCGCGAACGACCTGGAAATCGGTGGTCACGTTCTTAGTTTGACCGTGGATGGTGAGGTCACCGGTGAGCGGGATGGTGACGGGTGAGGCGTCGTCAGGCACGGCAGAGAGGTCGGCCGACTCAGTCAGAGTGAAGGTGGACTCAGGGAACTTCGACACCTCAAAGAGCTTGGTCTTCATGTTCTGGTCGCGCACCTTCTTATCCGTGGTCAGCGTGGTCATGTCGACAGTTATCGTTGCTTCCTCGACCGTAGAGTCCGAAATAACGGCTTGACCAGTAACGTCCTTGGTGGAACCGGAGGTTGTGCGTTTATCAGCCGGCAGGATTTCATCGATGGTAAAGCCGGCCGACGTAAAGTTATAGGGAGAGCCTTTCACAACGTTCCACTGCCCATCGAGCTCGGTAGTTGCGGCCTTGACTCGATCCAGGTTAATCGGTTCTGTCTTCACGCCACGTCCCATGACCAGTGAAAACACCATCGGACCAAGGGCCAGTGCTGTCGAAGCTAGGATCAGGATCACGAAGACAGTGATGACTAGTTTGCGGTTACCTAACAGCGATTTCATGTTCTATCTCAATTCCTCCAGATTGCGAGCCAACGTCACCAGTTCGGTACACAATTCCTTCATCTCTTCGGCGCTGGCGCTTTCCGACGCCGCCGTAGCCACATCCTCCGCACAGCACCGCAGTTCAAAGAGTCCATCCCGGAGCTGGTCGGCTTTGTCCGGGGTTAGGATGACGGCATCGGCAGGAATCGTGGTTCCGGCAACATTCTGACGCTGTTCATATGCACGCTGCTTGCAGGAGGCCGAGCAGAACTTGCGTGGGCGTCCTCGGCCGCCTTGCGCAATCTCCTTGCCGCACCATTGGCAGGTTGCGGCGTTGTTGCGACGCGGCGACCCCGGCTGCCGATCCTGTGTACCAATCACTCCACACACCTTAGCCCATAAAGCTGAGGGTGGGAACAAAGGCTAAAGCCTGTTCGTTATACTGGAGGAACTTTAAGTGATAAAGGTCGATCCTGATCCCTCCCTCACTACTTGAAAAGGATGATGTTGCATGGCAGATCGCGTGCTTCGTGGCAGCCGTATGGGCGCTGTGAGCTACGAAACCGACCGTGACCACGACTTGGCACCGCGCCAGATGGTGAAGTACCGCACTGAGGACGGCGATATTTACGAGGTGCCGTTCGCTGATGATGCGGAAATCCCTGAGGAGTGGATGTGCAAGAACGGTAAGCTCGGCACCCTTGTCGAAGGCGAAGGCGTGGAATCCAAGCCCACCAAGCCGCCGCGTACCCACTGGGACATGCTGCGTGAGCGCCGCTCCATCGAGGAACTGGATGAGTTGCTGACGGAGCGCATTGATAACCTTCGCTCCCGCCGCCGCGCTGCTGCCCGCCTGCTCAAGGAGCAAAAGGAACAGGAAGAAAGCGAGTCCTAGCTGGACTGCGCTTTGGCAAAGTTAAAGGGTAGAGGCCCCATGGGAGCCTCTACCCTATTTTTGTTCTATTGATGCTGCGCGTCGGTCATTGCTAGTTCTGGCCACTGCAGCGCTAGCTCAGACGGCTAGCGCTTGCTCGAGCGCTGAACCAAGTGGGTAACGTCACCGATAAACTCGCTCACGGCGTTCTTGATCTTGGTGGCCTTTGCGCCGAGTTCGAGATCTTCCACGGTGCGGCTGGCCAGCTTGGACACTTCACCACTGAAATCGCTGACCTGCTCGGAACGGTGAGCAACGCCCCACTTGGTGACCTCAAGGAGGGAGTCCTTAACAAAAGAACCGTCCAGCTTGGATTCTCCCAGCTCACGCTCGGTAAAGGTGATCGGCACCTCGCGAACGTCAAAACCATCCTTGATGGCGCGGAAAGCCACGTCCACCTGGAAGATGTAACCAGCCTTGGACAGGTCATCGAAGTCAAGGTGCTCGAGCAGCTCACGGCGGAAGGCACGGTAGCCGGCGGTCATGTCACTGATTCCTGCGCCGAGTGCGACGGAGATGTACTTGTTACCCAGACGCGAGAGAAGCTCACGGTTGGCCGGCCAGTTGACGGTTTCGCCGCCCGGCACGTAGCGGGAACCAATGACGAGGTCGGCTCCCTTCTCAATCTCCTCGAGCAGCAGGTGCAGCTGCTCTGGTGCGTGGGAGCCATCCGCATCCATTTCACACAGAACCTGGTAATCCTTCTCCAGACCCCACTCAAAGCCAGCGATATAAGCTCCCAGCAGGCCACCCTTGCCCTCGCGGTGCAGCACGTGAAGGTTGGAGTCCTCCGCTGCCAGCTTGTCGGCTGCCTCGCCGGTGCCGTCCGGGGAGTTATCGTCAACAATGAGGATGTGAACCTCAGGCGTGGCTTTACGCACGCGGCCGGTAATCAGCGGCAGGTTCTCAATCTCATTGTAGGTAGGGATAATGACCAGGGTGGATTCGCGGGTCGAGCTCACTAGTTCTTTGCTCCTTTAGGTTTAAGACGAGGCGTGCTGCTCCGGGTAGTAAAGGAAGTGGAATAGACCGCCAGCAGCGCGCAGACCGTTCCAATAATAGTCATGAGCCATTGCAGGATCGAACCATAACGCACCGCAAAAGTACGTCCTTCTCGTAGCGGGAGTTCTTCTTCAAGGTAGGCAGGCTCAAAGATGCCACTAGCTTGGCTCACGCTGCCGTCTGGATGAACGATGGCGGAGACTCCAGAGGTCGCGGCCACGACGACGGCCCGGTCAGCTTCCATCGCTCGCAACCGGCTCATCGCGAGTTGCTGGTAGGTCATGTCGGAATCGCTGAAGGTGGCGTTGTTGGTAGGCGTGGTCAGGATCTGCGCGCCGTTATCGATGGCAGTGCGGACGGCCTGGTCAAAGCTCACCTCATAGCAAGTGGCAATACCCACCGTCGTGCCAGCCATGGTGACTACACCGGGCCCATCTCCGGGTTTCATATCCCCTGCAAGCTCCACCAGATCGGTGATCTTGGCAAAGAAGTCGCGCATCGGCATGGTCTCGCCAAAAGGCTGCAGGTACTTCTTGTGGTGATGCTCACCTGCCGAACCATCCGGGTTGAACACCTGCATGGTGTTGCGCGCGCCCACCTCATCTGTCGTTAATGTGCCGACGAGGATGGGGGCGTTGATGTCGCGGGAGGCGGCGTCGATAAGCATCCGTGCGTCCTTGTTAGTGAACGGATTGATATCGGAGGCATTCTCGGGCCAGATGACGATGTCAGGGTGTGCGCCGTCGTGGGCGGCCTGTTCAGTGACGCGCACGTGGTTGTCCAGCACCGCGCGGCGTTGCGCTGCGAAGTCCAGGCCAAGCCGCGGGACGTTGCCCTGCACTGCCGCGATGGTCACCGTTCCCGTGGTCCGTGAATCACGACCTATCCCCTGTCCTGCCAGAATGCCTGCCAACAGGGGAAGCGCAATGAGCGCGCAGGCGAGCCTCGGTGCACGAGCCAATCCCACAAAACCTGCCGCTGCACACACTGCTGCGAAGGTGATGAGAGCGGGGCCTCCCCACGGTGCGAGGTTAGCCAGTGGCCCCTCAATTTGCCCCCAGGCCAGGCGGACCCAGGAAAAGCCGCCGAAAGGTACCGAAGAGCGCAGCATCTCCACCGCAACATAAAAGAAAGGGAAGAGCGCGAAGCCGTACTTCCAGCGCAGCAGCGCAGACCCGCCGATGCCGAGCAGGATGCTGTAGAGGGACAAAAACAACGCCAGTGCGATATAGGGCATCGAGCCCACAAGCTCGCCAATCCACGGCAGTGTGAACACGTAGAGCACAGCACTGTGCACTGCGGCGATGAGTGCGGACCATGCCAAGGAAGGCTCAGTCGTGCGCCACGGCGCGAGCGCAGCCACCAGCAGCGCCACGCCGATAATTCCGGCTGCCCACCAACCCCGCGGTTCGATGGCGAGGTAGGTGACGGCGCCGGATGTGGCCGCCAGGATCAGTCGAGCGATAATCCCCAGCACTAGTTCTTGCCGTCCTCAAAGTCCTCAGGCTTGACGTTCTTGGTCCAATCCCGCAGCTCGTCCTCGTCGATCACTTCAGGAGACGGAGCATTCGGCGTCATCGGGCCGGCGTTGCCGAAGGAACCATAGGAGTCTCGGTGCTGAGCCATCGGAGAGGCCTCATAGGCGCGGATGCCCATGTCCTCAATCTTCTTAAACATCGACGCTGCTAGCATCATGCGAATCAGCGAACGCGTTGGTGCAAAGATAAACAGCGCACCGAGCACAGTAGACACGAAGCCAGGCATGGATAGCAGAATGCCTCCCACCATCGTCAGGCCCACGTTGCCGGCTGTCTTTCCAGGGGTCGGATCCTCCATGACGTACATGCCATCACCTGCCTGGCGGATGCGGCTCGACATCATGCGGCGCACCTCCAGGCTGGCAATGGTCATGCCGAAGAACATGGTCAGCGCTAGGGCAAGTAGGGCCCAGAGGACGCCGATCCACTGCGCGACGGCCCAGAAGGCGAGGGTTTCCAGAAGGATGTACGCGATGAACAGAACAAAGGGCATGCTGCCTACCCTACTTGCTTTACCAGCCGGTTCGCTGTTGCCCCTCCTAAGCCCATTAGACTAGCCCACCATGTCCCATACTCTGCACTTCTATCCCGCCGGCGGCGTGGTCACCCCTGAGCAGTGGCTAGCGCTGGGCCAGGTCGCGCGCGAGCACGCCGATGGCTATGTGTATCTCGAAGAGCACAGCGTGCTCACCCTTCGCGGAGTTGATGATGAGGCTGCGGTGAGCAGTGTGTCTCTTCCACGGACTCCTCCACGCGTCGTGGCCTCTCCCCTGTCTGCGCAGGCGCGATCGGTTGCTGCCCGCGTGGCTGAAGAGATCTCGGCTGCACTTGCTGAACACGAAGCGGAGGGGAACGCTTTACGTGAGACCGTTATCGGGGTCGATGGCGGCCTAGGTGACATCCTGAGCCAGGGCGTGTCCACTGGCTTGCAACTGCGCACACCTGAGGACTCGACGGTTGTTCGCCTCATCGAGGCAGGTCAGGTAAAAGGCGAGGAGCTTGCGCTTGACGACGCCCTCCCCGCCCTCATCACCGCCCTCCTAGAGACCATAGATGAGGTAGATAGCCCTACTTCAGATTCAGCAGCGGAGGCAGCGGCATCCCTGCACCCCGCACCTATTGGTTGGCTTACCGAGCACACTGCCGAAGGACGAGTCGATCTGGGCGCGGGTCTCCACAAGGGCGCTTTGCCAGGTGAATACGCCGGACTGATTGCGCAGCTCGATGCGCCGGTAACGGTCACTCCGTGGCGCGGCCTCGTTATCCACGACCTTGCCGATGGCGATGCCGACGTTGTTCTGCGGGTGCTTGCCCCGCGGGGCTTTATCTTCGACGTGAACTCGCCGCACCTTCAGGATTAGCGCGGCATATGCCGCCAGATGGGACGCGGCACGAGCTTCATGACCCAGGCTAGGAGTTGGAGCGCACGAGGGATCCACACGGTTCGTGACTCAGTCCCCGACTCGATAGCTTTCGTGACGGCCTCAGCCACACTGTCTGGCGTAACGGACAACGGAGCAGGTTTCATTCCCTTGGTCATAGAACCGATAACGAAGCCTGGCCGTGCAGTGATGAGGGCAAGATTGCTGCCGTGGAGACGATCAGCCAACCCTTGGCAGAAGGCATCGAGTCCGGCTTTGGTCGAGCCGTACACATAATTGGCGCGGCGGGCTCGCCATCCAGCGATGGAGGAAAAGGCGACGATGTGGCCCGACGTCATGACATCAGCTAGCACGGTGAGCATGGACACCTGCGCTGCATAGTCCACCAGCGCGATATCGAAAGCGTGGGCTTCATCGTGCTCTGCGCGGTTGTGATCCCCCAAGATGCCGAAGGCCACCACGGCGGTTGTGATCTCCTCGCCGGCCAGCTGGGCAGCTTGTGCCACTACTTCGCGGTGCTGGTCTACCTGGATGGCATCAAAAGATAGTGTATGGACGGCGGTTGCCCCGGCATGAACGAGTTCCTCGCTGAGGGCTTCCATGCCTTGCTCACCACGCGCAGCCAACACCACCGGGCGGCCCTGGCAGAGCCTGCGGGCGAGTTCGCCACCTATGTCGCTGCGTCCACCCAGAATGAGCAGTGCTCCCATTAGCGCAGCTCCCTCGGTGCCTGGTTGAGGGACTCATAGCCATCCTCAGTGGTCACCACAATATCTTCCAAGCGCATTCCCCATTTCCCGGGCACGTAGATGCCCGGCTCGATGGAAAAGGCCATAGACGCAGCTAGTTCTAAACTGTTTCCCTCCATGATGAAAGGCTCTTCGTGGGTTGAGAGCCCGATACCGTGGCCAGTGCGGTGCGTAAAGAACTCTCCCCAGCCAGCTTCCTCAATGACCTCACGGGTGGCGCGGTCAATGTCCTGGGCGGTCGCTCCCGGGCGGATGGTTGCGCGGCCGGCGGCTTGGGCCTGCTCCAGCACCGCATAGGCGTCCAGGAAGTCCTCTGGTGCAGCACTTGGATCGCCGCCTACGACATAAGTCCTCGTGCAATCGGAGTGATAACCCGAGGGCACAGTACCTCCGATGTCGACGACAACCGGATCCCCTGCTGCAAGAATGCGTTCTCCGAAGTCATAATGCGGGTTCGCGCCGTGGGCACCGGAACCAACGATGATGAAATCCACCGACGTGTGCTCTCGCAAGATGAGGGTCCGAAGGTCCTCGGCAACCTCGGCTTCGGTACGTCCAGGCTGCAAGAGTCCAGGTACCTGCGCATGTACCGCATCGATCGCTCGTGCGGCGTGGCGCAGTTCCGAAATCTCCTCGTCCTCTTTGCGCGTAAACAGATCAGCGAGGGCGGTGGTGGCGAGAACGAAGGAAGAGCCATCAAGCACTTCCTGGAAACGCAACACGTGATCGGCCGTCAGGGTTGAACCCAGCGCCACCTTTCGCGGAGTGCACCCCTCTAACGCCAGTGCGTAGGGATTCTCGCCGTCACTCCAACCACGCAAACGGGCAGCAACGCCCTCAAGGGATTCGATATCCGTGCGGGGAGCCACGATAACTGGCTCAGCATCAGGGCGAATCACTAGGCAGGTCAAACGTTCATGGGAGGACACCCAGGAACCGGTGAGATAAGCAAACTCGGCACCGGTGCCTACCAGTGCCACATCGATTCCTTGGGCAGCCACTGCCTCACGGGCGCGCTGAAGGCGGGAAGGATAATCAGTCATGCCCGCCAGCCTACCGCGCTGCACGCGGGCTCCTCGTTAGGCTGGAGTTCATGGAGCCTCATCCCGCTGCCGTCAAGATCCGCACCCGACAGGGCTACTGCTCGGGTGTGCTTGTTGACGCCTCCCTTCTACCCCGCCCGCAGCTCCGCGCCCAGCTGGTGCTCACCTGCGCCCATTTCTTCCGTGATGGGATTGAGGAAAGGGACCACTACAAAGTTAGCGGCGGATTCAACCGGAGGCTCACAGCCGTGCGCACCATTGATGGCACAGACATGGCCCTGTGCTTGCTGGACAGCCCAGCTCCTCCCCGTGATGTGCCGGGGCTGACCACACGGACCCCAGGCTTCCGCGAGGAGATTGTGACGTGGGGCTACGGCGGTAAGGCTCGGCGCGCCCAACAACGCCGAGGGCGCTTTCTCATGCCTTTCTTCCGCACGTGGTCCGTTGACTTTCGGACGACCGTCTCCCCCGCCGGCATGGTGTTCAACACAGTGCCCGCGGTGAAAGGTGATTCCGGCGGACCGGCGCTGGTGGGCGATGACGTCGTGGGCACCCAAGCGCTCATACTCAATCCCTTCGGGAAGAACCTGCGCATTGCCACGCTCGCACTCGTTGGTACACACCGCCCAGCACTCGTGGCTGCTGCGACCGCGCTCCTTGCAGGGGCGGATAAACATGAGACCCGGTCCAAGAAGCCGTGAACTGAGCCTTGGGGTGGGATTAGGCGCCGATGGCGACGACACCGCGCTGGATAGCATCGATGGCGCGCCGGGCATTGCGGCGAATGTCCTCTTCGTAGCCGGTTTTAGCCACCTGCTGAAGCAGGTCCACTACTTGGCGGCACCAGCGCACAAAGTCACCGGGGGTGAGCTCGGCGCCAGCCTCGTTGGCCGCTGCCATGCAGTAGGCCAGCGGCGCGCCCGCGGTCCACTGATGGATGGCCAGTGCGAAGGCAGGTTCCGGCTCACGCGTCTGCGGAAGGTTGTGGCGCCTCTCATCCGCCACGAGCTCGGTGTAGATACGCCAAGTGGCGTCCATGGCATCCGCCATAGGATCCGTGGCCGCACCGGGCTCACCGCGCGTGGCCTTGCGATTTTCAAAGACACACAGCGATGCCACGCCTGCCAGCTCCGCGGGATCCAAGTCATTCCAGATACCGCGCTTCAGGCACTGCGCCACGAGGAGATCCGATTCGGAATGGATCTTGGCCAGGCGTTCGCCCTCATCAGTGATCACTGGCTCACGGTCCTCGCCGAAGCCTTCAAACTCCACGTAGTCCATTTCAGAGAGTAGATCAACAATGCGCTCAAAGGTGCGGCCGAGGGTGTCGGTAGCACGCTCTACCTTGGCTTCGAGCTTGGCCAAGTCGCGCTCGCGGCGGGCAAGTTTCTGGGCTACACCAGCAAGTTGCTCTCGATCAGTTGCCGGCCAGTGGTGAACCGGGTGTTGGCGGATGGCGTCACGCAACTCCCCGACCTTTCTGTTGGGGCGATTCCGCGGCGCTGTGCGCATCTTTTTCGGACGCTTATAAAAGTCCCGCTTAAAGGCATCCTGAACGTACTTGATGTGGCGGCGCGGATTCTTCTGCGCCGCGCGCGGCAGTTTCATGTGGCCAACGGAGATGGGAGGATTCTCAATGCCCTCGGCGTCGATACGCCCGGACCATCCCGATTCTGTGGTCACCCATGGGCGGGGGTCAGCAGATTGGTTGGCAGGGGTAATGACAACGGCTAACGTGGGGCGCTTCCTTGTTGCGATGGCGATAACCTCACCGACCTGGAGACGCGCGAGAACAGCGGCGACTTCTTTACGGCGCTCATTCTTCTTGTTGGCTTGGGCTGCCTTTTCCTCATCGCTCAAGGCGCGGCGCAGCCGCATGTAGTCCATAAGGACCTCCGCGGCATCCTCACCATCTGTGGTGGGTGGTGCTAAATGAGAAATCGTGTCGTCGAGCTGTGTGCGTAGTTCGCGAACGCGATGCTCAGCACGCTCGATCTCACGGGTCTCCTCCACCACGGAGCCATCCGCCTGGAACTGGGCAAAGGACTTCTCCAACAGGCGCAGGGATTCTTCGAATCCCAGCATCCCCAGCAGGTTGATGGCCATGTTGTAGCCGGGTTCAAAGGTGGAGATCAATGGGTAGGTACGGGTCGATGCGAGGCCTGCCACCGCCTGCGGGTCCATCGCCGGTGCCCACTGCACGACTGCATTGCCTTGGGTATCGATGCCTCGGCGGCCGGCGCGGCCAGTGAGCTGCGTGTATTGGCCTGGCGTGAGGTCAACGTGCGCTTCGCCGTTGAACTTGATGAGCTTCTCCAACACCACGGTGCGGGCAGGCATGTTGATGCCGAGGGCAAGGGTTTCAGTGGCAAACACGGCTCGGACGAGACCCTTGACAAAGAGCTCCTCAACGATATGCCGAAATGCCGGAAGCATGCCTGCGTGGTGAGCAGCGAACCCACGCGACAGAGCTTCACGCCAGCGCTTGAAATCCAGAACCTGGAGGTCCTCCTCGGGGATGCCTTCCACACCTTTATCCACGATGGCTTTGATCTCCGTCGCTTCCTCCGGGGAGGTGAGCACCATGCGCGAGCGCAGACACTGGTAGAGCGCCCCGTCACATCCTGCACGGGAGAAGATGAAGGTAATTGCCGGCAGCATGTTCATGGACTGCAGCTCTTTGAGCACTTCTGGGCGGCCGAGCGGGCGATAGCGGTCCTGTGCACGGGGTGCACCACTACGCCTGTCGTGACCGCCACCGTTGCGGTCACCGTGCCTGCCACGACCCCCGCCCTTGTGGCGTGCCCGCGAGCGGAAGCTAGCTCGCTTATTCTCGTAGGCGTCAGAAGAGCTACCAGCCGAGCGCTCCCCCGACTCCAAGCGCTCGATGCGCCGGGCAAGCTCCGCGTTGACCTGACCGCCAGAATTCGGTTCGAACAACGGGTATATCTTGCGGCCCACCATCATCCACTGGTCCAGTGGTACGGGGCGGTTCTCGCTGACGATGACAGTGGTATCACCGCGCACGGTGCTCAGCCAACGTCCAAACTCCTCCGAGTTCGACACGGTGGCGGAGAGGCCAATGATGGAGACGTGTTCATCAAGATTGAGGATGACCTCCTCCCAGACTGCACCGCGCGAGGCGTCCGCAAGGAAGTGGATCTCATCCATGACCACGTGGGTAAGCCGCTCTAGTGCGCCGGAGCCAGCGTAAATCATGTTGCGGAGCACCTCAGTGGTCATCACGAGGATGTCTGCAGAAGAGTTGATGGAGACATCACCCGTCAACAGGCCCACGGCGTCTTCACCATGGGCTTCGACGAGGTCGTGGTACTTCTGATTACTCAGTGCCTTAATCGGCGTGGTGTAGAAACAGCGGGTGCCCTGGCTCAGCGCAAGGGAGACCGCAAATTCGCCGACGATGGTTTTACCAGCACCAGTAGGCGCGCATACCAGCACGCCGTGGCCGTCCTCGACGGCTTGGCAACCCTCGATTTGGAAGTCATCCAGGGAGTACGGCAGGGCGCGGGTGAACTCGTCCAGATGCGTCAATGTCATAAGCACCCAGGGTACCTGCCCAGCGTTACCGCGGCGCAGTCGGTGACCGCTGCGCGAGGAGAAACGCGGTCAGTGCCTTTGCCAGGTCGGCTTTAACGAGTATGTCCTTAAAGGACGTCATCGAAGAATCCGCCCTGTGGCGGCTGCGTGGTGCGCGGAGCGGTGCTGGTGCTTGGCGACGCCCCCGTGGTCCGTGGAGATGGGCTACTCACTGGTGCAGCGGAGGCAGAGACACTCGTCGGGGCCTCGACTGGAGTCGGCGTGCCAATGCCCCCGGGGCCTTCGCCCAACGGCGAGGCCGTCTCATCATCGAGGTCCATCCACGCAGGACGTTCACGCTGAGCGCGCTTATCGTGGATTCGGCAGAACTGGAAGGCAATCTCCACGAGTAGTACGAGTGCGAATGCCAACACCAGCATGGAAAAAGGTTCTTGTCCTGGAGTCACCACGGCCGCGAAGATCATGATGACCACAATGATGATGCGGCGCTTGTCCTTGACGTGCTCGTACTCCAGCACACCGATAAGGTTGAGGCAGACAATGAGCAGCGGAATTTCGAAGCTCACGCCAAAGATCATGAGCAGAGTGAGCAGGAAGTAGAAGTAGCGCTCACCGGTGAGCGCTGCGGTCTGGAACTCCTCACCCATCCCCATGAGGAACTCCAGTCCCACCGAGAGGATAAAGTACGCCAGAACGGCACCGAGAACAAAGAGAACCACGGCGCTGGAGACAAAGAAGAAAGTGAAGCGGCGCTCGTTCTTGTGCAGACCAGGCACGATAAAGGCCCAAATCTGATAGAGCCACACTGGGGAGGCAAGCACCGCACCGGCGAGAGCACCAACCTTCAGACGCAGGAGAAGCATCTCAAAAGGACTGGTAGCAAGCAGACGGCATTCACCGTCTGCGCTAAAGGAAATACGGCGCTCTTCTGGCAAAGAGCAGTACGGGCCACGCAGGATTTCGCCCAACGGTGATAATCCGAAGGGTGAATGCTGGTACCACAGAAAGCCAAGAATGGTGCCCACTATCAAGGCGAGCAAGGAGATAACAATGCGCTTGCGCAGCTCCTGAAGGTGCTGCACTAAGGTCATTTCCCCGGTTGGGTTTTTCGGCTTGCGCCGTAGCTTTGAGGTCCACTTCTGCCTGCTCGTGGGTTTACTTGTAGCAGATGGTGTGCGCATATCGCTCAAGGCACACGTCCTCCCCTCTCAGGCAGAAAGATGGCGTGAATGGTGTTTAGTTCTGGGTACCGTCTACCGGCTTGGTGGAGCGCGGCTGCATCTCCGGGCTGTTCCAGAAGTCCTCGTCGTTCTTCTTAGCGGCAGCGATCTGGCCTTGACCGTCAGCGGTGTTGTTCTCGTCCTTCATTTCTTTGACCTCGGACTTGAAGATACGCATGGAACGGCCCACGGAACGAGCGAGCTCCGGAAGCTTCTTAGCGCCGAAGAGCAGCACGATTACGAGGACGACAAGGCCGATTTCCAAAGGTCCCACAGTCATGGGGAAGCCCCTTCTTTCATAGTCGGTGGTGCGTGTTACGGATGTGGAGAACACCTCGCAACGAGCGCACGCGGAGAGCACTTAATCTGGGAGTTGAGTATAACGCTCGATGGCGCGATTTCTATGCTGCGAAATAGCGCGGACGAGCTTTGCAGGGCCAGTAACCCGCAACCTATCGCCTTGGCCGAGCGCAAAACGGGTGAACCACGCCTCAGAGCCAATCGGCATCGTTGCAGCTATGAGGCCATTTCCAAGGTTCTTACCCAGGGTGATGTCATAGTGCTCTGCTAGCCAGGTGAACTCTTGGTGAATCTCGAGCTCAGCGGTGAGAGTGTGATCTAGACCAAACGGTGAATCAGGGTTGAAGTCTAGCTCGCGGAGGTGCGGGGTTGCCGGTGCGTCCAGCACCTCCACGTCCTTCATACGGTCAAGACGGAAGGTGCGATGCTCTCCCGTCGCTTCTCCACCAGCGGACTCATCCCAGGCCACGAGGTAAGGTTCACCATCCACGATGAAGATACGAGCGGGGTGCACAGTACGCTCGCGTGTGCGGTTGGAGGACATACTCCAGTAAGTGAAGCGCACCTGCTTGTGGTTGTCTACAGCTCCTGCCAATGCCGCCTGGACCTGGGATTCTTCCGGGTCAGTTGCGGCAAGAGAGTCATAGATAGCAGCGGTCTTCTCATCCATGATGTCGCGCAGCTTGGCGGCGGCGGAATGGACAGCGGAGACGTCGACAAGCCCTGGCATTGCCTCTAGAGATTCAAGCGTCAGCAACAGCGCCCCGGCCTCCGTCGGAGTAAGGCGCAGTGCCTGGGTCAAGCCCTGGTCGTTGTAGATCTCAATGCCGTCGCGGTAGCTGAAGCTTAAGTCAATGAGTTCTTCGGTATTACGCCCCACGCCTGAGCAGAAAAGTCTATCCACGGCATCTTTCAGCTCCGCTGGGGTCATGCCGAGATCCTCTGCCGCTTCCATCGGGGTGAGATCCGGGTGGTTGCGCAGATACGGAATGAGATTGAGCGAGCGAACGAGCGCCTGCAGCTTACGTGAGTGATCAGTCATGAGGCCCCTCCTCAGTGCTGCCACCGCGCAGAAGGCTAAGGATGTCGACGCGGATCTCCTCAGGCTCCAGCACGATGACATCGGGCGCATAGCCAGCGGCAGTACGAACCAGCCAATCGCGCTGAACGTCTGTGAGCTCGAGCAGGCCATCGTTGCGGCGGTTTCCCGCCTCGACGAGTTCGGCTGCTTGGCCTTCCGGCACGTTGAGAATGGCACTGATGGTTTCACCCCGATCCAGTGCGGCGATAACGAGGTCTTGCAGTGGTGCACTTGGCTCCAGATGCGTGGCTTCCTGGCGGGAGCGGCGAACATTTCTCATGCGCGTGGCACGGAAAGTACGGGGAGCCTCGCGATCAGCATCCCAACCGACGAGGTAGACACGGTCACGGTGGTTGACAAGCCCCCACGGGTCCATGAGGCGGCGTATAGGTTCGGAGGCCGGCGTAGGGTAATAATCAAAGGAGATGCGCACTCCGGCCCGTACCGCGGTGATAATTGCCTTCACCAGCTCCGGACTGAGTTTTGTCATGTCATTGACTGCGGTATACACCGGAGCCCCAGAAAGATCGCGCGACGCACCTGAAGCTGCGATCTTGGTCCATGCCGAAAGACTGAAATCGCTCAACCCACCGGGCGTGCCAATGCCCCCGGCAACACCCAGAACCATGGCTTCTTCGGGGGTGAAATCCACAGGTGGTAGCTGGTAATCCTCGGGGTTAAGCCGGTAGAGCGGACCTTCTGGCCCACTGGTGTGAACGACGGGAACACCCGCGCGTTGCAGAGTTACGATGTCGCGGGACAGCTGCTTGTTAAAGGCTTCATCGCTCTTCCCCTGATAACCCTCAACGTGAGTTTGGATCCATGCAGCGCTGCGGTCAGGGACACCGCCTTGGTGGGCGGCTCCATGAAGAGCGAAAGTGAGGTTGGTGAGCCTTTCAACGGCTGTGTCCCAGGCCGGAGCCCGGTGTGCGGTGCGGTCAGCTGACGCCATGGTGGCAGGCTCCTTCGTGCTAAACGCCGTGGTGTGAACGCATATAGTCTAACAACCCGTCCAAACGCTGATCCTCGGATACGAAGGGATCGGAGAACTCCTCCGTCATAGGTTCTGGCCGGTTGACCTTCATCCGCGTCCAATCCACCGTCACAGCGGCATCAAGTTGGCGGGCAGCCGCGAGGAACTCCCCGCGCAGTTTGGCACGGGTTGTCTGTGGTGGGTTATCAACGGCAGCCTCGATGGTCGCGTCATCAATCCAGCGTTTCACCATCCCACGCTGTTCCAACACGCTGAAAAGCCCCCGGCCGGGGCGGATATCGTGGTAGGTCAGGTCGATTTGGGCCAATTTGGGGTGGGCCCACTCCCCTCCCAGGCGCGCGCGGTAGCGTTCAAGCAGGCTGCGCTTGATAACCCAATCGATTTCGCGGTCCACTCCAGAGAAATCTTGGGTCTCAATGGCTGTGAGCGTCCGCTGCCAGAGGTCGACGACTCGGGCCATCTCCGCGGTCGGCGTGCCGGCATCCTCGCGGTGCTCAAGCCACGTCTGCGCCGCTGCGCAGAGCGCCTGCTGCACCTCAAGGGCGGTAGCTGTGCCGCCGTCATCAAGCGGCAACCGCGTACGGCCCGTGGGATCGAGCGCAATCTCACGAATGTGGTGAATCGGGTCCTGCACGGCGAACTGCGGAACGTCAAAGCCCGCCTCAAGCATCTCGAGCATGAGCAGTGTGGAACCAACCTTGAGGGCCAAGGTGGGCTCAGCCATGTTGGAGTCTCCCACGATGACGTGCATTCGGCGGAAGCGTTTGGAATCGCCGTGCGGCTCATCGCGGGTATTGATGATGGGGCGGGAGCGAGTTGTTGCTGAAGATACGCCCTCCCACACTTGGTCAGCGCGCTGGGAGAGAACGAAACGAGCTGGTTGCTCGCCCTTAGGCTTTTGAATCATGCCGGCACCGCAGATGAGCTGGCGGGTAATCATAAACGGCAGCAGGGCTCGACCGAAGTCTTTGAGCACAACGTGACGTCCGATGAGGTAATTCTCGTGGCAGCCATAAGAATTTCCAGCGGAATCGACGTTGTTCTTGAACAGGTACACCGCGCGCTCTTCGCCCTCGGCGGCCAGAGCTTCTTCAGTTTGCCGTGCCATTCCGTCCACCATGCGGTCACCGGCACGTTCATAGGCGATGAGCTGGCTGAGACTGTCGCATTCCGCGGTGGCGATCTCTGGGTGGGAGCCGACGTCGAGGTACAGGCGGGAGGCATTAGGAGCGAAAATATTCGAGGAGGAATATGACGCTACGACCGGCCGGAAGAGAACGCGGGCGATTTCATCTGGGGACATCGCTCGTTGTCCAGGAGCCGTCGAAGCCGTGATACCGTACTCGGTTTCAATGCCCATGATGCGCCGCGCGTAGACCGGGGCGTTACCGGAGGATTGGCCCACCCTTATTCGCCGCCCTTTTGCACGTAGGAGCGCACAAACTCTTCGGCGTTGGACTCAAGCAGGCCGTCAATCTCATCGAGGAGATCATCTGTGCCCGCGCTATTGATGCTGACCTGTCCGGCGTCAAACTCCTCGGCATTATCGCCCGAGTTGTTGCCGCCGCCGGCGTTGACCTGGGATTGATTTCCACTCATGGTGAATGCTCCTTTCGTGAGCTACAAGCGTGCTGAAGGGCTAAAAGCTAAGGCGAGAAGCCGATTATGCTCAATACAACGTAGGGTACTCGATGGCCACGCCCAGCTGACGCAGTCCTTCGACAAAATCCGGGGCGGTGGCAGCGGAATCGAGCAGCGTGCCGATATCCTCCTCCCCCAGCCTGGTTGTCTCATCCAGCGCCACACAGGCAGCACCGGATTCCGCGCCGTTTTCCGGACCAATGCGGAAGGTCAGCGACTGCCACGAGGCAGCGAGCACATCTTCCCCAAACTTCTGGGTGGCGCGCCCGCGAAGAAAAGCTCGGGTGTCACTCGGCGGGTTATCCGCCGCACGCGCGAGCTCATCGTCGCTTACGAGCGTGCGCATCTGACCCTTGCGTACCAGTGCGTGGTACAGGGACTTTTCCGGATCGATGTCCGAGTACTGGAGATCAATAAGAGCGAGCCTGGGATCATCCGCTGCAGCACCGCGGTCCAGATAGCCCTTGATCAACCGGTACTTGGCCACCCAATCCAGAAGATGAGCGGCCTTGAGTGGATCCTCAGCAAGCAATTCCACCACCTCATCCCAGGCGTCAAGAACTTTTTCCTCTGCAGGAGAAGTAGCAGTGACGCGTTCGCGATAGACGGCGAGGATATCCAGGGCGGTGAGACGGCGGCCGTCGTCAAGCACCAGCTCATGCGTCAACGACAGATCGCGGCTGACGCGCTGGACTTCGGCGACAGGTTCCGCCAAACGCAGATCGCTAAAGTCCACGCCGTCCTCGATAGCATCCAGAACTAGAGCGGTCATGCCGAGTTTGAGCAACGTCGAGGTGTGGGACATGGTGGCGTCCCCGATGATGACGTGCAGACGTCCGTAGTCCTCAGCCACCGCATGCGGTTCATCGCGGGTATTAATGATGCCGCGGTTGAGAGTAGTTTCCAGGGAAATCTCGGTTTCGATGTAGTCTGCGCGCTGCGAGATCTGAAACCCTGCCTCTTCGCCGTCAGCACCGAGACCCATGCGGCCGGCACCCGTGACCACCTGGCGGGTCACGAAGAAAGGAATGAGTCCCTGCGCGATGTCCTCAAAATTGGTGTCACGGGAGTATTGATAGTTCTCGTGGCTACCGTAAGAAGCGCCTTTGCCATCGACATTGTTCTTGTAGAACTTCAGAGGCGGACACGGATCATGGTTCGTTAGCACGGAGGTTCCCTGGGCTGTCAGCTCGTTGACTGCCTCCGCGGCGCGGCGCAGGATGAGATCCCCGGCGGCGTCGTACACCATGGCATCCCACGCGTTCGTGCACTCCGGTGAGGAATACTCCGGGTGGGCATGATCGACGTAAAAGCGTGCGCCGTTGGCGGTGACCACGTTGGCCACACCGATAGCGTTTGGATCAACAACGGGCACCGTGTGATAGCGCTTGAGATCGAAGCCGCGGCTGTCACGTAGCGGGTGCTCCTCACGGAAATCCCAGCGTGAGCGCGCCCCCGTGTGCAGCGCAGCATAGGCTACGACGGCATGCGTAGAGGACACGATGGGTGACAAGGCGGGATTCGATGGCGTCGAGATGCCGTATTCGGTCTCAGTACCAAGTACGCGTTTCATTCTTCCCATGTCTACGCTCCCATCAACTCAACACCGGTGACATGTGCCCCCACAGAGGTTCCGGCGACGATCTTGGCCCACTCCTCCGGGTTCGCGGAAGTGGGCACGTACTCTGATTCTGCTTGCTCGGCGGCAATAGCCTCATGAAGGTGCGCTGCGGTAATACCTGATACCGAGCCGTCGGCTGCTGTCAAGGCTTCCTTGATAGCCAGCTTCTTTGCGCGGGACACGATATTGGCAATCATCGCACCGGACACAAAGTCCCGGTAATGCAGTACGCGCGGCTCCGCGTTGGCGAAGCGCAACTTGACGAAGGGCCGGTCAGCGTACAGGTCCTCCACTGCATCATCGATGAGCGCGTCAAGCTCGCCTTCGTGCGGCACCGAGTCTGGGAAGTGACGGGCAAAGATTTCTCGCGCTCCCTGTTTGGTTGGACGGTTGACACGGATCTTGATGTCGAGACGGCCCGGACGCATGATGGCCGGATCAATAAGTTCTTCACGGTTGGTAGCACCAATAACGATAACGTTGTTGAGCTTTTCTACGCCGTCCAGCTCCGTGAGAAGCTGCGGAACCACGGTGGTTTCCATGTCGGAGGACACACCGGAACCGCGGGTGCGAAAGATGGACTCCATCTCGTCGAAGAAAATAATGACTGGACGCTGGCTCCCGTCCGCGGTCTGCTCGGAGGCCAGCTCGCGTGCTCGCTCGAAGATGAGGCGAATACGCCGCTCCGTTTCGCCCACGAACTTATTGAGTAGCTCTGGGCCCTTAACGTTGAGGAAATAGCTGGGCGCAGTGGTGCCCAGGGAGGCAGACAGCGAATGAGCCACGGCCTTGGCAATCAGAGTTTTTCCGCAGCCTGGAGGGCCATAGAGCAACACGCCCTTGGGCGGCTGAAGATCGAACTGGTGATACAGATCTGGGTGCACGAAAGGCAGTTCCACAGAATCTCGAATCTGGGAAATCTGCTCATCAAGGCCACCGATATCCTCGTAAGAAACATCGGGGACTTCCTCCAACGTCAGTTGCGCCACTTCTGTCTTGTGGACACGCTCGGAAGCCACGGCTGACTTCGGCTCAATAAGCAGGGTGTCCCCGGCACGGACGGTATCACGCAAGTCTGCAGCTAACAGGATCACCTGCTCCTCGCCCGCGGAATTGGTCACCACCGCTCGGTCAGTGCCAATGCGTTCTTGAAGTGTTCCCAGCGAGCCGGTACTTACAGGCGCACAGGCCTCTACCACAACGAAACCTTCACCCAAGCGGACCTGCTGCCCCACCTTGAGCGAGCCTGGTTCGAGGTTAGGAGAAATCTTCACCCGCATGACGCGCCCATTGGTATAAACCTCGGCATCGCGGCGCGAATCGTGAGGGCGGCCGGAATAACCCAGGAAGACACCGTAGGTGGACGCGGGTTCTGCGAGGGCATCAACCTCAGCGAGTAGCTGCTGGAGCTTGACGCGTGCATCCTTCAGCAAGGCGGCGAGCTTGGTGTTGCGCTCAGAAAGCTGGTCCATCTGGCGGCGCAACTGTGTGTGCTCGGAACCGTAGGGGGCATCGTTCATAGGATCCACCCTAGCGCGCGGTGAGGGCCGATCCCCCTACTTTCGTGCGCGGCGCTGCGGACGAGGCGGCGTGACGCCGTCTGCAAGGCGGCGTGTCCAAATAAGGAAGGCCGTGTGGGCATTCATGCGGTGCTCTGGACGGGTAGCTAGGCCCTCGACCTTCCATTCACGCACGAGGGACTCCCAGGCCTTTGGCTCCGTGAAGCATTTGAGCTCACGAATGCCTTCCATGACCTTCATCAGTTGCGGAACTGTGGCCACGTAGGTCATGAACACGCCGCCGGGAATGAGGATGTCGCGCACCTTCTCCAAGTGCTCCCATGGTTCGAGCATGTCAAGGATCACGCGGTCAACCGGGCCCCCGAGATCCTCGACGCTGACATCAGCCAGATCTCCCAGTCGCGGGCTCCACCACTCTGGCTGCTCGCCGAAGTACTCCGTGACGTTGTCCACGGCATACTCCAAATGGTCATCGCGGACCTCATAGGAGTAAACGTGGCCCTGCGGGCCTACGGCGCGCAGTAGCGTCATGGACAGCGCGCCCGAACCTGCGCCGGCCTCCAGCACGCGGGCTCCCATGAAGATGTCGCCCTCGACCAAAATCTGTGCGGAATCCTTGGGATAGATCACCGCAGCGCCACGCGGCATGGAGAGAACGTGATCCACCATGAGGTGGCGGAAAAGCAGGAAGGAGCTGCCCAGCGTGGAGTCGATGACGGAACCTTCATCGAGGCCCACGATGTCATCGTGGTTGATGATGCCCTTGTGCGAATGAAACTGGCCTCCCTCCTCGAGGATGATGGTGTAGTGACGGCGCTTAGCATCAGTAAGCTGCACGCGGTCGCCGTAGCTGAAGGGGCCAGAATAAGCCATAGCGTCAAGGGCCTTTCACAGAGTGCGGGGTACGGGGTTAACCCACCAAGTATGCCTCAAGAGCCTGGCCGAGCCATAGTTGGTCACGCTCACCTACCAGCTCACGTGCTGAGTGCATGGACAGCATCGGGACTCCGACGTCGACCGTCGGGATGCCCAGACGGGTAGCAGAGATGGGCCCAATGGTGGAACCGCATGGTACGTCATTGTTGCCCACAAAACGTTGGAAAGGCACGTCAGCGCGGCGGCACGCGTCCTCCCACAGCGATACAGTCTGGGCATCAGAGGCATAGCGCTGGTTGCCATTTATCTTGGTCACCGGCCCCTGGCCAATGATGGGGTGATGAGTGGGATCGTGCTTCTCCGCGTAGTTGGGATGCACTGAGTGCGCGGCATCTGCGGAGACGCAGCTGGAGCGAGCGAACATCTGAAAACGCTGCTCCTCAGTGGCGCCCAGTGCCCGTGCGGTGCGAGTAAGCACATCCCCCAGGATGGGCCCGCCAGCACCGTAACGTGACGAGGAGCCGACCTCCTCGTGGTCAAAAGCGGCCATGACGAGGATGTCGTTGTGGCTCGAATTATCAGCCACGCCCAGCTGCTCAGCAGCCGATATCAGCGCCCGCAGCGACGCATGGACGGAAGACAGGTTATCCATTCTGCCAGCAGCGATGAGCTTCTCTCCGGCGCCAAACACCGCTCCGCGCTGGGCGTCGGCAGTAATGAGATTGAAGGAAGCGATGTCTTCTGAGCTAATGCCGAGCTGCTTGCCGACGACCCCCAGGACCGACGTCTCCGGTGTTCCTACGGACAGCACCGGCTGCATGTGGCGTTGGCGGTCAGGCTTGAACTCATCCTTGCGGTAGAGGTGGATAGCCAAGGACGGAAGCCGCAGTAGCGGGCCGGTAGTGACTAGGTGGCGGGTGCCGTCCTTCGTCATGACTTGACCACCAACGGTCAGCTCGCGGTCAAACCAACTGTGAAGAAGCACGCCGCCATAGACTTCCACAGCAACCTGCTGCCAGCCGGCGGAATCGAAATCCGGAGTAGGTTTCAGGGCCAAGCCCGGGGAATCGGTATGGGAACCGATGATCCGGAAACCCGAGTCCGGGCCAGCGCCCTCCGGAACGTACCAAGCCATGACGGCTCCGCCGCGCACCATCACGTGCCCACCTGGCGCTGCCGACCACTCATCAGTCTCCTCTTGGCGGCTAAATCCAACGTCGATTAGCTGGCGCGCTACTTCTTCCGCAGCGTGATACGAGGATGGGCTGGCAGCAATGAAGTCGAGAAAATCTTCCGTCGTTTTCCTAGTAGTCATACCTCCAAGCTTGCCATGCCGAGGAGACGCGCGTCTGCTGCATTGTGTATCGCAGTGCTGATATCGGCATGCGCTAGGCTGAGGAGCATTATGCCACAGCGAATAGCACTTTCTCCTTCCCGCGCCTCCAACTACAACCAGTGCCCCCTGCTCTATCGCTTTCGAGCGATAGACAAGCTGCCGGAACCCAAGACGAAAGCACAGGTCAAGGGAACATTGGTCCATGCAGTGCTGGAAAACATGCACAAGTTGCCGCGTGAAGAACGCGATTACCCGGTGGCAGTCAAGATGATTAAACCGGAGTGGACCTCCATGGTGAATACCGATCCTGACCTGCGCGAGCTCGTCCCGGAAGAGGAAGAGCTGGACTTCTTCGTGGAGGCGCGCGAGCTGGTCAAGGGCTATTTCCAGATGGAGAACCCGCAAGGCTTCGATGCCCATGAGTGCGAGATGTACGTCGACACCGTCCTCCCCAACGGTGTCCCAGTTCGCGGTTTCATCGACCGCGTGGACGTGGCTCCCACCGGTGAGGTTCGCGTGGTGGACTATAAGACCGGCAAGAAGCCTATCCCCCGCTATTCTCATGACGCACAATTTCAGATGCGCTTCTATGCTCTCGTGTACTGGCGCCTGTTTAACACCATCCCCACGCAGCTGCGGCTCATGTACCTCAAGGTCTTGGACTCCATGTTCCTCACGCCGGGGCCCGAGGAACTGGAATACTTCGAGCGCGACTTGGGCGAGTTGTGGGCGAAAATCGAAGGCGACGGCAAGTCGGGTGATTTCCGCCCTAAGACCTCGAAGCTGTGCGGCTGGTGCTCCTTCCAAGACCTGTGCCCTGCTTTCGGCGGCACGCCCCCCGTGTACCCCGGTTGGCCAGATTAGGGCGCTGCGCGCATGACGCAACGCCTGACTGCCCTGACTTACTGAGGGTCCTTAGAACAACCCCGAGATCGTCCCTTCAGCATCGACGTCGATGTTATTGGCCGCTGGCTTCTTGGGCAGGCCTGGCATGGTCATGACATCGCCCGTGAGAGCAACAATGAAGCCCGCTCCAGTACGAGGCTGGAGTTCACGCACATGTAGGGTATGGCTCTCAGGAGCACCGAGTTGGCTTGGGTCATCAGAGAAGGAATACTGCGTCTTCGAGATGACCACTGGGAAATTTTCCCAGCCGTTGTCTTTGATGTACTTGAGATCTTTGAGTGCTTTGCTGGAATACTCCACTCGTTCAGCCCGATAGATCTCCGTTGCGATGGTTTCAATCGAGGCCTCAACCCCCTTCTCTGGGTCATAAAGTTGGTGTGAGGTGCCCTCGGAGAGGTTCTCCAACAGAAGTTCTGCGAGCTTGATTGCGCCATCGCCGCCCTGAGACCACACATCAGCTTCTTCCAAAGCGACGTTGGCGTCCTTTGCCCATTGGCGCATGAACTCACGCTCGGCGTCTGTATCGCTACCAAAGAGATTGAGAGCTACTACCGGCGTGAGACCGAAACTGCGGAGGTTGTCTACGTGGCGCTCAAGGTTGACCACGCCCTTCTTCAGAGCATCGAGGTCTTCCGTGGTGAGTTCTTCACGGGGTTGGCCACCGTTGTATTTCTGGGAGCGAATGGTGGCCACGACGACAGCACCGGCGACGTCGAGGTCTCCAAAGCGAGCCTTGATGTCCATGAACTTTTCGCCGCCGAGATCAGCGCCAAAACCAGCCTCAGTAAGAACGATGTCACCAAAGCGCATCGCGGTCTGGGTAGCTAAGAGCGTGTTGCAGCCGTGCGCAATGTTGGCGAAGGGGCCACCGTGAACAAAGGCGGGTGTGCCAGCAAGAGTTTGAACCAAGTTCGGGTTGAGCGCGTCGCGCATCAACGCGGTAAGGGCACCTTCTGCGCCCAGCTCACGCGCGGTCACGGGCTTCTGGTCGTAGGTGTATCCGACGGTGATGTCACCAAGGCGCTTCTTCAGATCTGCCAGATCGGTGGCTAGACCAAGAATGGCCATGATTTCCGAGGCCGCAGTAATCGTAAAACCAGTCTCGCCGGGGATTCCGTGGGCAGGACCGCCCAAGCCGGTGACAACGTTGCGCAAGGCGCGGTCGTTGACGTCAATACAGCGCTGCCACGTCACGCGGCGTGGATCGATGTTCAGTGCATTTCCCTGGTGGATGTGGTTGTCAATGATGGCGGCTAAGGTGTTGGTGGCCGCCGCGATGGCGTGAAAGTCACCCGTGAAGTGGAGGTTGATGTCCTCCATCGGTACAACCTGTGAGTACCCGCCGCCAGCAGCGCCACCTTTGATGCCCATGACTGGGCCCTGGGAGGGCTCGCGCAGCGCCACGACGGCCTTCTTGCCGATTTTTGCTAAGGCGTCAGTGAGACCGATCAGGACAGTGGACTTGCCTTCGCCTGCCGGCGTGGGCGATACACCTGTGACGAGGACGACCTTGCCCTTCGCAGGGAAATCGCCGATCTGCGTGATATCTACCTTGGCCTTCGTGCGGCCATACGGGATAAGCGCGGAATCGGGAATGCCGGCGCGGGCAGCAATGTCAGTGATGGGCTCGAGCTCGTGAGCCTGGGCAATGTCAACGTCAGAAGGTTGCGTACTCATGCCCACCAGTTTAGCGCGCCAGAGTGCGGGAATTTGCGGTTAAAGGAAGACACAAGGCCCTCGGCAACCAGTGTGTGCTGTTGACACTCGTTGCCGGGGGCCTTTGTCTGGCATGGCGAGTAGCTACTAAATGATAACTGCGCCGAAGATGTAGCAGAAGAGAATAGACAGAACGATGCTCACGACACCCGGGATGATGAACGGGTGGTTGAACACTGCCTTGCCGATGCGGGTAGAGCCTGTATCGTCCATCTCAACCGCTGCGAGGAGTGTCGGGTAGGTAGGCAGGATAAACAGAGCGGACACAGCCGGGAAAGCAGCCACTGCCGTGAGCGGATTGACGCCGAGGGCCAAGGCGGCCGGCATGAGTGCCTTAGTGGTAGCTGCCTGTGAGTAAAGGAGCGCTGCGGCGAAGAAGAGAACGACCGCCAGCAACCACGGTGCGGAAGCGATGACCTCGCCAGAAAGCTCCTGAATGTCCTCCATGTAGTGGTTAATCAGGGATGTGCCGAGCCACGCAACACCCAATACACAGATGCAGGCGGACATACCAGACTTAAACACCGGAGTGTTGAGGACATCACCGGCTGCAATCTTGGTAACCATCACGATGAGCGTTGCCGCCGTGAGCATGACGGTCATGATCGCCTCGTTGCGAGGCAGCGTCGGTTCCTCAATCAAACCCACCTGCGAGGAAGTGAGAGTGGCCCACAGCATGACGATGACAATGGCGACAAGGAAGATGATGACGGAGGACTTGGCGCCCTTGCTTGGGCTGTAGTTGGAGGAGCCTTGGGGGACCTTTACTAGGCCCTGAGCCTTGCGTTCTTGGTAGACGGGATCATCCTCAAGCTCCACTCCTGAGCGGTTGGCAAACCACGCCGCCGGGAAGATAGCGAGGAAAGTAGCTGGGATAAGAACGGCGAGGATCTGCAGGTAACCAACGCCTTGCGGCTCCAATAGCGAAGCCAGAAGAACCACGGCTGCCGAGATCGGCGACGCACAGATCGCCATCTGAGAAGCTACAACGGCGATGGACAGCGGGCGGGATGGCCGGACTTTGCCTTCCTTGGCTACCTCAACGATCACCGGAAGCGTGGAGAAAGCTGTATGTCCTGTACCAGCGAGCACCGTCATCAGCCACGTGACAATCGGAGCATAGAAGGTAATCTTCTTCGGGTTCTTGCGAAGAAACTTCTCAGCTAGGTAGACCAAGTAATCCATACCGCCCGCGCGCTGCATAGCCGCGATGGCAGCGATCACCGTCATAATAATTCCGATGACGTCGAAGGGAATGTCCTCGCGGGTAATTGGTACTCCGGTAAGACCGAGTAGAAGGACACCGAGGCCACCAGCCATACCAATGCCGATTGAGCCAATACGGGCACCCAAGTAGATCGCCGCAAGGACGATGATGATGTGCACAACAACCATTGTGTGACTCCAATTTTTGCAGCAGAGCTGCACGTTAGGAAGTGGGTCGCGTCAAGCCTGAGTTGGGCCGACGAACGACATTTGACTATTTTTATTCTTCCCTATTCGCGCCCAAAAGTGGACATTTACGCCCGATTGTGTCCACTTACACACCCGTAAGTAGGTGCTTCTCTTCCCGCGGAAGACGCCAAGATGAGGAGAAAACGGAGACAGCGCCCGTGCAAACCAAGAGGGCTGCACAGGCGCTGTCAAGCGCACTTTGCACTTTGCGCCAGTAAGGACTGGCGCAGATGTAAAGCTCTATTCGTCGATGTAGAGCTGGCCGCGGAACTCTGGGTGCATCAGGTTCTCAACGGACAGAACGCGGTTCAGGGTTTCCTCGTCGAGCAGGCCCTTCTCCAGGACCAGTTCCTTGACACCCTTGCCAGTCTCCAGGGACTCCTTAGCAATGAGGTCACCGTTGTGGTGGCCAATGAACGGGTTCAGGTAGGTGACGATACCGATGGAGTTCTCCACGTAAGCACGGCAGACATCGGCGTTAGCGGTAATGCCCTCAACGCACTTCTCACGCAGGGTGTCCACGGCGTTGCCCATAATGCGGATGGACTGGAACAGTGCTTCACCAATAACCGGCTCCATCACGTTGAGCTGGAGCTGGCCAGCCTCAGCGGCCATGGTGACGACGTGGTCATTACCAAAGATCTTGAAGCAGACCTGGTTGACAACCTCTGGGATAACCGGGTTGACCTTACCCGGCATGATGGAGGAACCAGCCTGGCGCGGCGGCAGATTGATTTCCGCCAGACCTGCGCGCGGACCGGACGACAGCAGACGCAGGTCATTACAGATCTTGGCCAGCTTCATGGCGGCGCGCTTGATGGTGGAGTGCAGAAGCACGTAGGCGCCACAGTCGGAGGTGGCCTCAATGAGGTCGCGGGCGGTCTTGATCTCCAGACCCGTGACCTCCGACAGAGCGGCGGTGACCTGGTGGCGGTAGCCAGCCGGGGTATTCACACCGGTACCGATAGCAGTTGCGCCCAGGTTGACCTCGAGGAGGCGCTTCTGCGAGTCACGCAGAATGGCCTGCTCTTCAGCAAGGTTATGGGCAAAAGCCTTGAACTCGTCACCGAGGGTCATCGGCACAGCGTCCTGCAGCTGGGTACGGCCCATCTTCAGGATGTCGTAGAACTCGTTGCCCTTGGAGTGGAACGTGGCCTGCAGCGCATCGATGCGGTCAATGAGGTCTTCCATTGCGTAGTACAGGCCGAGGCGGAAGCCCGTCGGGTAGGCATCGTTGGTGGACTGGGACATGTTGACATCATCGTTCGGGTTGATGACGTCGTAAGCGCCCTTCTCTTCGCCGAGGTGCTCAAGGGCCAGGTTGGCAATAACCTCATTGGTATTCATGTTGAGGGAGGTACCAGCACCACCCTGGAAGACGTCCAGCGGGAACTGGTCCATGCAGCGGCCTTCCTCCAAGATCTGGTCACAGGCCCAGATGATGGCTTCGGCCTTCTTCTTGGGCAGAACGTGAAGGCGGCGGTTGGCCATTGCGGTGGCCTTCTTAACCTGAACCATGCCACGGATGAAGTCCGGGATGGTGTTGATGGTCACGTAGGAAATCTGGAAGTTCTCAATAGCGCGCAGCGTGTGAACACCGTAGTACGCGTTGTTGGGAACTTCCATGGAGCCGAGAAGGTCGGTCTCAGTACGAGTCTTCTTGGTTGTGGTCGACTTCGGGGCCTTGTTGGTGGCCTTCTCCTCAACCTCAGACTTCGTAGCCTTGGTCTCGGACTGAGCATCCTTCTTAGTGGACTTTGCCATGATGGCTGACTCCTTGCATATAAATCGAAGAACGATGGTGGACACCGTCCATCGTAGCTAGGAGTCAGAATAAAATGTTTGGAATGTGCCCCTAAAATCGGGCAATTCGGAGATCCGACGCCAAGATTGCTTCCGCTCCGATTCCAGACAGGCTATCCATAACCTGGTTAGCGAGTTTTCGAGGAACCATAACGCGGACCGCGACCCAGCCCTCGCGGGCTAGCGGGGAGATAGTCGGTCCAGTCAGACCTGGGGTCACCGCTTCAACATCCGGGAGCTTGTCCTCAGCAACGTTGTAATCCAGCATCACGTAATGACGGGCATTGAGGATACCGCGAATGCGGCCAAGAACGACGTTTTCTTCGTCGTTAAGCTCTTCCCCAGCGCGCTTGATGACCACTGCCTCAGAGGTCACGATTGGCTCGCCGAAGGGCTCGAGGCCCTGCTGGCGCAGCGTGGCCCCGGTAGAGACGACATCCGCAATGACGTCAGCCACACCAAGGTGAATAGAAATCTCTACTGCACCGTCGAGACGAATGACCTCGGCTTCAATGCCGTGAGCGGCCAGGTGGTCGCGCACTACGTTCGGATACGACGTGGCAATGCGTTTGCCCTCAAGCTTGGCGACGTCCCACTCCTCACCCGCCGGAGCCGCGTAGCGGAAGGTGGAGGAACCAAAGCCCAAGTCGAGAACCTCGTTGAACTTAGCGCGGGAGTCCTGGGCCAAATCGCGGCCGGTAATTCCTAAGTCCAATACGCCCTGGGCAACATAGATGGCGATGTCCTTTGGCCGCAGGAAGAAGAACTCGACACCGTTGTCCTCGTCAACGACGTTGAGGGACTTATTGTGTCCACGGCCTTTGTATCCGGCCTCCTTAAGAATCTCGAGGGCAGACTCGGACAGTGAACCCTTATTGGGGACAGCAATCTTAATCATGGGAGCGGCTTTCTAGAGATAGCGGTAAATGTCGTCGAGCTTAAGGCCTCGTTTGTGGGCCATGACCTGCAGCCAATACAGCAATTGGGACATTTCTTCGGCGAGTTCCTCATCAGACTCGTACTCGGCGGCAATCCAGACCTCGCCAGCCTCTTCGACGATCTTCTTGCCCAGATGGTGAACGCCTTTGTCATAGGCCCCCACTGTGCCGGAGCCTTCGGGCCGCTCGGCGATCTTTCGGGACAATTCCTCATACAGGCTCTCAAAATTCTTCACAGGTGCATATTCTTCCATACAGGTGCATAGAATTCTGCTCTCCAGCCGAAATTCTTGAGTCAGTGGCTAGGTGCGGATTTGAGCAAACCAAGCATGGACGTCAGCTGCGGTCACACCGTCAAGGTGGCGTGAAGAGTGCAGCTGCGAAATCTCCGTTGCTTCAGCAGGAACCGCAACGTGGTCTCCTTCGGGCAACCCGATGACGACGCAGCCAGCATCAACTGCCGCGCGCATGCCGGCCGCGGAATCTTCAAAGACCAAGCACTCCCCCGGTTCCAGGCCCAAGCGCCGTGCGGCTTCGGCATACATGTCCGGCGCTGGCTTGCCGCGAGGTACCTCATCCCCGCAGATCGTGTCCACAAAATATTCTCGCCCCAAGGCCTCAATGGCCGAGTCGGCGACATAGCGCTCGGTATTCGTCGTCACCATCATGGGCATGCCTTGGTCCTTGAGCTCGCTAAGGAGCTCCGGAATACCCGGAAAGATTTCGAGGTGTTGGGCGAAGAGCGACTTTACATAGTCGAACATCAGCGTACGGTAGCGTTCGGTATCACCTGGTTGCAACGTGACGCCAGCTATATCTGCGCAGATGTTGAGGGTGTCCTCAAAGGTGGCACCCACAGTAGCGAGGCGCTCTGTCGGAGTAAGACGGCGCCCTAGGCTCTCCGAGAGGTGAAAGGTCGCTTCTTCCCACAGTGGTTCAGAATTGGTGAGTGTGCCATCCATGTCCCAAAAGATCGCGGATGGACGTGCAGTCTGCTCAGCCAATTAGAAGTCCAGCTCCGGTAGCTGGGACAGGGCCACGTCATCGGCGCCGGTGGCCGCCGAAGCGGAATGAATGAGCTCGGAGAGCTCTTCCTTTTCCTCCGGCTCAAGCACAGCATCGGCATTCTTCCGGTTGAAGGCCGCGAGATTTTCTACCGACGGTTTAACTGCGGTGCTGAGGATGGAACCCTCTGGATCGTCCGGGAGCTTGTCGAGGTCATCGAGAAAACTTTCCAGAATCTTTCGTAGCTCCGGGAGGACGGAGGCATCGAACGGCGCCTCCCAAAACTCCTTCTCGTCTTCCTTAAGGTAATCACCAGTAGCAAAGGACTGAAGGTTGGAGATGAACTCGTCAACGGTGGGCTGGAATTCTGCGCGAATGCTCATGAGCTAGATAATGCCTGAAGATCCTTAGAGGCGCACGCCCAGCAGAGAATTAACTGCTGTACGCATCACGTCAGCTGCCTCAGCAGCATCGTCATGCTCACCGTCAGGACCGCCGTCGGCCGCGTGGGCCGCCCAATCATCCAGTACCTTCAGTGCACGCGGTGTATCGAGGTCATCGGCCAACGCCGCACGTACGTCGTGGATGACGGCTTGCACGGATTCGAGAGACCCCGGGGTCTTCATGGCCGATCGCCACTGCACCAGGCGGTCCTGCGCCGCGCTGAGGACACTATCTGACCAATCGCGGTCACCGCGGTAATGTCCGGAGTAGACACCCAGACGGATGGCAGAGGGGTCAATTCCTGCCTCCACCAGCTTGTGCACGAAGACAAGGTTGCCCAGGGACTTCGACATCTTCGTGCCGTCAAGACCGATCATTCCGGTGTGCACGTAGAACTGCGCCATGCGGTCCACCTTGAGTGCGGCTTCCGCATGAGCCGCAGAAAACTCATGGTGCGGGAACTTCAGATCGGAACCACCGCCCTGAATATCGAAACTGGAGCCCAAACGGTTGGTGGCGATGGCAGAACATTCGATGTGCCATCCCGGTCGACCAGGGCCGAAGGGAGACTCCCATGCAGGTTCGCCGTCGCGGTGGGCACGCCAGATCAGTGCATCCAACGGATCACGCTTGCCGGGGCGGTCGGGATCACCGCCGCGCTCCGCAAAGAATGTCTCCATCTGCTCGCGCGAGTAATTGGACTCGTAACCAAAGTTGTCGGTCGCCTCGATAGAGGCGTAGATGTCGGGGTACTCGGGGTCGTCGACGACGTAGGCCGCCCCGACGTCGAGAAGCGCCTGCACCATGACAGTGATCTCATCGATGGCCTCCATCGCGCCGATGAAGTGCTGAGGTGGGAACACCGAGAGCAGTTCCATATCGGAGCGGAACAGATTGATCTGGGAGGTACCCAGTTCACGCCAATCCACGCCATCGCGCTCCGCGCGCTCGAACAGAGGGTCGTCCACATCGGTGATATTTTGCGCATAGTTCACCGCATAGCCGTTATCCAACAATTGACGGTAAATAAGATCAAAAGTCAGATAGGTTGCCGCGTGGCCCAAGTGCGTGGAGTCATACGGGGTGATGCCACAGACATACATGGTGGCTGTATCCCCGTCAATATTCACCTGCGATACAGACTTGTCAGCTGAATCATACAGGTGAAGCGGCACGGGTGCGCCAGGAACGGAGTCGACGTGTGGAACGGGCCAAGAATGCATGCCCACAATCCTAACGCGCGCCGAAGTCCACTGGCGCCTCCGGCACCATTGAGAGCCCCGAAAAGGTCTCGTTTAGGGCACCAGTACGCCCAAGGCCAGCAGAATCATGACGAGGATGCCCACGGGGATACGGTAGGCAGCGAACCACTCAAAGGAATGGTTGCCCACGAACTTCAGCAGCCACGCAATGGAGGCATAGCCCACGACGAACGCAATGCTTGTACCCACGAGCAGCTGCATGCCTGTGGCGGACTGGCCCACCGTGGGGCCGAAGGCGTCTTTCAGCGAAAACAGTCCTGACGCCATAACCGCGGGAATGGCAAGGAGAAAGCTGAACCGGGTCGCCACCTCGCGTTCGAGGCCCAGGAACAAACCACCTGAAATAGTGCCACCTGAGCGGGACACACCGGGGATAAGAGCGAGGCACTGGCAGAGTCCCATCACGATGGCATCGCGCATGGTGAGTTCTTCGAAGCTGCGGGTCTTGTTGCCCATGCGCTCAGCCAGGATAAAAACGAAGGAAAAGAGCACGAGCATGGATGCTGTGATCCACAGGTTGCGCAGGTTGTCCCGGATGAGGTCCTTACCAAGGAAGCCGAGGATGCCGATTGGAATGGAGCCGACGATGACCATCCACCCCATCCGGTAGTCTTGCCCGCGCTTGTCCTTGTTGGCTATGCCGATGAACCAGCCTTTGAGTATCTGCCAGATCATTCTGGCGAAGTAGACGATCACGGCCAGCTCCGTACCGAGTTGGATCACGGCGGTGAAGGATGCGCCGGCGTCGTGCCCCCAGAAAAGCGTCGAGACGATGCGCAGATGGCCGGAGGAGCTCACGGGAAGGAATTCGGTGAGGCCTTGAACGAGAGACAGGACAATGACCTGCATCCATGTCATGGCGTCAGAAGCTGCTGTTGTAGTCACTCGCGACAGCCTACTAGTGCGCCCTGCGGCTTCCGGATTTCACCACGCTGACTGCTAGGATGAGGAATCGTGAAAATGAGTCGAGTTCTGCTTTCTTGTGCCCTTCTCACCAGCGTGTCTGCCCTTGCAGCGTGCGATCCCACGGTGGGAGTTGGTGGAGATCCCAACTCAGCCGTCTATGGCCAAGCAGAGCCCGCCGACTCCCCCGCGGCACAGGAACCGGTGGGTAAAGTTGTCGACTTCGACGCAGTGTCAGACACCGTTGCGCTGGACGATGTACTCGCTGTACGGACGAAGAAGACTCTCAGCATAGGAACCCAAGAGGAATTCGAGTCGTCGAAGGCACCGAGCATTGACGTTTCTGAACACTGTGGGGACCTCACCGCTTCGCCTCAACACTTTGTCTTGGCCTGCGGCGATAAAGTCCTGCTGTTTGATCCACAGAAGCCGGATTCCCCACAGGAACTCGCGGTGGAAGAGGAGACCCCAGTGACGGTGGCCGCTGAGGCCTCGACCGGAGAAATCTTCGTCGGCTCGGCGGATTCTGCTTCCATCGGTGTCTATGAGGAGGGCGAGCGCACCGCCGAAATTTCTGTGGAGGGCGGGTCTGATCAGCTTATTTCCGTACCCAATCCCGACGGGGCGGACGGAATCGTGCGCGTCTTGCGTCAAGACTCTACGATTCAGTCGCTTGATTGGGAAAAAGATCGCGCCGGTGGCCGCCTTCGCGTTGGTCAAGGTGTGGGTCAGATCGCCGGTGGTGACGGTGCGGTAGTCGTAGCTTCCGATACTGTGGGCAAGCGCGTCGCTATCTACACAGCGAGCGACGTCATCCGTCTGCACCAATTTGGTAACACCGAGGGCACACCGTGGGCGGTCGCCTGGGATAATGAGCGCACCTTGGCGTGGGTTACCACGACTGACAACAACCTTCTCCACGCCTACTCAGTTTCTACCGGCGTGCCGGAGTTGGTTGGGAGCGTAGCGACGGTTGCGGGTGCGCAGAATATCGCAGTGCTTGGTGACGGCACACTGGTCGCCGCCTCCGCCACTGGTGACGGCCTCCAGTTCATCACCGATGCCAAGCTCAGCTCATCCTAGCTGTGAGCTTCTCACTCGGCTTCACTCTTTTTAGACTTCCACCAGCAACTACGGACCAGAAGGATTCTTCATGCAGTATTCTGCGCTCGACCGCGCTCGCCACGCCGCCTACCAGGTAGCACTCAAGGGGATGTTCCGGCTGAGTCCGGAGCGCATCCACGGCATCATCATCAGTGGCCTTGCCGGACTTCAGGCAGCGGGCCCAGCCAACCGCCTGCTGGCTAAGGTTCTTCCAGTCAACGACCCGGTCCTCGAGCAGGAAGTATTCGGCGTGCGCTTCCCGCGCCCGCTGGGTCTTGCAGCTGGCTTTGATAAGAACGCAGCCTCTCCGGACGCGTGGGCGCCGTTGGGCTTCGGCTATGCCGAGCTGGGCACCATAACTCCGAAGGCACAGCCGGGAAACCCTGCACCCCGCTTGTTCCGACTCAAGCCGGACAAGGGCATCCTCAACCGCATGGGCTTCAACAACGAAGGTGCACTTCATGCAGCACGTAACCTTCGTAAGCGCCGTTATAACGATGTCGTTGGAATCAACATTGGTAAGAACAAGGTGACCGACCCAGAGCGCGCTGTGGACGACTACCGCCAGTGCGCCTCGGTTCTCGGTGACCTGTCGGACTTCGTTGTGGTCAACGTCTCCTCTCCCAATACCCCGGGCTTGCGTGACCTTCAAGCAGTGGAGTCTCTGCGCCCCATCATGGAGGCAGTCGTGGAATCCACGTCGCGCCCAGTCCTCGTAAAAATCGCACCAGATCTCTCTGATGAAGATATCGATGCGGTGGCGGATATGGCCGTCGAGGTCGGGCTCGCCGGAATCGTCGCCACCAACACCACCATCTCCCGCGAGGGCCTCGCTACCCCGGCGGATGAGGTAGCGGCCATGGGTGCAGGCGGAGTTTCCGGCCCTCCAGTAGCGGCTCGTTCGCTCGAGGTGCTCAAGCGGCTCAACGCTCACGTCGGTGACAAGCTCGTGCTCATCTCCGTGGGTGGTATCTCCACTCCGGAAGAAGCATGGGAGCGTATCACTTCTGGCGCGTCACTCCTGCAGGGCTACACCGGCATGATTTACGGCGGACCTGACTGGATTCGCGATATTCATCGCGGCATTGCCCTGCAGATCCGCAACCACGGCCTGAGCAACATCTCTGAGGCCGTGGGATCTGGCTTGGGCTGGATTGACTAACGCACAGTGCGGCGGATAACCGCTGCACACAACGCCGCGCCCACGGCGTAGAGGAACACGACGTACTGCCCCATCGTTGTCAGAACCGTAGTCGGCAGCGCACGGCTCGCGACAATGAGAACAAGGGCAAGAATCAGCGCAATGATTTGTTCGCGACTGCCACGTTGATCGTGCCGCTGGGTGCTAAAGGCCCCGACCAAAAGCGCCGCGCCCACGATGGCAAGGCGTCGCCACGTCCATTCGAAGGTGGCTCCCCACCCGTCCGTGAAGATGGAAATAAGCCCGAAGAGCGCTAGCACAGCGGCCAGTAGGGCGAACGCGCCACCCACACGCAGGCCGGCCGGGATCGATACTCCTTCGGAGTCGGGTTTAGTACTCATTGCGATGAGTTTAACGGGGATCCTTAATGAGCCTCGTACCAACCCCACGTAACTGCACGGCCCAGTGTATGGAAGAAGAGGTTGAAGCCCAACACAGTGGGCGTCGAATCAGGGTCGATGTCCAACTTCTCCACGTCCACCGCGTGAACCGCAAAGAGGTAGCGGTGCGGGGCATGACCAGCCGGCGGCTGTGGCCCGTAGTAGACACGCTGGCCAGAATCACCGCGCAAGCTGATAACGCCCTCGTGACCCAAATCTTCGACAGCGCCAGCCCCTGTCGGGAGTTCACGAACATCCGCCGGGATGTTGAAGGCTGCCCAGTGCCAGAATCCGGAACCGGTTGGTGCATCTGGATCGAAGCACGTGACGGCGAAAGATTTAGTGCCTTCAGGTACATCACTCCACGACAGCTGCGGGGACACATTCTCCGGTGCACGGAAACGCTCTGCAACTTCCGCGCCTTCCTCGATATCGGAAGAGGTCACGGTGAACGCGGGCACGTCTCCCAACGGCGCGTAGGGGTCGGGGCCCGGAAAGCGAGCGTCCGCAGCATAGTTCGGAGTGGAAGCACTGTTGTTGGATGTGTTGCTAGTCATATTTCCTTTGTACCGGACTTCACTTTTGAGCGCGGAAGATTTGACTGACGTCCTCAACACGACTGTTGATCCTCGCTTCTCGCCCTACTGGTCGCGGCACCGACTTCTGCTGACACACACGCTACTTCCATCGGTGTGTTTTAAGCCCTTCAATGAGGGCTTAAAACACGTAATAACGTGGCGATTTGTGTAGTGCACACGAATCGGGATACAGTATGCGAGTGCCCAGCCGAGAGGCTGAACAAACACCCTAGCCCGGGTGGCGGAATGGCAGACGCGCTAGCTTGAGGTGCTAGTGTCCTATTAACGGACGTGGGGGTTCAAGTCCCCCCTCGGGCACACTGTGAAGTCTCGAGACATCGTGAATACGATGGCTCGGGACTTTTCGTTTCACGCTCATCACGCAGTGAAACCGGGTCCTTTTGAAGGGACCCTTAACCCCCTTTTCTAGACACACTGAGTGCGGTGTGAAGCGTCGGGAGAAAGCTCTCCGATTAAAGGGCGCCACTGGGGATTGTTGGGACGGTACAGTAGATTGCGTTACATGGGCCACGAAGCTCGTGTCCCCCTACCTATCCGTTCGTACCCAAGGAGCACCGGATGACGGTAACCTTTACTTACCTCGACCCTTTTACAGCACAGCGCAAAGTTATTGAAGCCCCAGAGGGCTCGGAGTATGTAGTTGTCAAGCGCCGCGGCGAGGCTGTCGTTGACGGTGAAGTCATGAGCTTTCATGCCACGCACGCAGAAGCCCGTGATGCTGTCATGGCAGGACTAACAGAAGAGTTCAAGACTGCGGTGGATAATGAGCCCATCTATGTCACCCATGCGCGCCTCCGTGGTGAGTTTGCTCGCTATGCCACCCGCTAGGCGCGGGAATAAGTTCTCACCACGCTCCGTAGCTTGAGCCACATAGGCCACGTTTGTGGAACGCTTAGGACGTTTCCACAGCCGTGGCCTTTTTCTTTCCCTCAATGTAGCTGTAAAGGCTCTTAATAACGATCGGCGTCACAGAGAGAGCAACGATGAGAAGCATGATCTTCTCAATCGAATCTGCGATGCCGGGGATGGTGCCAAGAAAGACACCGACCATATTCATGGACGCTACCCATGCGACGGCACCACTGACGTTCCACCCCACAAAGTTCTTATACTGCATCCCTGCTGCGCCGGCAGCGACGGGAACGAAGGTGCGAACAATCGGGACGAAGCGGCCGAGAATCAATGCGAGAGGTCCGTGCTTGCGGAAGAAATCTTCGGCTGATTTCAGGTACTCCAGCTTGAGAAGTTTCGCTTCATCTTTAAATAGTCCGCGGCCCCAGCGGTGGCCAATCCAATACCCCACTTGGTCTCCCGCAACAGCCGCAGCAATGCCGACAAGTACAAGCAGCCAGATTGACACATGCAGGTCTTCTCGGAGGATTGCTGCGGTCACCAGCAAGGAATCTCCCGGAAGGAAGGGAAAAAGCACACCGGACTCCACGAAAACTACTAGTGCGATGCCGGCGATAACCCACGGACCAAAGGCTTGCAGGAGGGTCGCCGCGTCCATGTATGACGCAAGGTGATGGATCGTGTTCACGGGGAACTCCTTGTGAGATGCTCGTCGAGATAATCGACGAAGGATGACGTGCGCGGACGACGAAAAGTAGTGCGTAGTCGCATGCACGGAGCTTTAATCAGTTAAGTATCGCTCCAGCGACCTCCACTTATAGCGATCAGAATCGGCATTGACAGATACTTAGTGCCAATCCTTCAGACAAGACACAGATGGTAGGAGCATTCCTCTATGCCGATAGATGGCGCAGTGACGCGCATGGTTGACGGCAGGTTAGGCTAAATACCTTATGAATTCAGGATGGGTAAACAGTTTCGGCGATTACTGTCGGTCGTTGATGCATTCCGCGTGGCACGACGTTCGCGGGTGGACGTGGCATCGTTGGGCCATAGTCACAGTTGCTGTAGCAGTGTCAATAGCTCTCGCAACGCTTGTAGACGTCCCATCCATCGGCGCTCTTCGCTCTTGGTCGGAGAACCTCGGCAGTTGGTTTATCGCAGCGTTCATCGCCGCCTATGTTTTCTTCACGCAATTTCCTATTCCACGAACCGTGTGGACACTGGCCGCAGGACTCCTCTTTGGGCCTTGGCTGGGACTCGGCATATCTCTGGTGGCTTTGACCATCTCTGCGACGTTGTCACTCATCATTGTCCGTAGTCTTCTTGGCGAGTGGATTCGCCCGCACTTGAGCCACCCAGCAGTAAATAAAATCAACGTCCGTCTCGAACGCCGCGGATGGCTAGCCATAGCCTCACTGCGCCTGGTCGCAGGAGTTCCATTTTCCTTATTAAACTATGTTGCGGCGTTGACGCCCATTCCCATAACCCAGTTTGTTCTCGCCACGCTCATCGGGTCCATCCCCACAACCGCCATCGGAGTCTTCTTTGGTGATGCCCTTACAGGTCAAACCGATCCCCTGACCGTGATAGCGCTCATCGTAGCTGCCGCGCTAGGTGTGGCAGGTCTTGTTCTCGACACGCGCTTGCCCGCCACCCCAGGCGTGCAAGGTTCGGTCAAGCGCGAGGAGTAGACTTGGGCTTGTTTCACGTCGAAAGGAGTTCCCCACAGTGCTAGCAGTCCACGCGCGCTACCGCGGCCGTTCGGTGCGCCGCGCCGAATTGGTCCAACGTTCAGCCGCTGCCCTATCCACCTTGGATGGCATCGGTGAATTCGAGGTCCTAGGTGTGGAGGATATCTGCGCTGTGGCCTACTCGGCGTCCTCGATCTGCGATGTTGTCATGGCCCTACTTGCAGATGGCGATTGGGCCATCGGAATAGGCGTTATCCCCGGCGAAGACGCCAGCGACAAGGAAACTCGCGCAGTAGCTACGGCTGCATTGAAAGGCTCTGCACGCGCCGGCCACGTTTACGCCAAGGTTGACCGCCGTGGTCGTGCAGCTGAGGCCAATGACATCGCGGCCACTTTTGCACTCCTTGGTTTCGTCCTCAACAAACGCACCATGGAAGGCCGGGAAGCTACCTCGCTAGTGCGCGGGGGCCTCAACCAGAATGAGGCAGCTGAGGAGCTTGGAATCTCCAAGCAAGCCATGTCCCAGCGCCTGCAAGCGGCCGGCTGGGCTGCTGAGACCGCCGGTTGGCAGCTCGCGGTTAACCTCATCGAGCGTGCCAACACGACGCACTAGACGCTTTCTTTATAGCAAGTCAGCTTTCGAGAGCTCCGGAGTGGTTACAAAGTCCACAAGCCGTTCAACCGCGCCAATCAGCGTGGAATCGAGATCTCGGAAGGAATTCACCGCGTTGTAGACGCGGCTCCAGCCTTCCTTCGGATCGGACCAGCCCACTCGCTGGCAGATCCCCGTTTTCCAGTCCTCGCCATAGGGAACCTCTGGCCAGACCCGCAGCCCAAGACGCTCCGGCTTAACTGCTGCCCAAATATCGATGAAGGGATGTCCCGTCACGAGCACGTGCTCGCCGACAGTCTGGGTCATACGCGTTTCTTTAGAGCCCTCGACTAGGTGGTCTGCCAGTACACCAACGCGGCGGCCGGGGCCCGGCTGAAACTCTGCGAGGCGCTCCTCTACGTTGTCGAGCCCTTCAAGGTATTCAACGACAACACCTTCCACCCGGAGGTCATGGCCCCAGACCTTTTCCACGATCGCGGCATCGTGGATTCCCTCTACCCAGATGCGAGAGGGAGCAGCTACCTTGGCCTCAAGATTTTCCACGCGACGCGAGCCTGAATTGGATTTGCGGGGTGCCTGCTTCTCCACGTAGCGAGTCAGAGTCACCGGCTGGCCTTCTACCAGAAACCCACCCTTGACAAGGTTGAACACTCGCTCGACACCGTAGCGGTCCTCCAGTCGTACCACTGGGCCCCAGGCCGTCTTGTCAACGCCCATGACCGCCCCCACGAAGTCATCTCCCCGAACCTCGACGACCATGCCTGGCTCTGCAGGAACCTCTGGGTAGTCCGGCTTCTTCGTGCGTGCGTGACCGGAGAAAATATCTCCGCCATACGGGTCTCGGGGATTCATGCTCATAGCGGTCTACCCTATCGTCTACACTGGCCAGCCATGGATATGCGCGCCGAGGTCTGGTCCCCTGTTCAAAATGTCGCCGTATGGCTCGGAGCATGGCTCTGGGGCAAAGAATCGACGGATGATTTCCTCGACGCCATCGTGGAGCTCGGCGGTCAACAAGCCGGTCCAGACGGTGCAGCCTTCGTTGACCTTCTCGCTCGCCTTCGCCGCGAAACTACTGAGATCATTGATCGCCGTGAACGCGAGCCTCTGCTGCGCCTTGTTCTTTCCGGCCCCGGTGAGGCGCCAGCTCTGCCCGCCGGATCTGAATCCGCTGTCGCGGTAGCACATAACCCAGCCGGGGCCATTGTGGTGCGCACCAACGATCGGGATCACCACGTGGTTCTCGTTCCAGCCTATGCAGACGGAGCAACTATCTGGACTGCCATCGACGAAGACTCTCCACTGCCCGCACCGTCATGGTTAAGCCCGGGCGATGCCGATGCCCTTCTGAGCCGCGCAACTAACGAGTCGGCCGCGCTCATTGAGGCTACTGGCTACCGCAGCGACGTTCTCCCGAATCCTCGACTAACAGTGGGAACCCTGAGTGATTTCTATGACACCCCGGGGTTGCCCTCGGCAGTGCCTGAGCGCGCGGCCAAACTGTTTGCGCGTGCGGATCGCGTAGCCGCCATCATCGAAACCGTGACGGACCGTATCAACGATCACAGCCTCGATCCTCAGCTTCTCAGGCTCTGGCGTCACATTCGTCAAGCGCGAATGGCCGGGGTGGCCTACGCACTCAGCGATTTTGCCCGGTGAGCTGGGTACGCAGGTAGGTTTCCTGGATGCCTAGTGTGCCTTTTTCAGCGACCAAATATCGCAGCAACCTTCAGCGCACGGAGCACCGTTAACGGTGCAGCCCTGCACGGTGACGTTGCCTAGTGACTCAGGCTGTGAGCCCTGTTCTAGCTCATCCACAAGGTCGATGATCAGTGATGCGAACTGTTGGGAAGGACCTGCGGTCCGGGTGCGGTGCACACTGACACCCATCTCACCGGCGGCATCCTGCAACTCTGAATCGAGATCCCAGATGACCTCCATGTGATCGGAAATGAAACCGATCGGGCAGACCACTACAGCTTCAATGCCATCGTTCTTATGAATCTCGGTGGTGTGATCGACAATATCGGGCTCAAGCCAGGGAGTGGCCGGGTTCCCGGAGCGGGACTGCCACACGAGGTCGTACTCCTTGACGCCGGCGGCTTCGGCGACAAGTCGAGAGGCTTCTGCAACCTGACGAGAATAGATGTGTTTATCGCCTTCAGCGCCTCCTACGGAGTCATGAGCCGTGGGCACCGAGTGCGCAGTAAAAAGCATGCGCGTCTTCGGTAGCTTTTCCTCCGCTACTTCCGCGTAAGCCTCACGGACCGCGTCCGCCATCTCGCCCACGAACTTCGGATGATCGAAGAATTGGCGCAGTTTAGTAAACGTGATCTCAGGGTATCCCTTGTCCGCGACGTAGTCACGCAGTTTGGTGATGTCCTCATCATACTGGCGGCAGGCACTGTATCCTCCCCAGGCCGACGTAGCGAACACTGCGACGTTGCGAACCCCGTCTTTCGCCATCTGGTCGACGGCTTCTGTGCCGAAAGGGTGCCAGTTACGGTTGCCAAAATACACGGGTAGATTATGTCCGCGATCTTTCAGCTCAGACTCGAGGTTGGCAATGATATCGCGATTGAGGGCGTTAAGAGGGCTAACGCCGTCAAAGTGGAAATAGTGCTCGCCCACTTCTTCCAAGCGCTCGCGCGGGATGCCTCGCCCGCGGGTCACATTCTCCAAAAACGGGACGACCTCCTCGTTTCCTTCCGGGCCACCGAAAGAAAGAACGAGGAGGGCGTCAAAAGTGGAGGGTGCTTGGCCAGTGCCGAAGCCAGCACCGGGGGCCGTACGCTGTGTTTCAGTCATGCCGCCCAGTTTAGCAACGCGCTAGTCTAAAGTAGGCGCACGGCATACGGGGACATTCCGCCTTGCCGTACTGGGGTGATGCTGACATTTTGACCGGACTGTGGAGCCTCAACCATGGTGCCATCACCAAGGTAGATCGCTACGTGCTGGTTGCCACTGGGGCCATAGAAGATAAGGTCACCGCGTTCCATCTCGCTGGTCGGAATCTTCTCACCCTTCTGGTACTGATAGCCGGTGTAGTGCGGTAGAGAGATGCCCACGCCGGCGAAAGCATAGAGCACGAGACCGGAACAATCGAAGCCAATCTTGTTGTAGTCGCCGTGAGAGTCAGCGACGCCGCCATCGCGAATACCCTGGGTCGGTCCGTTTGCGTCGCCGCCACCCCATGCATAAGGAACGCCAACCTGAGAAGTAGCGCGCTGGATGACGGTTTCTATCTTCGCCTCACGGGAAGCATCACCAAGCTTGGAAGTGGCCTTGTCCGTGATGCTATCGGTCGTTTCGAGTTCCTCAAGAACGTCCGACACGTCAGAGGCAAGAGAGTCCTCATCTTCGAAGTCCCCTTCACCACGTGTGCCCCACGAGTTCGACGTAGATTCCGTGGAGGTTTCCTCGGATGTCGTTGTGTCTGCAGTGCTTGCCGACGCCTCTTGGTTCGATACCGACTGCGTCGTCCCCGTCGCTGACTGCTCCGATTGAAGGGCAAAGAGCTTCGATGACCCCTGGGCTAGTGCATCGATTTCATCGGGAGTGAGACTGTTGCTGTGGCTGGGTTGGGACGCTGCCACAATGGAGGCAACGCTACCCACGACGCCGATGCCCAGAGCGACGGTTTCGGGGTCAAGTGATGTCGGATCAAAGGAACTTCCTCCCGCATGCTCCTTACGGTCTGCAGACTTCGAGGACAATTCCTTCACATTCGGATCGGACGACAAGGTATCCGCTGCGCTAGAGAGCTCCTTCATCTGCTCTGGCGATACCGAAGGGCTGGTTTGCTGCGCTTGGAGCGTACGGTTGCGGGCCTCAACCGCGGTCGGCCCCTCGGCGACAGTAGATTCTTCAGTTGCGACGGAAGCTGAAGCGCTGGAGGACGCCGAAGGCTCCTCAGGCTTCTTTGCCTCCTCAGTCGGCTGGTCTTCCGCGGCCGGGTCTTCTGTGACCGGTGCCGTGGTCCCATGGACACCCCGATCCGCTTCGGTCAAGCTCTCGTCCTGGACGCTAGGTCTAGTCGGGACGGTTGACTTATCTTCTTCGTCAACGCCCTTAGCTTGATTTAAAGCCTCATGGAGCGATGTAAGCTGAGAGAGCAACTCGACACGCTCGGCTGCCGATTCTTCGATTGACGCTTCAGAGTCTGTAAGCGTCTGGCGCGCTGAAGCTTCCGCCTCAGTGGCCTGCTCCTCACGCCGTTCAGCAAGTTGTTGAGTCTTCCGAAGCTGAGACTCCTTGTTTGCCTTCTTGGTTCGTTCCTGCTCGAGCTGGGCTAGTACGCCCTGCTGCTTGTCGGATTGCGAACGGAGAAGAGCCTGGCGCTCAAGCATGTCGGAGCGAGCGTCTTTGCCGGCTGCACGAGAGACCGAGTCAGAGGTGTTTGCTCGGCGGTAGGCAGAGCGTGAAATATCGTTGAGCTTTGCTTGAGCCTGAGCTACCTCGTCCTCTGCCAGGCTCAGTTGCTCGCGGGCCGTCGTCGTGCCGCGACGCGCCTGTTCGGCCTTCGTGCGAGCATCATTGAGATCAACGAGCGCTCGGTTGACTGCCTCACGGTGTGAGCCAATCGCGGCCTCGGCCTCAGCAATGCGTTCCTCTACCTGAGCGATAGCCCCTGCAAGGTCTGCGATGGATGGGTTGTCAGACGACAACAGCTGCTTGATGTTGAGTTGCTCTGGTTCCGCCGCTATGGCTGGCGTGACTGATGAGACTGTAGACAATACGGCTGTGGTCGCGATGGCAGTAAACGCTGCCTTAAAGCGACGAAAGCCAAAGGATGAAGTGGTGGCCACGAGAAATATCTCCTCGACACCTACCCAGTTTCCTACCTGCCCTAGGCGCGACAGCAATAGCGCACGCTCGACCCGGGCGCCGGTTACTGCGACACGGGAGAGTCAAGGACAACGGATACGGGGGCACTTCCGTACTACATGCGCTTCTTGAGCAATTCTTTAGGGAAAGAAAGGCATGCCAAAGGAGGGAATGGAGGTCGTCCGGTGCGGACGCACTCATCTGAGACCCTGTCAAAAGCGTGGTTAAGCTACAGCCAATCGGGGTGTACACCAACGCTAAGACCCGGACCATATGAGCGAGGCAGCAATAGGAGCCTCACCCATGGTCCCGATAGCGAAAGGGGCACACGTCACTCGAAGGCCATCGCGCTGGGAGGTTCCTCCTCGCCGAGCGCCCCGCGCATAAAGCATCCTTCTCCGCTGCGCGCGGAGAATGCCCCTATGGCTGGCACCCGACCGGGAACCGACAGGGCGAGAAGCCGCGGCACTTCTCTGCACGGAGCGCACAGGAAGCGAAAAGGAGCCTCTCCCATTCGGAAGGTAGGTGTCTTGTTTTGAAAAAGTCGAACACTGGTACCGACTGCGGCGAGGAACCCGTAACGCTGCGTGCTTGTGAAAGCACGGCGCTCATTTGCCAGACGGTGAACCTCAACTGCCGTATTCGCTCGTGGCGTGCTTCCCCACATACCCGTGCGTCGTCTCAGTTGAGAGTCAAGGCTTGGCCCATGAACACATGAAGCAAGAGTCAACCCGTGAGTCGATACGTGAACCATACGTCACCGACACGCCATTCCGCACACTTTCCTCATTTTTCACATGAGTTAAGTCCAGCCACAGGCCCTTACAGAAGTACCTAACCTGCAATGATTTTGTTACCAAGGTGTGATTGTGACGTTCCTCACATAGCTGTAACACGGCCCGTACCAGCGCAATTTTCATCCAGGGCGAAGCGGCAGTCAGTCGCAGTTCATGCTTAATGTGGGCTGCCGACGCGGGATCTCTTTGACTCTTCCCTCAAGCCTGTTGGACAAGTCTTGAGCCTTGCCCGCCTTTCAGCTGAACGACGTCGGGTGTCGATTGAATCCGGCATCCCGGCCACTCGTCGGGCGGGCAGTCCCCGAACGCGGCACAGCGCCAAAACCACTCCCCCACCCTCAAAGTAAAGCCTTAGTGGTTGACTCGTTCGCCTCTTCCCCACTCTCCCAGGGTGGCCGAATCACTCGCGCAAGGCGCATGGCCACCCCGCTGTCCCCGATGAAATCCCCTCGAAACGTTACTTTTAAACTTCAAACTGTCTGTCCGACTGTAGGACAGTTTGAGCACAGATCTCGGCAACGGATTAGTGTGAGATGAACCGGTGATCGTGGGCGGCGCTTCGGAAAGCCATAGCGCCCGCCAACACCGCTAGGCAGAAAATTGTTCCCAGGATGGCAAGCCATGGCGCCGAGAACCCATCGGCCGATGCGTAGAAGTCATTGAGGAGTGTGGCCTGATCGAGGCCTGGGGGCAGCGAATTCTCAGCGGCTTCGAGCGCTGCCCGGTCATAGGAGTTACTTACCGCCGACACCTTCATGGGGGCTTGAAGGATGACGGTGTCGAGACCAGTCTCCTTTTGTAGGGCGGTCGCTAGATCTCGTAGATCGGGAATCTTTTCAGGAAAGACATCAACGACCGCTACCCCGTGATTGGGACGGAGGGACTCGGCGATGGGTTCCTGGAGGGCGTCGTCAAGCGCCAGTTCCGGATTAGAGAAGGCTACGCCATCTTCCGAGAGCTGCTCGGCGATGTTATCGACGTCTACGCCAGCCGGGATCATGAGTCTCTCCTTCATCTCTGCCCGCCTGAGCCTAAACCGAAAGGCTCTGGGTGAAGCTTGTGACGCGCCGGTACCCCCGAAATGGATGAAACAGAACGCCCGTACTGTTATAGTGGCACCAACCGTGGGTTCCAACCTCTACAATGGTTTAGGAACCTTCGCGTTCTGAGAACGTCGATGCGCCGAACTCCTCCGGATGCCGGCATCACCTCGATGAGCTCGATGAACATGTTAAAGGTGTTCGACAACCCACAAGCGAAAACCAAGGAATGGAGCTCCCTGTGACTGAAAGCCTGAACTCCTTCGGTGCCAAGAAGACTCTTGATGTCAACGGTAAGTCCTACGACTACTTCGATATCAACGCGGTCGAGGGCCTGGAGAAGCTGCCGTACTCCCTCAAGGTGCTGGCTGAAAACCAGCTGCGCTACGAGGATGGCAAGAACGTAACCAAGGACCACATTAACGCTTTGGCGAACTGGGATCCGTCCGCTGAGCCGGACACCGAGATCCAGTTCACCCCGGCCCGCGTCCTCATGCAGGACTTCACCGGCGTCCCCTGTGTCGTTGACCTTGCCACCATGCGTGAGGCCATTGCCACCCTTGGTGGTAAGCCGGACCAGGTGAACCCGCTTAACCCGGCAGAGATGGTTATTGACCACTCCGTTATTGTTGAGGCCTTTGGCTCCTCCGACGCTCTGGAGAAGAACGTTGAGATCGAGTACGAGCGCAACCAGGAGCGCTACCAGTTCCTGCGCTGGGGTGCTGAGAACTTCTCCAACTTCCGCGTTGTGCCTCCGGGAACCGGTATTGTCCACCAGGTCAACATTGAGTACCTCTCCCGCGTCGTCTTCGACAACGAAGGCGTTGCTTACCCGGATACCTGTATTGGTACTGACTCCCACACCACCATGGAGAACGGCCTGGGCATCTTGGGCTGGGGTGTCGGCGGCATCGAGGCCGAGGCTGCCATGCTGGGCCAGCCGGTCTCCATGCTTATCCCGCGCGTCGTCGGTTTCAAGCTCACCGGCGAGATTCCGACCGGTGTGACGGCTACCGATGTTGTTCTGACCATCACCGAGATGCTCCGCGAGCACGGCGTGGTCCAGAAGTTCGTCGAGTTCTACGGCAACGGTGTGAAGTCTGTTCCGCTGGCTAACCGTGCCACCATCGGCAACATGTCCCCAGAGTTCGGCTCCACCGCTGCGATCTTCCCGATCGACGAGGAGACCATCAAGTACCTCGAGCTCACCGGCCGCCCGCAGGAGCAGATCGACCGCGTAGAGGCCTACGCCAAGGCTCAGGGCATGTGGCTCGAGCAAGACGCTCCGGAGGCTAAGTACTCCGAGTACCTCGAGCTGGACCTGTCCACTGTTGTTCCGTCCATCGCTGGTCCGAAGCGCCCGCAGGACCGCATCCTCCTTTCCGAGGCTAAGGAGCAGTTCCGTAAGGATCTGCCGACCTACGCTTCCGGTGACGTCGTCGCTGACGAGACCACTCTCGCCGCAAAGCGCATGACCTCCGAGGGTGGCGACGAGAACTCTCTCGTTGACGTCACTGGCGGTCTGAACAAGTCCCGCGCTGGTGAAGGTGAGTCCGCTGCCAAGGGCGGCTCCGGCCGTCAGTCCAACCCGGTGACCGTCACCTCCCCGAACGGCGGCGAGTACACCCTGGACCACGGCATGGTTGCTATCGCATCCATCACCTCCTGTACCAACACCTCTAACCCGTCCGTCATGGTCGGCGCCGGCCTCATTGCCCGCAAGGCAGCTGAGAAGGGCCTCAAGTCCAAGCCGTGGGTCAAGACCATTTGCGCTCCGGGTTCCCAGGTTGTGGACGGCTACTTCCAGCGTGCAGACCTGTGGAAGGACCTGGAAGCCCTAGGCTTCTACCTCTCCGGCTTTGGCTGCACCACCTGTATCGGTAACTCCGGCCCGCTGCCGGAAGAGATCTCCAACGCCATCAACGAGCATGACCTGGCTGCTACCGCAGTCCTGTCCGGTAACCGTAACTTCGAGGGTCGTATCTCCCCGGACGTCAAGATGAACTACTTGGCTTCCCCCATCATGGTTATCGCTTACGCTATTGCCGGCACCATGGACTTCGACTTCGAGACCCAGGCGCTGGGCCAAGACCAGGACGGCAACGATGTCTTCCTTAAGGACATCTGGCCTTCCCCGCAGGAGATCGAGGACACCATCCAGCAGGCTATCTCCCGCGAGCTCTACGAGGCTGACTACGCTGACGTCTTCAAGGGCGATGACGCATGGCGCAGCCTGGACGTTCCGGAGGGTGAGACCTTCGAGTGGAACGAGGACTCCACCTACATCCGCAAGGCTCCGTACTTCGACGGTATGCCGACTGAGCCGGAGCCGGTCGAGGACATCAAGGGCGCTCGCGTTCTGGCAAAGCTCGGTGACTCCGTCACGACCGACCACATCTCCCCCGCCTCCTCCATTAAGCCGGGCACCCCGGCCGCTCAGTACCTTGATGAGAACGGTGTGGAGCGCCAGGACTACAACTCCCTGGGTTCCCGTCGTGGTAACCACGAGGTCATGATGCGCGGTACCTTCGCCAACATCCGCCTCCAGAACCAGCTGGTCGACGTTGCTGGCGGCTACACCCGCGACTTCACCCAGGACGGCGCACCGCAGGCCTTCATCTTCGATGCTTGCGAGAACTACAAGGCTGCTGACATCCCGCTGGTCGTTCTGGCCGGCAAGGAGTACGGCACCGGTTCCTCCCGTGACTGGGCTGCCAAGGGCACCAACCTGCTGGGTGTCAAGGCCGTCATTACCGAGTCCTTTGAGCGTATCCACCGCTCCAACCTCATCGGTATGGGCGTTATCCCGCTGCAGTTCCCGGAGGGCGAGTCCCACGAGTCCCTCGGCCTCGACGGCACCGAGACCTTCGACATCGATGGCATCGCAGCCCTCAACGAAGGCGGCATTCCGAAGTCGGTACACGTCACCGCCACCAAGGAATCCGGCGAGACCGTCGAGTTCGATGCCAAGGTTCGCATCGACACGCCTGGTGAGGCCGACTACTACCGCCACGGCGGCATCCTGCAGTTCGTGCTGCGCCAGATGGTCAAGGCCTAAGAAGGCTCAAGCCGCTTTGAGAGCCCACCAGGTGGGCTCTGCATAGCTCAGCGGAAGGCCGGCTAGCAACGAGATGAGTGCTGGCTGGCCTTTCTTTATCCACAAAGCTTTCCATTTACCGAGTCGTTGGCATGTAGTTCCCTACTCGGTTCCCCTCCCTTACCCGCTATCGTTGCGGCAGTTTCGTGCCGCGCTTCCTTCCAAGGAGATTGTCCAGCCATGCCGATTATGAGCGATTCTGAGCTCAACCGCCGCCGTAACGACATCCTCGTCGGGGCGAGAAAATGCTTCGCAGAGCATGGCTATGAAGGCGCCACAGTCCGCCGATTGGAAGAGGCCACCGGAAAGTCGCGAGGCGCCATCTTCCACCACTTCGGTGATAAGGAATCGCTCTTCCTCGCGCTGGCTCGGGAGGATGCCGCCCGGGAGGCGGAGGTCGTGGCAAACAACGGTTTGGTCGAGGTGATGAGCGAAATGCTCCGCCACCCTGAGCGCCACGAGTGGCTCGCCACCCGCCTAGAAGTGGCCTCAATGCTGCGCACCGATCCTTCCTTTGCCACTCGCTGGCGCGAGGAACAGGAAGTCCTTGGCAAAGCCGTGCGCGCCCGCTTGGAATCCAATGCTGAGAAGGGCCGGCTACGCGACGATGTCTCCATCGACACCTTGGTGACCTATCTGGAGACCTTTATGGATGGATTCATTAACCGCCTCGCACTGGGTGACACGTCTCACTTGGAGCAGGTTCTTTTGTTGGTTGAGCAGACAATCCGCGGAACGCGCACGCAGTAGTTGCACACTGTTTCCTCGTTATGGGCAGTGTGTCCTCATTACACTGTGAGGCATGGAGCACACTCCCCTACGCCTTCCACGTACGAAGCTTGAGATCTACGAAGGTGACACGGCAAACCTTGTCCCTGTACAAGCTCGCGCACACGATGCACAGCCAAACTCTCACGTCGATACGTCGGGAATACGCGAGGTCATCGAGGATGCTGGTCCTCAGCCGGGTCGGCTGAAACTCAGTGCCATAGCCGTCTGGCTCCCTATGGTTTTGGTCGCGCTGTTCATATGTCGTACGGCGTTTTCTTTCTCCGAGAATGGTTTCGGGCCGTCTAACAGCCCTCATCCAGGCTCTGATCCATTTTCTTGGATCCCGGTTTTCGCTTGTATATTCAGTCTCATTATTCTCGGGGTGGGGTTGTGGAACGTTGGCAAGGATATTGCCCGTGCACGCCGTCTTCGTACTGCGTGGCGAAACGGTTGGGTCGAATACCGACCTGCGCTTATTGGTGAGCTTGTTTACCTGCGCAGCAGAACCGAAGGTTCGGAGAAGAATGAAAGGACGCATTTTTATTACTCCGCACCGCTTTTAATTCTTCAGCCAGATGGCTCCCTGCAGAACGCGACATCCGGAGAGTTCCGGGCCGACTATCCAAACCGGTTGAAATCACTGGGCGTTGCCGTGGCGAAGGAGTCCCGTATAGCCACTGTAGATTCCACCCGCAATAGCGGGTGGACTGTCGCCGCATATCGTACTGATAGTCAGAACCCTGAGGCAGAACTCCCGTGCGGATTATCCCGCAAGCAAATCGAAGCCATTCTTCAGTTCGCCGAACAGCGCTGGGTTACATAGCCGCGTTGCGTGCAGACCTTGGGAAAATCAGTGCCGTCCACCCACGCACGATTTACGGGTACTGCTCCCCCAGGGGCCTGTTGTACATAGCCCACAGGGTTTTACTACCGCTAGTCTGTGAGGTATGACTCATTCTCCTATCCGACTGCCGCGCACAAAGCTCAAGATCTCAGATAAGGCGCGAGCTTACCTTGCACCAGAGGAATCTCAAACGCATGATTCCCAGCCAAATCGGGAAATCGACCGCAGCGGTATCAGAGAGGTCATTGACTCCACTGGCTTGCCACCGAGCCGCGCAAAGGCAAGCGATGTGCTCGCAGGATTATTCATTGGTTTCTTCGGCGTAACTGCGGCTTTCCTCGCACTTATATTCGGGTTTGTAATCTTCATTTCTGCTGGAAGCGACGAGGGAGATAGCTCCGGTATAGTGCATGGATTCCTAATTTGCGGGGCGCTCGCTGTCGTGTTTGTCGGTCTTGCCATTCTCGTTGTACGAAGTGAGAAACGTAGTTCCAAGCGCACGTCCATTGCCTGGAAAAACGGATGGATCGAATACCGGCCGGCACTCATCGGGGAATTGGTGTTGCATCGGCGCAGGAGGAATGACGACTCAACAGATCATTACTACAAAGCTCCACTACTAATTCTTCAACCAGATGGCTCAATGCCGAAAGCATGGTGCGCCGAATTTGTCAGCGCCAATCCCAATTGGCTAAAGATGCGCGGTTTCACCGTGGCGGATGGCCCGCTGGTTGCCACGGTGGACTTCAACCATAACAACGGTTGGCATGTCGTTGCCTACCGTGCTGACGATCCCAACCCCACTTCCGCGCTTCAACACGGGCTCAGCAAAGAGCAAATGGAGGCTGTCTTGACCTTCGCCGAAAATTCATGGGTGAAGTAGGTCGGATGTTCCAGAATTCACTCGCACCATTCGAATTTCAGAGTCATTTCTATTCTGACCGAATTATCCCGAAGACCAGGCGGTCCGTGTCCTCTCCTAACCCGGCACCCGCAACGCCCGATGTCGCACGAGCTGTCTACGCCGCCGGACCTTTCCCCGGAAAATCAGCGCTCAATAAAAAATCATTGGTGGGGCGTGCCATCCTTGTGCTAATCCTCGCAGCTTCCGCCACTGCCCTAGTCATGGACGATGAGGTCATCATCCACCCAGCGATTTCCTGGGCCATCAAACTGCTCTTGTCCGCAGCGTTCATTGTGGGAGTACACGACCTTGGGAAATCAATCCGACGCAACACTTGGGGTGCGCAGCGCGTTCAACTCGCCGCACAGAACGGATGGCTCGAGTATTACCCAGCGCTTGTAGGTGAAATCTGGAACACTGGCACCGTCGAACATGAATATGATCCGACGGAGTATTGCTACCGGGCCAAAGCGAGACTGTTTTCCAGGGATGGTTCGAGCTTCGACATCACTACTGAAGCCTTTCTTGACAACCGTACTCCTGAGGAATGTGCTCGCATGGGCATCGCTGTGGTCGACGATGCAGAAGACGCGAAGTTTGAGCGAGTGAACGGTTGGTACCTAGCAGGTCACATAGCCACCAAGCCGCTTAGTGAAGCCGGCTTCTTGCACAGGCTCACGGAAGGTCAAGTGCGGGCTGGGATCACTGCTGCACTGCGTGCTTAGTAATGCGGGCTATGCCTCCAAGGCGAAGCTCCCCATCCAGCACTATAGGTGCTGGCTTCTCAGTTAGTGTGCGAACTATGACACAATCCCCCATCACTCTGCCGCGCACCAAATTGAAGCTTTCGCCGCATGAGCCGAGAACTCTTGCAGCTCAACAATCTACAGCCGATGTATCTCAGCCAAATCCACATATAGATCGCAGTGGTATCCGCGAAATCATCGATGGCGCCGGCCCCAGCCCGGGACGCGCCCTCCTGGAAAAGAATTCCACTGGACTCATCACCGGAATACTCGTCATTACCGTCCTTGCCATAGGCCTCGCGATAGCTGCAGCCGCCTTTGCGGTGTACTCGGAGACGAAGGCAGCAGGACCCGTCATTCTCATCAGCCTTCTCATTTTTGTCGCACTGACGGTATTCCTCGTCGTCGCTTCTGTCCGCGGCAAGAAATCGTTGAACCGCATGGTGAAAGGCATGGATAACACATGGAAGAACGGATGGATTGAATACCGGCCAGTCCTCATAGGCGAGCTAGCCCTGGTGCGGCAGAAGGACGACGGCGACACAATGACGTACTACTACACCGCACCGCTTCTGATGTTGCAGCCAGATGGGAGCATGAACAGGGTGCCTTCAAGCCAGTTCACTAATAGGGACCCAGCGTGGCTGAAGGCGAAAAAATTCGCTATGGCCGACAGCCCACAGACGGCCACCGTCGACTTCACTCACAATAATGGCTGGGATGTCGTTGGCTACCGTGTGGACCTTCCTAACCCGGAGCCCCAGTTTGGGCTCGGGCTCACTAAGCAGCAGGTAGAAGCAGTTCTCTCCTTCGCAGCGAAGAATTGGGTGCGCTAAATATCCTTAACGCTCCCGTCGCCGTCGATGAACTCCAGCGGAGAGGACGGCAGTGTCTCGCGCGTGGCCACTTCGGTGACAACGTCGGCTACCAAATCGCGCGATGTCTTCATATCAGCAGTGCGCTGCGAATCCTCTGTGAAGACGGTAATGCCCTGCGCTGGCTCCTCAGTGAGAGCAGCTGGGCCAAGGATGAGGTAGTTCAGGTTAGTGGAATTTAGCTTATTGTCCACTGCCTTCTTGGACTCCACGTAGGCATACCACTTTTCGTCAGCAGGATCGGTGGTATTCGTCGTAGCCCCCATGTAGGAAATCATGATGTAGGCAGGAGTGTTCTTGCCGGCGGCAGCAAGCTTCTCCAGACCCGCAATCGATGCGAGCGCAGCATCGCGGTCCACTGCCCAGGTAACCTCAGCGCCAGCGCGGCCGCCGTTTCCTGCTCCCCAGACCACGACATCGTAGTCCGCAAGCAATTCGGCCCACTGCTCCTCGGAGATCTCCGTGAGGTCGCGCACCACCGGGGTCGCTCCCAGCGCCTCGATATCAGCGACCTGATTGGGGTTACGGATAAGGGAGTGGACGTCCACGTTGGCGTCGACAAGCTTCGGCGCCGCCAGCAATCCCACCTTGCCGTGGCCGCCAATGTAGAGAACCTTCTTGCGTGCAGTAGTTGTCGTACCAGTCATGAGCGCCACCGTACGCCCCTGCACTCGATTCTGCATGACCCCTGGGCAGCGCGAAAAGCCCACAGGATACAATCGAGTCATGATCGCCATCATGACTGTCACCGGTGCCGACAGCACCGGCATCATCGCCTCCGTGACCACTGCTCTTGCTGAACTCAACGTCAACATCATTGACGTCTCGCAGACTCTCATGTCTGGGTACTTCACAATGATCTTGCGCGTCGAGTTTGCTGAGAACATTGTGTCTATCCAGGAGATTCAGGAGCGGATGAACACGGTGGGAGAATCCATTAACCAGTCCATTCGTGTGCAGTCCGAAGCGCTGTTCACTGCCATGAACGAGATCTAGGGACGATAACGAGTCATGCTTAATCGTTTCAATACCGTCAGCATTCTCGACACTATCGAGATGATCGAGAAGTACCGCCTCGACATCCGTACAGTCACTATGGGCATGTCGCTCCTCGGCTGCACGCGCCCCACCATGGAGGCTACCGCTGAGGCCGTGTACGACCGCGTTACCACCCGAGCTTCTCAACTGGTCGAGGTCTGTGAAGGCATCGAGGCCGAACTCGGCATCCCCATCGTCAACAAGCGTATTTCTATCACCCCAGTATCGCTCATTGTCGCAGGCGTGGACGGCAACCCTGTCGACGTCGCACGCGCTCTCGACCGCGCTGCTGCTGAGACCGGAGTCGACTTCGTTGGTGGCTACTCTGCCCTCGTTGAAAAGGGCGCGACAACCGCAGAAAAAGCTCTCATCCGCTCCATCCCGGAGGCACTCGCAGAGACTAACTTGGTGTGCTCCTCTGTGAATATCGCGTCCTCGCGTGCCGGCATCAACATGAATGCTGCGGCACAGATGGGTCGCATTATTAAGGAGGCCGCCGAGCTCACCAAGGACCGTAGCGCTATCGGCTGCGCCAAGCTCGTGATCTTCGCCAACTCCGTGGGCGATAACCCCTTTATGGCAGGTGCCTTCCATGGCATCGAGGAGCCGGATTGCGTTGTCTCCGTGGGTGTGTCTGGCCCGGGTGTTGTGGACCGCGCGCTGGGTTCTCTGAAGGGCGCCACCCTCAATGAAGTTGCTGAAGAGGTCAAGAAGGCTGCCTTCAAGGTCACGCGTGCCGGCCAGCTTGTCGGTTCGCTTGCGTCAGAGCGCCTCGGCGTTCCATTCGGCATCATCGACCTCTCCCTTGCTCCGACTGCGGAGTTGGGCGATTCCGTGGCCCACATCTTGGAACACATGGGCCTCGATCAGGTAGGCACCCACGGCACCACCGCAGCCCTCGCGCTGCTTAACGACGCCGTCAAGAAGGGCGGCATGATGGCCTGCTCCCGCGTGGGTGGTTTGTCCGGTTCCTTCATTCCGGTCTCCGAGGACAAGGGCATGATCGACGCGGTGCGCTCCGGCGCCATCTCCATTGACAAGCTCGAGGCCATGACCTCGATTTGCTCGGTGGGCTTAGACATGATCGCTATCCCGGGTGACACCTCCGCGGAAACCATCGCTGGCATGATCGCTGATGAAGCCGCCATTGGTGTGATGAATCATAAGACCACCGCAGTGCGCGTCATCCCGGCCCCGGGCACCAAGGCTGGCGACGAGGTCAACTTCGGGGGCCTGTTGGGCTACGCCCCAGTCATTCCGGTTAACGAGGTAGGCAACGCCACCTTCATCAACCGCGGTGGTTTCATCCCCGCGCCGGTTCACGGCTTCCGCAATTAAGGACGCAGGATTCTCTCTTCCTTCAGGGCGAATCAGGCGCTGGCGTTGCGAAGTTGCTTCTCCAGTCCGGCGAGCAATGGCAACGCTAGCTGTGCGCGGTCGGTGTCAATCCCCCAATCCTCCGCTTCGCTGCGCACCATGCGCGCTGTGGCATTGAGAAAGTGCGCGAAGTTTTCCACCACAGCGCGGTTGCCATTGCGAA